>NZ_JBIUAQ010000001.1:343233-980452 GCF_044547565.1 Amycolatopsis sp. NPDC052450 | reverse complement strand
GCGCATCCTCACCCGCGCCCGCTGCAGCACCCACCACGTCACCACCCACGCCAAAGCCATCCTCACCCTCGAACACCAAGGATGAAAAAGGCTCAATGAAGGGGCCTTTCATAGCAAATTTTGCTATGAAAGGCCCCTTCATTGCACTTGAGGCAAGGTCAGACGCGGACCAGCATCTTGCCGGTGTTCGCCCCGCCCAGCAGGTCCAGGAACGCCTGCGGCGCGTTGCGGATACCGTCCACAATGGTCTCCGAGTACTTGAGCTCACCGGAGGCGACGAGCGGCGCGACCTCCTTCACGAACCGCGGCTGCAGCGCGTAGTGGTCGCCGACCAGCATGCCGCGCATGGTGAACCGCTTCGCGATGATCGACGCGAGATTGCGCGGCGCGGCGGCCGGTTCGGTGTTGTTGTAGACCGAGATCATCCCGCAGATCGCCATCCGGCCGTGCAGGTTGATCGAGTCGATGGCCGCTTCGAGGTGCTCGCCGCCGACGTTGTCGAAGTACACGTCGATGCCTTCGGGCGCGGCCGCGCGCAGCTGCTCGGCGACCGGGGCGTCCTTGTAGTTGAACGCCGCGTCGAAGCCCAGTTCGTCGGTCAGCCACTTGACCTTCTCGTCGGTGCCCGCGCTGCCGATGACCCGCTTCGCGCCCTTCAGCTTCGCCAGCTGGCCGACGACGGAACCGACCGCGCCCGCCGCGCCGGACACGAAGACGGTGTCGCCCTCCTTGAACTCCGCGACGTCGAGCAGCCCGGCGTACGCGGTGAGCCCGGTCATGCCCAGGACTCCGAGGTACGCGCTGATCGGCGCCGCCTCGGGGTCGACCTTCACCGCGTGCTTCGCGGCGACGACGGCGTGGGAGCGCCAGCCGAGGCCGTGCAGCACGATGTCGCCCGGCTGAAAGTCGTCCACGGTGGACTCGAGCACTTCACCGACGGCGCCACCGTGCATGACCTTGCCGACCTCGTACGGCTCGGCGTAGGACTTCGCGCTGCTCATCCGGCCGCGCATGTACGGATCCACGCTCAGCACCTGATTGCGGACCAGGATCTGGCCCTCACCCGGGGTCGGGATCTCGACGTCGGCGATCTCGAAGTTCTCGAGCGTCGGGACACCGTGCGGACGGGAGGCGAGCCGGATCTCGGTTGCGTTCACGGGATAACTCCAAGTCTGTTGCGAACTCAAGCGGGGCGATCGCCCCGTATTCACGTCGGGTACAACGAGCTAACCGGGGCGACCATTCCGATTGTGGCGAGCGCTACACGACCTCGGCGAGTTTGCCGAGCACTCCCTCGTAGATCCGCTTGAGCCCACCGGGCGCGAAGGTCTTCTCGAAGAAGCCGCCGATGCCGCCCGCGCCGTCCCAGGTCGTCTCGATGCGGACGAGGCTGCCCTCCGGCACCGCACGGACGGTCCATGTGGTGACCATGCTGGAGTTCGCGTCGGTTTCGACGAGGGTGCCTTCGGACGGCTCGGTCACCGTCGCGGCGACGTCACGCACACGCTTCGACGTCGCCTGAAGCTTCCAGCGCGCCTTCGTGCCCGCGCCGACTCCGCCTTCGGTGACCTCGTAATCGCGGTAGTGCTCCGTCAGCAGCTTCGGCCGGGTTTCGGTGTAGTCCGCGACGAGCGCCCTGACCTTGTCCGCCGACGCCTCGATGGTGCGCTCCGCGATGGCCGTGACCTTTCCCATCCCACTCCCTTTCACCCGTGTTGCAACGACAGCGTCCACGATTGCACCGCTGTCCGCGGCCGGAGCGGGCGCCCCTCCTCCAAGTGCAATGAAGGGGCCTTTCATAGCAAAATTTGCTATGAAAGGCCCCTTCATTGCACTCGCGAGGAAGAGCCTCAGATGAGGGACTTCTCCTTCAGCCACTCCTTCGCGACGTCGCCCGGCTTCTCGCCGTCCGCGTCGACGCGCTTGTTCAGCTCACGCAACTGCACGGTGTCGAGGGCCTTGCTGACGGCGTTGACGGCGGCCGCGAAGTCGGCGCCGCGCTCGTCGAGGACCTTCTTGTTCACCGCGGGCACGACGTTCTCGGTAGGCACGATGGCGAGGTCGTCCTCCAGTGCCACGAACTGCGGGTCGCCGACGAGCGGGCTCACCGAGTCGACCGGGATGACGGTGACCTTGCCGGACCGCAGCTGCTCGACGCGCGGGCCCGCCTCCTGCACGGTCTGGAAGGTGGCTTTCAGCTTGTAGACGTCGGTGAAGCCCTTGAAGCAGGGGAGCCGCGCCGCGCACTCGGGCGCGCCGGCGACGATGACGTTGTCGACTTTCGACAGGTCGCTGATCTTCGCCAGCCCCTTCTCCTTGGCGAGATCGGCCTTCACGATGTAGGTGTTCTTGTTCTCCGCCGGCGACTGCTCCAGCAGGGCGACGCCGTCGGGCTCGAACAGCTTCTTGAGCTGCTCGTGTTCGCCCTGCGCGTCTTTCGCGGCTTCCTTGCCGAATCCGGTGCTGATGGCGGCACCCTGGTACTCCGGGACGAATTGGAGTTCACCGGACTTCAGTGCCGGGTAGATCAGCTCGCGCGAACCGAGGTTCAGCTTGCGGGTGATCGGGTAGCCCTTGGCCTCCAGCGCGTTCGCGTACAGCTCGGCGAGGATCACGCTGTCGGTGAAGTTGAAGGAGGCGACCACGATCGGCGCCCCGCCCTTGCTCTGCACGGCCGGGGCCGCCGCGTCGTCGCCACCCCCACAGGCGGTCATACCGAGGACGGCGGCGGCGAGCACCGCGCCCACTCGAACATTCCGTGTCCAGCGCACGTGCACACTCCTATGACTCGTTCAGAGGAATGGACAGTATCTCCGGGTCACGACAGAATCCACATTTTGAGAGTTGCGCCCCGTACGCTCCCAGAGAACGGAATCCGGCGCCCCGAACGGGGTAAGGTCGGCCGGTGCGAGCCTCCTCCGTGTTCCCCGTTCCCGCCCAGGGCGGGCGGCCGCTCTTCGAGTGGCGGTGGGTGGACCGCCATCTCGACGAGATCTTCGAACGGCTCGGCGAGCACATCACGTTGACCGCGGCGGCGCTCGCCATCGGGCTGGTGGTGTCGATCGGTGTTTCCGTGGTTTCGCTGCGTCGCCGGTGGTTCTACGTCTTCGCGCTGAGCGTGGCGGGTTCGTTGTACGTCATCCCGAGTCTCGGTGCCTTCGCCGTACTGGTGCCCTTCACCGGACTGACGTCCTTCACGACCGCGGTCATCCCCTTGGCGACGTACACGTTGCTGATCCTCATCCGCAACATCGTCACCGGCGTCGAACAAGTGCCCAAGGAAGTCCGGGAAGCCGCCATAGGTATGGGTTTCACGCGGTCGCGGTTGCTGTGGCAGGTCGAACTGCCACTCGCGCTGCCGGTGGTGATCGCGGGGCTGCGGGTCGCGGCGGTGACCACGATCGGGCTGGTGACGGTGACTTCCATGCTCGGCAAGGGCGGCCTCGGGTACTTCATCCGTAACGGGATTCAGACCGCGACACCGAACCCGACGTCGATCATCGTCGGTGTCGGGCTTTCCGTGGTACTGGCCGTGGTGGTGGATCTGCTGCTGTGGCTCGGTGGGCGCGCGCTCGCGCCGTGGTCGCGGAAGGCGGCGCGATGAGCATCATCGACCAGGCCATCGAGTGGCTGGGCGAACCGGATCGCTGGAGCTGGACCGAACCTGCGGGGGTGCCGTACCGGACGGTCGAGCATCTCCAGTTCTCCTTGGTGGCACTGGCGATCTCGGCCGTGCTGACGATCCCGCCCGCGTTGTGGCTGGCGCATTACCGCCGCGCTCAGTTCCTCGCGACGAGCGCGGTGAACATCGGCCGCGCGATTCCCAGCTTCGGGCTGGTGATCCTGTTCTGGTTCCTGGCTTCCCGGCTGGAGGTCGACACGACGTTCTGGCCGCTGATGCTCGCGCTGGTGGCCTTGGCGCTGCCGCCGTTGTTCACGAACACCTACGCGGGTGTCTTGCAGCTGGAGCAGGAAACCGTCGACGCGGCGCGCGGAACCGGTTACCGCGAGTGGCAGATCATGCTGCGCCTGGAGTTGCCGCTCGCGTCACCGGTGATCCTCGCGGGTGCCCGCGTCGCGTTCCTGCAACTGGTGGCGACCGTCGCGATCGGCGCGATCGTCAACGACGGCGGCGGGCTCGGACGGTACATTGTGGACGGTTTCGCGCTCGGCGATCCGGGCCACGGCGAGATCCTGGCGGGCGGCATCGCGGTCGTCATCCTGGCTTTGGTGTGCGAGGGCGTTTTCGCGCTCGTCACTCGCTGGGTGACTCCGCGCGGGCTGGCACTCCAGTCCCGCGCGGATGCCCGGACCTAGTCCAAGGTCGTCAGGTCGTTGAAGTACGAGTCCCGCAGCACGGCGACCAACGCGGTCACCTCGGGCCCCAGCGGCCGATCGGCCACGATCGGCGGAACCAGCCCGCTCAGCCACTCGTAAGCGACACGAAGCGAGGGCGAACCGTCCCCGGCTGCCAGGAATCGCGCCTGTGAACCGGTGATCAGTTCGCAGGCCGTGATGGCGAACATTCGCGCACAAGCGTCACGAAGCTGATTCCCCGCCGCCCAAGCGAACGCCTGCACGTCCTCCTGCCCGCCGGAAGTGTCGACGGAACCCAACGTCGCGGGAGTGGCCAGCCGCCGCAACGCGTGCAATTCACCCACCGCGCGTTTGTGCAACGGGACCAGCCCCGCCTGCGGTCCCGGATCCACCGCGAGCTGCGCGGGCAGGCCGCTGAACCGCTCGTCGAGCAACCGGTGCGTCCGCTGCACGCTCACTTCGCCGAGATGCACGAGCGCCGCCGTCACCGCGTCCATCCGCAGCCCGAGTTCGACGGCGTGGAATCCCGTCGTGGACACGAATTCACCGTCGAGGAACACGGGTGAATCGGCCGGCATCGAACGCCGCAGGACAGCGCCCAGCTCGTCGTTCACTCGCGTCAGGTGGGCGATCGCCCGCGGCGCGACGCGCACGGAGATCGGCGCCTGGACGACTTCCGGTCGCACGGTGGAACCGTCGAGCAAGCCACCGATCTCGTACAGCACCGACTCCAGCACGCGGTCGTCTCCCGCCAACGCGGGGCGATAGATCGCTTGCGGCGCACCGAGAACGTCGATCGCGATCGCGGCGGCCAGCGTCTGGAAGTCCACCACCTGCTGGACTTCGTTCAGCGCGAAGGCGGCGAGAGTCTCGGCCAGTGGCGAGCCCTGGATGAGGGTCGCTCCCTCCTTGAGACCCGGCTCGTACGGCTTCGCCAGCACCTCCGAGGCGGGTGTCTCAACGCCGTCCACCAGCACGGTGCCGACGCCGAGAAAGGTCTGGAAGGCATGCGCCAGCGGGATGATCTCGCCGGCGCTGCCCAGGCCCGTCCTCGGCACGGCGGGCGTGAACCCCTCGTTCAGCCGGTCGACGAGGAACGTCACCAGCTCCGGGCTCGCGCCTGTCTCGGGCGCGAGCAGATCCCGCAGGCGCACCAGCAGAAGCCACCGCACTTCGGCGGCCGGGAGCCACGGCGGGCCGCCCACGGCCCGGCCGATCAGCAGATTCCGCTGATGTGCGCTCGATGCGGGCGAAGCGACTCCGGCGAGCCGCCCCATCCCGGTGTTCACGCCGTAGACAGGGCGGCCGGACAGCGCGGCGAGGACGCGGGCGCGGTTCTCACCGAGGCCGGCGAGCAACGCGGCGTCGATTTCGAGGTATTCGGCCTTGAACGCCGAAGCCAGCACGAAGTCCTTAGTGGACAGTCTCACTCGACGGGACGCGCGAGACCGTCGATCACTTCGGCACCGGGCAGTGACGCGAGGGTCGAGCCCGAGATCAGCAGCTTGCCGCCGCGGACACCGCTGCCGATGACCAGTTCGGGTTCGTCCGCGACGCGCTGGTCGATCAAAATCGGCCAGCCCTCCGGCAGGCCGACCGGCGTGATGCCGCCGTACTCCATGCCGGTGAGCGAGACGGCTTCGTCCATCGGGGCGAAGGAGGCCTTACGGACGTCGAGACGGCGCTTGATGACGCCGTTCACGTCGGCGCGGGTGGTCGCGAGGATCATCGCGGCGGCGAACCGGACCTCGCCGGCGCGTTTGCCGGCGACGACGACACAGTTCGCGGACGCGGAGAGCGGAGAGCCGTACGCCTCGCAGAAGGCGGCAGTGTCGGCCAGGTCCGCGTCGATCTCGACGACGCCGACGGCGTCCGGATCGGGAAGGGCGGCGAGCGCCTTGGCGACGGGCTCGGCGAGCAGGTCCGGGCGGGAGAGGGCGGGGACGACGGTGAGGGTTCCGGCGATGGTCCAGTCAGTCACACCGCCACCCTAATCACCAGTTGCGGCCGCCGCGCTGGACCTCGATGAGCTTGGGACGGACGTCCACGAGGTAGACCAGGACCGCGACCAGCGCGGGCAGCCACAGGATCATGCCGCCGCCGTAGAACTCGAAGACGGTCAGCACCAAGGTGGCCCCGCCGGTGATGAGCATCCAGATGGGCTTGGTCTTGCGATCGGCGGCGGAATACGCGTCCGCGCGCTGCAGCAGCGCATGCACGAAAGCGAACAGCCCCGTCAGTGCGCCGCCCCAGTGAATGGCGATGAGGATCCAGGTGGCAACGAACACGAAGTCAGCTTACGTCAAACCGGGCGAATGCCCGGGCCCCTGGCACCGAAGGCGGTGTCAGGGGCCCGGGAGTCCACGCGGACCTTTACTTCTCGGTGGTCTTCGGCGCGGTGGCCGGCTTCTTGGCGACCGGGCTGGTGGTGGTGCGGCGCGCGGGGGCCGTGGTCTTCGGCGCGGTCTTGTTGGCGACCTTGCGCGAAGCCGAGCGGGTCTCGTGCGCGAGGTCGTCACCGATCTCCTCGACCTCGTCGGCGATCTCGCCGGCGACCTCGGTCACCTTGCGGGCGGTCTTCTCGCCGGCCGAGCGGGTGCCCTTCGTGACCTTGCCGAGCACGGTGTCGATGCGCTCACGGGCATCGCTGGTGGCGTCCTCGACGCGGTCCTGCGCGGTGCTCAGAGCGTCCTCGAGCTGCTCGATGGCCTTCTTGACCTGCGGCTGCGCGGCGATCTTGTCCCACGCCTGCTCGCCGGACTCGGCCAGCTTGTTGTACAGCTTCAGCGCGGCCTCGGTGTACTCGTCGATGACCTTGCGCAGCTCGGCCGGGTCCAGCTTCTCGCGGAGGCCCTCGACGTCGTGCGGCAGCTCTTCGATGTTCTTGCGGGCGCTCTCGCTGCCCTCGACGACGCGCTCCTTGGCCTTCGACACGGCGTCGACGACGGCCTGGCCCGCCAGGTTGCCGGCGCCGAGGGCGGCCAGCAGCGGGGTGCGGACCTGGTCGAGGGCGGTGTGCTTGCGGTCGGTCTTGTTCTTCGTGGCCGTGGTCATGCTGACTCCTTGGATTCGGTAGCTGGTTCTGGGGTTGCCGCCATCGGTTCTGGCTTCGCGGCGGCGTTCTCGCGGCGGAACGATTCGTAGACGTCGAGCAGGACCTGCTTCTGCCGTTCGGTCAGCTCGAGGTCGGCGCGGATCGCGTCGCCGACCGGGCCGCCCGTGGGCAGATCGAGGATTCCCGCTTGCACGTAGAGCGCCTCGGCCGAGATTCGCAGGCCTTTGGCGATCTGCTGCAGGATCTCCGCGCTGGGTTTGCGGACCCCGCGCTCGATCTGGCTCAGGTACGGATTGGACACGCCGGCGAGTTTCGACAGCTGCCGCAAGGAGATCTTCGCGTTGCTGCGCTGCTGGCGGATGTACTCGCCGATGTCGGAAGCGATGTCCGCGACCTTCTCCATCGGCCCGCCCGATGCGGGCTGGTCCCGGTTGGTGTCTGACATCGGTCACCTCCTCGCGACGTCTTCAACGCTACGCCGGGGTGCTAGCTATTGCAAGCACTCTGCTTGCAACCATCGGGTGTGTTGGTGCTCACCCCGCTACCGTGGAGGGATGTCGAACGCGACGCGGCTGCGGCGGCGCCTCGTCGAGCATCTGCTCGCCGAGGGCGTGCTGCACGACGCGCACTGGATGTCCGCGTTCCGCTCCGTGCCGAGACACGTCTTCCTGCCGCGGATCTTCGTCCCGGCGTCGAACGGCTGGGCCGCGATGGAGCACGGCGACGAGGGGTGGCTGCGCCGCGTCTACTCCCCCGACGTGCTGGTCGTCCAGCTCGACGACGACTCCGGGCTCTGGGAACGGGCGCGCTATCTCGGCGCGCAGCCGGGAACGCCGACCAGCTCGTCCAGCCAGCCGTCGATCATGGCGATCATGCTCGAAGAGCTCCGGGTCGCGGACGGGCACCGCGTCCTCGAGATCGGCACGGGCACCGGCTACAACGCCGCCCTGCTGTGCCATCGGCTCGGTTCCGGGCTCGTGTACACAGTGGACATCGACCCGGAGCTGGTCGACGCCGCGCGCAAGCGCCTCTCGGAGATCGGGTTCGCGCCCTCGTGCGCCGCGGCCGACGGCGCCGAGGGTTTCCCGGCGGGCGTGCTCTACGACCGGGTGCTGTGCACGTGCTCGGTGTCGTCCATCCCGCCGGCCTGGCTGGAGCAGACCGTGCCCGGCGGACTGATCGTCACCACGTTGAACCGGCCGATCGGCGGCGGGCTCGTCCGGATCGTCGCCGGTGAAGGCGCGACGGGACAAGGCCGGGTGCTCGCCCGCGACGGCCGCTTCATGCCGCTGCGCGCACACCGCTTCAAGCCGTCGAAGGCGCTCGAAGGCGACGTCGCTTGGCGGCCGACGCGGCTGCCGATGGGAGCGATCACCGAAGTCCGCAGCCGCTTCGAGTTCTTCGCCGGGCTCCAGCTTCCGGGCGTGACGGCCGCCCGAGAAGGCCAGAGCATCACCTTGATCCACCCGGACGGCTCATGGCTGCGACACCGGCAGAAGGGCAGCGAGTACGAAGTGGCCGAAGGCGGCCCGCGACGGCTGTGGGAGATCGTCGAGAGCGCGTACGAGGAGTGGCGCGAACTCGGCGAGCCTGGGCGGGACCGGTTCGGGCTCAGCCTCGACGGCGAAGACCAGGTGATCTGGCTGGATTCACCCGATGGCCGCAGTTGGCCGTTGCGCCCCTGAAAGCAGGCCACGCACCCACTTCTCGACGTGGTCGACGGCGTCGTCCACCGGAAGGTTCGTGGTGTCGAACAGTTCGACCGGCGGCGTCATCGAGGGCGCTTCCGCTTGCAGCCACTCGTTGAACTCCAGCATCTCCTCGACCCGCTCTTCGTCCCACTCGCGCCAGGCGGGCCGCGCGAGCAAACGCTTGCGCAGCGCGTCGGGCTCGCTGACGAGCGCCAGGTAGTGGATGTCGGAGAAGAACACGCGCTCGGGCAGCCGCTCGAACTCGGGCGGCGCGACGGTGCCGCAGAGCACGACCGGCCGTCCGTTCTGGTGCAGCATCGCCGCCATCCGCAACCAGGTCGAGCGGAACGCGGGATGGCCGGGGACGTCGTCGCGCAGCGCCCCCGTCCACAGCACGTCCTGCTCGACCACGAGCGCGAGATCGCCGAGCCGTTCCGCCAGGCGCGGCCCGACCGTCGACTTGCCTGCTCCACTCGGCCCGGTCAGCGCGAAGAGCGGAAGCCGCCGGAACGGCCACCGGTGCGCGCACACCGCGCACACCAGCAGCCCGCTCTCGACTTGTGGCCGTTCGGCGCGATCACCGCAGGCCGGGCAGATCTTGAGATCGAGGACCACGGTCAGTCGAAGAGACCCTCGAGGAAGCCGCCCTTACGACGCTTGTGGCCGTATCCGTGCGGCGAATCCGCGTAGCCCCCGCGGTGTCCCTTGGGCGAGTCCGCGTACCCGCCGCGATACCCCTTCGGCGAATCGGCGTACCCGCCCCGGTGCGGGCGCGGGGAGTCCGGACGGCCGTAGTGCGGCGCGGGCGCGTGGCCACCTCCCTGATACGGCGGAGGGGGCTGGTGCCCGCCGTAGTACGAGTTCTCGGCACCGGCGATGGCCTCCAGCTCGCCCCTGTCCAGGAAGATGCCGCGGCATCCCTGGCACTGGTCGATGTGGACACCGTTCTTGTCGACGGTCTTCATGGCGTTCTGGCACTTCGGACAAATCACGTATCAGAGATTACGCATTTTTCGCGTCCGAGGTCAGCAGGCGCACAGACAAAACGGGTGTCCGGCCGGATCCGCGTACACCCGGAAGGTCTTCGGGGCGTCGTCGAGCAGCTTCGCGCCGATCTTCAGCGCGCGCTCGTGCCCGGCTTCCATGTCGGTGACGTCGAGGTCCAGGTGCGCCTGCTGCGGGTTCTCCGCGGACGGCCACTCCGGCGGCCGGTAGTCCGGCACGCGCTGGAACGAGAGCCGCGCGCCGCCTTCCGGATTCCGCAGAGTCACCCAATGGCCGTCTTCGGCGACTTCGGCGGGCCCCCAGCCGAGCAGCTCGCGGTAGAACTCCGCCAGCGCGACCGGATCCGGGCAGTCGAGGGCCACCGCGCCGAAGGTGGGTACCGCACCCATGGTTCAGCCTCCTGAATGATCGAGTAACCAGCGAACTGAGTATGCGGGTTATCGGAGCCGATGACAACAGGTGCCGCCCGTACACTGGGCGAGGTGAACACCGACGCGTCCCTGGTGGTCGAGTTTCTGAACACGGTGAACGTCGAACGCGGCACCGACCTCCTGGACGATCTGGAGTCCTGGCAACGCTGGGCCAGGGATCACCGGCTGCGAGCGGATACCCCCGCGGCCGCACGCGAAACCCGGGACGCGCTGCGCGCCGCGATCGGCGACCCGAGACTGCCCCGGCTCGGCCTGCGCGCGCCGGCGGAGATCATCCTCGGCCAGGAAGGACCGCTCCTGGTCGCGGAAACGGTCACCGAGGCCGTGATGGCGGCCTCGACCCGGCTGACCGTGCTCGGCGACTGGATCCGGCTCAAGATCTGCCCGGCGGACGACTGCCTGTGGGCGTTCTACGACGAATCACGCAACCGGTCCAGGACGTGGTGCTCGATGCGGGCCTGCGGGAACCGGGAGAAGGCGCGGGCCTGGCGGGCCCGGACGGCGGACGTCTCGACCTGAGGTCCCTGATCGCAACCAGTCACCTACTTGCGGTGGTCAGACGCGCGGAATTCGCGTGCCTGGACCCGTCACACCCGTGTTCAGAGGCGTAACTCGCGTGACTGGAGGCGTAACTCGCCCGAGGCCGGATCCGCACCGTGTTCCGCCTTCGATCACGCGAGTTACGCCTCCAGTCACGCGTGATCCGGCTCCAATCACGCGAGTTACGGCTCCAATCACGCGAGTTACGGCTGGGCGCACGCGTCTTCCGGCCGCCGGCCGCGGGGCTCGCGCGTCGTCACGGCCCGCCGCTTCGCACGTGCCTCGCCGGCCGCCGCCGTCCCGCCGCGACCACAAGTCCTGGGGTCACCCACCCCCGAGTTACCCCCAGGGGTTGTGCACACCGTTAGGCCAAAGACGTGAAAAGCTGTGGATAACCCTGGGGATGACTCCACTTCCTGTGGACAACTCGCGGTAAGGGTTCCGGAGTGTGGTATATGCGCCGCCGCTCAAAAGAGCAGCTGCGCGACCGCGTAGATGACGAGTCCGGCGAGCGCGCCGACCACCGTGCCGTTGATCCGGATGAACTGCAGATCCCGGCCCACCTGGAGCTCGATCTTGCGCGAGGTCTCCTCGGCGTCCCAGCGCTCCACGGTGTCGCTGATGATCGTGGTGATCTCCTGGGAGTAGTGGGTGACCAGGTAGGCCGCCGCACCCTCCACCCAGGTGTCCACTTTGGACCGGATGTGGTCGTCGGAGACCAGCCGACCGCCGAGGGCCTCGAGCCCGGTGCGCACCCGGCGCCGCAGCTCGCTCGACGGATCCTCCGCCGCGTTGAGCAGCATCTCCTTCGCCGTCGCCCACGCCGAGCCGATCAGCTTCTGCACCTCGTCATGCCCCAGCATCTGGGATTTGACCTGTTCGGCGCGCGCCATCACCTCGGGGTTGGTCTGCAGGTCGAGGGCGAATTCGCCGAGGAACTTGTCCAGCGCCAGCCGCATGGGGTGGTTGACGTCGGTCTTCACGGCCCAGACGAAGGACAGCACCTCGCCGTAGACCTTGTCCGCGAGCATCTCGTCGACGAACTTCGGCGACCAGCTCGGCGCCCGGTCCGAGACCACGCGCAGCATCGTCGAGTGGTTGTCCCGCACCCACTCGTAGCCGCGGTCGCACATCAGGTCCACCAGCTTGTGGTGCGCCCCGTCGGCGAACACGCCCGCCAGGATCTTGCCGAGCGGCGGGCCCCACGGCTTGTCCACGATCCGCTTGACCACGGCCTGTTCCATGATCGCCTGGACGTCTTCGTCGCGGAGCACCTTGACCGCGGCCCGCACGACGGTGGCCAGTTCGGACGTCACCCGCTCCGCGTTGGCGGGTTGCGAAAGCCAGCCGCCGAGCCGCTTCGAAACCTCGATCCGGCTCAGCTTCTCGCGGATCACGGACTCGGACAGGAAGTTCGAGCCGACGAAGTCACCGAGGCTGCTGCCCAGCGCGTCCTTCTTGTTCGGGATGATCGCGGTGTGCGGGATCTTGATCCGCAGCGGATGCCGGAACAGCGCCGTCACCGCGAACCAGTCGGCGAGCGCGCCGACCATCCCGGCTTCGGCGGCCGCGCGGACGTAGCCGACCCAGCCCGGCCAGCCCGCGGCCTCGGCCCAGCTGGTCAGCAGGAAGATCACCGTCGCGCCGAGCAGGAACGACAGCGCGACCATCTTCATCTTGCGCAGGCCGCGGCGCTTCTCCTCCTCGGCGGCGGTTCCACCGGGCGGATCTGCTGGGGTCACCTTGGCGGGCGTCAGTTGCTCCACACCGCCATTGTCCGTGAGGATGGCTGATCGTGCGCGAACCTGTCCTCGTACCCCGCCTCCAGCCCTTCACCTCGACCATCTTCGCGGAGATGACGGCACTGGCCGTCCGCCACGAAGCCGTCAACCTCGGCCAGGGTTTTCCCGACACCGACGGGCCCGCCGGAATGCTCGAAGCCGCCAAGAACGCGCTGTTCGGCGGCGCGAACCAGTATCCGCCGGGGCCGGGCCGTCCCGAGCTGCGCGCGGCGATCGCGCGGCACCGGCTGCGGTACGGCACCGCGTACGACCCCGACACGGAGATCCTGGTCACCGCCGGCGCCACCGAGGCCATCGCGGCGTCGTTGATCGCGCTGACCCAGGCCGGTGACGAGGTCATCGTCATCGAGCCGTACTACGACTCGTACGCGGCCGCGGTCGCCATGGCGGGCGCGGAGCGGCGTGTCGTCGGCCTGGTGGAACGCGACGGCCGGTTCGCGCTGGACATCGAGGGCCTGCGTGCCGCGGTGACCGGCCGGACCAAGGCGATCCTGATCAACTCACCGCACAATCCGACCGGCACGGTGTTCACGCGCGCCGAACTGGAAGCCGTCGCCGCGCTCTGCGTGACGCACGACCTGATCGCGATCACTGACGAGGTGTACGAGCACCTGGTCTTCGACGACGCCGAGCACCTGCCGCTGGCGACCCTGCCCGGCATGCGCGACCGGACCGTCTCGATCTCCAGCGCGGGCAAGACGTTCAACTGCACCGGCTGGAAGATCGGCTGGGTCTGCGCGAGCCCCGAACTGGTCGCGGCGGTGAAGGCGGCGAAGCAGTTCATCACCTTCGTCTCGGGCGGCCCGCTCCAGCCTGCCGTGGCCCACGCGCTGGACCACGAACTGCCGTGGGCCGAAGACCTGCGCACGAGCCTCCAGGACAAACGGGACCGGCTCGCGACGGGCCTCGCGGACGCGGGTTTCGCGGTCCGGCCGACCGCCGGGACGTATTTCGTCTGCGTCGACGTCCGCCCGCTCGGTTTCGAAGACGCCGCCGAACTGGCCTGGGAGCTCCCCGAACGGGTGGGCGTGGCGGCCGTGCCCGTAAAGGTGTTCACCGATCACCCGGAAGAGTGGAAACACCTGCTGCGTTTCGCGTTCTGCAAACGCAACGAGGTCATCGACGAAGCGGTCACCCGTTTGCGCAAACTCCGGTGACTCGTCCGATGTTCACGCCCAGCCGCCTTTTTCGAGCATCCGCCTGAGCCGGTCGAGACACCGTCTTCGCAGCCTGCCCACACTGGCCGGACTGATGCCCAGTTCCCCGGCGATCTGGGCGTAGGACAGCTCCGGCCGGTGTGCGAGCAGGCGGATCAGCCGCCGATGCGAGTCCGGCAGACGATCGACCGCCGTCCAGAGCACGCGGTCGCGTTCCGCCCGGATGACTTCGGTCTCCGGAGTCGTCTCCGCCTCGGGGAGCGGACGCGGTGTTTCGCGCCTGTTCCTGGTGATCATCCGGAGCGCACGGCGTCGCGCGGTGGTCGTCAGCCAAGCTCCGAGCTTCGCTTCGTCCCGTAGCGCGCCAGGCGCGCGAAGCAGCTCCAGCCAGGCGTCCTGACAAACGTCCCTGGCATCGGCTTCGCTCAAGCGATACGTCTTCAGCGCCTTGAACATCGCCGCCGACACCGCGTTCACGTCCCACATCCCGGACTCTCCCCTCCCGGCGGCTTGCGTTCGCCGCGCCGATCACCGAACGCGACTTCGACGGCACGGACCGCAGCTGGGATCCGGAAAAGGTCAGGTCACCGAGGATTTGAGTAGTTCCACCCGTCCTCGGATGGCCGCCCGGCACATACCGAGAGTGATCAACTTCGGTACTCCAGGCACCGGAGCCGGTTGCGTCGTTCCGCCTAACGGGCTGGATCGGCGGCGGCTGAGGTGAAACACTCCCCTCCGGTGCTAAAACTGGTGCAGCCCCGGGGGAACTGCGACCTGACCGGAAGAGACCCCAAGCAAGATCGAACTCACGCGGAGAACGTGGGTTTCAGGCGCGGACGGTGGTGATTGCTGTGAATGGTCCGGCAGTCGTGCACCGTCGCGGCCTCAGGTCACCGAAAACCGGCGCGCGAATCCTTTTCGCGGGCGGGCTCGCGCTGTCCGGCTGGATCCTCGGCGCCGTCCTGAGCGCCCCGGCTTCGGCCGACGAGCAGACTCCCGTGACGCCGGAGACCTCCGTGGTCCAGCCTTCGGACGAAGCCGAATCCGGGAAAACGACTACTCCCAAGGAGTCCACTTCGGACTCCAGCGAGACCGAGACTCCGAAACCCGCTGAGACCACCGAAACCCCAGCAGCCGAGCCTGCTCCCGTCGTGAACGAGGAGCCTGAGGCCGCTGTCGAGGAGGAAGTGGCCGTTTCGAGCGCGAGTTCTGTCGAGAAGACCTCTTCTCCGGAACCTGTGGCGAAGACCGCGAAGTCGTCCAACGGTTTGCTGGGCGGCCTCATCGGTGGCGTGCTGAATGCCGTCACAACCACGGTCGGCGGCGTCGTCGAAACCGTCGGCGGGGTCGTCGGCGGAATCGGCGACCAGGTCGTCGCGCCGATCCTGACGCCGCATCCGTGCTGCGGTGGGGGTGGCCCGGTGATCCTGCCTGGCACCGGCGACATGCTCGACCCCGTTTTCGGCGGCGGCTCCGGCGAGTCGGCGAGTGGCTCGGTCACCATCGCCGTCCCGGCCAAGACCGCCACGGCGAACACGCCCGCGCCGCACACCCCGGAGCCGAGTCCGTCCGCTCCCGCCGAGGCGCCCGTTCCGGCGACGGCGGCGGCCCAGAACCACCGCGTCACCCTGCTTGTCCGGGTCAAGTCCGACGCCCAGCCCGCTCCGGGCGCGCCCGCCGAATCCGACACGCACGCGTCCCCCCACGGCGGCGGCTCTGGCGGCGGCGGTGGCCTGCCGAACACCCCGGTGACCCCGATCGCGCCCACGACGACCGCTCAGCCCGGCCACGACAACACCGCCGGCGGCCGCGGGCCGCTCGCCGTGCTCGACGCCGGAATCCCCGCCACGCAGCTGAAACTCCTCGGAGCGGGCTGCGACCACGAAGGCGAGCGCACCGGCAGGGAAGCCGCGCTTCCCGCCACCTCCCCCGACTGACCTGACCGGGTCGCCGGGGAGAAGTACGTCCAAACCAAGATCAACTTCGGTTTTCGGCGTTCGTTGACTCCTTCGGCACAAGCCGCTTTCGCCTGCCCCTTTTCCAGGCAACCCCTTTGTCTTTCCGAACGGCCGACCGCGCCCGGCCGGTTCGGATCCCGGCCCCGGCGCCGCGCTGCCCCTGTGGCGCCGGGACCAGCACCGGGTGGACTTCGGGGGCTTCTGCTCACCGCGCCGAGCAGGAGCCGGCCAAGCTCGAAGTCCGCCTGAACCGCGGGCGGTTCCCGGCACGTCGAGGGGCTGTGCCGGGTAACCGCCGCGGTGCCCGTCCCGGGGTTTCGACCTCGGGGCGGGCCGGATAGCCGGTGCGCTGGTCGTGCGGCGCCGATGCCCTCCCTGGAGCATCGGCCGCCCCGCCGGCGCACCGGCTATTTCCGTTTCCGGCCCCTCCCCGCAATTCGTCATCTACTTGCGGCGTTCGACTCGCGCTGGTCCTTCGCGAAACACGCAAGTAGGTGACGAATTGCGGGGGTCAGGTGACCTGGACGGCCACCGGGGCGACGGTCGTGGGTGTCGCGGCCACCGAAGCGGCGGCCGCGCCCAGCCGCCGTACGGCCTCGAAAAGCCTTTCGGCCGGAAGCGCGTACGGCAGCCGCAGCCACCGCTCCAGTCCACCGTGGACACCGAACCGCGAGCCCGGCGCCACCTGCACCCCGTGCCCCGCCGCCGCGACGGCCAGCCGCGTGCTCATCGGCTCCGGCAGACGGCACCACAGCGAAAGCCCGCCGGGCGGCACGGTGAACGTCCAATCCGGGCAGTACCAGTTCAGCGCGCCGGTCAGCGCGTCACGCAGGGCCAGCGTCTCCTGGCGGCGGTGCGCCAGCGCGGACCCGCCGTCGTCGAGCAGTTCGGCGAGGACGAGCTGCTCGAAGACCGGCGACCCCAGGTCGACGGCGAACCGCGCCGCGATCAGCCTGCCGATGACGTCCTCGGAAGCACGGATCCAGCCGAGCCGCAGCCCCGCCCAATGCGACTTGGACGCGGAGCCGATCGTGATGCCGAGATCACCCGCGAACGCGCCCAGCGGCGGCGGCCCGTCGACCGGATCGCCTTCCAGATCCAGCTCGACCAGCGTCTCGTCGATGATCGCCGGGGTCCGCGCGCGGCTCAGCGCGGCCGCGAGCCGCTCCCTGCCGACGGCGTCCAGGCGCAGGCCGGTCGGGTTCTGGAAGTCCGCGACGAAGTACGCGAGCCTCGGCGCGGATTGCCGCAGCGCCGCCTCGATCCCGACGATGTCCCAGCCGGTGACCGGGTCCAGCGGCACCGGGACCGGGATGGCGTGCGCGGCGCCGATGGCTTCGAGCGAGTTCGGGTACGTCGGCTGCTCGACCAGCACCCGGTCGCCGGGACCGGCCAGCATGCGCAGGACCTGCACGAACGCGTGATGCGCCCCGTTGGTGACCATCACCTGATCGGCGTTCGTCGGCAGCCCGCGTTCGGTGTAGCGCCGGGCGATCCGCTCACGCAGGATCCGCAGGCCGCGTACGTGATAGCCGTTCTCGCCGAGGTGGTCCACGAGCGCCTTCCGCGCGGCGTCCACCGCGGGCACCAGGCCGGGGATGGCGGGCGGACAGGCTTGCGCGAGGTCGATGAGGTCCCCGCCGCTCGGCAGGATCGGGTCCCGGCCCCGGCCGCCGGGCGACGCGATCCACGAACCGGCGCCGCGACGGCTGGCGACCAGGCCATCGGCCCGCAGTTTGTCCAGCGCGGCACCGATCAGCGTGCGGCTGACCTCCAGCGCGTCGGCGAGCTCGCGTTCGGCCGGGAGTCTGGTGCCGAGCGGGAGCCTGCCGTCGAGGACCAGCAGCTCGACGGCGGCCGCGAGATCCGCGGCACCGTGTCGAGAACCACTCTGCCGCCAGTTCCCCAGCAAAACGGCCAATTTCGCACCCGAAACGCGTCCAGTCAGCGGGATCAGCGGTTCCATAAGGCCAATTGTTCCAGATTGGCCATGGTCAAGGTAGCCACTTACCCCCGATGGTGCACTCGTGGCACTGAAACTCGATCTCCGACCCGTCGGCATCTCCCAAGACACCACCCGCCGCTCGATCCAGCTCGTCGCCGGACTCGTCCTCTACGGCGGCAGCATGGCCATGCTGACCAGGTCAGGACTCGGACTCGACCCGTGGGACGTGCTCCACGAAGGCCTGATGAAGATCACCGGCCTGTCGTTCGGCACGGTCACCGCGATCGCGTCGGTCCTGGTGCTCCTGCTGTGGATCCCGCTCCGGCAGCGGCCGGGCATCGGCACCGTCGCCAACATCGTGGTCATCTCGCTCACCGTCGACTTCGTGCGGCTCTTCCTGCCCGACCAGGACGTGCTCGGCTGGCAGCTCCTCAACCTGGTCGCCGGTGTCGTGCTCAACGGCCTCGGTGCCGCGGTCTACGTCGGCGCGCGGCTCGGCCCCGGCCCCCGCGACGGTCTGATGACCGGGCTGTCGGCCCGGACGGGCAAGTCGATCCGCCTCGTCCGGACCCTCATCGAGATCACCGTTCTCGCGGCGGGCTGGTTGCTCGGCGGCACAGTCGGCGTCGGCACCGTTCTCTACGCGCTCGCCATCGGACCGCTGACGCAGGCGTTCCTGCCGTACGTCATCTGGCGGGGGCGCACCGCCGAACTCGCTTAGGTACGTTCCGCCGGCGGTTTCGCGTGTTCGGATGGACGGCACACGTGACTGGATGGACGACACACGTGATGGGGCGGACGGCTCGTGGCGGGATCCGGCCGCGGTCGTGTCGTCCGTCCAGTCACGCGTGTCGTCCGCCGGATCACGCGTGTCGTCCGTCCGGTCATGCCGCCGCCCTCCCGCCGGCTGCTTGCAGAGGCGTCCTGAAGGTCACCTTTGGGACATCGAACGTCTCAAAGGGCCCTTTCAGGACACCGGCCGAGGGCCACCCAGGGCGGGCCGGCTCAGCTCGCCTCCCGTTGTTCCAGCAGGCGCCGGACGGCGAGGTAGTCGATACCCCGCTGCGCGAGGACGTCGGCGGCCACGCCGGGGACGGCGGTCATCGCGAGCAGGAGATGCTCGCCTTCGATGCGCTTGCTGCCGACGTCGATGGCTTCGCGAAGGCTCTTCTCCAGCACCTTCTTCGCCTCCGGCGTGAACGGCCGATGGCCGCGCCCGGTGCGACGGCCGCCGGTCAGCGCGCCGGGGCCGTGCGTCTGCTCGACCCGCTCGACGATGTGCTCGACGTCGATGCCGAAGCCGCTCAGGGCTTCGACGTCGGCGTCGCTCATCCCGCCCCGGCGGCGTACTCGCCGGAGGTCGTCGGCGAGTTCGTCCGCCGGGCAGCCCAGTGCGGTGAGCACGCCGGTGTGCCGGGCGAGGGACGTCAGCAGGTGCAGTGGGTCGACGTTCCCGGCCACCTCGTCCGACGCGACGCGCTGGGCTCCGACGACGACTTCGCGGGCTTCGGTGGTGAAGCGTTCGAACATCAGTGCCTCCCGTACTTCTTGTGCACCGCTTGCCTGCTGACCCCCAGCTCGGCCGCGATCTCCTGCCAGGACCAGCCGTGCACCCGCGCGCTGCGGACCTGCACGGCCTCGAGTTGTTCCAACAGCCGGCGCAAGGCGGCGACGGCGCGCAATCCCACGCGGGGATCGCGGTCACCGGCTCGCGCGGCCAGATCTGTCGCTTCGGTCATGACGTCAACCTACGTTGACATCGCCATCCATGTCAACCTCAGTTGACAGTTAGGGTCGGGGACATGCCCCAGATCTCAGTGGCGGAAAGGGACGGAGTAGGCGCGGACGGAGCGACGCGCCCGACCGAAGACCATGTCGCCGTACTCGGCAACGCCGTGGTGGTGCTCGACGGAGCGACCGCGCCGCGGCCGGATCTGCCGTCCGGCGGCTGGTACGCGAGCCTGCTCGTGCACAGCCTGTCGCGGGCTTTGAGCGCGGAACCCCAGGCGGATCTCGCGGTGCTGCTTGCCGAGTCGATAGCCGACGTCGCACGTCGTGAAGGCCTCGAACCGGGGCGATCGCCGTCGAGCACGGTCGCGATCGCACGCTGGACGGACGACACCGTCGACGGGCTGGTGCTCGCCGACAGCCCGATCGTCGCCTTCGGTCCTTCGGGCGCCGATCCGCTCACCGACGACAGGCTGGTCTCGCTGCGCGAAGACGGCCAGCTCCGCACAGGCGCCGACGTCCGCGCGAAACGCAACGCGCCGGACGGCTTCTGGGTCGCCGAAGCGGAACCGAAGGCGGCCGCCGAAGCCGTACGCCGCAGCTGGCCGCGCTCGGAGGTCGACGCCCTGCTCCTGGCGACGGACGGCGTCGCGATCGGTGTCGACGAGTACGAGCTGTTCGACTGGCCGGAAGTGCTCGACATCAGCAGGCAGCGTGGTCCGGACGCCGTCCTCGACGCGGTGCGCACGGCGGAGAAACAGGACCCGGACGGCGAGCGCTGGCCCCGTGCGAAAAGGCACGATGACCAGCTACTGGTACTGGTCGACTTCGGGGTAGCCCCAGGGTAAAACCGGGGGCTTCCCGGATCGGAAATTCGCGACGGCGCGAGCACGCTGGACGCATGACGTTCCCTGGGGAGAGATCGAGGACCAAGCCCTGGCTGATCGTGTCGGGCACGGCCATCGGCTGGGCACTGTTCACCATGGTCGTGCTCCATCTGATCAGCTCACGCGATCCGGTGTTCGACACGCTGTCCAGTTACGCCTACGTCGACCGCGGCACCGGCATGCTCGGCGCCAGCGTGCTCTCCCTGTCGATCGGCTCGCTCACCGCGCTCGGCGCCCTGGCCGCGGCCGGGATCCAGCTCAGCCGCACCACGAAACTGCTGTTCGTGCTGTGGTCGCTCGGGCTGGCGGCGGCCGCGATCTTCCCGGCGAGCTACCCCGAATTCCCGGATCCGGTCAGCGGCGAGATCCACCTGTACGCGTGCCTCATCGCGTTCCTCAGCCTGCCCGCCGCCGGATTCACGCTGCGCGACAACCTGCGCGGAACGCCCGCGGCCAAGCTGGTCGGCCGCCTGGCGTGGGGCAGCGCGGCGGGGTTGATCGTCTTCGGGCTCAGCTTCATCTTCGTGCGCCTGTCCGATATCCCGTTCTTCAAGACGCTGACCGACATCGCGCCGGTCGGTGTCATGCAGCGGGTTTCACTGGTGGCGCACGTGGTCCTGATCGCCGGGATGCTGAAGGTCGCGTCAGCGGCGCAACGCGTCGGCGAATTCGGGGGCGTAACCGTAGAGGCCGGGCAGACCGCCCGTGTGCAGGAAGACAACGTGCTCGTCGGCCGCGAAATGGCCTTCGGCGGCCCAGTCGATCAGCGCGGCGCCCACTTTGCCGGTGTACACGGGATCGAGCGCGATCCCTTCCGTACGACCGAAAAGCCGCACCGCTTCCCAGGTCCCGCCGGTCGGGATGCCGTAGCCGGGGCCGATCGCGCGGTCGTCGATGCGCAGGCCGTCGAGTGACGGCGGCTCGGTCCCCAGCAGTACCGACGCCGCGATGGTGAGATCCGCCAGGTTGTCGAGGGCCTCGTCGACCGGATGGCTGACGCAGGCGATGTCCAGCGTCAGCCAGTCGAGGTCCGCCGTTCCGACGATGAGCCCGGCGGAGGTCCCGCCGCTGGCGTGCGGGGCGACCAGCCGCGCCTGGGTGATGCCCAGCTCGGTGAGCTGCCCGGCGAGTTCACGCGCGGCCGCGACGTAGCCGAGTGCCCCGACGCCGTCGGAACCGCCGACCGGGAACGTGGCCACCTCGCGACCCTCGGCCGCGGCCTCGGTGATCAGCCGCTCGTAGGTCCTTCCGGTTTCTTCGCCGTCACGGCAGATGTGCACATTCGCGCCGAAGAGGTGGTCGAGGGACACGTTGCCGGACCGTTCGTACGCGTCACCGTCGCGAGGGACCTTCGCGGTGAGTACGAGCTCGCACCGCAATCCCAGCTTCGCGCAGGCCGCGGCGGTCTGGCGGCCGTGGTTGGTCTGAAGCGCGCCGAAGGTGATCACCGTGTCGACGCCGTTTTCGATCGCCGCGCCGAGCAGGAACTCGAGCTTGCGCAGTTTGTTGCCGCCCACCCCGAGTGGATGCACGTCGTCCCGCTTGAGCAGCAGGTTCGGCAGGCCGAGGGCCTCGCCGAGCCGGGGTGCCGAATGCAGCGGCGTCGGGTAGCCGCCGAGGTCGACGCGGGGGAAGCGTTCGAGGTTCATGAAAGTCACGTAACCACATCGACCTTACCCGGTGGTATCGTTCGTTTGAACGAACGAGACGTGCAGGGGGAGCCATGACCACCTCGAAACCGAAGCTCGCGTTCACCGGCCTGGCCGAACAGGCCGCGATGCTCGCCAGCGGAGCCACGACGTCAGTCGAGCTCACGCGCTTGGCGCTCGAAAAGGCCGAAGCCAGCCAGCCGGTTCTCAACGCCTTCAAATGCCTTCGCACCGAAGAAGCCCTTCGCGAGGCCGAAGAGGCCGACCGGAGGCTGGCCGCCGGCGAAACCGCTCCCCTGCTCGGCGTCCCCACCGCGATCAAGGACGACCTCGACGTCACCGGACTGCCCACGGCGTTCGGCTGCGAAGGCGACTTCTCCGTCGCGACGGAGGACTCCCCGCCCGTCGCCGCGCTTCGCCGCGCGGGCGCGGTGTTCATCGGGAAGACCAACACCCCGGAACTCGGCCAGTGGCCGTTCACCGAAGGCCCGGCATTCGGCGCGACCCGCAATCCGTGGGACACCGAACGCACGCCGGGCGGTTCCTCCGGCGGCGCGGCGGCGGCCATCGCGTCGGGGGTGATCGCCGCCGCGCTGGGTTCCGACGGGGCCGGTTCGATCAGGATCCCGGCCGCGTGGACCGATCTGGTCGGGATCAAACCGCAGCGCGGCCGCGTCCCGACCGAACGCGAGCTCTTCCACGGCTTGACCGTGGTCGGCCCGCTCGCGCGCACCGTCGCCGACGCGGCCCTGCTGCTCGACGTCGCGGCGGGCACCGGCACCGCGTTCCAGTCGGCCGCCCGCCGCGAACCGGGCCGGATGCGGATCGGGCTGTCCACGCGGATCCCTTTCACCGCGACGAAAACCCGGCTCGAACCGCAGGCGCACGCGGCCGTCGTCCGGCTCGCGGAGCGGTTCGCCGAACTCGGCCACGAGATCGTCGAGATCGAACCCGACTACCGCCTGATCGGCCTCACCTTCCTGCCGCGTTCGCTCGTCGGCGTCCGTGACTGGTCTCGTCGAGTCCCGGATCAGGCGCGGCTCGACCCGCGCACCCGCGCCAACGCCCGGCAGGGCTCGGCACTCGCCGGACCGGCACTGAGCCTCGCCCGCGCCGCGGAACCGTTGCTGCAACGGCAGATCGGCTCGGTGTTCGGCCGGGTGGACGTCGTCCTCACGCCGACCACCGCGACGCCGCCACCGCGGATCGGCGCCTTCGACAAGCTCACCGGCTGGCAGACCGACCAGGCCATGATCGCGGCGTGCCCCTACGCTTGGCCGTGGAACGTGCTGGGCTGGCCGGGCGTCAACGTCCCCGCCGGGCTGAGCCCCGAAGGCCTGCCGCTCGGCGGGCAGCTGCTCGGCCCCTCGCACGCCGAGGAACGGCTGATCTCGCTGGCCGCACAACTGGAAGAGGTCGAACGGTGGCAGGACCGCAAACCCGAGACCGCTTGGTGAACACCCGCGAGACCATTCTCCACGCCGCGCTCAAGGTGGTCGGGGAACAGGGCGTCGGCGGGCTGACCAACCGCCGGATCGCGACCTCGGCCGGCGTCTCGCTCGGCACGCTGACCTACCACTTCCCCAGCCAGACCGCGTTGCTGCGCGAAGCGATGCTGCTGTTCGCCGAAGAAGAGACCACGAAGCTGACCGGCTTCGTCGACGCCTACCGCGAACAGGGGTTGAGTGTCGAGCAGGCCGCGTCGGTGGTCGAGCAGGTCATCGCGCGGCTTCCGTTCGGGACCGACGAACTCGGCGCGCACGAGCTGTATCTCCAGGCCGCGCGCGACCCCGGGCTCCAGGACGCGGCCGCGCGGTGCTTCGCCGCCTACGACGAGCTGGCGCTGGTGATCCTGCGGACGCTCGGCGTGCCGTCCCCGGAGCGGCTGACCGGTCCCGTCGTCGCGTTGATCGCCGGACTCCAGTTGCGCAGACTGGCCACGGGCGATGACGGGGTCGCGGTGGCGCAGTCGTTGATGATGCTCATCCGCGGCGCGTCATGACCGGTCCGCCGATCGTCAAGGGGACGGCGGCGTGGAAGTACTTCGGTGACTTCCGGGCCGGTTTGCTGGCCGGCCAGGTGCTGGTGCTGCAGGTCGCGCATCCGGTCGTCGCGGCCGGGGTGCGCGATCATTCCGACTACGTCGAGGATCCGTGGACGCGGCTGATGCGCACGGCCGCTTCGCTGTCCATCTACATTTACGGCGGCCCGGAAGGCGCGCGATACGAGGCGGACCGGCTGCGGGCACTGCACCGGTCGTTCACCGGTGTCGACGCCGACGGCCGCCGGTACAGTGCGCTGAACCCGCACGCGTATGCCTGGGTGCACGCCACGCTCGTCATGGTTCCCGTTGACACACAACGGTTCTACGGCACCCCGATGACACCGTCCGAAGTGGACGAATACTACGCGCAGATGTGCGACGTCGGGCGGCTCCTCGGCCTGCGCGAACAGGATCTGCCGCCGACGTGGCCGGAGTTCGAGCGGTATTACGCGGACATGCTCGGCGGCTTCGGCCCGAACGAGACGATTTCGACGCTGTTCGAAACGATCCGGACGGTCAAGAAACCGTGGCGATGGCTGCCCGACAAACGCTGGGTTCGGCTGCGACGGTGGCAGTATCGAGGACAGATGTTCGTCATCCGCGGCACGCTGCCGCCCGCACTACGTGATCGTCTCGGTCTACAGTGGACAGCAGATGACCAGCGCAGATTCGACCGGTTCCGTACGGCGGTGAGGCTCATCGGCAGGCTGGTGCCGGTGACGTTGCGCTCCTCGCTCGTCCGCCGGATCGGCAGGCTGAACGTCTGGTTCCGGGCGCATCCGCGCGCGTATCGTTTCCTGGGCGGCTGACCCCACCGGAGTAAGGGTCATCATCCCCTTTACGGGGGACCCCGATTCACCCCGCGCCGTGACGCTTTCCCCCGCCGCCGTCGCTAACTTCAGCCGGGATGGGGAATTCACCGAGGGGTCGGCGCACGGCGCCGTCGGTCATCGCCCGCGTACTCGTACTCTGCGCGCTGGCGTCCTTGCTGCTGGGCGGCACCGCGCGGGCGGACGGCGTGTCGAGCGGCGCGGACGTCCAGGTCGCGCAGACGCTCGGCACCCGCGATCTCACGATCATCCTGCGGCGGATGGACATCGCACCCGGGCCGCTGCACGTCGACGTCGTGACGCACACCGGAAGCGCGCCGGGAACGCTGAAACTGCGTGCGTCGACCGCGGGGACGACGTTTTCCGAAACCACCGTACTGCTGGACGGCAGGCCCGGCGCGCATTCCGCGCGGCTACGGGTGGACCAGCCGGGGCCATGGGAGCTCGGCCTCGACGACGGGACGGACACCGCGTCGATCCCGTTCATCGTCCCGGCCAGGGTCATCCCGCCGTGGGAGAAGGCCACCTTCGGCGGATTCGTCGCCGCGGGCGTGTTCCTGGTGCTCGGTCTCGTCGTCGCGATGCGCGTGCGCCGGCCGCGGCTCGCGCTGATCCCCGCCGGCGGGATGGTGGCCGCGCTCGCTGTCGCGATCACCGGCGCGATGCTCTCCGCGTCGACGCCGCCGCCGCCCGCGCCGGGCGCCGCGCTGGATCCGACGATCGACAACATCCGAGACCCGTACGCGAACGCGCAGATGTCCACTGTGGACTTCTCGCGGCCGCCGGTGAACCTGGCCGTACGGTCCGCGAACGCGCGGTCGGGTGCTCTCACCGAGGTCCGGCTCGCCATCGCCGACGGCGCGACCGGCCGCGCCGTCGACGATCTTTTGGTGCACGACAACGCCTTGGTCCATCTCGTCGTCATCTCGCCGACGGGCAGGCTCTGGCATCTGCATCCGGTGCGGGTCGGCCCCGGTGACTACCGGGTGAAGTTCACGCCGCCCGAGGCCGGCACCTACGCCGTCGCCGCGGAACTCGCGCGGCGAGGCGGTGGCGTGCAGCTGGTCCGCTCGACGCTGGCTGTCGCGGCCGGAACGGACTCCCCCGCCGAACCCGTCCCCGCCGGCGCCGGGAAGCGGGTCGTGAACGGGAACCCGGTCGACGTCGACGTCAGACCGGGTACGCCGGCCACGATCACCGCCCGGTTCGGCCGTGCGGACCTCCAGCCGTGGCTGGGCATGCTCGGCCATCTGATCGTCGTCGGCCCGATCACCGACGACAGCCGGGTCGGCGCGGCTGCCGCTGCCGCGCCGACCTGGGCTCACGTGCATTCGATGATCCCGCAATCACCAGGGATGCCGGGAAAGCCGGACGAGACCGTCGCCGCGTACGGCCCCGACGTCCCGTTCACCTACACCTTCGCCGCACCCGGCAAGTACCGGATCTGGTTGCAGGCCGAGCGCGAGTACACGGTCTTGACCGTGCCCATGCAGATCGAGGTCCCGGCGGAAGGGGCACCGCAGTGATTTCCACAGTGGACAGACGAAAGCCCGTCCTGCTGATCTCCGTGGTCGCGGTGCTCGTGGTGGCGATCGTGGCCTGGCTGGTCTGGCCGAGCGGCGGCGGCACCCAGGTCCAGCGCTCGACGCAGGGCCCGTACACCGTGCAGCTTTCGGTCGAAGATCCGCACCAGGGCGGGAATGTCTTCGAGCTGACCGTCACCGGCGCCACCCCGGACGTCGTCACCCTCGAACCGGTGATGCCGCAGATGGGCCACGCGCTCGCCCCGTCGCCCGCGATCGCGGAGGCCCCGGGGAGGTTCCGCACCGGCGACGTCCTGCTGCCGATGCCGGGGCAATGGGAGATCACCGTTTCACTGCGCGGGCCGTCCGGCGCCACGCAGCACGTTTTTCCTTTGCTGGTCAAGTAAGAGAGGGAGGTCGGGGGGTTATGGATCTCACCGCGGGAGGAGCGAGGGTCGCCTCGGTGGCACGAAGTGAACGCACCGGTCTCGTACCGGCGGGCACCGTGCTGGCCGGATCGGTGATCTCGCTGGTCGGGCTGACCTGGGACATCCAGTGGCACGGCGACGTCGGCCCGGACACGTTCTTCACGATGCCGCACCTGTTCCTGTATTCGGGCAGCGCGATCTCCGGGCTCGCGAGCCTCATGGTCGTGCTGATGACCACGGCGGCACGCCGGGCGGGCCGTCCGATCGACGCGCGCGTCGGCGGCCGCGCGATCAACGTCTTCGGCAAGGTCTTCGCCGCCCCGGCGGGCTATCTGGTGACCGGGACCGGCGCGGCGATGTTCCTGCTGTACGGCCTGTGGGACCAGTGGTGGCACGGTCTGTACGGCTTCGACGCGGTGATCGACTCGCCACCGCACATCGGGCTGCTGCTGTCGATCACGCTGAGCATCATCGGCACGGTCATGGTGTTCGCGGCCGCGCGGGAGCACCGCTGGGGCACCGTCGGCGTGGTCGGCAGCCTCGGCGTGCTGATCGCGTTCAGCACGGTGACCGTGCTGGGGCTGGAGCAGATCGACGTCGACGGGCTCGACGTCGTCTCCGTGGGGATCGCCCTGCTTTCGGTGCTGCTGGTCTCGGCGGGCGCCGGGTTCTGGGGCCGGCCCGGCGGCGCGATCCGGGTCGCCGCGGCGCTGGCGGTCATCCAGGCGATCACCTGGTGGTTCTCGCCGTGGGCCGCCGAGGCGTACGCGAGCGCCGTCGGCCTGCCGATGCGGGACTACATCGACGGCGTACCCGCGATGCCTTCGATGATGCCGATGGCGTTGCTGCCGATCGCGGCCGTACTCGAAGCGGTGTACCTGCTTTCGCGGCGCGGCTGGTCCGCGGGCCGCGTTTCGGTGCTGGCGGGCGCGATCGGCGGCTTCCTGGTCGGCGCGAGCATGCCGATCCAGAACGCGATCGTCTACGGGGCCGACTCGGTCAGGTGGCCGATCGTGTTCGCGACGGCCGCCGCCGGCACGGTGTTCGGGCTGCTCGGCGGGTTCGCCGGGTGGCGGTTCGGCGGGATGCTGAGGCTGCTGGCCCCGGCGAAGGGGGACAACGCGCATGCGTAAGACACTGCTGGCCTTGGCGGCGGCGATCGGGTTGCTGTTCGCGACCACGCCCGCGGCGAACGCCTACGAACCGGTGAACATCGTCCACACCGAACGGGTGCAGGTCGGTCCGTACGGGATGACGGTCGGCTTCAGCACGTGGCCGTTGCGCGCCATGCAATCGCTGGACTTCACGTTCATCCCGGACGACGGGATCGCCGGGAAGTCGGGGACGCTCGCGTTCCTCAATCCGGAGACCGGGCGGCTCGGCCGTCCACAGCCGCTGGCGAAGCATCCGCGGAAACTGGAGGTGTGGGGACTGGACATCCGGGCCCTGCAGACCGAGGGCTCGTGGACGTTCCGGTTCGAGATCGACGGGCCCGCCGGCAAGGGCTCGGGGGAACTCCGTGATCTCGCGGTGCTCGAACAGCCGGGGCCGCCGATGGCGGTGAGCTGGTCGATCAGCCTGATCCCGCTGATCGTGCTCGCCGTCCTGATCACCATCGCCTGGCGGCGCACCAAGTCCAGGCTGCGCGGGAACGGGCTCCCCGCGACGGTGTGACTCGAAGTGACCGAAGATCGGATGGCTCGCGTGTCGAGGCGGGCACGCGAGCCATCCGTCAAGGGCTCAAATCGAACTGTCCGGCCTTGACCGCCTTGAGGAAGGCGTTCCACTCACCGGAATCGAAAACGAAGACAGGACTGTTGGCCAGTTTGGTGTCACGTACCCCCACCAGGCCTTCGTTGGCGAGGTTGACCTCGACACAGTTCCCCCCGTTGGGCTCGCTCGCGAAGGATTTCTCCCACGTGGCGTCGTCGAACAGCGACACGGCCGTGGTCGGATCGTAATCCGCCGCCGATGGATAATCGGCCATTGGTCGTACCTCCGAACGTCGGTCGGGGGTGCGGGTCGCGACCTGCGCGAACCGTCACGGCCCCAGCTTCTCCCTGCCTCAACGGGACTATCCCGCACGGCCAAGTGGGTGATCAACTCCGCCCACCCTCGACATGAAGATTATTCCAGGAGTAGGATTAATCGCAGCGGCCGGGGCTCGGTTGTTGGTGAATCGCTCGCAGCACGTACAGCTCTCGGCGGCAGACGCCACCGGGCGGCGTCCGACGGGAGTTCCACCGTTCCGGCAGGCCACCGACGGCAGGTGACCGGCAGGGGCACCACCCCGCGGCGCATGACCACCCACCGCCGACCTCGTGGGGGAGGATCAGCGTGATCATTCAGGACACCATGCCGGCGACGGTACTCGCCGTCGGCAGGCTCATGGCCGGAACGGCGGGCGAAAGCCGCCGCTCCGCGCACCTTTTCGACTTGCACTCCAGGGGTTCGCACCCCGAGTTCCTGCACGCCCGGTGCGGCGCGGCGATGCCTTACGACCACCTGGAATGGATCCCCGTCGGTTCGGGGATGCCCTGTGAGCGTTGTCTCGGCCTGGCCGGTTCGGCCGACCAGACGCGGTTGCCGCGGCCGAGCCGGGGGGTGTGACGCCATGGCCGTCCGCCTCACCACGCTCTTGTTCCGCCGTGAGGACGAACGCATGGCTTCGGCGAAGCAGCACCACCGCACCATCGGTCTCGAACTGCGTCAGCGGTTCGGGTTCAGCCTCATCCAGGCCCCGTTGCGCAAGCAGCCGCCATGGAACTCCGAGATCGATTCGCCCGGCGCCCACCGGGACCTGATCAGGACCGGCCGGCCGCTCGAAAGCCGTTTCGAGCTGACGCCCCTGATCGGGCATCTGACCGGCCGGGCCTGATCCGCCTCAGGGCTTGCGGCCCAAGCCGCCGAGCCCGCCGGTGAAGGTCGGGTCGTCCGCGAACCGGTCGCTCGCCCGGGAAGCCGCTTCGTCGAGATGCCAGGCGGCCATCCAGTCGATGCCCGGCTCCACCATCTCCAGTCCGTCGAAGAAGGCGGCGAACTCCGCGCGGGACCGCAGATGGAACGGCGCGCTCGTCTTCTTGTACAGCTCCTGGACGTTCTCCCGGTTGTCGCCTTCCTTGCGCGTGACGCCGTCCTCGGTCAGATGCGAGGACAGGAAGTACGAACCCGACGGCAGGAAATCGAGGTACTGCTTGACCATCTCGTGGACCGGTTCGTCCGGGCCGAGGAAGTACAGCAGGCCGACCATGACCAGCCCGATCGGCTGACGCGGATCGAGCACGCCGGTTTCCAGTGCCCGCTTCCAGATGTCGGCGGGATCCTTGACGTCACCCTGCAGGACCGCGTGCCGTCCGAGCAGCCCCTCGCGTTCCAGCAGCAGCTGGGAATGCGCGACGGCGACCGGCTCGATGTCGACGTACACGACCCGCGAGCCGGGGTTGATCGCGCTCGCGATCTGGTGGACGTTGCCGACCGTGGGCACGCCGGAACCGATGTCGAGGAACTGCGTGATCCCCTGGCGCGCTAGGTATCCCACGCCGCGGCCGAGGAAGTCGCGGCCGACCCTGGCGAAGGTCTTGACCTCCGGGAACTGCTTGAGCACCTGAGTGCCGAACTCGCGGTCGATGGCCCAGTTGGCCGAACCACCGAGGAACCAGTCGTACACCCTGGCCACGTTGGGTCGTTCGAGATCGACACCTTCGGGAGCTTCGGGGTCGTGCTGCGTCGTCATACCGTCACACCTCGTCAGAAACCGGGTTTGCGGGCGACCCCGCCGATGGCGCAGTCAACCGCAGGTGAGCGGGGGTCGTCCAGCCGCCATGCGCCGACCGGGACCAGACCCGGCGCGACCAGCTCGAAATCCCCGAAGAAACCGCGGATCTCCTCCTTGTCGCGGAAGGTCGCGGGAGTGCTCGACTGCTCGTACTGCTTCACGACGCGCTGGATCTGTTCCAGCTCGGCTCCCTCCACGCCGGACATCGTGACATGGGAAAGAACGTAGAAGGAGCCGGCGGGCAGCAGCCTCCGGTACCGCGCGATGACGGCGGCCAGTCCGGGCTCCGGCACGAAATGCAGGACCGCGACGGTGAGCAGGGCCACCGGTTTCGCCGGATCGAGCACGCCGGTGTCGAAGGCGCTTTCCCAGATGTCGTCCGCGTCGCGCAGGTCACCGGCGAGCACCGCGTGCCTGGCGGGATCGCCGCCTTTCTCCAGCAGGATCCTGGCGTGCGCCACGGCGACCGGTTCGTTGTCGACGTACACGCACCGGCTGTCGCCGTCGATCTCGCCGGCGATCTCGTGGACGTTGCCGACCGTCGGCACGCCGGAACCGAGGTCGAGGAACTGGTTCACGCCGTTCTCGACGCAGTGCCGCACCGCGCGGCCGAGGAAGGCCCTGTTCGCCCTGGCGGCGGTCCGCACGAGCGGGAAGGTCTTGACCAGCTGTTCGCCGAATTCCCGGTCCACCGCCCAGTTCGCGGTCCCGCCGAGCGCCCAGTCGTAGATCCGGGCGGCGTTGGGCCGCTCCAGATCCACGCCTTCGAGGACGAACCGCGGGTCCATCTCAGGCTTGCATCTGTGTCCGGTACAACTCGGCGAGTTCCTTGAGGAACTGCCGGGTCTCCTGGCGTTCCAGCGCGGCGCCCCGCAACCGGTCCCAGGAATCGACGAAGATGTTGAAGTCCTTGACGTCGTCGAGGTACAACCCGCCCGCCGAATGCTCGATGTAGACGAAATCCCTGGTGCGATCAGGGAAACGCATGATCGTGAAGTCGTTGGGCACCGCGGCGAGCCGCGCGCCGAACGGCAACACGTGCACATACACGCGCGGATGTTTCTCCAACGCCAACAGATGCTCGACCTGGTCCAGCATCACCGCCGGGGCGGAGCCGCCCGGAGCGCGGCGCAGGGCGCCTTCGCTGATGATGAACCGGTAGTACGGCGGCTGCTGTTGTTCGAAGACGGCCTTGCGGTCCAGCCGGTTGCGGACCAGCGAAGTGACATCGGTGGCGCCCGCTTCGGTGAACTGCTTGAGCATGTAGTGCTCGGACTGCAACGGGCCGGGAATGCGCTCGCCGTGCCAGGTGAGGATCTCCGCGGCCGCGGGTTCGAGGTCGGTGAACGTGCGGAACCAGTGCGGCACCACGGATCGGTACCCGGACCAGTGGCCGCGCTGCCCGGCCGCGGCGCGGGCCAGGTTCATCAACGTGTCGGCCTCGTCGCCGTTGATCCCGAACGCGTTCAGCATGGATCGCACATCCCCGAGCTTGACCCCGACGGCACCGGACTCGATCTTGTTGACCTTGCCCTGGGTGCAGCCGAGAACCTCGGCGACCTGCTGCTGTGTCATCCGCGCGGCGTTGCGGGCATGCCGGAGCTCGTTCCCGAGCTGCTTCCGGCGCGAGGTGACGGTGCTGGCCATCAGCCTTGCTCTCCCGGACCACATAGCCAGGACCACGGCTGCCCGCCGTCCTGCGCGCGAATGTTCGAACCCACCCAGGGTACTTCACCTTGCGGGGTTCGATGATGACATTGCGCAGCGTTCCAGGAAACGTCCGAAAACACCAGTCACCTGGTACGTCACCCTGGTGGCGGAGCGATCTCGTCACATTTCGGGCACCTTCGTCGGGCATAGTGACCGAGTGGACCAATCCCCCTTCGCCAGGCAGGTCACCGATGGTGTCTTCGGGTACGTCCAACCTGACGGATCGTGGTGGATCAACAACTGCGGGTTCGTCGCCGCGGGCGGGCACACCGTGCTGATCGACACTTGTTCGACCGAACGGCGTACCCGGGCACTGCTGGCGACGGCGGAGTCGGCGGGCGGGGCGCCGGTGACCACCGTGATCAACACGCATCACCACGGCGACCACACGAACGGCAACCACCTGGCGGCCGGCGCGACGATCGTCGGGCACCGGAAGACCCGCGAAGTGATGGTCGCGACCGGGATCAACACCTACGAGAACTCGTTCACCGGGAACGACTGGGGCCATCTGGAACTACGGCCGCCCGAGGTGGTGTTCGACGACCGGCTGACCGTGCACGCCGGCGACGTGCGGCTGGAACTGATCCACCCCGGACACGCCGCGCACACCACCAACGACGTCCTGGTCTGGCTGCCGGAGCGGCGAGTGCTGTTCGTCGGGGACCTGATCTTCAACGGCGGCAGCCCCTTCGCGCTGATGGGCTCGCCCGCCGGCTGGCGGAAGGCGCTGGACCTGGTCCGGGAACTGGAACCGGAGACGATCGTGCCGGGCCACGGCCCGCTGTGCGGACCGGAGGCGATCGACGTCGTCGACGGATACCTGGGTTTCCTGCAAAAACTCGCTTCGTACGGGAAGGCCGCCGGACTGACGCCCCTTCAGGCCGCCCGAGAAGCGGATCTCGGGCCCTACGCGGAACTGTCCGAACAGGAACGGCTGCCGGCGAACCTGCACCGGGCCTACGCCGAACTGGACGGTCTCGACTGGGGCGCGCCGATCGACCTGGGGGCCGCGCTGGCGGACATGGTCACCTTCAACGGCTCCCCCATCCGGTGCTTCTCCTGACGCGGTCCAATGGGGACGCTTGACCGCCGTTTTCCGGGTGGTGCTCGCGGCGCTGCCCGCTGCTACCGCCGCCGCCGCCGTCATCGCTGCCCGCCGCCCGCCCTTGCCGCTGCTCCCGTCGCTGCCCGCTGCTACCGGTGATGTTGCGAAAGCCACTTTCAACGTTGAAGGTTGCGAAAGTGGCTTTCGCAACAGCCGCCCGAGCTTCCCGGCCCGGGCCTCCTTGTTGCAGGGCCTGCGGTCCCATCCCGATCGCGGATGTCTTGAAAGGGTCGTTCAAGACACTTTTTGTCCTGAACGACCCTTTCAAGGCATCCGCACCCGCTCGAGCCGAGTTGTCCACAGGCAGGCCCGGTTGTGGACAACTCCCGGTTGATCCCTTCTCGCCCCGGCGCCGTATCCCTCAACGGGGATAGGCTCGGCACGGGAATCGAAGCGGAAGGGTGCGGATGAGCAAGAAGGCGAGCATCGGGGTCACCGGCCTGGCGGTCATGGGCCGCAACCTGGCCAGGAACCTGGCGAGGCACGGGCACACGGTGGCCCTGCACAACCGCTCCGAGCAGCGGACGAAGGAACTGGTCGAGCAGTTCGGCGACGAAGGCGACTTCATCCCGGCGTATTCGGCGCAGGAGTTCGTCGACGCGCTGGAGCGGCCGCGCCAGGTCGTGATCATGGTCAAGGCCGGTGCGCCCACGGACGCCGTGATCGACGAGTTCGTCCCGCTCCTCGAGAAGGGCGACGTGATCGTCGACGCGGGCAACGCGCACTTCGCGGACACCCGGCGCCGCGAGGCCGCGCTGCGCGAGAAGGGCATCCACTTCGTCGGCACCGGTGTGTCCGGCGGCGAGGAGGGCGCGCTGCACGGGCCGAGCATCATGCCGGGCGGTTCCCAGGAGTCGTACCAGTCGCTCGGGCCGCTGTTCGAGGACATCTCGGCGAAGGTCGACGGCGAACCGTGCTGCACGCATGTGGGCGCGGACGGCGCCGGGCATTTCGTGAAGATGGTGCACAACGGCATCGAGTACGCCGACATGCAGCTGATCGCCGAGTCGTTCGATCTGCTGCGCGGCGCGGGCGGTTACTCCCCCGCCGAGATCGCCGACGTGTTCCGCACCTGGAACTCGGGACGACTGGACTCGTACCTGATCGAGATCACCTCGCAGGTACTTGCCCACACCGACGCCGCTTCCGGCAAGCCGTTCGTCGACATCGTGGCGGATCAGGCCGAGCAGAAGGGCACCGGGCGCTGGACCGTCCAAATCGGACTGGACCTGGGCGTGCCGATCAGCGGCATCGCCGAAGCCGTCTTCGCGCGTTCGCTGTCCGGCTCGTCGAACCTGCGTGAGGCCTCACGCGGTCTCGGCGGTCCCTCGCGCGCTCCGCTGACAGGGTCCGCTTTGGACACCTTCGCGGACGACGTCGAGCAGGCGCTGTACGCGTCGAAGGTGGTGGCGTACGCCCAGGGCTTCAACCAGATCCAGGCGGGCGGCGCCGAATACGGCTGGGACATCGACCTCGGCAAGGTCGCTTCCATCTGGCGCGGCGGCTGCATCATCCGCGCGAAGTTCCTGAACGACATCACCGCCGCGTACGCCGAAGAGCCCGCGCTGCCGACGTTGCTGACCTCCGGCGGCTTCCGCAAGGCCGTCGAGGACGCCCAGGACTCCTGGCGTTCGGTGATCTCCACGGCGGTGCGGCTCGGCATCCCGACCCCGGGCTTCTCGACCGCGCTGGCCTACTACGACGGTCTGCGCGCGGAGCGGCTCCCCGCCGCGTTGGTGCAGGGGCAGCGGGACTACTTCGGTGCCCACACGTACCGCCGCGTCGACCGCGAGGGTTCGTTCCACACCGCGTGGGCGGCCGACGGCCGTCCCGAGTCCACCGCCTGACGGGTCCCGTGATGGCCCCCGACCGCGAGGAAAGGGGCCATCACGCGTGACTGGACGGACGACACGTGTGTCCAGACGGACGACACGCGTGTGCGAAGGGCCATCACGCGGCCAACAGGACAAGGGCGACGAACACCAGGACGGTGAGCGCGACTCGCGTCATACCCCGCGCGCCGCGACGATCTCCGCCAGTGCCTGCACGATCAGCGCCTCGGTCTTCTCCTTCGTGAGCCCGAGCCCGGTCAGCAGGTCGTCGCCGAGTTCGAACAGGGCCAGCAGGATGTGCTCGGTGCCGATGTAGTTGTGCCCGAGCCGCAGCGACTCCCGCATGGTCAGTTCCAGCGCCTTCTTGGCCTGCGCGCCGAACGCCATCTTCGCCGCCTCCGCCGGTTCGTCGGCGGGTTCCGGCAGCCTTGCCACCGCGGCCTCGCGTACGGCTTCGAGCGTCACCTTCTGCGCCACGATCGCGCCGGCGGCGAGCGCGGCGGGTTCGGCGAGCAGGCCGAGGACCAGGTGCACGGGCTCGATCTGCGGGCTCTTCGCCGCGACGGCCTCGTCCCGCGAGGCGACGACGACGTGCCGTGCGCGGTCGGTGTAGCGACTGAACACCTTCACCAGGTCTTCGAGCGAAGAGCCGCTGGAGTCGACAAAGCGCTTCTGCGCGGCCTGTTTGGACACCCCCATGTTCTTGCCGATTTCGGTCCAGGAGGCGCCGGAGCGCCGCGCTTGGTCGACGAAGTGGCCGATCAGGTGGTCGGCCACTTCGCCGAGGTGCTCGCCGAGGAAGACCGCGTCGGAAAGCTGGCCGAGCACGTCGCCGTCGGGGTGCTGTTGCTTGATGTGGGAGATGAGGTCGTCGAGCCGGACTGGATTCGTCATACCGTCAACTCTAGGTTGACGCCCGACTAATCGTCAACCACGGGTTGACGCAAAGGTCGCCTTGAGATCGAAGCCGTGCGCCTCCAGCGTCTCGAACCGCGGTTCCGGATCCACGGCGAACAGGCGGCGCGCGGCGATGTGGTCCGGCGGCCGGTTCACCGACTCCACCCCGACGAGCACGCCGTCCCGGAACGACAGCACCGAGAACTTCCCGCCCTCCCGGTCCCCGGTGACGACGGTCCTGTCCGCCCCGGTCAGCAGCCCGGCGATCTGCAGTTTCGCGCCGAGCTGGTCGGTCCAGAACCACGGCAGGCTGTCGTAGGGCGCGGATTCGCCGGCGATGTCGGAGGCCACCGCCCGTGCCTGGTCGACGGCGTTCTGCACCGACTCGAGCCGGGTCGCCGTGCCCGCCTGGACACATGGGAAGTTCGCGCAGTCCCCCACCGCCGAGATCTTCGGGTCGCTCGTGCGCAGGTGTTCGTCGACGACGACGCCGTTCGCCACGGCGAGCCCTGCCTCCTCGGCAAGCCTTGTCCGCGGCTCCACGCCGACCCCGACCAGCACCAGGTCGGCGAGCAGCCTGCTGCCGTCGCTCAGTTCCACCTCGGCCACCCGGCCGTCGCCGTGCAGTGCGGCGACACCCGTGCCGAGCAGGACCGTATGTCCGGCTCCCTCGTGCAGAGCGGCGAAATACGCCGAGACCTCGGGAGTCGCCACGCGGGCCATCAGCCTGTCCTGCGCCTCCACGATCGTCACGGGCCGCCCGGCGTGCGCGGCGAATTCGAGTCCGATGAATCCGCCCCCGACCACGACCACGTTCGCCGCGCTTTCCAGCGCGGCACGCAAAACGTCGGCGTCGTCCTTGGTGCGCAGGGTGAACACACCGTCCAAAGTGGACCCGGGCACCGGGAGAACGCGGTTGTCCGCGCCCGTCGCGAGGACGAGACGGTCGTACTCGTGGGCACTTCCGTCCTCGAGCACCACCTTCGCGCCAGCACGATCCACCGACGCGACACGGCCTGGGATCAGCTCGATGTCCTTCTCCGCGAAAAAGTCCTCGGGCCGTAAGCGCAGCTGGGCGTCACCCGCCGTCCCGGCGAGATAGCCCTTCGACAGCGGAGGTCGTTGGTACGGCAGGCCGGGTTCGTCGCCGATCAGCACGACCCGCCCGCCGAACCCCTTGTCCCGCAGCGAGGTCGCCACTCCGAACCCGCTCTGTCCGGCCCCTACGACGAGGACGGTCTCCATCGGCGCTCCTTCCGTTGTACCCAGTGTCCATTCAACACAGGCTCCGGCCCTTCCGACCGCCCTTTCGCAACGTGATCCTCACGCGGCGGACGCGTTACGGTCATGCGCGACGAGTCCACTGGTGTTCCCGCACGTCAGAAGGGGGTTACATGACTCACCCGGTCGACGCCCGCCCGCCACTGCCGAAGCTGACCCTGCTCGGCCTGCAGCACATGACGATCATGTACGCGGGCTCGGTGGCCGTCCCGCTCGTCGTGGGCAGCGCGCTGAAACTGGACGCGGCGACGATCGCGTTGCTGGTCAACGCGGATCTGCTGGTCGCGGGCATCGCGACGCTGATACAGGCGATCGGGATCGGGAAGATCTTCGGCATCCGGCTGCCGGTGGTGGCGGGCGCGACGTTCACCGTGGTCAACCCGATGATCATGATCGCGTCCCAGTACGGCATGCAGGCCGTCTACGGCGCGATGCTCGCCTCGGGGGTTTTCGGCCTGCTCATCGCGAAGCCGTTCGCGAAGATGATCCGCTTCTTCCCGCCGCTGGTTTCGGGCACGCTGCTCATGGTCATCGGCATCTCCCTCATCGGCCCCGGTGTCGGCCTGATCGCCGGCCACGACACCGGATCGCCGGACTACGCGAAGCCCGCCAACATTGCGCTCGCGTTCGGCGTGATCGCGGTGATCGTGCTGTTCACGCGGGTCCTGCGCGGGTTCGCCAGCCAGATCGGCCCGCTGCTGGCGCTGCTGATCGGCCTGGCCGCGGCCATCCCGATGGGCCTGGTGAGCTTCGAGGGCATCACCGACGCCGGCTGGTTCGGTCTCGCGTCGCCGTTCCACTTCGGCCCGCCGACCTTCCCGATCGCGGCCGTGCTCTCGATGTGCGTCGTGATGCTGGTGACCTACACCGAATCCACCGCGGACCTGGTCGCGGTCGGCGAGATCACCGGACGCCCGGCGACCGGCTCCGACCTCGCGCGCGGTCTCGCCACCGACGGTCTCTCGGCCATCCTCGGCGGCGCGATGAACTCGTTCCCGGACACGGCTTTCGCGCAGAACGTCGGCCTCGTGCAGATGACCGGCGTGCGCAGCCGGTGGGTGGTCGCGATGGCGGGTGGCCTGCTCGTGCTGATGGGACTGGTGCCGAAGGTCGGCGCGTTCGTCGCGGCCGTACCGGAACCGGTGATCGGCGCGGTCGCGGTGGTCATGTTCGCGATGGTCGCCGCGGTCGGGGTGCAGAATCTGAAGAAGGTGGAGTTCTCCGGCAACCACAACACCTTCATCGTGGCGGTGTCGGTCGGCGTCGGGCTGCTGCCCGCGTTCTCCACGAACCGGTTCGGGAACTCGATCTTCTTCCAGCACTTCCCGGCGTGGCTTCAGACCATCTGCGGCAGCCCGATCACGGTCGCCGCGATCGTCGCCTTCACCCTCAACCTGCTGTTCAACCACCTCGGCAAACGCCGAGAGCCGGATCTACTGCAAGCGCCCTAACAGAAAAGCCACTTCGGCCACAGATTGCACTCTTCGGTGGGTGTCGTGGAGGGCGGCGGCGGGTTCGGGTTGGGCGGCTGCGGAACGACCGTGGAACCGGTCGTCCGCGGCGGATCGGCAGGCTCGTGCGGCGACGTGGGCGAAGTGGGCGTGGTGGGGTCCGGGGAATCGGACGTCGACGCGGCCGAACTCGACGTGCGGCGGCTGGACGTCGACCTGCTGGGCTGGGATGAAGTCCCACCCTCGCCGGTTTCGACCGTCTCGGTGCTCGGGGCCGCCGACGTCGCGCCGGCTCCCCCGTTGTCCGAAGGCCGCTTCGGCATCTCGATCACGCCGACCTGGTTCGGCTGGGCGGTCGGCTCGGGATCCGCGTCGAACCCGACGAGAACCGCGGCGGCACCACAGGCGACGACCACGGCGATCACCACCGCGATCACTCTCCAGCGTGACTTTGCCCGTGACTCCTCGTGGTCGTCCCAGCCTTCGCGAATGAGCAGGTCGGCGACCGAAACGTCGTCGTCATCCACCAGCTGAAACCTTTCGCACCGGGAACGAGCGAGGAGTAGTTTTACCGCAACTCGCCGCCGAATGGGTGAAGTTAACCAAAAATTATTCACCCGATGGAACAACCCAGCGTATGCCAGTCACAGAGCGTGTATTCATACGCTTTCGCGCATATCGGCGTCGGCCTACGTTCGGCTCGCGTATACAGCGCCCTCCCCGGGTGGTGTAATCGACGGTGCCAGCACCGGAAGAGGGGGTTCGGACGGATCATGGAGGCTGATGCCCTCGCCGTGCCCGGAGCCGGGAATTCCGGCCGTCCGGCGGGCGCGCCGCTCGGAAACGAGCCGGTCGGCGACCTCGGCCTCGCGGGCGACCACGCCGCCATCTGGTCGTACGACTTCGAGCGCGAGAAGCTGTCCTGGCTGCCCGGACTGGAGAACCTGCTGGGTGGGGCCGCCCTCACCGAAGCCGAGATCGAGTCAAGGCTCGCCGATCTGGTGGCCCCGCTGACCTCCGGCACCCGCACTTCCCCGGCCTGGCGCGAGTTCGAGCTCGAGCAGTCGTTCCGGAACCCGGCGGGCGAGGTCCGCTGGGTCCGCCTGCGCGCCCGCACCATCGGCGACGACACCGGCTCGACGGGGCTGCTCGGCATCGCCACCGACGTGACCGACGTCCGCGAAAACCGGCAGGCCCTCGAAGATCTCACTGACCGTTACCGGCTTTTGGTGGAACTCAGTCCCGACGCGGTCTGTGTCCACGAAGCCGGCGTTGTCACCTACGTCAACCGGGCCGCCGTCACCGCGCTCGGAGCATCGTCGACCGCCGAACTGATCGGGCGGCCGATCATGGATTTCGTCGCCGACGAGTCGCTGCCCGCCCTCCTGGACAGGATCGCGTCGCTTCACCGCCAGGGCGCGTCGACCTCTCCCGCGGACACCGTCATGCTCCGTCTCGACGGCACGAAGTATCTGGTACAGAGCATTTCGGTGCGCACGACCTGGGAAGGCAGGCCCGCGTTCCAGGTCATCATGCGCGACATCAGCGCGCAGAAGGCCGCCGAAGCGACGCTTCGCTATCAGGCCGCGCTGATCAGCCACGTCAGTGACGCGATCATCGCGACCAGCGGCACCGGCATGGTGACCAGCTGGAACCCGGCCGCGGAGAACGTCTACGGCTGGACGGCCGGCGAGGCGATCGGCGGCACGGTGAGTGAACTCGTCGGCGCCGCGCTCGATCCGGAAACGGTGCTGCGCAGGGGCGGCGTCATGCAGATGACCCACCGCCATCGCAACGGCTCGACACTGGCCATCCGCATCTCGGCCGCCGAGATGAACGACGGGTTCGTCCTGGTCTGCGCCGACGAAACCGCCCGGCGGCGCGCCGAACAGCACTACAGCACGGTGGTCGCGTCACTCGACGAAGGCGTGATCGTGATCGGCCCCGGCGGCCTCATCGAATCGGCCAACCCCGCGGCGTGCCGGATCATCGGCGTCGACCACGACGACCTCATCGGCATCCCGTGCGTGACGCTGGAGCTGTACGACGAACAAGGTCGCCTCCCGCCCGCCAGGATGCCGTCGGTGGTCACCCGGCGCACCGGGGCCACGCTGACCGGTCTCGTGCTGCGGCTGCGGCGGCCCGACGGCGTGGACGTCTGGATCTCGCTGACCTCGCGGCTGCTGACCCCGGAGGACCCGTCGGCCTTGGCGGTGGTCGCCTCGTTCACCGACATCACCGAACGCCGCGCCATCGGCAAGCGGCTCGCCCACGAGGCGACGCACGATCCGCTCACCGAACTCGCGAACCGGACGCTGGTGCTGGACAGTCTCGCCGAGGCGCTCTCCGGCGCCGGCCGCGCCGAGTTGACCACGGTGCTGTTCATCGATCTCGACAAGTTCAAGGTGATCAACGATTCCCTCGGCCATTCCGTCGGCGACAAGGTGCTCCGCATCGCGGGCGAACGGCTGCGCCGGGGAATCGGCGAAACCGATCTCGTCGGCAGGCTCGGTGGCGACGAATTCGTCGTCGTCACCGCGGAGATCACCGAACCGCACGAGATCAAGGCACTGGCCGAACATCTGCGCGAGGCGCTGACCGAACCGATCACCGTCAACGGCAGGCAGCTGCACATCGACGCCAGCATCGGCATCGTCACCGCCGCCAACGACGACACCCGGACCGCCGAAGACCTGCTGCGGGACGCGGATGTCGCGATGTACCAAGCGAAAACGCTCGGCCGGGCGCGCTACGAGTTCTTCGACGTCGAGCTGCGCGAGCGGATGCAGCGACGGCTGCGCATGGAGCAGGACCTGCGCGACGCCCTGCAGAACGAGGAACTCTGGACGGCGTACCAGCCGGTCGTGGACATCGAATCCGGTGAGATGGTCGCCGTGGAAGCCTTGCTGCGCTGGAAACATCCGGCACACGGCACGATCTCGCCCGCCGAATTCATCCCGCTGGCCGAGGAAAGCGACCTGATCAACCTGATCGGCAAACACGTCCTGCGCACGACCACCCGCGAGATCGCCCGGCGGCGTGAACAGCTCGGCATCGACCTCAACCTCAAGGTGAACCTGTCGGCCCGGCAGCTGGACGACCCGCATCTGGTGGCGGGCGTGCAGGACGCGCTGAAGACCACCGGGCTACCGCCGCACGCGCTGACCCTGGAGGTCACCGAGAGCGCGCTGATGCGCGACCAGGCCGCGGCCGCCGAAGTGCTGACGTCGTTGCGTGATCTCGGTGTCTCGCTGGCGATCGACGATTTCGGCACCGGATATTCGTCGCTCGCGCAGCTGCAACGGCTCCCGCTGGACACGCTCAAGATCGACCGCACCTTCGTCACCGGCATCGCGGAATCACGCGACGCGGCCGCGATCGTCAAGAGCATCATCGCGATGGCGCACGCCGTCGACCTGATCGTCGTCGCCGAAGGCGTCGAAGACGAAGAGCAGCTCGCGGTCCTGCGTGAGCTGCGCTGTGACCAGGCGCAGGGCTTCCACTTGGGTCGCCCCGCGCCGCCGGACGAACTTTTCGGAGCCTGGTAATGAGTGTCGAGATCAACGCCGGAGAAGACCGCTACGACATCGTCGTGGACGGGAAACCCGCCGGGTTCCTGGAAACCCGCACCCGCCCGGACGCGATCCTGTTCCTGCACACCGAGATCTCGGACGACTTCGCGGGCCAGGGACTGGCGGGCAAGCTCGTGACCGCGGCGCTCGACGACGTCCGGGCGCAGGGCAGGTCCGTCCTGCCCTACTGCCCGTACGTGCGTTCGTTCATCGCGAAGCACCGCGAGTACGAGGATCTCGTCCCCGAGGACAAGCGCGCGGAATTCGAGCTCTGAGCCTCAACCCGGGTAGATCGTCAGCAGTTTCGCGAGTTCGTCCCCGGTGAGGACGACGTCCAGCTCGCGCAATGTCGCGTCGAGCCGCTCGGCCGGGACCTTGGTGGTCTCCTTGGTCCCGTCCGGGCGTTCGACGACGAACTCGTCGCCGACCAGCTTGCGGCTGAGCCCTTCCTCCAGGCGCATGACCACCAGCTGCCCGGTGAACGGCGATCGTGGGTGCGTCGACGTGTAGTGGTGGTAGACCTCGTAGTCGATCCGGTGCATCGGCGTGAGCGTGAACGCGTGCAGGTCGGTCCAGTCGCCGCCCTCCAGTTTCTGCAGGCGCCACCACTCCCCGTCGGCGACGAGCCGATGCGGCCAGCCCGCCTGATCCACCACGGCGCCGTCGACCAGCGGCATCGGCACCAGCATCCCGGCGCCGAAACCGACGTCGACCAGATGCCCGACGCCGTCCGCTTCGACCACGAGCGTCATATGCGTGTACGGCCCGTTCTTCTGCGGCTGCACCCGCGCGACCAGGCGGCGCACGGGGTAGCCGAGCTGTTCGGCGGCCGCGGCGAACAGGCTGCCGTGCTCGTAGCAGTAGCCGCCGCGCTGACGGCGGACGAGTTTGCCGATCACGTCTTCGAGTGCGATTCCCTTGTGCTGCCCCAAAACGACGTCGACGTTCTCGAACGGGATGGCCAGGATGTGCGCCTTCGCCAGCTCACGCAACGCGACGGCCGAGGGCTTCGCGCGGTCCTGACCGATCCGGCCGAGGTACGCGTCGAGGTCGAGGGTGTCGACGGTCCATTCGTCGACCTGCTCAGGTGCGAGTGTCATGCCGTGAGCCTGACACCTCGACCTTACTAGAGGTCAAGGTCCGTGGCGGGCACGGAAAACCGTTACCCCAACTGGTAACTGGCAACGGCCACCGACTTTCGTCAGTTCCACGAACGAGTGCCGATTGGCCACCCTTCCCGAGTAGCCGGTGACCGACGCCGGTGTGGAAGGAGAAAACAGATGAGGACTCGTTCCCTGGTCGCCGGTCTGCTGGCCGGAGCCGCCGCCGTACTCGGTGCGGCGATGCCGGCTTCCGCCGCCGAACCGCCCTCGGGCGTGCAGCCGTTGATCGTGGGTGGTGTGGACGCGACCGAAACCTACAGCTTCATGGCGTCCATGCAGACCAAGAGCGGCGACCACAACTGTGGCGCGTCCCTGATCTCACCGGAATGGCTGGTGACCGCCGCGCACTGCGTCGAGGGTGAGCAGCCCGCCAACTGGCAGTACCGCCTCAACACCACCGACCACACCAAGGGTGGCGAGGTCGCCGAGGTGGACAAGTTCGTGGTCCACGAGAAGTACGACGGCTCGGGCCCGTACGACATCGCCCTCGTGCACCTGACCAAGCCGGCGGAGGCGGCGCCGATCGAGATCGGCCAGTCCCCGGCGGCGGGCACCGACGTGCGGGAGATCGGCTGGGGGCTGACCTGTCCGACTCGCGGCTGCGGCAGCGCCCCGGTGGTGCTCCAGCAGCTCGACACCAAGATCGCGGAAGACGCCGGATGCTCCGGCTCCGGCGCCTACGACGCGCAGACCGAGCTGTGCATGGACAACCAGGGCGGCAAGGCGAGCGCCTGCTACGGCGACTCGGGCGGCCCCGCCGTGGTCAAGGCTGGCGACAAGTGGACGCTGGTCGGCGCCACCAGCCGCGGTCAGACCGCGAGCTGCCCGGAGATGCCGGGCATCTACACCGACGTGACCGCGTTCTCCGACTGGGTCAAGCAGCAGACCGGTAAGTAGCACGCCAAGCCCCCGCACCGCGCGGTGGCGCCCGATGCTCCTGCGACATCGGACGCCACCGCGCGTTGCTGTGTGCGGGCTCTTTCGGCCTCAGGCATGAAAAAACCGCCTCGATCTGCATCGAGGCGGTTCTGCGAGCGGTGGCCAGGGCCGGGGTCGAACCGGCGACCTTCCGCTTTTCAGGCGGACGCTCGTACCAACTGAGCTACCTGGCCGGGAACGCCGGCAAGGAGCCGAACGATCTTGCGACCCTGACGGGACTCGAACCCGCGACCTTCGCCGTGACAGGGCGACGCGCTAACCAACTGCGCCACAGGGCCTTGCATACTGCGTTGTAACTGTCTGCTTTGAAACTGTACTGCGTACTCCCAACGGGATTCGAACCCGCGTTGCCGCCTTGAAAGGGCGGAGTCCTAGGCCGCTGGACGATGGGAGCCCGGTTCGGTTTCGGCGAACCGACCGACCCGCGCTCTCCGGTGTCCCCGGGAGCGAACATAACTATAGGACACCCCCGTTTCCGCTTCCGCACAGGGGGTCCCCTAGTTGTTCACAGGGCTGGGACCTGCGAGAACGCGGCGAGTTCAGGATATCAGGGCCGAGGCGTCCCGCAGGGCGCCGAGACGTCGTCGAAGCTCGTCCCGCTCGTCGTCCGTGAGAGTGGCGGCGAGGAGTTCGGCCACGCGCTCGTCGGTCAGCCGCTCGGCGTGCCGCCACCGCTGCCGTAGATCGCCCTTGGCCTCCGCCGTGGCGACCAGCGCGTCCGCGGCCTCCTCGGACCACGCGGTGCGCAGGAGACGGCCACGTCCGCCTTCCGGATCCGCGACGACGGCCTCGGGCACCGTCAGGCCCACGGCGCGAAGGGCCGCGAAGTGGACACCGCCGCGGAACTCGCGGAACACCATGAGCGCAAACGCCAAGCGCTCGACATCGTCTTCGGGGCGTCCGGCGAGTTGCCAGCCGGCGAACAGCGCGAGGCCGCTCGCGTCCGCGGCGTCCACTAGCCGGAACAGCAGATCGGCCGGGCGGCCGGGGTCGTCGGCACCCGAAAGGTGGACGCGTGCCCAGTTCGCCGATGACCGCGAGTAGGCACGGACCGCGGAGGCCGCGTCGAGGGCCGCCATCGCGGGCGGCAAGGCGAACTCGAAGAGCCAAGACGGGAAGATGCCGAACAGCTCCGCGACCACTTTCGGCGGCGGGTCGCCCAGCACCGCCGAACGCCCTCGCAGGTACAGCGTCCGCGGCGACAACCCCACTTCGGCCTCGACCTCGGCGAGCTCCGGAGAGGTCATGAATTTTCCGCCAAGTACCTGCACCGCGCCCCGGATCTCCGCGATCGCCGCTTCGTCGGCCATGTCGCCACACCTTCCCGCCAGTTGATTGGTAACAGTGTTACACAACTGGCGGGCGGCTCACCGAAACGAACGAAAGCCCGGCCGCGTGGCGCACACACCACACGACCGGGCCCTCACGGACGACTTCAGCGCTGAACGGGCGCCTGCCCGTCCTCGTCCAGCGTCAACCCCAGCATGTCCAGCAACTGGACACAGTCATCGACACCCAGCGCGCCATTGGCCACGGCCAACCGGGCACGCCGCACCTGGTCATCGGACACCCGCTGGGCATCCCCCTGACCCGTGCGCTGCGCCGGCAGACCACCGGCCAACGTCGTAGAGCTTCCCCCATCGGCACCTTCGTACCGAAGGAGGAACTGTCGAACTTCCACAGACCCACCCATGGTTCCTCCAGACGGCCAACGAACAGCTTGGCCGCGAGGCTAGCCAGAGCCGGCCGCGACACACAGCCCCCCGGAGAGTGAACCTGTCGCCACGCTCCGCACAACGCAGAGCGATCACGCGCACACCCGCGCCACATGAACCACAGGCGAACCACAGGTGGCGCGCCGACCGGAATTCTGCCCGCGCCCACTCGCCCTTCTCAGCAAACCGTGCAACAATCGATTTGCTGACACACCCCCGGTCAGCGCCTGTGGAGATCCCCTCCGACCCCCGCGTTCCTCCCCCTGGCGCGGGGGTCGCTCCGTGTTCTGGGGGGCCACCCCCCAGACCCCCAGGGTCCGTGCGGTGGCGGTTGATAGCCCCACACCGGTGACGGTTGCGCGACCGAACCTCGCTCGCGCGAATGGTTTTCTTTGGGGTTCTTGATCGCTGTTGGTGATCATTGGTCCGGGTGTGGGTAGGGGTGATTGGGCCGTTCGGGGAAAAGATTTGAGTGTGTCGTGGCTCACTGTGGTTGGTTTGCCGAGACCGAACCGTTATCGTGGCCCGGTGCCCCTTCCTTCCCTGAGCCGTCGTAGCGGCAGCCGTACAAACTTGAAGCCGGTCAACCCGGGTCGTCACCGCAACTCCGCCACCAAGGAGGCGGAAGCGGTCGTCGAAGACACGGAGCTGACCAGCTACCTTCGTGCCCTCGCGCCGGAGAACGACCCGGAGAGCACCGGCACCGGCAAGCGCTTCGGCGAAGCCCAGGTGTTCCAGCTGCGGATGAACCTCATCGCCTGCGAACAGCTCAAGGACGCCGCCGCCGAGCGCAACCTGTCGCCGCAGGCGCTGGCGCAGGAATGGATCCTCGAGCGCCTCTCGTGGGAGTCGCAGGCCAACTCGGCCCAGCAGCGCCGCCACGAGGAAGCCCACACCGACGAATTCCGCTTCGACGCCAACGCTTGGGAACAGCCCGTCCCCCGCTGATCCCGCTACCCCGGAACGGAACAGCACACCGGAAGTAGCCTTCAAGGCAAGAGAAAAGCCCCCGGCAAATCGCCGGGGGCTTTTCTGATCAGTCTGAGCAACGCCTGAAGGGCGGACTCAGATCGCGCGGACCTTCTGGGCCTGCGGGCCCTTCTGGCCCTGACCGACCTCGAACTCCACTCGCTGGTTCTCCTCGAGCGTGCGGAAACCGCGACCCTCGATCTCCGAGTAGTGAACGAAGACGTCGCCCTCGCCGCCATCCTGCGCGATGAAGCCGAAGCCCTTCTCCGCGTTGAACCACTTCACAGTGCCTTGCGCCACCGCTTTACTCCTCGTTGCACATCCGCTTCGAGTGCCTCCGAAGCGACACCCAGACCGTCCCGGGCGGTTCCAACGAGTCGAGCGATAAGCGCGTCACCGGCTCATGGCTCGCGTCAGAAGTTCCGCGAGTGTGAAGCCACGAACACGCAAAACGACGGCCTGAGGGAAGAGTACCGGGATCTGGCCATATTTGAAGCCCGTGATCGGACTCTGGGCACCCCCGAGTACCAAGGTCACCGGAACGTCGTATAAGGATCCGTCTTCTGTCGGACCCCCTCGCTACCCTGTCGCCGCACGCCGACCTCCGATCTTCGCCGGACACGGACCGAAGTCGGCCATGCCCCGATCGTGAACGACGATCCACCCGATTGTGACTCGCATCACTCTCGATCGGATCAACTTATCGGGCGGTCCGGACGTCATGGTCGGTGTACAGGGGAGCAAAGGGGAAGCTTTGAGGTTCACGAAAACCGCGCGCCGCCAAGCGGCGTTCGCGGCACTGGGGTTGGTGGCCGTTCTGACGCTGGGGGCGTGCAGCAGCGAGCCGACCGTCTCGGCCAGCGGGCCGGACGGCGGCGGGCCGGTCAGCAGCGACACCGGCGGGAAGGCGCCCGCGCCCGCCAAACTCACGTACGAACCCGCCGCCGGCGCGCAGGACGTCGCGCCGGGTCAGCCCATCAAGGTCACCGTCGCCGACGGCACCCTCGACCAGGTCGTCCTGACCAATCCCGAGGGCAAGCAGGTCGCGGGTCAGCCGTCCGAGGACAAGAAGAGCTGGTCCACCACCGAACAGCTCGGCTACGGCAAGGCGTACACGTGGTCCGGCAAGGCCACCGGCACCGACGGCAAGCCCGTCGAGATAGGCGGGGCGTTCACCACGGTCAAACCGCGCAAGCAGGTGGGCGCGAACATCAACGTCTTCGACGGGCAGACCTACGGCATCGCCATGCCGATCACGCTGACGTTCCCGGGCAAGGTCACCGACAAGGCCTCGGTCGAGAAGGCGCTCTCGGTCGAGACCACGCCGAAGACCGAGGGGTCCTGGGCGTGGGTCCACGACGACACCTCGGTGCACTGGCGGCCGAAGGCCTACTGGCAGCCCGGCACCACGGTGAAGTTCAACGCCAAGATCTACGGCGTCAAGATCGGCGAAGGCGTGTACGGCAAGGAAGACCGCTCGGCGAGCTTCACGATCGGCCGCTCGCAGATCGTCAAGGGCAACACCCAGACCCACCGGCTCGTGGTGATCCGTGACGGCCAGCAGATCGCGGACTACGCGGCCAGCTACGGCCTCGACGCCGACCCGGGCCGCGTCACGCCGACCGGCACGCACGTGGTGATGTCCAAGCACGATACGTACTCGATGACCAACGAGCGCTACGACTACGAGAACATCGTCGTGCCGTCCGCGGTGCGCTTCTCGACCAACGGCGAATTCATCCACGGCTACGCGCCGTCGATCTGGGCGCAGGGCAAGAAGAACATCTCGCACGGCTGCGTGAACCTGGCGCCGGCGAACGCCAAGGCGTACATGGACGGCGCCCTGGTCGGGGACCCCGTCGAGATCGAGGGCAGCACGGTGAAGATCAACCGGGCGCGCGACTACAGCGACTGGACCTACTCCTGGGAAGAGTGGTCCAAGCTTTCCGCTCTCGCGAGCTGAAGTACTTCCATGGAACCGGGCGGCCGGGAGACCCACAAGTCTCCCGGCCGTTCGTGTCCGGACCAGAACGTGTCTTCCGGGAGCGCGCCGGCGCGACGGGAAGACTTCACCCCGCGCGCCGCTTTTGGCCGGAGGCCACGGAAACATTTTGCCGGGCGCCTGAGTCGTGAACCGCCGCTGACCTGCGGTCTAGCGCCCGGCGAAATTTTTCCGTCAGCGCGCGGAAAAGTCACTGCAACCGAATGGTGGGCGGGGCGCATGTCTAACGACGTGAGGCGCCGCGGCCAATGAGCGGCGCCCGGATCGAGGAGACTCTCTTGCGTACTCGTATCGCTCTTTCCCTCGGCGCGCTGCTGCTGGCGGGCGGCGCCGCCTTCGCGACCACGTCGCTCGCGTCGGCCGATCAGAGCGCCCCGACGCCGACGGTCACCCAGGCACCCCAGCCGACCAACGCGCCCACCGCGGCACCGGGCGAGCCGACCCGGGCCACCACCGCCCCGGCGCGTCCGGAGGCGGCCCCGCCGAAGACCAGCGCCGGCGTCGTGAAGCCGGGCGAGCACCGCGTGCCCAAGGCCGTTCCCGCCGGGCCGACCGGCGACCTGAACCTCCCCGCCGTCACCGAAGGAGCCGGTAACTAGGTGTCGCCGAGCCGCTCGTCGAAGACCGGGACGGGCTCGCCGTGGGACGGCGAGTTCGCCCGGTACTTCGACGAGCGCGCGCACAGCCTCCGTGCCACCGCGTACCTCCTGTGCGGGGACTGGCACCAGGCCGAGGACATCACCCAGGCCGCGCTGCTGAAGCTGTACCTGGCTTGGCCGAGGCTCTCCCGGCACGACGCGCTCGACGGCTACGCGCGCAAGATCGTGCTGCGGACGTTCCTCTCCGAGCATCGGCGGGTCTGGCGTAAACGGGAGAAACTCACCGACGAACTTCCCGAAGTCGCGGGTGAAGCGGGCGGCACGGAGCAGGAGATGCTGGTCAGGCATGCCCTGTCCGGCATCGCCCCGAAGCAGCGGGCCGTACTCGTACTGCGTTATTTCGAAGATCTCAGCGTCGAAGAGACGGCCGCGGCGCTGGGCTGCAGCACCGGGAACGTGAAGAGTCAGAGCGCGCGGGGTCTGACGACTCTGCGCAAGCGGCTCGGGCCGCATTTCAGTGAACTGGCCTTGAGCGGAGCGCACGACGATGGGAGGTGAGGAGATGGACGAGGACATCAAGGGCGTGCTTTCGCACGGGGCGAGCGGTCCCCCGCTGGGCATCCGGGCGGCGGACATCATCGAGAAGGGTGGCCGGATCCGGCGACGACGCAAACGGCTGGCCGTGGCGGGCAGTTCGCTGGCGACGGTCGCGGTGATCGTGTTCGGCGCGATCGCCGTCGGTGGCCGCGGCGGTGAGGGACCCGCGCCGGTCCAGCCCGCTGGCCCCGGCCTGTCGACCGTCGCCCCGGCACCCGTCTCACCGGCGCCTTCCGAAGCGACTCCTCGGCCGGCGGTCACTCCCGGGGAGCCGTCGTCCGCTCCGGTGACGCCCCCGAAGCACGATCAGACGCGCACGACACCCAAGACCCCGCAGCCCGGCCGCACGACGGCCGTCCCTCCTCGTGGGCCGACGCCGACGCAGGCACCGAGCGGGCCACCGACCGCGGTCACGACCCATTGATCTCCTGCCCGGAACGTCCGATTCCTGAGTTGTGACCCAAAGTAATCGGAAATTCTCCGACATCGGCTTCACCTGGTCGTTCATCACCGGTCTGGGGGAACGACCGTCGCACGACCGATCCAAAGCGCTGAATCAGCACGTTTGAACACCTACGGTCGAGGGAACAAACCCTCGACGATGGGTAAGTAAACGGGTGGGTCGGGAGGTCAAACCCATGGCCGAAGAGGCGCTGAGCGCGTCACATCAGGAAAAAGGGGAACCGGCGGAGGCCCCACCTGAACAGATCAGAAAGGCCGTCGCCGGAGCGGCGATGGGTAACTGCATCGAGTGGTACGACTTCGGTGTATTCGGCTTCATGCCCGCCATCCTGGGGCAAGTCTTCTTCAATGCTTCGAGCACTTCCGAAGGCGCGCTGGCGACCTTCGCGGTCCTCGCGATCACCTTCATCGTGCGGCCGTTCGGCAGCTTCGTGTTCGGTCCGCTGGGGGACAAGATCGGGCGCCAGAAGGTCCTCGCGCTGACGATCATCCTGATGTCCGGGTCGACGTTCATCATCGGCCTGTTGCCGTCCTACGCGACGATCGGCCCGGCCGCGGCGGTCCTGCTGATCCTGTTGCGCACCATCCAAGGCTTCTCGGCGGGCGGTGAGTACGGCGGCGCGGCGACGTTCATCGCCGAGTACGCGCCAGCCCGGCGCCGGGGTTTCTGGGGCAGCTGGCTCGAGTTCGGCACGCTCGTCGGCTTCGCGATGGGCGCCGGGTTCGTCACGATCTTCACCGTCGTCCTCGGCGACGAAGCCATGCGCGAATGGGGCTGGCGCCTGCCGTTCCTGATCGCCGGCCCGCTCGGCATCGTCGGTCTCTACCTGCGGAACAAGCTGGAGGACACTCCGCTGTTCCAAGAGATCGAGAAGAAGAACCAGGTCGAGAAGTCGCCGCTGAAGGCGCTGCTCAAGAAGCACTGGACGTCGATCCTGCACCTGATCGGCATCGTGGTGATGCTGAACGTCGCCGACTACATCGTGATCACGTATCTGGAGACCTATCTCAAGGACGTGGTCGGGTTCAGCGGGCACACGCCGTTGCTGATCATCCTGGCGACCATCGCGTTGATGCTGATCCTGATCGTGCCGGTCGGCATGCTGTCCGACCGCATCGGGCGAAAACCCATCCTGATCGCGAGTTGTGCGAGCTTCCTGGTGTTGCCGATCCCGGCGTTCTCCCTGATGGGCGCGGCCGCGGACGACCAGAACGCCTGGCAGCTCATGCTCGGCCTGGTGATGATCGCGGTGCCGCTGGTGCTGATCCTCGCCGTGCTCGCGGCGACGCTGCCGGCGATGTTCCCGACGCAGGAGCGCTACGGCGGTTTCTCCATCGGGTACAGCGTTTCCACCGCCGCGTTCGGTGGCACGGCGTCGTACGTCATCGGCAGCCTGGTCAAATCGACCGGCGACAACCTGTGGCCCGCGTACTACCTGATGGGCGCGGCGGCGATCGCGGCCATCCCGATCCTGTTGCTGCCGGAGACGGCCGGGGTGTCGCTGCGTCGCATCGTGAGTTCCCGCATCATCCGGCGCCGGAAGCCGGAAACGGTCACTCCCGGCGATCCCTCCCAGCTACCCGCGAGTTAACGTCTGTCCATGAGCCGTATCTCGCAGCCGTGGCCGCCGGTCGACGTCGAACCGGCGACCGTTCACCCGGAAGCCCCGGAACAGGGCAGCCACCTCGGCATTCACTACGGTGAATGCTTCGGGTGCGGCGACGAGATCGAGGCCGGGCTCCACCTGCATTCGACGGTGGGCGAAGGGACGACGGTGTACTCGAAGTTCACCGTCACCTCCGCCCACCAGGGCGCGCCCGGCCTCGCCCATGGCGGCCTGCTGGCCTGCGCCTTCGACGAGGCGCTCGGCGCGACCGTCGGCAACCTGCTGCGCCGCCCCGCCGTCACCGGGAAACTGGAGACGGACTTCCTCCGGCCGGTGCCGGTCGGTTCGACCCTGTACATCGCCACGAAACTGGACGGCGTCGCCGGCCGGAAGATCTACGTGAGCGCCGACGGACGGCTCGACGCCGAAGACGGCCCTGTCGCCGTGCGCGCGCGGGCGTTGTTCGTGCGGGTCGAGTTCGAGCACTTCAGCACCCACGGGGATCCCGAGGCGCTGCAAAAGCTCGCCGCCGCGCACGAGAAGGCCCAGCGCGCCCGCGAGTGGGACATCAACCCCTGAGCGATTCGTCACCTACTTGCGGTGGTTGGTAAGGCGAACCATCGCAAGTAGGTGACGAATTGCGGGGCTAGGTGAGGGTGCGCGGCCGGATCGCGTTCGCCTTGTCGACGAGTTCGACACGCTGGTCGACCGTTCCGGCCAGGCGGGCGAGGGTCCGGTAGCAGCGCTCAAGGCCGAACCGCAGGTCTCGTTCGTCCAGCGCGCAGCCCAGCACCTTCGCGCCCGGCGTCGGCTGGTTCTGCGAGTTGAGCCAGCCGTGCGCCGCTTCGAGGACCTCCGCCGACAAACGCGTGCGGCGTTCGGCGTCGAGCTGCAACCGCTCCAGGCGCGTCGAGGCGTCGACGAGATCCCGCTCGGACACCATCACCGGGTCCTTGCCGCCGCCGTTGATCCTGGTCTTGATCTTGATCGCGGCCACCTGCGCGGCGACGTAGTGCGACGAGGACGCAGGGACGGCTTCGAGCACCTCGATCGCGCTGGCCCTGGCGCCCTGCGCGAGGTACACGCGAGCGAGGCCGAAGGCGGCGCTGACGTACGACCGGTCCGTCCGCCACACCAGCTCGTAGTAGCGCGCGGCGCCGAAGTAGTCCCCGACCCCTTCCGCGCTGACGGCCAAGGCCAGCTTCGGCGCGATCTCGCCCGGAAGGTCGTCGTACACCGCTTCGAACGCGACGTGCGCGACGCGGGACCGTCCGCCGGCGAGCTCGATCAGGCCGCGGTACCAGTCGATCCGCCAGTCGTGCGGGAAGCCCGCCTTGATCGCGAGGTACTGCGCGGCCTGCAACTGCCGTTGCGCCTCGACCAGCTCACCGAGCTCGATGCGGGCCCGGACGATGCGCAACCGGACCTCGATCGACTCCCGCGGCGCCCCGGCCAGCGACTCGATCGCGCCCTTGGGATCGAGCGCGACCGTCGACGCGAGCACGCCCGCCGCCGGGTCGTCCGTGTCGACCTGCGGGATCGGCAGCCCCGAGACCACCTCGCCCGGATCCGGCAGCGGCACGCTCCCGCCGTGCTCCGGAACGACCAGGTCGACGCCGAACGTGCGGGTCTCCGGGCCGAAGACGGTCGAAGCACCGGGTCGCGGTTTCCCGGTGCCCAGGGCCATGATCTCGCGGAGCACACCGGTCAGCTGGTCGGCCATCTCCTCGGCCGCGATGAACCGGCGGTCCGGGTCGGAGTGCGTGGCGCGCTTCAGGAAGCGGTAGTACGAACCGAAGAGCGCGAACAACGGGACGACGTCCGGGCCGGGCAAGGTCGTCTTGTACTTGCTGGTGTAGCCCGAGAATTCGAAGCTGAGGACGGCGAGCGTGCGGCCGACCGTGTACAGGTCCGATGCCACCGAAGCGCCGTGGGTCGCCAGTTCGGGCGCGCTGTAGCCGGTGGTGAAGAACAGCGGGCTCTCGTAGTCGTCGACGCGGCGGACCGCGCCGAGGTCGATCAGCTTGAGCTGCTCGTGCGTCTGGATGACGTTGTCGGGCTTGAGGTCGCAGTACAGCAGGTTCTGGCTGTGCAGATAGCCCATGGCGGGCAGGATTTCGAGTCCGTAGGCGATCACCTGGCCGATCGGCAACGGCTCTGGGCGCTTCGTCTCGCGATGGTGCGCGAGCGCGAGCTGGCGCAGCGACTGGCCGCCGACGTACTCCATGACGATGTAACCGACCGAGTTGCCGGTGTCGCCGTCCGGATGCTGCACGAAGTTGTGGATCTTGACGATGTTGGGATGCTCGACCTCGGCGAGGAACCGCTGCTCGTTCGCGGCGGCCGCCATCGCGGTGGCGTCACCGGTGTCGATCAGGCCCTTGAGCACCACCCAGCGGTCGCTGACGTTGTGGTCCTGCGCGAGGTAGATCCAGCCGAGCCCGCCGTACGCGAGCGCGCCGAGCACCTCGTACTGACCGCCGACGATCTCGTTCGGCCGCAGCTTCGGGACGAACGAGAACGGGTTCCCGCACTTCTCGCAGTTGCCCTCGGGTGAACCGGGTTCACCGTCCTTGCCGCGGCCGACCTTGGCACTGCAGTTGCCGCAGAAGCGTTTCTCCTCCGACACCATCGGGTTCTCGAGGACCGCGGACGCCGGATCGCGATACGGCACCTGCGGGACGTCGACGAGCCCGGCGCCGAGACGGCCGCGGCGCGAGGTGCGGGACGACGTCCGGCGCGCGGTGCCGGGGAACGAACCCGTGCCCGTGCCCGTTCCCGTGCCGGTGCCCCGGCTGCCCGATCCGGTGCCGGTGCCGGTACCCCGGCTTTCGCTGGCACGTTCGGGCAGGACGCTTTCCGTACCCGGGTCCGGCAGGGGCCCCGGACCGTTGTCGACGCGCGGCGTCGGCGGCATGATGCTCTGCGTCTCCGGCGTCGGCGAGGAGAGCACGCTGGTCGGCTGCGGCGCGTCGGCGGGCGCCTGCCACGCCGGGCGGACGACCTGGGTCTGCGGGCTCACCGGGGCCATGTCACCCGGCGGGCGCGTCGGGTCCTCGGCGCCGGGGATCGGCCGCTGCTGGCCGCGCGGCGGAGTCTGCGGACGCTGGACCGGCGCGTGATAGATCGTGCGCTCGGCGTCCTTCTCCGGCTCGGGCTGCTGCTTCGGCCGCGGCGGCTCGTTGAGATCGAGCCTGCCGGAAATGGACGGTTCGGGCGTTTCCCAGCGGACCGGCGCCGGCGGCGTCCAGGAGGCGGGCTCCGCCTCACGATCCGGCGTGGCGTCGTCCGGCGCTGCGTGCCGAGGACGGCGCGGCTCTTCCGACACTGGTACCTCCCGAAATCCCCGCGACAGCGTCGCCCCTGATCCTAGACGTGAGCAGGCAGGTCGTGCCCGCGCCGGGTCGAACCCGCTACGGTGCGAGAGAGAACCGATTCAGCAGGTGATGAGGGGGAGGGACCGGTGCCTGCGTCATTTTCGATGTCGATGGCCCAGCTCGACGTCGTACTCGAAGAACTCGGGCTCGGCAGATTCGTGCTGCCCTACGAAATCCCGACCGTCGGAACCACCTTCACGGAACGCGAGCGGCACTGCGAAGAAGTCTGGGCCGAGCTGGCCGATCGAGGCTTCGCCCGCGACCGCGAACTCCTGCGCGACCACGAACAGACCCTCCGGCTCTGGGCCACCGGGGACTTCGTCGTCACCATGGAAGCGCACGAAGTCGAGCAGGACGCCGAATACCTCTACCGGGGCGCTTGGAACAGCAGTCTCGGCGTCGTGAGCCAGCAACGCGGATTCGACATCCTCTTCGAGCCGGTCTACCCCGAACAGGTCGTCGCGACCTTGCTCGGCTATCTGCCGTCACTCCAGCCGTTCCCCGGACGGGTGACGACGTCCAGCACCCTCCCGCCGTCCAAACGACCGGACGACCCGTTCGACGAGGACCCGGACAACCTCCGCCTCGGCGCCGCCGCCCGCTTCTTCGAACACCCGCTCGCGCGACTGGGCACGATCAGCCTCACCCTGCGCGACGACCGCGGCAAACCGCAGCAGAAAAGCGTCCAGTGGTTCGACAGCGTCCAAGGCCGCTTCATGCTCACCACCGACCGCTTCCCCGACGGCGAAGTCCGCCGCACATTCACCCCGACGAGCGGCTCTCACCTGGCACGATGGGTCCACGACCTGGTCGAAGCCGCCCGCGTCGGCAGCGCGTGATCCTCGCCGGAAGGCGGGCTTCGAGGCCGTTCCCGCTGATATCGTGATCTGACGAGCGCTACGAGTAACCGGGACTTGGTACAGGGGAGAGACCATGACTGACGGCACCGGCGGACCGCCGGGCAACTTCTCGGACATCCTGGGCGACTTCTCGGCGCAGGCCGATCGGATGGTGAAGGCCGCCAAGGACGGGGACTTCAAGGTCAGCGAAGAGGCCGGGGAGGCGTTGAAGACCGCCATCAACGATTACGTCACCGACTGGGCATACAACCAGATCCGGTTCCAACGTCTTACGGAAACGCCCAAGTTGGGTACTGGCCCATTCGCACAGCAAGTCGGCCAGCACGCGATCCTGGTGGCTGACGGTGACGAGTTGTCAGCCAAGACCCAGCTTGACGCGCTGCGCGATGTCCTCAACCGCGCCGAAGAAGCCATCAATCTGGCCAAGTCCAAGTATTTACAGCGAGACACCGCCAACGCCGACCAGCTGAAATCTCTCCAAAAGGACTGACAAAGATCGACATGATCACGAAATCACAGAGCCTGCTCGTCGTCTCTTTGTCGGCCCTGCTCGCTGTCGGACTTTCCGCCTGCTCCACAGAGAAACCTGGCAACGCCACACCTGTGCAGACACAGCCCGGTGGAACGTCGGTATCGGCGAGCACCGCTCCTGAGGACGTCTTCGGGAAGCTGAAAGCCTGCGATCTGCTGGAGCCGACGAGCACAGCCAAGGGCTTCGACCCACCTGCCGAGGAAACCTACGAGAGCGACAACGGCTGCGGTACACGGAAGTACGGGTACGGCTCGGTGACCCTCTACCTCGTTCCCGAGGCTGGGATCGACCAACTGTCTGCCGGCCAAGGAACCAAGATCCCGACGAAGGTCGGTGAACGGGACGCGGTCGAAATCCCTGGAGACGCCGGCAAACAGGCCTGCACGGTGGCGATCGCCGTCACCCCGACCGCCCGCATGACGGCATCGACCGGTCTGAACAAGGGAACCAACGAAGAAGCCTGCGCACTCTCCCGCGAGATCGCGACGGCCGCTGAACCGAAGCTGCCTAAAGGCAACTGACTACGGAACGAGAGGGACCATGGTCAACGTCGGGCAAGACGACTTCGACAGCAAGTTTTCGGCGATGGGCAACCCCGGCCGGACGTACGAGGCCAAGCGGTATTCCGACACGTACAACGAGGTCAACGCGGGTCCCGGGGGCAACTCCGTCACCGCGAGGCTGACAGCCGAGGCGCAGGCCGGGCAGTACTCGGCCGATCAGGCCGCGGCGCTCGCGCAGGGTCAGCAGTTCCGCGCCGGGCTCAATCCGTCGGAACAGCGCTATGAAGCCGTCCCGCACGGCGAGCTGAAGAACATGGTCACGCAGGACCTCGATCCGGGGGACATCGACGAGAAGGGGCAGCTCTGGAACAACCAGGGCAACTCCCTGAACACCTTCAGCAACGCTGTCCGTGACGCGATCGGCAAAGAGGGCGAGCATTGGCAGGGGGACGGCGCCAAGTCGGTCACCGATTTCTTCACCAACGTCAGCAAGTGGGCCGACACCGCGGGTGACGGCGCGTATCTCGCGTCCAACCGGTTCTCCCAGTCGGCGGCCGCGGCCACCACCGCGAAGAACTCCATGCCCGAAGAGGTTCCCTTCGACCGCAACACCGAGTACAAGAACGCCCTCGGCCAGCTCGCGTCGGGGAACTACGCGGGTGCGGTGGACACGGTCAGCAACATTTCGGCCAAGCAGGAGCAGTCGTTCCAGGCGCATCAGCAGGCCGCGCAGGTGATGCACACCTACGACCAGTCGCTCTTCGACGTCAATTCCAAGCAGCCCACGTTCGCTCCGCCGCCGGAGATGGGTGATTCGACGGCGGCGTCCGGGTTTTCCGGGGGTACCGAGGCCAAGGGTTTCAGCAGCGGCGGGCCGGTGCCCAACAGCGGGCCCGGCATGCCGGGGCCGGGTGGTGGGCCGAGCGGGCCGACGCCGGGGCCGGGGATCACCACGGGCGGCGGGCATACCGGGGTGTCCGGGCCGAATCAGTCGTTCGGGGGGTCGCAGGGGTCGTTCCGGCCGGGGCCGACGCCGGGGCTGGCCGCGATGAACGGGCCTGGCCCCACCGGGCTCGGGCGGCTGGGCAGCGAGCAGTATCGCGGGAAGCCCGGCCGGACGCCGAGTGGGCCCGGTGGCAGTGCGGCGAGCCGGTTGACCAGTGGCGGCGGGGGCGGCGGGTTCGGGCGCAACGGCGGGTCGGGCAATGTCGCCGAGCGGCTCGCGGGCGGCAAGGTTTCGGCCGGTGACGCCGAAAAGCTCGCGGGCAAGGGCGGCGGGTCCGGGGCGGGCAAGCTGCCGGAGGAGCGGGTCACGCGGGGAGGCGCGGCCGCGGCGGGCAAGAGCGGTGGGCCGGGTGCCATGGGCGCGGGCGCTCCCGGTGGCAAGGGGCAGAAGGAAGAGGACAAGGAAAAGAAGGCCCCGAACTACCTGCAGGAGGAAGACGCCGACGTCTTGTTCGGCGGTTACGAAGGCGAGATGAAGCCGGTGCCGCCGGTGATCGGCGACAAGTCCCCGTAAGAGGAAGCGGGCCGTTCGGGAACGAATCCCGAACGGCCCGTTCTCACTTGTACACCGCCGAAGGCGGCGTCCCGCCTTCGAGTTTGTTCCCGATCCATTTCGCGTAGATCGACTGCCACGCGCCACCGCGCACGTTTTCCAGCACGGCGTTCACGTACCGCACCATGTCCTCGTTCTCCTTGGGGACACCGATGCCGTAGTTCTCCTCGGTGAACCGGTCCCCCACGATCTTCAGCGTCGGGTCCTGCGCGAGCATCCCGGCGAGGATGACGTCGTCCGTGGACACGGCCTCGACCTGCTTCTGCTGCAGCATCACCAGGCAGTCGGACCAGTTGTCCACCGAGACCGGCACCGGCTTCGAGGGGTCCGACGCGATCTTCGTCAGCGAGGTCGACGTCTTGGTCGCGCACACCCGCCGTCCGCCGAGGTCCGAAAGCTGGGTGACCTTCGACCCGGATTCGACCAGGATCCGTTGCCCCGCTTGGTAATACGCGGTCGAGAAGTTGACCCTCTTCAGCCGGCTGCAGGTGATGCTGTAGGTCCGCACCACGATGTCGACCTGCTTCTTCTCGAGCACTTCTTCGCGCAGTTTCGACGGGATCGCCCGGAACTGCACGCGGCCTTCCGCGCTGCCGAAGATGGCTTTCGCGATCTCGTTGACCATGTCGATGTCGAAGCCTTCGAGCTGGCCCGACGTCGGGTTCCGGAAGCCGAACAGGAACGTTGTCTGGTCGACGCCCGCGACGAGTTTGCCGTTCTCCTTGATCTTCGCCATCGTCGAGCCGCTGGTGATCGACGTGCCGTTGGTCGGCCGCAGGCTGGCCAACGGGTTGCAGCTCGTGTCGGTCGTCCCGCCGCCGCCGGCGTTGTCGGCGCCGCCGACGTTCGCGGGCAACGGCGGCGCGACGTCGCCGACGGGTGCCGGGTCGACCGGCGCCCCCGCGCTGCCGCAAGCCGTCGCCAGCACGAGGACCGCGCCGAGCACGGCCCCTCGCAGACCGTTCCGTATCACCGGTACTCCCTCAGCCGTTCACGGATTCCCAACGCGGACCCCGCCGCCGCGAGCAACGCCAGCACCGCGATCCCCGGCGGGAGCAGGGTCAGCGCGCGTTCGGCGCCGCGGGTGTCGTCGAGGAACTCCTGTCGCCCCACGTTGATCGCGGCCACCAGGTTCTCGTCGAGCCGCAGGAACGCCCCGGCCGCGCCGTCCTTCTTGTCGTCGCGGATGGCCGTGCCGACGGCGTCCTGGTAAAAGCCGTCGTCGTCCTGGCGCCGCACCTCGGCGTGCGCCTTGAACCACGCCGACGCCGCTTGGATCGCCGCGTCGACCTTCTCCGCGGCCGCGCCGCCCGCCGCGAGGCCGCGTGCCTCGCCCAGCAGGCCACCTTGCCCGTCGGTGCCGCCGAGTTGCGCGGCGAGGGCACCGAAGTCCTTTTCGTACGCCGCGCCGTCGCCGCGGGCGACGAGGGTCAGTGTCTCGTCGGCTCGCGCCTGCAGCGCCGCGATACGGGCGCGCACGAGGACGTCCACCTGGTGCGAGCCGTCTTCCTCGCCGCTGCCGACGAGGCTGCTCTGCACGATCAGCGCCACCGCGCCCCACAGCAGGGCGACCACCACCGACGCGGTCGCGACGACGAGGCCGACGTTCAGCAGCCGGTTGGTCTTCCGCGTCAGATGCACCTGCGTGACGATCAGCGCGGCGAGCAGTGCGAGCACCAAAGCCGTTGCCAGCCAAGGGAATCCGGTCGCGTCGTCTTGTTCGGCGGCGAGCCGGTCGGTGTCGATGCGGTACAGATCCTGTGCGGCGGGAAGGATTTTCGCCCGCATCAGCTCGGATGCCTCTCGCAGATAAGAGGCACCGACAGGATAGCCCTGCCGGTTGTAGACACGCGCGGTCTCGATCAGTCCTGTGTAGACGGGGATCTCGCGGCCGAGGGTGTTGATCTGCTCGGCGGCTTCGTCGACGCCGGAGGAGTCCGACGCCGCCTTCGCCAGCGCCGCCCCGGCTTCCGCGATGTCGCGTTCGTACCGCTGGCGCATCGGGAGCGGCTCGGTGCCGATCGAGAGGAACGAACTGGCCGCTGTCGCGTCGGCGTCCGAAAGCGCGCGGTAGACCTGCTGCGCGGCGGCGGCCAGCGGTTCGCGGTGGTCGATCAGGCCGTTGATCGTGTCCTTCTTGTCCTGCGCGGCCAGCGTGCCGAACAGTCCCGCGACCAGCGACAGCAGCACGAGGCCGATCGCGATCACCGACAGCCTGCCCGGGGTGGTCGCCGCGGACCGGATGATCGCGCGGATCCCGTTCCCCGGCAGTTCGAGCAGCCCGGCGATCCCGCTGCGGCCCTCCGGCGCAGGGGGCGGCGCGGGGCTCCCCGGCGGCCCCGGCCGGGTCACAGTGCTCGTCATCGCCGATCCTCCCCATTGGTTCTACCCGCAAAGAAGGTATCCGAGTCGGGATCAGCGCAGCCAGTGACACCGGCGTGTGTCATCGGCACGTGATCTCAGAGGCCCTTTTCCAGTCCGTAGCGCACGGCTTCCGCACGATTGCGCACACCGATCTTGGCGAACGCGTGATTGATGTGGCTTTTCACGGTGGCCTCGCCGATGTACAGCTCGGCGGCGATTTCCGGATTGGACAACCCTCGGGCGATGAGGCCGAGCACTTCGGCTTCGCGGGTGGTCAGGCCGTCCGGGAGTTCGGCCTTGGCCCGCGTGACCGTTCTGGCTTCGAGCGCGGCGACGAGTCTGTCGGAGACTTCGGCGGCGAAGATCGCCTGTCCGTTGGCGGCGGAGCGGATGGCCGCCCCGATCTCGGCGCGTCCGGCGTCCTTGGTCAGGTAACCGCGGGCTCCGGCACGCAGCGCGTCCGCGATCGAGGCGTCGTCCGCGTACGTCGTGAGGACGACGACAGCGACGTCCGGGTGATCGCGTTTGAGCAGTCTGGTGGCGGCCACCCCGTCCAGGACGGGCATGCGCAGGTCCATCAGCACGACGTCGGCCGCGGTGTGGCCGAGCAGGTCGAGCGCTTGCCGTCCGTCGCCCGCGGAGCCGGCGACCTCGACCCCGTCGATCAGCCCGAGCAGGGCGACCAGCCCTTCGCGCATGACCTGCTGGTCATCGACCACGACCACCCGGATCACGCCCGCACCACCGCCTCCACCGTCCAGCGCCCGTCGACGGCGCCCGCGGTCAGCGTGCCACCGGCGAGCGCGAGCCGCTCCCGCATCCCGGTGAGACCGAATCCGCCGGTGTCCGCCGATCGGCTGGTTTCGCCGAGCTCGTTCCACACCCGCAAGCGGACCTCCGCCGGAGTGAAGTGCAGCCGGAGTGACACGGGCTGCCCGGCGGCGTGCTTGGCCGCGTTGGTCAACGCCTCCCGCGCGACGCCCACCAGCGACACCACCTCGGCGGACGGCAGTGGCCGCTGCTCCCCCTCGACCTCGAACGAAACGTCGTCGTGGTGCGCGTCCGCCAGCCGCCGCAAGGCTTCGGCCGGTGACGGGACGTCGCTGCGCAAGGCGGCGACCGCGTCCCGCGCCTCGGCGAGCCCGTCGGCGGCCAGCCGCCGCGACAACCGGACCCTGCCGAGCGCACCGTCCACATCGGACTTCTCGGCCAGCAGGGCCTCGGCGACCTCCAGGTGGATTCCCAGCGCTCCCAGCGAATGCGCGAGGACGTCGTGGATCTCCCTGGCGATCCGCGTGCGCTCGTCGAGCGCGGCGGCCCGCGCGTGTTCGGTCCGCGCCAGCTTGGTCTGCTCCAGCAGCGCGGCCGCCTGCGCCGCCTGCACCTCGTACTGCCGCCGGTTCAACCCCAGCAGCATCAGCACGAGCAGCACGCCGGCGTTGCCCAGCACCAGCGGTCCGGACGCGCCCGCGACCAGGCCGGTGACCGCCGCGAGGCCCGCGTCGAGCCCCACCACCCCCATGATGGCGGCCACCGACGGCTCGGTCAGGGTGGCGAACTGGCTGACCGTGACCACCGCCAGCACGATGGCGGAGGAGTCCTCCGCCCAGCCGAGCGCGATCGACGGCGCGACGCTCGCCACCGCCAGCAGGACGGTCGCCACCCGGGGGAACCGCGGGGAGGCCGCGACGAATCCCAGCCAGCAGGCCCCGCAGACGCCGTAAGCCGTCCAGATCCACGCGCCGGACTCGCTCGCGGTCAGCAGCACCACCACGACCGCGGCCGTGCCGAGCAGCTGGACGACCAGCCAGCTGGGCGCGATCGTGTCCGGCAGCAGCGGCCTCTCCCGCTTCCCCATCTCGCCCCTCAGTGCTCGCTCAGCCGTGTGATCAGCTCGACCAGGATCAGCCGGTAGGCCAGGAATCCCAGCAGGACGACGACCCCTGCGACGGCCAGCGCCAACAGGCCTTTCGCGTTCATCTTTCCCATGTCACGGACGTTAGGCACGCCGAGGGGTGGACCGGGACCATCGCCGGGTTGACCCCGGGGTGGAGGTTCAGGCGCGGACGGCGGGCGCGACGGAATGCGGGAGGACGTCGCCGTCGGCGGGCCGTTCGACGAGCACCTCGACGTCGTCCGCGAAACGGTACGGCCTGCCCAGCAGGATCCCGCCGAAATGCCGCCGCATCCGGGACATCTCGGCGCGAACGGTGACGGTGCGGCCCGCGTCGCCGAACAGGTCGCGCGACAGTTCCGACGCCGACCTCCCCTCGCGATGACGCGCGAGGACGTACAGCATCTCCGCGTGCCGCGGGCTCAGCCGATGCGACCACGTGCCGGCCTCGCCCGAGACGCGCAGCGTGCTCTCGCGCGCCGACCTCAGATCGAGCACGACCCGCGTCGGCGGCACGTCCTCCTCCTCGGTGAGCCGGACGAGCCACCCTCCCGGCAGCGGCTCCAGCAGGCAGTTCCCGTAGGTGGGCAGCCAGGCCCGGCCCGCGGTCGCGTCGTTCGGCAGCGCGATCCGGCCGACCGGGACGAGGCCCGCCGACGCCGCGATCCAGCCGTGTGGGTCGGCGATCACCGCCCTGCCCTTCACCTTGGTGAGCAAGGGTGACGCCAGCCCGCGCAGCCGTTCGAGTTCCGAGAGATGGGTGGTGCGCAGCTGCGCTTCGGCGAGTTTCGCGACCGTGTCGACCAGTGCGAGGGTGGTCGGGTGCACGGTGGAGGCCGGGCCGGAGAGGTCGACGACGCCGAGCAGCCTGCCGTCCCTCGGATCGTGCAACGGCGCGGCGGCACAGGTCCATTCGTGCTGGCTACGGACGTAGTGCTCGGCCGAGTAGACCTGCACCGGATGCCGGACGACCAGCGCGGTTCCCATGGCGTTGGTGCCGACGGCGTTCTCACGCCAGTCGACGCCGTCGACGAGGCCGAGCCCGTCGGCGCGGCGGCGGACCGCGGTGCTGCCGTCACGCCACAGGACGCGGCCGCCCGCGTCGACGACGACCATGATGTGCGCGGCCTGTTCGGCGAGGCTGATCAGGCCGCCTCGCAGGGCGGGCAGGACGGCGGCGAGGCCGCTCTCGCGACGGCGGGCTTCCAGCTGCTCCGGGGCGAGCGCGGGAACCGGCGCGCCGCGGTCCGGGTCCAGGCCGAGCCGGCGCATCCGCTGCCAGGAAGCGCCGATGACCGCGCGCGGATGGCTCGGAAGCGCGCGACCGGAGAGGGCGGCCTCGTGCACTTCGGCGAGGGCGCGCGCGTGACGGCGCGGATCCGCGCCGACCGGCAAAGCCGCCTCCAGCCGCACCTGGCCCACTCCTTTGGTCCGTTTCGACCAGTGTGCCCGGCGGCCCCGGCGTGCGGAAGGCTTCTGTGATCTGGGCGGGCTCACCCGCTGAAAGGCGCGTCCACCAGGTGGGTCGCGGGAAAGGACCCGGTCGGCTTGCGGCCGAGGAGCAGGCCGGTCCTGGTGGCCTCTGCCATCACGGCGCGGACGTCGACGCACCACGGGCCGTCGGGCTTCAGCTCGACGAAAGCGCTCTCTCCCGGCTTCAGGACGAAGTGCGGTTGCCCGTCGAGCGCGATGGAGCCTCCGCCGGCGGCGAGGTCGACGCGGACCCCGGCGTGCAGCACGCTCCAGCCCCGGACGCCCACCGCCCGGACCTCGCCGGGCGCGATCGGCGCCTGCACGACGTACGGCGTCTCGTCGACCGGCCCGAGCGACACCGCGACACCGTCCACAGTGGACTTGGGGCTGGGGCACAACCGCCCGGGGATACTCGACAACCCGACCCCGTCCGGGACGGCGAACGTGCAGTACAGCTCGGTCAGCGACGCGGGATCCCACCGGCTCTCCGAGCACACGCTGACGTCGGTCAGCGCGATCTCACGGCGTGCCTTCGTCACCACCTCGAGCACGGTCGCGCGGTTCGTGACCAGGTCCGCGTCCACCTGATGGGTGGCCAGCAGCCCGGCGGCGAGCCCGGCGACGGCGGTCTCGTCGGTGCTCCCGGCGGGCAGCATGAGCAGCGGGACGTCGCCGCAGGCGGCCGCGGCGGCCCGCATCATGCCCTCGTTGCCGAGGCAGATGACCACGCTCGCACCCGCGTCCACCATCCGGCGGACGGTGCCGATGATCTTCCCCGCCTCGGTCCACACCATCACGCGGCCGACCCCGGCCACTCTCAGTGCCGAACGCAGGCTCTGGATATCACGCTCCGAAGCGGGGTTCGCCACGATCCCCGCAACCGCTTCGCCCACATGTCCTCCGCTGCCGCGCCAAGTCCCTACAAGGAAACGACGTCGAGGCCGTGAAAGAAAGAGTTGCACGAGGTTGCATCACAAAGCCACCTCCGCGGAGGAAGGCGACCAGCAGCGCGAGTTCGAGGATCAGCAGGATCCGTTCGGCCACTCCGGTCACCGCACGGGCGTCGAGCAGGAACGTCGCCACGAAGACCGCCAGGGCGGCCAACGTGGCGTAGGACAGCCGCCGGACCGCGCCGAGGACCAGTCCTGCCAGCGGCAACGCGGCGAAAGCGGCGAGCGCGACGTACCGGTGGATCGCGCCGTGCCAGGTCAGCGGCTGGTCCATCGGCTCCTGCGGGAACACCGCGAGTACGCACAGCCCGGCACCGAACAAGGCGACCAGCCTGGCCGCCCACACCGCCCCGGACAGCCGGACGCCGCCCGCGACGGTCAGCGCGCCGAAGCCGGTGGCCAGCATGGCGACCCCGACGAGCCGCGCACCCTGTCCGACGTGGACGTACTCGCTGAAGGTGGTGGCGAGGGGATCGACCGCGCCGGCGTTGACGACCTCGACGTAGACCGCGATGACCAGTCCCGCGGCCAGCCACGTGAACGCGGACAGCCGGAGCAGGGCTCTGATGTCGTTCATGAACCGAGCCTGACCGCGCGCCGCCGTCCGGCACATCCCGCTCGGGCGAGCAGTCCGCTTCCTCCCGCAGGGGACTTCCCGGTGTCCCCCACGAGGGGATGTGCCCGGTCCGCGGCGTCGTTAGCGTCGAGCCATGGACACGTACGGCGGCTCCCTTGGCTGGGCGCTCCTCACCGGACGCGACGCCGATCTGGAACCGCCGTCGGCCTGGTGGCGCGTCCCGGTCTGGATCAAGGCCGTCCTCGCCGGATCCGCGCTCGCGGTGCTGATGGGCCTGACCTACGGCACTTGGGCGCGTTACCTCGGCGGCGCCAGTGTGCCGCTGATCTTCTTCCTGCTGATCCTGCAGATCGCGCCGCCGTTGCTGGTCGTCAAACTCCCGCTGACCGCCGTCCGGGTGGCGGCGGCGGGAATGGTCAGCGCGATCATCGCGGTCCTCTTCCCCGCCGACTACGCGCTGTTCGGCCGGACAGTGTCGGACTGGCCGTTGCAGACCCAGGTCCTGCCGTATCTCCCGGTGCTCGCGCTGACGCTCGCCCGCACGAAACCCGGGCAGGGCCGGGGGATTTCGATCATCGCCGTGACGCTGGCCGTCGGGGCCGGCATCGCCCAGCTACCGCGGACGGGCACGAAGACCCTGGTGTGGTCGTTGATCGTGGTGACCGCGACCATCGTGGCCGGATACGGGATGCAGCAACGCCGCCGGGCGCTGGAGCAGGCCGACGCGGCCGAGCGCACGACGGTCGAGGAACGGGCGAAACGGGCGACGTTGCAGGAACGCGCGTTGATCGCCAGGGAACTGCACGACATCATCGGCCATCACCTCTCGCTGATCGCGCTGCGGACCGACAGCGCGCGCTACCGCGTCCCGGACGTGTCCGAGGCCGCGGAGGAGGAGTTCCGTGCCATCGGGGTCGCGGCCAGGGAAGCACTCGACGAGGCCCGGCGGCTGGTCGGCGTACTGCGTGACACCGAGGCCGAGCCGGAGCACGAACCGCAGCCGGGGCTCGCGGAGGTGCCGTCGCTGATCGACGGCTGCCGGGCGTCCGGGATCGAGATCCGCGCGGAGATCTCCGGCGGGGACGACGTTCCCGCCCTGGTCGAACTGGCCGCGTACCGGATCCTGCAGGAGGCGTTGAGCAACGCGGCCCGGCACAGCCCGGGGGCGAAAGTGGACGTCGAGGTGCGGCGGGAACCCGACGGGCTCGAGATCGTCGTCGAAAACGGGCCGCCCACCCGGCCTGCCGGGTCTACTTCGAACGACGGCACCGGCCTCGCCGGGATAGCCGAGCGCGTTACCCTGATCGGCGGTTCCCACGAGGCCGGGCCGCGGGCCGACGGCGGTTTCCGCGTGGCGGTCAAGCTGGATCTCCCGGGGGTGGGCGAAGCGTGACGACCCTTTTCATCGTCGACGATCAGGCCTTGGTGCGGGAGAGCTTCGCCGGCCTGCTGAACGCGCAACCGGGGCTGGACGTGGTGGGCCAAGCAGGCGACGGGATCGCGGCGCTCGCGGGCCTTTCCGCCTTGGCCACGCCACCGGACGTCGTCCTGATGGACATCCGGATGCCGGTGATGGACGGTCTCGAAGCGACCAGGCGGCTGCTCGAAGGCGACGGCGAGAAGCCGAAGGTGCTCGTCCTGACGACGTTCCACCTGGACGAGTACGTCTACGAGGCGCTGCGGGCGGGCGCGAGCGGGTTCCTGTTGAAGGACGCGCCGTCGGCCGAACTGATCAACGCCATCGAAGTGGTCGCCGCCGGTGACGCGCTGCTCTCCCCCGCTGTCACGAAACGGCTCATCGCGAACTTCGTGGCGAGCGCGCCGGTTCCGCGGCCGTCCCCGGCGAGGTTCGACGTGCTCACCGAACGCGAGCGGGAAGTGCTGCGGTTGATCGCGAAAGGAAGGTCCAATCCGGAGATCGCCGCGGATCTGGTGCTCTCGGCGCAGACCATCAAGACATATGTGGGCCGGATACTCGCGAAACTCGGGTTGCGGGACCGGGCACAGGCGATCGTGCTGGCCTACGAGGCGGGACTCGTCTCCCCCACCTGAGGGCCGGCTTGCCAGGAAAGCGTAGGCGCCCGCGGGTCCTATGTCGTGAAGGGCCCCTTTGAGACCTTCAACGTCTCAAAGGGGCCCTTCACGACATCCCCACGACCGGCGACCGCCTGACTGGAGTCCTTCACGTACCTGGGGAAGGGCTGAAGGCCCGAATCGCCACTCACGACCGGGCGGCCCCGGAAAAGCAGCAGGGCCGCCTTCCCGAGGGAAGACGGCCCTGCTTGAAAACCTGGATCAGATCACGGTGACCGAGGTGGCCTGCGGACCCTTCGCGCCCTGCCCGATCTCGAACTCCACGCGGGCGTTCTCGTCAAGGCTGCGGAAGCCATTGCCCTGGATCTCGCTGTAGTGCACGAAGACGTCGCCGCCGCCGTTGTCGGGAGTGATGAAGCCGAACCCCTTCTCGGAGTTGAACCACTTCACAGTGCCCTGAGTCATAAAATCTCCATATGCAACACAAACAAACAGGAAGCCACGTCGGCAGCCCGGGTCATGACCAGACGGTTTGCTTCCCCGGAAACACGAGGAGACACTACGCCCGCTGAGTTCTGCGAGCGTGAACCAACACGAACACAAAAAACGAGACCTGAATCAGTAAAGCACACCCTATGCAGGCGGACAAGACTCATCACCCGGGTGTGCCGGGCCGCACTCTACCCTCGCGGCCCCGCTCCTCACCGTCCGGCCCTCGCCGGGCTATTCGCCACTCGCCGCGCGCAGCGGCGCTTCGGCGCCGAACGGTGAACGGCGCAACGCCTCCCGGTTCGTGGCCACGACGGCGATGTCGTGGGTCTCCGCGTCCGCGCTGAACTGCACCGGCACCACGCCGGAAACGGACTTGTCCTGTGGCTTCGTCTCGTCAGCCATGTTTTCTCCCAGTGTCAACACAACGCTCGTAGTACGACGTTAAGTACTGCGTGCCAACAACCCCACCGGTGATCGCTACGGTCCATATCGGACTCTCGGTGTTGCGGCGATTGTGCCACGGCCGACCGACAAAATCCGGTCTCCGCGACCGAAAGTCGGCCGAGTCGTCACCGCTTTCCCACCTTTTGGAGCAGGTGAAGGCTGTCCGACAAGGGATTCTGTGTATCCCCTGAGAAAGTGCCACCCGGCCGCTACTGGCCGCCCTGCTGTGGCCTCGCGGCGCCCAGCAGGCTCGTCAGCCGGATGTCCGGGGCCACCACGTCCGGATCCGTCCTGATGTCGATGACGCACGGCCGTTGCCGGACCAGCGCGCTCGCGATGATCGGCTCCAGTTCCACAGGGTCGTCCACGGTGTACCCGGCGGCGCCGAGGCCTCGCGCCCAGGACGCGAAGTCGGTGACGGGCACGGTGACCCCGGTGAGCCGTCCGTGTTTGCGTGCCTGATGCACCGCGAGCGGGCCGTGCAGTCCGTTCTGGAACACCAGGACGGTCACCGGCACCCGGTAGCGGACGGCGGTCTCGATCTCCTGCCCGGTCATCAGCGCGCCGCCGTCGCCGACCACCGCGATCACCGTCCGGCGCGGCTCGGCGAGCTTCGCCGCGACGGCCGCGGGAACGGCGTAGCCCATGGCCGCGTTGCTCGGCCCGAGCTGGCTGCGCGGGGCGGTGAAACACCAGTAGCGGTGCATGAACTGGGCGAAGTTGCCCGCGTCGCTGGTCACGATCGCGTCTTCGGGCGCGAGTTTGCGCACCGCGCGGATGACGTCGGCGGGATGGATGCGGGTGGCGCCGCTGGTGTCGGGCGGGGTCATGAAGGTGTGCACGGCGGCGTTCGCGGCCGACGCGCGCCGTTGTCGTGGCGAGGCGACGTTGCGCAGTTCGCGCAGGAACGGCTCGACCTCGGAGTCGACGCGGAAGGTCAGGCCGCCGCGGCGGGCGGGCTCGATCCCGGTGCCGACCAGCACCAACGTCTGCGACGGCGTCGGATAGCGGAAGGACTGCGTGGTGACCTCGTCGAGCTGTGTGCCCAGCGCGAGCACGAGGTCGGCGCGCTCCAGCGCGTCGAGCTGCCGCGCGGGGATGCCGATGCCGAGGTGGCCCGCGTAGCGCGCGTGGTTCTCGGGGAAGGCGTCCTGACGGCGGAACGCGTTGTACACCGGGAGCGCGAGTTCGTCGGCGACGGCGATCAGCTCGTCGCGTGCCGCGCGGGCCCGGCCGCCGACGATCACCACCGGGTAGCGGGCCTCGTCGACCAGTTGCGCGACCGCCTCCGCGGTCCGGCCGAGCGCACCGGTGGCGGGCGGGCGCACGGAGGCGACCGGTTTGGCCGAATCGAACGGGACACCCCAGAAGTCGGCGGGGACGGCGACGATGGTGGGCCCCGGCCGCCCTTCGCGGCACCGGTTCAGGGCCTCGACCAGCAGGCCGGGGACCTCGTCCGGGGATTTCGCGCGGCCGGTCCACTTGGCGAGGGGTTCGAGCATCGCGGTCAGGTCGGCGGTGGGCAGCTCGCTCGTCGGCCCGGGTTCCGACGGCGGGTTCTCCAGGAGGACGACCATCGGGCTCTCGTCCTGGTACGCCGTGGACACACCGATCGCGAGGTTCGCCGCGCTCGGGCCGCGGCCGGCGAGCAGCACCGCCGGATGTTCGGTGAGCTTGCCTTCGGCCTCGGCCATGAACGCCGCGCCTGAGTCGTGCCTCGCCGAAACGAAGGTGATCGACCGCTCGCGTTGCAGCGCGTCGAGCAGATCCAGGAAGGACTCACCCACCACCGCGTACACGCGGTGGATCTGCGCCTCGGTCAGGATCCTCACGGCCGTCTGGGCGACGGACGCTCCCGGTTGGTATCTAATGAGAGAAGCTTAGGCGGGCGGTGATCGGTGCCGTCAAGCGATCTTTCGATCCGGCAACCCCGGAGCGGGGAGAATGTCCGAAATTCGGAACGTGTTCGAGCAAGGGAGCACGAAAACGTGACTTCAGCCACCGCCGGACGTGAAACTGTTTTCACTTACGGTGCACCGGCCTTGAAATACGGCGCCGGGTCGAGCGATGAGATCGGCTACGACCTCACCCAGTACGGCGCCCGGCGGGTGCTCGTCCTGACCGACGCGGGCGTCGCCGCGACGGGCTGGCCACAACGGATCGCCGAAGGCATCGAAACCTATGGCATCGAAGCCGTCGTCTTCGACGGCGTGCACGTCGAGCCGACCGACGTCAGCATGCGCAAGGCCGTCGACTTCGCCCGCGGACAGGGCGAGTGGGACGCCTTCGTCGCCGTCGGCGGCGGTTCGGCCATCGACACCGCGAAGGCGGTGAACCTGTTGACCAGCAACGACGGCGACCTGATGGACTACGTCAACGCCCCGGTCGGCGGCGGCCGGGCGCCCGCTTCGCCGCTGAAACCGCTGGTCGCGGTGCCGACCACCACCGGGACCGGCTCGGAGAGCACCACCGTCTGCGTACTGGACGTGTTGTCACTGCGGGTGAAGAGCGGCATCAGCCATCTCCGGATGCGGCCGAGCCTCGCCGTTGTCGACCCGCGGCTGACGGTCTCGCAGCCGCCCGAGGTCACCGCCGCGAGCGGGATGGACATCCTCTGCCACGCCGCCGAAAGTTACACGGCCAAGCCGTACACCGAGTTCGACCGGAAGCGCCCGGAGGACCGGGTTCCTTACTGTGGCTCGAATCCGCTGGCCGACATGTTCGCCGAGCAGTCGCTGCGGCTGCTGTCGTGGGCGCTGCCCGCGGCCGTGCGGGACGGCTCCGACATGAAGGCACGCGAAGCGATGGCGCTCGCGGCGACGTTCGCCGGCCTCGGCTTCGGCAACGCCGGGGTGCACATCCCGCACGCCAACGCGTATCCGATCGCCGGGCAGGTCCGGGAGTTCCATCCGTCCGGGTATCCGGGCGACGAAGCGATGGTGCCGCACGGGATGGCCGTCTCGCTGACGGCGCCCGCGGCGTTCCGGTTCACCTTCGACGCCGCCCCGGACCGGCACCTGCGGGTGGCACGGCTGCTCGCGCCGGACTACGAATGGCCGGGTGATCTGCGGGATCACCTGCCCGCGGTGCTGCGGCAGATCATGCGGGAGATCGGGATTCCCAACGGGATCGGCGCCGTCGGCTACACGGAGTCCGATGTGGACTCGCTGGTTTCCGGCACGGTGAAACAACAACGGCTGCTGGCGACGGCGCCACGCGAGGCGTCCGAAGCGGATCTCGCCGTCATCCTGCGGGAGTCGGTGACGCTGTGGTGAACGACCAGTACCCGCACTGGCAGACGGTTCCGTTGCGGTGGAAGGACAACGACGTCTACGGGCACGTCAACAACGTCGTCCACTATTCGGTGATGGACACCGTGATCAACACACTCTTGATCGAACGCGGCGGTCTCGACATCGAGACCGGCGGCATCATCGGGTTGTGCGTGGAATCGCAGTGCAAGTACCACGCTTCGGTGTCGTTCCCGGGAGAGCTCGAAGTCGGCCTGCGGGTGGGGCATCTCGGCCGGTCCAGTGTCCGCTACGAGGTCGGGATGTACTCGAAGGAGACGGTGATCGCAGAGGGGCACTTCGTGCACGTCTTCGTCGATCGCGAGTCCCGGCGCCCGGTCCCCGTCGAAGGTCTACTCAGGAGCGCGCTGGAAGAACTGGGCACTGGGCTGGGGTAGCCGCGGCGCCCACGCGTGCATGAGCTGGGCGTAGCGCGTGGACCGGTCCATGAGTTCGAGATGGGTGCCCAGCGCGGTCTCCTTCCCGTCCATCACCAGGACCCGGTCCGCGCGCAACGCCGACGTCAGCCGGTGCGCGATCACCACCAGCACCCCGCCCCGCTCGGCGAACGCCCGCTCCGCGCGGGCTTCGGCGGGCGGGTCGAGGTGCGAGGTCGCCTCGTCGAGGACGACGACGCCCGCGTCGCTCGCGTACACCCGCGCGAGCGCGATCAGCTGCGCCTCACCGGCGGACAGCATTCCGTGCCCGATCTCGCCGTCGAGTCCGCCCAGCCGCGTCACCAGCGGTTCCGCGCCGACGGCGGCCACCGCCGCGGCCAGTTCGCCGTCCGTCGCGGTCTGCGCGAACAGGCCGACGTTGTCCCGCACGGTCCCGGCGAAGACGTAGGCCTCCTGTGGGATCAACGCCACCATCCGGTGCCGCAGCGCCGCCGGGATCTCCCGGACCGGTGCCCCGCCCAGCAGCACGCGACCGGCCTGCGGTTCGAGCATCCCGGTCAGGAGCCCGGCCAAGGTCGACTTGCCGATCCCGCTCGGCCCCACCACCGCGAGCCGTTCACCCGGCCGCAGGTGCAGGTCGAGGCCGCGCACCACCGGTTGCGCCGCCGCTCCCCAGCTGAAAGTCAGGTCGCGCACGTAGATCGCGGTCCCGTCGGGTTCGGCCGTGCCGTCGGGTTCCGGTTCGGCCTGCGCGGTCTCCGCCAGCCGCCGCAGCGCGACGATCAGCCGCAGCACCACGGTGCTCGCCGTCGCGGCCAGCCCGCGCAACGCCGGCTGCATCGTCGTCGCCAGGTAGACGAGCGCGCCGAGCGCGGCGCCGGCGGTGAGCGTGCCGTCCTTGACCATGCCCGGCGCCACCAGCAACGCCAGGAGCAGCGGCACGAAACCGCCGGTCGCGATCACCACCGTCCTGGCCGCCCCGGACCGCGCCACCCGCACGGCGGCATCCGCCTGCGTGTCGACGGCGTCGTAGAGTTCGAGCGCTGCCAAGGGTTCCGCGCCGCACGCGACGACGTCACGCATACCGGACAGCGACGCGCCCGCGACCTCGGCGGTCCGCTCGTCGGCCAGCGCGAGCGCGCGCTGACGGCGGGCCAGCGACGGGAGCAGGCAGGCGAACACCCCGACCGCGACCACCACCGGGATCGAGACGATCAGCGCGAGCGAACCGGCGACGGTGAACAGGCCCGCCAGCGCCGCCACCGTCGTCACGATCATCCCGCGTGCCTGCACCAGTAGCCCGGCCGTGGCGTCGCGGACCACTTCGACGTGCTGGGTGATGCGGGCGACGCCGCTGGCGTCCGGCTGGTTCCGCGGCGGCGAGGGATCGTGCAGGACCCCGCGGACGACGGCGGTCACCAGCGCGTCGCGCAACGGCTCGACGACCTTGCCGAGCTGATGCCACACCAGCCGCGAACCCAGCGCGCCGATCACGGCGACCAGCCCGAAGACCGCGAGCCAACGCAGTCCGGTGCCCGGCCGATCCGCGGCAAACCCCTCGTCAACCGCGAGTTCGACCAGGCGACCGGACAAGAACGCGGGCGCGCTTTCCAGTACGGAGCACGCCAGCAGGACCAGGCCGCCCTTCCACTGCCCGGCCAGCGTCGAGCGGTAGAGCCCCCAGACGCTCATTGCGCAGCCTCGGTGAAAACGGCCTGATAAGCAGGATTCCGCCACAGCTCGTCATGCGTGCCGACCGCGCGGACCCGCCCGTCTTCCAGCCACACCACGGCGTCCGCCCGCGACGCGGTGGCCGCGCGATGCGTCACCACCACCCGCGTCCGGCCGGGCAGGGTGCGTTCGATCGCTTCTTCCACGGCGGCTTCGGTGACCGTGTCGAGGCTGGCCGTGGCGTCGTCGAGGATGAGCACCCTCGGCGCGTGCGCGATCGCGCGCGCCAGCCCGATCCGCTGTGCCTCACCGCCGGAAAGCGGCGTCTTCGAAAGCGGCGTCCGGTAGCCGTCCGGCAGCCGGACGATCAGGTCGTCGACCTGGGCGGACCGGCAGGCGGCGCGCACCGCCGCCTCGCCTGCCCACGAGCCGTAGCCGACGGCGTCGCCGATGGTCGCGCCGAGCAGTGCCGGCCGTTCGAAGGCGAACCCGACGACCGCGCGGAGTTCGTGCGGCCGCAGCCGCTCCAGCGGACGGCCGTCGAGCGTCGCCGTCCCCTCGTCCGGGGTCAGCAGCCCGCCGAGGACGTTGACCAGCACGGACTTCCCCGAACCGGACCGGCCGACGACCGCGGTGAACCGGCCACCCGCTACGACCAGGTCGACGTCCCGCAACGCCCCTTCGACCGTGACACCGCGCAGTTCGAGCGTGCCCTGCCCGGCGACGACACCGAGGTCACCCGGTTCGGGGACCGGCGAGTCGAGCACCTCGTTGATCCGCCGCGCACACGAGCGCGCGCGGGAAAGTGTGGTGAGCAACGGAATCTGGGTGATCAGGCCCATGCCGAGCGCGACGTAGCCGAGCGCCGCGAGGACCTGCCCGACGGACAGTCTGCCTTCCATCACACCGAAACCGGCGGCGGCGAGCACGGCGAGTTCCACCGCGGGCAGCAGCAGACCGGAACGCCACACCATCTTGGCCTGGGTGCGCCACATCCCGCGGCCGGCGAGGCTCAGTTTCGGCAGCGGCCGCAGCACCCGTTCGGCCTCGCGGTCGGCGGTGCCCGACGCGGCGATCGTGCGGAGCCCGGCGACCGCGTCGACCATTCTCGCCGCCAGTTCGCCGGAAACCTCTTGATAGGTGAGGACGTCGTCGGCGGTGTTCCTCAGGTGGGTGCGCGCGAGCATCAGGCCGAACGGGATGCTGCCGAGGAAGACGAGCGCGAGCCGCCAGTCCATCAGCGCGAGCAGGACGACGGCCCCGCCGGAGATCAGGGTGGTCGATCCGAGCTGGACGACGACCGAGGCGACCATTCCCGCGCCGGTGCAGTCACCGGTGAGCCTGCTGATCGCGTCGCCGTCGGCGAAGGTCGATCGGGTGCCGAGGGCGAGGTGGCCGTCGGTGAGCTTGCGGCGCAGCCAGGCTGTCGCGGAGGAGGTCATCCGCGCGGTGAGGATCCCGCCGATCAGGCCGACGGCGATCTCGGTGACGCCGAGGACGATGAGCCAGGAGACTTCGGGAAGGCTGGGACGGCCCGCCACGACGGCGTCGACCGCCGCCGCCAGCGCGCCGGGCAGGAGCAGTCCCGCCGCCGTCCCGGCGAGCGCGCTGAGGATCAGCGCGATCAGGCGGGGGCGATCGAGCAAGGTCACGGTGACCAGCAGGCGATCGGCGGAACCCGCCATTCCACTCCTTTCGTCGAGCCGGAGTTGAGGGGCTCACGTCCCACTTCGTGATCCGTGATCCCAACGAGATGAACCGGAAGGCAAAATGAAGGCGCGGGAGCGGCGCACTTGGCCTGTGCCGCTCCCGCACCCTCAGTGATCAGCCGGTGATCAGTGGCAGGTCAGCAGGCTGATCGTGCTGTTGGCGCAGGAGGCCAGCAGGCTCAGGTTGCTCGCGCCGCCGTGGGAGCCGCCGCCGCCACCCTCGAGAACCTCGGGGGTTTCCAGGGCCTGCAGGTCGAGAACCATCTCCATGATCATGTTCCCTTTCGTTGTTTTTCTCTTCCGCCGATCGTCAACGACCGGCAGTTCGGGAGGACAGGAAAGGCAGCGCGGCCTTCCCGTCCAGAGTGGCGGCGAGGGCGAGCAGAACGCCCGCGCCACCGGTGACGACGTCCATCGACAGCCGCAGCAGCTGGTTGCCGGGGAACGCCAGGCCGCCCTTGTACGGCACCGCGTACCAGGCCAGCCGGGAAAGGTGCAGGTCGATGGCGTCACGGACGCGCCGGTCCGGTTCGGCACCCATGGCCAGCGCGGTCATCAGCCCGCCCCGTCCGAACAGCAGACCGGGGTGGATGACGAACTCGCCGCGGCACGCTTCACGCAGGCCGGGAAGGCTCTTCAACGCCTTCGCGTCGGGACGGTGCTTCGCCAGCTCCTCGGCGACCATGAGGATGCCGGCGCTGCCGACACCCGCGTAGGGCAGCGTCCGGGTCTCGCCGTCGCGGACCTGCAGCGAGCCGTCGTCGGACTCGGTGCACTCCTCGATGTCCCGCTCCAGCGCCTGGTCGGCGAAGGACAGCCAGCCCTGTTCGCGAGTGCGCTCGAACAGCCGGATGAACAGCAGCGCCGGACCGGACCAGCCGTTGAGCAGCCCGGCCCTGGCGAAGTCGCCCGGCGGGTCGGCGGTTTCGAGTGCTTCGGCGAGCCGGACGGCGGTGGCGAGCGCCTGCCTGCCGAATTCGTTGTCCTTGCGGGCCACCGCGAAGTGCAGCTGGGTGAGCCCGATGCCGGACAGGCCGCCTTCCAGGCCGTGGTCGGTGGTCTGCTCGACCAGCGTCGCCGACGCCGACAGCAGTTTGGTGGCCTCGTCCCGGTATCCGAGCTCTTCGAGGACGTACGCGATGCCGTAGGAGCCGTCGTAGAACCCCGGGCGTCCCGGCGGATCGCGGCGGATCGAGTCCAGCAGCCAGCGTTCGTGCTCCTGGTGACGCTCGCCGCCGACCGCTTTCAGCGCGTGGAGGACGCCGGCCGCGCCGTAGCCGAAGCACGCTCCGCCGACGCGGAACTGTTCGATGTCGCCGGGGAAGAGCCGGTCGGTGCGGTCAGGGGTCGCGCTGGCGAGGATCGCCTCGATGATCTGCTTGCGGACCAGCGCCCAGTCCGGCTTGTCCTGGTCGAGCTCGGTCGCGCTCGACAGCGAAGGGCCGTTCCGGGGCGCGAGCTCGGCGACGATCGAGTCGGCGTAGCCCTCCGGGACGTCGAAGCGCTGCTGGACGAAGTCCGCGAGCCCGCGCAGCTTCGCCGGGGCGAGCTCGAGGAGCGTCGTGAGCGGCAAGAAGATCCAGAGCTTCAGGACGGCGAGCGCGTACTCGTCGACCTCGAACCCGTTCCGGTCCCGCGGGGCGCGGAAACCGGGGGCGCCGAGAGCGGGCCGCGTGCCGGCTTCGACGTCGGACGCCATCTCGAAGTCGATCAGCGAGACGGCGTCGTCCTTCCCGTCGTCGTCGCCGTCGATCAGGATGTTCTGGGAGTGCAGGTCGCCGAAGACGATGCCGCGGCCGTGCACCTCGCCGACCATCGCCTCCACCCGCCGGACCAGCGCCAGCGCGCGTTCGGTGTACGCGGCGATGTCGGCCTCGGTGGTGTCGCGCCGGGTGAGCGGGTAGTTGCGGGCGAGCCAGTTGCCGAGCGAGACGCCCGGCATGTACTCCATCGCCAGGAAGTGGTGCTCCCAGACGGTGAAGCGGTCGAAGGCGGTGGGGATGCCGTCGATGCCCTTCAGCCGGTCCAGCACCTCGTGCTCGCGGCGGAGGCGTTCGACGGCGTCGACCTCGTCGCGGTCCAGGCCGGCGAACGGCCTGGCCTCCTTGAGGACCACCCGCTCGTCATCGGCCTTCCGGTCGGCGAGGTACACGCCGCCGCCGTTGGAGAAGTGCAGCGAGCTTTTCACCTGATAGGGGAACCGATCCGCGCCGCCGCCCTTGCGAGCCGCGAGATGAGGGGCGAGGAACTCCGGAATCGTCACCCAGTCAGGTACGGAGAAGGTCGGCTCGCGCTTATCCGGCACCAGCGTGCCGTCCGGTTTACGGATCGCGAGGACCCGCTTGCCGTCGAGTTCGACCCATTGCTCGGCGAATCCGCCGTAGCGGACGTAGAGCGGCCCGGCACCGTACCGGAGATCACTGAGAATGTATGCCCCTGCTTCACCGTCGAGCTTGGCGGACAACTCGGCGAGAACGCGCTCGAGCTCGTTGTTGTCAGCTGGATAAAGAGTGAGCAACTTTCCGCTTCCGTCACGCGGAGCGTATTTCGAATTCCTTGCCAGCAGGGTGCCCCGCGAACGCAGATGCTTGTAGGACACCTCGTGCTCGACACAATGCTCGTGCACCTTCACGAGCACGCGCTCGGCGTTGTCCAAACCTGCGGAAACGTGGATTTTCCAGCCCTGCAAGGGAAGGTTTCGAGCAACAGGGTGCAGCAGCCGCCACACTCCACGCACTCCGGTGCGCCAGCCCGGCCCGGGAGCGGGCAGCAGGGAGGCGAAATCGTCGGCGGCGTCCCCGTTTTCCCGCTGCTCATCGAAGAACAGAGGATCGGCGAAGCAATACGCTTCGTACCGGACGTCCATCGAGCGCCCCCTCCTTGGCACCAATCGGATGGGCCATGTGCACCATCGCGATGAAGAATATTCCACCCGCCGGATAGCGAACGGCCAATCCGCCATACCGGGGGTTCGGATGGGCTGTTCAGGGACGTGAATTCGAAACCTACCGAAAGGTAGGGGTACCCAGGGTGAGATCAACTCGGATTTCAACCACCCGGTCGGTGTGTAACAGGAACGGACCGACGTCGTAATCCCTGGTCGCAGCGTCGAAAACAATAACCGCGGCCGAATTGGCCGAACGCCAACTCAACGCGCTTCGTGATCTATTCACCCGAGGTCTGGACCACTTCCGCGCCTCGTGGTGCCCGCCACGCGGGCCACCGGTCGCCCGTCGGCGGAGATCAGCCCGGAGGTACGTTGTCGCCGGTGGAGCAGTCAAGGAGGCGGACGTGATCACAGGCTTCGCGGTGACCGTCGCGATCTGCGCGACGCTGGTCGCGATATGGAGTTTCGTGCAGTCCGCGCGCAAGAAGCTGCCGGACAACGCACTGCTCGGCGGCCTCGCCGTGGTCGAGCTCCTCCTGCTGGCGCAGCTCGTGATCGGCGTCGTACAGCTGATCGGCGGCGGCCGCCCCGGCAGCATGGCCACCTACCTCGCGTACCTGATCGGCTGCCTGGTCGTGCTCCCGCTCGGGACCTTCTGGGCGCTGGCCGAGCGCACCCGGTCGAGCACCGCGATCCTCGGCATCGCCTGCCTCGCCATCCCGGTGATGGTGCTCCGGCTGCACGAGGTCTGGGCGGGTGCCAGTGCCTGAAGAAACCGAGGAGAAGACGGTGGACACCGCAGCGGACAAGGCGTCCGGCCCGGGACGGATCCTGGTCGCCGTGTACGCGATCTTCGCGCTGGCGGCGACCTCACGCGCCGCCGTGCAGATCAGCACCAAATTCCACGAGGCCCCGCTGGCCTACGCGCTCTCCGCGTTCGCGGCCGTCGTCTACCTCCTGGCCACCGTGGCACTGGCCCGCCGCGGCGCGGGATGGTGGCGGATCGCGCTGGTCGCCTGCGGCGTCGAACTGCTCGGCGTGCTGACCGTCGGCACGTTCAGCCTCTTCGACCGCGAGGCCTTCCCGCACGCCACCGTGTGGTCGGTGTACGGACAGGGCTACCTCTTCATCCCGCTGGTGCTGCCGGTGATCGGGCTCTTCTGGCTGCGGCGGACGAAGCCCTGACGGGTCCGGGGCTCGTGAGTGGCCGCGTTCGTGGCATGTCGTGCTCAACGCCGGGCCATCGGAAGCACTGAAGGAGCCGCCCGCTCATCCTCGCGTCTCGTGTACCGGCGATATCACGTGACTGAACGGACGACACACGTGATCCAGCGGACGACACACGTGACTGGATGGACGACACGACCGCGGCCGGGTTCCCCCACGAGTCGTCCGTTCAGTCACGCGAAACCGCCACCCGCGCACCCGGCAGTACGTACCTAAGGCACCCTTGGCTCTAACCGTCCTCGAACCCTCACTTGTCGAAGCAGCCCTTTTCGTTGAGCGGGCCGAAGGTGGGCAGGACGAGCCCGCACAGGTAGCCGTCGATCCAGCGCCCGTTGCCCGCGACGTTGGTCAGCACCCGGATCGCCGGCGCGAACGCGGCGATCCCCTTGGCCAGCGAATCCTGGTTGCGCTGCAGCATCGACGTCAGCCGGTCGAGTTGTTCGAGCACCGGCCCGAGCTGCCCGTCGTTGTCGGCGACGATGCCGTCGAGCGCGGTCGCGAGCCGTTTCGAGCCGTCGAGCAGGTCTTTGATCGCCTGCTGCCGGGTGGCGATGGCGCGCAGCAGCGCGTTGCCGTCCTGGAGCAGCCGCTGGACCTCGGCGTCGCGGTCGACGAGGGTCTGCGAGACCTGCCGCGTGTTCGCGACCAGCGTCCGGAGTTGCCGGTCGCGGGAGGCGATGGTGCCGGAAAGTTTCGAGATCCCGTCGAGCGCGGCGCGGACGTCGGACGGCGTATCGGCGAAGGTCGCCGAAATCGTGTCGAAGCTTTTCGCGAGCTGGTCGACGTCGATCGCGTCGACGGTTTTCGACAAATCCCGAAACGCTTCAAGGACGTCGTACGGCGCGGTGGTCCGCCGTAGCGGGATCGGGTCGCCCGGATCGAGGATCACTTCGCCGCGCGGATCGAGCGCCAAATACTTCTGCCCCAGGACGTTCTTGATCTGAATGGACGCGCTTGTCGCGTCGCCGACCCACGCGTCCTTCACCCGGAAGGAGATGAGCACGCGATCGCCTTCGAGGTCGATCTCGGACACCTTGCCGACCTTCACCCCGGCGATCCGGACGTCGTTGTCCACGCGCAACCCGCCCGCGTCGGAGAATTCGGCGGAATAGGTGACGCCGCCGCCGATCACGGGCAGGGCGTCGGCATTCAGTGCCGCCGCCATCCCGAGGGCCATCGTGGCGAGACCGGCGATCGCCGTCTTGACCGGATCCATCGCGCCGAAGGACCTCATCGCCTCACCTCGCAGGTCACGAGCGGCAAAGCTTAGGGGTCGCTCCTGCCCGTCGCCAGGCGAAACGTTGCACCGATCGGGTAAGAACGTCCGTCCATTGTGGACTGGGACGGAGCCGCCGCACGAAACGTGACGGCTACCGCCAGAGCTCGTTCGCGCTGAAGTCGCCGAAGTCGCCGCCGAAGAGGGCGAGTGGGTGGGCGCCCGTACGCGATCGACGCCGGTGAGGCCGCGCGTCTCTGGGAGCTCTCCGAAAACCTCACCGGCGCCTCCCGTGCCTAGTTCCAGAACTTGATCTCGGGGTTGCCCGCCACCGGTCCGTCGAGCAGCGGCTGATGCCCGCCGCGCAGGTTCTTGTCGAAGAACGCGGAGACGTACGCCCTGGTCAGCTCCATGCCGCGCTCGCCACCGAGCAGACCGGGCCAGCCGAGGCCGAGCTGCTCACCGAGTACGCCGACGTCGGTGAAGGACGCGTGCCCGGCCGCCGCGACGCTGATCCAGCGCTTCCAGCCGGTGAGGTTCGGCCAGCTGCCCGCCCACGTCGTGTCCGGGCCGGCCGGGGTGTACTCACTCTCGCGGCCGAGCAGCAGGAACGGCCGGTCGATCCCGGACGAGGGGATCGGCGACCACAGCCTGCCGTCCAGGTCGGCGCCCGCGCGGATCCGCTGGTCGCCGATCATCGCGGCCGGCGTGCTGTACCCGCCGATGGAATGGCCCGCCATGCCGATGCGGGTCCGGTCGATCAGCCGCGACCAGGGGGACGAAGTCCTGGTCAGCGTGTCGAGGACGAAGGAGACGTCCGCGGAGCGGATCGGCGGGAGCAGTTTCGAGTCGGAGCCGCACGCTGCGCATTCGGTGACGTGGCCGTCCGGAAACGCCGTGCCGTGAGACTCGTAGTTGTGGCCGATGAGCGCGACGACGAACCCCTTGCTCGCCAGCTCTTCCGCGAGCCCGGTGAGCGTCGTGCGCGGTTTGCCGAATCCCGGCGACAGGACGACGAGCGCGCGCTTTCCGGGCCGGGCCGGGGCGTCGACCCTGGCGCTGGTCCGGATCCCGGAGACCAGGCCGGGGTCGATGTCGGGCAGACCCGATTCGGTCAGGAACGCCTTGGCCTCGGCGAAGGTGAGGTACGGCCGCTTCGGGCCGATCGGCAGCAGCGCCGGATAGAACATCGACACCATCAGCTCGCGCGGCCCGGACGGCACCCACGGGTCCTTGCGCGAAGTGTCGACGAGGTGCAGGTCGGTGGAACCGAGGGGATGCGAGCCGGTCGGCGGTGGCAACGTCAGTCGCGGGGCCGCCGCGGCCGGGATCGCCATGGCCGCCATGCCGGCGAGGGCGAGCAGTGCGACGAGAAGCCTTCTCATGAGGGTTCCGTTTCTGTCGAGGATCTTCCTTCCCCCAGCCTGGAGCCCGGCGACGTATTCGCGCGTCTGTCGTAAGACATACCCCGGGGTCTGCCGTAAGAGGGATCCGCGCCGCCCGACGCGGGATTACGCTCGACTGGTGCCGGCCTTCCTCAGAAATCACCCGAGAGCCGTCGACCACGGCCTGACCCTCCTCATCGGACTGTCCACTGTGGTCACCGCCGATGACCCGGAGGGCTTCGAGTGGTGGCTGGCCTCCTTGGTGGCCTTGGCTTCTTTGCTCGTCCGGCACCGGAATCCCACGATCACCTTCGCGGCCGGGGGCACGGTCTCGCTGCTTCATCTGGCGATGGGCAACGATCTCAAACCCGTCGACGTCGTGGCGTTGATCGGCCTCTTCTCCGTCGCGGCCTGGGGATCGCGCCGGCTTTCACTAGGCCTGCTGGCGGCCGGACTGTTCGTCGCTGGAGCTTGGTCGTTCTATGCCTCCGAAGCGAACACGCGGACCCCGGGCCCGACGCCACCGCGACTCATCATCATCGACCGCCTGGCACCGGCCGACACCGACGCCGAAGACCACCAAGTGCAGGACTGGGGCGGTTTTCCGGCTATCGGCCTGTCTCTTGGCGTGGCATGGCTGGCCGGGCTGAACACGCGGCAGCGCCGGATCCGGCTGTCGGTGCTGGAACAGCGGGCCGCCGATCTCGAACGCGAGCGCGACACCCAGGCCGCGCTGGCCGTGGCGGCCGAACGCGGCCGGATCAGCCGCGAACTGCACGACGTCGTCGCGCACGCGCTTTCCGTCGTGGTCCTGCAGGCGCAGGGTGCCCAGGCCGAACTGGACCGGCGGCCCGAGCGATCGCGGGAGGCGCTGGACGCCATCGTCGACACCGGGCGGACCGCGTTGAGCGAGATCCGGCGGCTGCTGGGCGCGCTCGGCCAGGAAGAGCCGGACTGGGAACCCCGGCCCGGTGCGGAACGCCTGCCGCGGCTGGCCGCCGACATCCGGGCCGCGGGCACGCCGGTCGAGTTCCGCGTCGAAGGGGATCCCCGGCCACTTCCGTCCACAGTGGACCTCGCGGCCTACCGGATCGTGCAGGAGTCGCTGACGAACGTGCTGAAACACGCCGGTCCGGAGGCGGCGGTGACTATCGTGATGCGATACGAGCCCGGGACACTGGAGATCGAGGTGACCGACGACGGCGTCGCGGCGGAAGCGCCGTCCGGCACCGGGCACGGCCTCGAAGGGATGCGGGAGCGAGTGAACGTACTGGGCGGCACCTTCGACGCGGGACCACGGGCGGAGCGCGGCTTCGCCGTCCGCGCGTCCCTGCCGTCATGACGATCCGGGTGGTCATCGCCGACGACCAGGCGCTCGTGCGCACCGGCCTGCGGATGATCCTGGACAACGCCGACGACATCGACGTCGTCGGCGAGGCGGGTGACGGCGCGGAGGCCGTCGCGCTGGTGGCGGAGCTCGATCCCGACGTCGTGCTCATGGACATCCGGATGCCCGAAATGGACGGCGTCGAGGCCACCGCCGCGATCGCCGCGGCCTATCGCGCCCGCGTGCTGGTGCTGACCACCTTCGACCTGGACGAATACGTCTACGCCGCGCTCCAGGCGGGCGCGAGCGGCTTCCTGCTCAAGGACTCGCTGGCACCGGATCTGCTCGCCGGCGTCCGCGTGGTCGCCGGCGGCGAGGCCACCCTCGCGCCCACCGTCACCCGGCGGCTGCTCGACCGCGTCGTCACCGGCCTGCCCACGTCGCCACCGGACGACCGGCTCGCGCTGCTCACCGGACGCGAACACGAGGTGCTCCAGCAGCTGGCGCGCGGCCTGTCCAACGCCGAGATCGCCGGACTGCTGTATCTCTCGCCGGGGACGGTGAAGACGCACGTCGGCCGGATCCTCACGAAACTGGGCCTCCGCGACCGCGTCCAGGCCGTCGTCTTCGCCTACGAGTCCGGGATGATCAGCCGCTGACCGCGGCGGGCGTGCGCCAGTGCTTGCCGCGACGGGGCCGCCGGTGCTGGCCGCGCCCGCGGAGTTCACGCAGGTCGTCCGAAGGGCGGGCGGCGAACTCCTCGGCGGTGATGCCCATCCGCACGAGGTACTTGATCTCGCCGCGCACCACCTCGGTGTCGCGCAGCCTGCCTTCCTCGCGGAAGCCGAGCCCGCCGTGCAGCGAAAGCGACGCGAGGTTGCCGCCGTACACGGTGACCTCGCATTTGCGGAAGCCGCGCCGGCCGAACATATGCGCCAACAGGACGGTGATGGCGTCCGTGGCGTAGCCGCAGCGCTGGTGGCGAGGGGCGATCCCGATGCCGTAGCCGAACCGGCCGGTCACCGGGTCGGCGCCGATGGTGCAGACCGACCCGACCAGCATCCGGCCGCGCACCGTCTCGATGCCGAAGTGGATGTCGTCGCCCGAGGATCCCGAACGGTGTGAGGCCCAGTGCCGGTGTCCGCCGCCGATCAGCGGCGTCGCCTCGCGGGCCATGTCACGGTCGAACCCCATCAGGACCCGGCGGTCGCGGAGACCGACCTCGCGCAACCGCACCTTCCGCCCGACCTGCTCGGGCTCCAGGGCGGTGCGGCTCACCGCGTCCGGCCGCACGACTGCTCACGAACGATCACAAGCATGCTTGGACGATATCGGTACCCGAAACGCCCGAAGGCCCCCACCCGGTACGGATGGAGGCCTTCGGCGTGAAGAAAGTCAGATGGCGACGACGCGCTGGGCCTGCGGGCCCTTCTGACCTTGGCCGATCTCGAACTCGACGCGCTGCCCTTCGTCCAGGGACTTGAAACCGCTGCCCTGGATCTCCGAGTAGTGCACGAAAACGTCCGGTCCGCCGTCGTCCTGAGCGATGAAGCCGAAGCCCTTTTCGCCGTTGAACCACTTAACGCTGCCCTGAGCCATACTTTTCTACCTGCTCTTCATAGCGAGTCTGAGCCCATTCGATGCCCCGATCTCGCCGTCTATTGTCGCAGGTCTTGCCGAGATGCACACGTCGCCGTCCCAAATTAATACAGATCGCCTGGTCAACGGCACCCTCGGCGGGTCGCCCGGCGGGTCGGATCGCCGATTTTCGCCGTCTTCGGGCTTGACCTTGACCCTGCGTCAGGGTCGGAGCCTTGCCGCATGACGACCACACCCCCGCTCGGAGAGTTCCAGGAGATCGACGGCCGCCGCCTGTTCGTGCACCGGTCGGGCCACGGCGGGCCCGCCGTCGTGTTCTTGCCGGGGGCGAGCGCGGTCGGCTTGGACTACTTCGGTGTCCACCAGGAGGTCGCGCGGTTCACCACCGCCGTGCTGTACGACCGCGGCGGCACGGGCTACAGCGACGCGCTCCCCCTGCCCCGCGGCGCCACCGCGGTCGCCACGGAACTGCGCGAGCTGCTCCTCGCCCAGGGCGTCGCCGCCCCGTATGTGCTGGCAGCGCACTCCCTCGGCGGCCTCTACGCGCATCGGTTCGCGCAGCTGTACCCCCGAGAGGTGGCCGGACTGGTCTTCCTGGACGCCCTCCACCCCGGCTGGGACGACTTCATGCCGCCCGCGGCGAGCCTGGCCGAGGCCGAGCGGCCGGGACCCGAGCCGGACCGCCAGGCGCTCCGCGCGATGCACGCCGAGCTGCGCGCGGGCTACCCGGACGACGTGGGCCTGCCGCTGATCGAGGCCAAGGTGAGCGACGAATGGCTCCGTGCCGGTGCCGCTGAACGCACCGGGCTGGTCGCGCTCGCCGACGAACTGCGAGGCGGGCCGGACCTCCCCGACGTCCCGGCGATCGCGCTCACCGTCGTCGGTACCGACCTCGGGCATCCGTCGCAGGAGATCAACGAGGCCAAGACGAAGATGGACGCCGCGAGGATGAGCGGGTTCTCCCGCGGGGAGCAGCGAGTGATCTTCGACACGCTCCACCACCGGCTCTGCTTCGACCGCCCCGATGCCGTGGTCCAGGCGATCCGCGACGTCGTCGACCGCTCCCGCTGAGGGGAAGCGGGTGGTCCGGCGCCGGTGCGGTGGGCTTGAGCGTCTCCGATGCGACCGGTATTTGCTTACCTACACTTGGCCAGGGCGAAGGGGAAGCGTCAGCGGCGGCTCGGATCACACGACCACCTGGCCTGCACGAGGGTGACGGCTCAGCGTGTGCCGGGTGCTGACGATGTGAGAATTGGGACGTTGAGTGTCCCAATTCCCACATCGTCGAGGAGGTTCGTCGCCACCAATGCGCCATTGGGGGCACTGGAGCCCGGGGTATGGACAGGAGGACGGGTGCTCACGATCGGCAGGCTCGCGGCGACCGCCGGGGTGACCGTGCGTGCCGTTCGTCACTACCACCACATCGGCCTGCTGCCCGAGCCCGAACGCGACGCCTCCGGTTACCGCCGCTACAGCGCCCAGGCGGCGGTGGACCTCATCCGGATCAAGACGCTCGCGGACGCGGGGGTGCCCTTGGCCCGCGTCGACGCGCTGCTGCACGCGGAGCCTGCCGGGTTCGCCACCGCCATCGCCGACATCGACGCCGAACTGCGGCGCAAGATCGACCGGCTCACCGAAAACCGCCACCGGATCGCCGAACTGACCGGCGGCGAACGGCTCATCCTGCCGCCTGGCGTGGTCGCCCTCCTGGAGCGGATGCGTGGCCTCGGCGTCAGCGAGCAGCGGGTGCTGCTCGAACGTGACGCGTGGATCCTGATGCAGGCGCTGGATCCGCGCGCCATGCCGGAGCGGCTGCGGGACAAGAACGCCGCCTTCGACGATCCCGAGACGCTGCGTGTTCACCTGGCCTGCGATCAGGCGGTCGGCTGGGATCCGCGCGATCCCCGTCTCGACCGGCTCATCGAAGACCTGGACGCCTGGGAGATCGAACACGAACGGGACGGCGGGCGGCCGGGACACCGCGAACTGGTGGTGTCCCGGATCTCCGAGGCGTCACCGGCGTGGCAACGCATCGTCGGCGAACTCGCCCACCGCGCCCGGTCGCGTCAGTGCCCTTCGGGTTCGGAGCCGATCCGGTAGGGCACGGGCTTGCCGTCCGCGTCCCGCACCGGCACCGGATTGCCGTCGGCGTCCACGATCTTGCCGTCGACGATCCGGTCGCCGTCCTTGAGCCGCGAGAAGGCCTTGAGATCGGAGTAGTCGATCACCCTGGTCGCCGTCGCGAACACCGACGGGTCGCGGCCCTTGCCCGGCTTCAGGTGGTTGAACAGCAGGTTCAGCACGACGGCCATGAGCGCGGCGGAGCTGATCCCCGAGTGGAAGATGGTGCCGACCCACGCCGGGAAGTGGTGGTAGAACTCCGGCGCCGCGATCGGGACCATGCCCAGCCCGACGGAGGCCGCGACGATCACCAGGTTCATGTTCCCGTTGTAGTCCACTTTGGACAGTGTCCTGATCCCGGAGGCCGCGACCGTGCCGAACAGCACGAGGCCTGCCCCGCCCAGCACCGGGTACGGGATCGCGGCGACCACCCTGCCGAGTACCGGGAGCATGCCGAGGACCAGCAGGATCACGCCGCCCGCGGTCACCACGAACCGGCTCCGGACCCCGGTGATCGCGACGAGGCCGACGTTCTGGGCGAACGCGCTCTGCATGAACCCGTTGAAGACCGGCGCGATCGCCGAGGACGCCATGTCGGCGCGCAGCCCGTCGCCGATCCGGCGTTTGCCGACCCGCGTGCCGACGATCTCCCCCACCGCGAGCATGTCGGCCGTGGTCTCGGTGAGGGTCACGAGCACGACGATGAACATCGACACGATCGCGGCGACGTCGAAGGTCGGCGCGCCGAAACCGAACGGGGCCGGCACGGCGAAGATCGGGCCGTCCCAGACCTGCGAGAAGTCGGCCTTGCCCAGCACCGCGGCCAGCACGGTGCCCACCACGATCGACAGGAGGATCGAGAGCCGGGAGATGGCCGGGACGGCGACCTTGCTGAGCAGCAGCACGATCGCCAGCGTCATCGCGGCCAGCCCGACGTTGGAGACCGAGCCGAACTCCGGCGACTTGGTGTTGTTGCCCATCGCCCACTGGGCCGCGACCGGCATCAGGCTGAGCCCGATCACGGTGATCACCGTCCCGGTGACGACCGGCGGGAAGTACTTCACCAGCCGGGAGAACACCGGCGTGACGAGCAGGCCGAGCAGCGCGGACGCGATCACGGAGCCGAACACGGCCGGCAGCCCGCCGTCGGCCACGATCGCGGTCATCGTCGCCACGCCCGCGAAGGAGGTGCCCTGGACCAGCGGCAGCCGGGAGCCGAAGAAGGGGACGCCGAACGACTGCAGGATCGTCGCCAAACCGCCGATGAACAGGCATGACGCCACGAGCAGCCCGATCTCGGCCGTCGAAACACCCGCGGCGCCGCCGATGATCAGGGGCGGCGCGATGATCCCGCCGTACATCGTCAGGACGTGCTGGATGCCGTAAGTGAAACTCTTGCCGATCCCGAGCCGTTCGTCCTCGGGCCTGCCACTTGCCGCCCGTTCGGCCTGCGTCCTCTTCACCATGGATCCGCCTCTCCGTCGAAGCGAGCGATGCGGGGCAATTTCAATCTGCGGAGGTTAACTTCCACATCGCAGAACTTGCAAGACCCTGCCTGTAGGGGTCGTCCTCCCGGCGGGCGGACAAAGATCCTTTCCGCACAGGGGCACCGGAACGCGGCGATGGTAGAAATCAGCTGCCCTGTCGGCGAGGGTCCCGAGGCAGAAAGACGGCAACACATGGCGAATCCGCTGGTCGCTGAACGTCAGGACTCCACCAAGGGCCACTCCGGTGTCCCGCTGCTGGAATCGGCGATCGACCTCAAAGAGGGCATCGAAAAGGGCGACTGGGCCGCGGTCGCGATGGGTGCCGTCGGGACCGCTCTCGACGCGCTGTCGATGGCCATGGATCCGTTCGGTTCGATCCTCGCCGCGGGCGTCGGCTGGCTGCTGGAACACGTCGGCCCGCTGTCCGACGCGCTCGACGCCCTGACCGGCGACGCGGATCAGATCAAGGCGCAAGCCGAAACCTGGTCCAACATCGCCAAGGAACTCGGCGCCATCGGCACGGATCTGTCCGATCTGGTCGAGGCCGACCTGAAGACGTGGGCGGGCGACGCCGCCGACCGTTACCGCGAACGGTCCCAGGACACGGTCACCGTGCTCACCGCCGCGCAGAAGGGCTGCGAAGGCGCCTCGAGCGGAGTCAAGACCGCGGGCGAGGTCGTCGCCGCCGTCCGCACGCTCGTCCGCGACATCATCGCCGAACTCGTCGGCCACCTCATCAGCTGGGCGCTGCAGGTGCTGTTCACCCTCGGCATCGGCCTGACCTGGGTGGTGCCGCAGGTCGTGACCGCGGTCGCCAAGACCGCCTCGAAGATCGCCGACCTCACCACCAAACTCGTCAAGGCGCTCAAGGGCCTGATGCCGCTGCTGAAGAAGGCCGACACGCTCTTCGACGACGCCGCCAAAGCCCTGCGCAAGCTTCAGGGCGGCAAGGTGGACGCTCCGCCGCCGCCCAAGACCAAGGGCGGGAACGACCGCGGGATCGACCCCAAGAAGGACAAGGACGACGAAAGCACCACCACCTCCAGCACCGACGGCAACGGCGGTGGTGGCGGCGGCAAGGGCGGCGACAGCGGCACCAACGACAAGGGCAACAACAGCAAGAACGACAACGACCAGACGAACACCAGCGGCACCGGGAACGGCGGCACCCGCGACCGGGGCGGCAACAACGACTCCACGAAGAAGGACGGCAACGGCGACCGGTCGACGTCGTCGGATTCCAAGAACTACTGCGGTGACCCCGTCGACGTCGCGACCGGCGAGGTCGTGATGACCCAGGTCGACGTGACGCTGCCCGGTGACGCGGCGGATCTGGAGCTTTCCCGCACGCATCTGTCGTCCTACGGCGCCGGCCGGTGGTTCGGTCCATCTTGGACGTCCACAATGGACCAAAGATTGGTCTTCGCGGGAAACCGGATCCGGTTCCACGCCGAAGACGGGATGGTGCTGGATTACCCCATCCCGGCCCACGAACCCGTTTTGCCGCGGCAAGGCCCGCGCCATCGGCTGCGCCGCGCTCCGGACGGCTACCGGCTGTCGATCGGCGATCGCGAGCTGCTCTTCGCCGGTGACCGCGGCGTCCTGCCGCTCAGGGCCATCGAACAGAACGGAAGCCGCACGGAGTTCGGCTACGCGGCCGACGGCACGCCCGCGAGCATCCGCCGTGACGACGGCGTCGAACTCGCGATCGGCACCGCGAAGGGGCGGATCGTCGCGCTCGGGGCTCCGGGGCAGCCGCCGCTGGTGAGTTTCTCGTACAACCGGCTCGGCCAGCTGAGCACGGTCACCGACTACGCCGGTCGCCCCATGGCACTCGACTACGACTTCAGCCACCGCCTCGTCGGCTGGCGTGACCGCACGGGCACTTGGTACCGCTACGTCTACGACGACGCCGGCCGCTGCGTCCGCGCCGTGGGCGCGAACGGCTACTACAACGCGACGTTCGTCTACGAGCCCGGCGCGACCCGGCACACCGACGCCCTCGGCCACACGTGGACGTATCGCCTCAATGACGCCAAGCAGCTGATCGAACGCGTCGACCCGCTGGGCAACTCCCGGCGCTACAGCTGGAACCGGCGCGACGAGCTTCTGTCCCAAGTGGACGAACTCGGCCACGAGACCGGCTACGAGTACGGCGACGACGGTGAACTGGTGGCCGTCCACCGTCCCGCGGGCTCCACCGTGCGGCTGACCCACGCCGCCGACGGCGAGGTCCGGCTGTCGGCGGGCGAAGCCCAGCGGGTGGTCCCCGAATTCGACCCGGCCACCACCCTGGCGGGCACCGGGCTGCCGGTGCACATCCCGGACGCGCCGAATCCGCTCGACGACGAACCCGTGACGGACCGCCCCGGCGACCGCGACCTGTTCGGCCGCCCGCGTCTCACGTACACGGCTTCCGGCGGCGAAGCGCGGCTCGGCTGGACGGCCGACGGCCGCCGTGCCTGGCGGCTCGGCCCGCACGGCGGTCGCGAGACGTGGGTGCACGACGCGGAAGGTCACGTCGTCGAGCACCGTGACGCGACGGGTGCCGCGCGGCGGCGCAAGTACGGCCCGTTCGGTCTCGTCATGGAGGAGACCGACGCCGCGGGCGCGCGCACGCTGTACGCCTACGACGGCGAGCTGCGGCTCACCTCGGTGACCAACCCGAACGGCCTCACCTGGCACTACGTCCGCGACGCGGCGGGCAGGCTCGTCGAGGAGGTCGACTACGACGGCCGCCGGATCGGTTACGCCTACGACGCGGCGGGCCGGCTGCTCCGCATGACCAACGGCACGGGTGACGCGACCGAGTACGACTACGACCTTCAGGGCAACATCGTGGCCCGCCGTACCCCGGACGACGTCACGCGGTACGAATACGACGCGCTCGGCAGGATGACCGTCGCCGAGAACGCCGAGTCGCGGGTCGAACTGGTCCACGACGGCGATCAGGTCGTCATCGACACGATCAACGGGCTCGGCGTGTGCCTGCGCCACGACGGCGAAACGCTCGTCCGCCGCACATCGTCCGGTGTGGACAGTGAGTGGCGCTTCACCGAAGCGGGACTGCCGAGTTCCCTGCGGATCGCCGGTCACGAGGTCGGCTTCGCCTACGACGCCGCCGGACGCGAGATCACGCGCAGCGTCGACGGCGCCGTGGTGCTCCAGCGGCGATTCGACGCGGAAGACCGGCTCGCCGAAGAGGACATCGTGGGTGTCGGGCGGCGCGTCTACCGCTACCGCCCGGACGGCAGGCTCGCCGCCGTCGACGACGCGATCCGGCCCTGGCAGCTCTCCTTCGACCCCGCGGGCCGGGTCAGCGAGGCACGCGGGCCCGCCGGGGTCGAACGGTTCAAACATGACGCGGCGGGCAACCTCGCCGTCGACGAGACCCACTACAGCGATGACGAGCGGGGCAGAGTCACCGCCGACCGGTCGTGCGCCTACGAATGGGACCACCTCGACCGGCTGCGTTCCGCGCGCACACCCGACGGCGCGTTCTGGACCTACCACTACGACCCGCTCGGACGGCGGTTCGCCAAACGCCGCTGGCTGCTCGGCCCGGAAGGGGAAGCAGAGCTCACCTTCGACGTCCGGTTCCTGTGGAGCGGGATGAACGTCGTCGAGCGGATGGATTACGACCCCGCCGACGAGTCCTACCGGCTCTTCACCTGGGAGCGCTACGACGACGACCGTCCCGTCGTCCAGGTCGAGCGCACCGGCGCCCTCGAAGACGCCGCCTTCCGTGCCGTGATCACGTCGCCCGCCGGAACGCCGACCGAGTTGCTCGACGAGCACGGCGCGCTGGTCTGGCAGGACCGCAGCAGTTTCTGGGGCGTGCCGTTGCCCGGCGCGGACACCGCGGCGATGCCGCTGGCGTTCCCCGGCCAGCATCGCGACGAGGAAACCGGGCTGCACTACAACGTTTTCCGGTACTACGACCCGCGAACCTCGCGATACCTCAGCCAGGACCCGCTCGGACTCGCCGCCGCGGCCAACCCCGTCGGCTATGTCGAGCAGCCGCTGCTCATCGGCGATCCGCTCGGCCTGGCCGGTTCCTGCGGCAAGACCGGGCCGGGCAGTCAGCAGCGGCCCCAGCCGGCCGGCCCCAGTGCGCAGCCGCCGCCACCGCGAAGGAGCCCGAGGAAACCTCCCATCAACGTCGACAAGATGTCGAAGGAGGAATTCGACAAGTTCAAGCCGAAACTCGACGAGATCCTGAAGGCCGACAAGCACTTCTTCTGGTCCGGCGGCACCAAGAAACGCAAACGCGGCGAAGAGGACGAGTACCTCGGCTCGGTCGAGGAGAAGGCCACCAAGATCGCGAAGCAGAACGGCGGCAACACCCTCGAAGGAACGCTCAAGGACAACAACATCAAGATGCCCGGGTGGATCAACGATCCCCACGACCCGAGGAAACCACTCGTCCAGGAGAAATGGGACTACGTCTCCGAGACCTTCGCCAAGAACTCCAACAAGGACACGCACGTGGTCTTCCCCTACTGGCCGGGCAAGGGACACGACATCTACCCGCATCGCCGCGAGGACAACGTGTTCGACGTGACCGAGTACCCGAGGCTCGAAAAGATGGGGATCGACGACATCACCAAGCACAACGCGGAAACCGGGCACACCCGCCCGTACCGTCACACCAAGTGAGTCACCTGACGTTGCTCCAGCTCCCCCGCTTTGGTATACCAAAGGGAGTGCGTCGAGAAAGGTGTTCACCGTGTTGATCCGTGACGTCCGCCCGTGGGGTGGACAGCACAGCGACGTCGAAGTGGCCGATGGCCGGATCACCGCGGTACGGCCGCACGATCCCGCCGCCACGACGGCACCCGGCACGGTCGACGGTCGCGGGCGGCTGCTGTTCCCGTCGTTCAGCGACGTGCACGTCCACCTGGACTCGACCCGGATCGGCCTGCCGTTCCGGCCGCATACGGGTGCGCCGGGCGTGTGGGCGATGATGCTGAACGACCGCGAGAACTGGCGCGACGCCGAGGTTCCGCTGCCCGAACGCGTCGCCGGGACGCTGGAGCGGATGATCGCCAACGGCACCACGCGGGTGCGCACATACGCGCAGGTGGACGTCGACTGCCGGCTCGAGAAGCTCGACGCCGTACTCGCCGCGAAGGAGCGCTTCGCCAAGCACGCGGACGTCGAGATCATGGCGTTCCCGCAGGCCGGGATCCTGCGCGAACCCGGCACCGTGGACGTGCTGGAGGCCTCGCTGCGGTCGGGCGCCACGGTCGTCGGCGGAATCGACCCGTGCTCACTGGACAAGGACCCCAAGGGGCATCTCGACGTCGTGTTCGGGCTCGCCGAGAAGTACGGCGTCGAGGTGGACATCCACCTGCACGAACCGGGGCACCTCGGCGTCTTCTCGACCGATCTGGTGATCGAACGGGTCCGCGCGCTGGACATGCGCGGCAAGGTGACGATGTCGCACGCGTACGAACTGGGCTCGATCTCGGAGTCGGTGAGCCGCCGCCTGATCGACACCTTCGCGGAGCTGGACATCGCGATGGCCACCGTCGCGCCGTCCGTCGACGGCCAGTTGTCCCTCGCGGACCTCACGACCGCGGGCGTGCGCGTCGGCCTCGGCGAGGACGGCCAGCGGGACTACTGGAGCCCGTACGGCAACTGCGACCTGCTCGACCGCACCTGGCAGCTGGCCTTCACGAACGGTTTCCGCCGCGACGACCTGATCGAAATGGCGCTGGCCGTCGCCACGATGGGCGGCGCGTCGATCATGAGCCACGACGTCCCGCGGCTCGCGGGTATCGCCGACCGGCCCGGCGTGGCCGTCGGCGACCGCGCCGACCTGGTGCTGGTGGACGGTGAGACCCCGACGAGCGCGGTGATGGACCGCGGCAAGGACCGCACGGTCCTGCACGACGGCGTCGTCGTGGCGGACGGGCTTTCGGTGCTCGGTTAAAGCGCTGGCGGACGACGGCCGGCCGCTGCTAACTTGCCGGAGGCCGTGCGAGAGAACGAGGAGGTGGTACCCGTGAACATTTCGACAGGGGTGCTCTCCTCCGGGGTCACGGTCGGACGATAGGTCGTCCGGGAGCGCCGTCCGCGCACTCCCGAAAGGCACGACCATGCACTTCACTTCCGAAAAACGCCTCGAAGACGGCGTCCTCGAACGCGAATTCGTCCTCGGCGAGGTCCCCGGTGTCCTGTGGACGCCCGAGTCCGTGTCCACCCCGGTCCCCTTGATCCTGAACGGCCACCCCGGCGGGCTCCGCAAGATGTACCCGCGGCTCGCGGGCCGGGCGCGGAGCTGCGTGGCGGGGGGCTACGCCGCTGCCACCATCGAACTCCCGGGAGCCGGCGACCGGCCTCCTCTCCCCACCGTCGACGAGGCCCGCGCCGACCTGCGACGGGCACTGAAAGCCGGCGAGCCGGTCACCGGCGACATCGTCGACAGGCTCGTCCTCCCGCTGGTCGAGCAGGCGGTCCCGGAGTGGCGGGCCACCCTGGACGCCCTTCTCGAACTGCCCGAAATCGGCGGCCCGGTCGGCTATTCGGGCGGGGTGATCTCCATCGGCACCAGGCTGGCGGTCGTCGAGCCGCGAATCTCGGCCGCCGTGCTGTTCGCCGGCAGTTACGTGCCTCGCAGCATGCTCGATGAGGCACGGCAGGTGACCATCCCGGTGCACGTCATGCTGCAGTGGGACGACGAAGGCAACGACCGGCAGCACGCCCTTGACCTGTTCGACGCCTTCGGCTCCAAGGAGAAGACGTTGCACGCCAACATGGGCGGGCACACCGGCATCCCACCGTATGAAGCTGAGGCCGCGGGCCGCTTCTTGGCCCGGCACCTGAAGTAGGGCGCGATCGGGCCGCGGCGATACCGGCCGCGGCCCGATGTCGAATCCCGGACGACGCGTTCGTGGAGTAAGTGAGCGGCCGCCACGAGGAGGCCGCCACGACCACAGGGGATGAGATGTCGCTCGCCCGCCGTATGTACGACTTGATCGAGCCCATCGGCCTGGTGCCCTACTTCGCCGACGAGTCGGACGAAGCCTTGATGGCGCTGGGCCTGCGCAACCAGTGGGACGCCTATTTCGCCGGGCGGGCCGCGCCGTTCGGCCGGTCGGTTCCGGCCGAGGTGATCCACGCGATCTTCTACAACTTCGCCCCCGGCGAGGTGGCGCGTCACATCCCGCGGGTCTGGGAGCTGACCACGCCCGAAGAGGCGCTGGCCGCCCGCGAGCGGGGATGCGTCACCGGAATCCGGCGGATCCTCGGCGACCTCGCCGACGACCCCGGTGTCGCGCGCGCCGGCGACCTGCTGATGACAGCCGCGACCAGCGCACCGATCGAGGGACGCGCCCTCTACGCCGCCCTTCGCACCGTTCCGGCCCCGGAAGAACCCGTGGCCCGGCTGTGGCACGCGGCCAACTTGCTGCGCGAGCACCGCGGCGACGGCCACACCGTCGCCTTGGTGACCGAGGGCATCGGCGGGACCGAGGCCCACGTGCTGCACGCCTTGTCCATCGACATGCCCGCGAAGGAGTTCGGCCGGGTCGGCCACCTCCCCGCCGCGCAGCTCACCGCGGTCATCGACGGTATGCGCGACCGCGGTCTGGTCGGGACCGACGGCTGGCTCACCGCCGACGGCCGGGCCGCGAAGGAACGGGTCGAAGCGCTGACCGACAAGCTCGCGGAAGCGCCGTACAACGCCTTGAGCCCCGGCGAACTCGACCGCCTCGTCACCGACCTCGAACCGGCCTCAGCGGTTCTCCGTGCGGCCTTTCCCTGGTAGCCGCCCGACGCGATAGCGCAGGTGGGTAGCGGTCCCGGCGACGGGTTCGCCCTGCGGGACCAGCTCGCCGAGGTTCCCGGCGAACACGGCGGTCCCCTGCCCCAGCACCACTGGGGAGAGGTGGAGATAGATCTCGTCGAGCAGACCCAAGGCGAGCAGTTGCCCGGCGACGTCTGCACCCAGCACGAGTACGTCCTTGTCGCCCGCGGCTTCCTTGGCGCGCCGGACCGCGGCCTCCAGCCCGTCGAAGGCGAACGTGCCGCCGTTGTCGCCGAGCAGGTCTTCCCTGGTCCGATGGGTGACCACGAAACTCGGGACGCCAGGCCACGGCGTTCCGCCCCACGGCCGCAGACCGAGGTCGAAGGTGTGTCTCCCGATGACGGTCGCCCCGGCCATCGCGTTCACTTCGTCGCGAACGCGGGCGTCGGGCCCTTCACCGGCCATCCATTCGTGCAGTCGTTCGCCGCCGTCACCCATGGGCTCGTCGGCCCGCACGTTCGGTCCGGCGGTGAATCCGTCCAGCGACATCGACACGTCCAGCACCACCTTGCTCATCGCAAGGCCTCCTTCGCTCCTGGGGCGCCGCTGCCCGGCGCTTCAGGAGGGGGTCGGAGCCGAGCCGTCCGTTTCGACATCCACGCCCGAACGCCCTCGTCCTGTCCGGACAAGGGCGTTCTCAGCAGGGTTTTCAGTCCTCGGCGCGGAGTTCGGCGTTCGCGCGCTGGGCTTCGTGGAGCTGATCCTCAAGGGTGACGATGCGGCAGGCGGCATCGACGGCGGTGCCCTGATCCACCAGTTCCCGCACCCGCGCGGCCAGGCGAAGCTGGTACCGGGAGTAACGGCGATGGCCGCCGGCGGAACGCTGCGGGGTGATCAGGCCGGCCTCGTCGAGGCTGCGAAGGAAGCCTTGAGTGGCGCCGAGCATGTCGGCGGCACGGCCCATCGTGTAGGCGGGGTAATGCTCGTCATCGAACCTGTCGGCCCCGCTGGGCGTGGCCGGTCCTTCTTGGTCAGGGATCATTCCACCTCCACATCACAAAGGACCCCGGGTGCCGAAACGGCACCCGGGGTCCTCAGGGTTGGGTTTCACCATTGTCTACCGGCGCGACCGCCGGCTTCCTGCACCCGCGTCCGGTGAACAACCGGATTGCGCGGGGATCGCTGATTCGTGACCGCGAACCACCTCCGTACTCGATGGAACTACGGCACCCGCGCGGCGCTACCTTGCCGCTGCGGGCGATCCAATGATGTCGCCGTTCCCTTCTTTCCTGTGTTTTCACCTTGCTGGGTACTGCTACTTCACCTACTGCGAGCGACACTGCCGGAACCCTTTCACTGATCGGTCCCAGCACGCTGACGCCGCTGGTCACTGCCCGGAGCCCTGTTCACCGATCGGCTCCGGCCACCTGACCGGTCCTGCAACTGCACTGCTTACTTACTGCAACTTCTGACTACTTACTTCACTACTGCTTACTTACTGACTTACTGAACTACTGACTTACTGCGACTACATGTTCTTCACGGGCGCGACTGCTCCGCCCGCGTCCTGCACTTTCCTTCCAGGGCCGGTACTACCTGGTCGAACCTTCTTCACAACACGGCCCTGAGATCCTGCTCCCGATCACCGTCCGGGACCTGTTCCTTGATCGGCCCCGTGCCGCCTGACCGGCTTGTCTCACCTCGCGGGTAGTTACGTCATCTCCCGCGCCTGCTTGACGTTGTCTTTCTCGGTACGAGGAGAACATTACACACACCCGGCGTTGAATGTCTACCCCAGCCAGCATAGATTTTCTGAAGCGCGTCGGACGGGTGAACGCAGAAGGGGAGACGACCATGAGTGACGACCTCGCCGGGGATTCGCTCGACGAGCGGTACGGCCTGGCTGTGGTGCGCGACCTGGAGGAATACGCCGAAACGCTGTCACGGCTGGTCGAGAAGGGGCTCCAGGACCGGCCCGCGCCACTGCTCTCCGAGGCCGAGGCCTACGCGGCGGCGGAACTCCTCGGCCGGTTCGCGCTCGATGAACCTTGGAGCGCCTTGAACCAGCTGGCCGCCACCCTGGCCAGCCGGATCTACAACCGTCTCGGCGCCTGATCACCGGCTGACCGGGATCTCCCGCTCCACATTCGCCAGCTTCTCCGGATTGCGCACGTGGTAGGCGCCGGTGACCAAGCCGTTCTCGACCCGCACCGCCAGCACGCCGTCGATCTCCCCGTCGACACGGATGAGCAGCCCCGGTCCACCGTTGATCTGAACCGGCTCGACCGACCTTTCCGCGTCCCGTTTCCACCAGCCGACGGCCAGCAGACGCGCCACCTTGTCCACGCCCACGACCGGCCGCAGCAGGGCGTGTTTGACCCCGCCGCCGTCGCTGAGGGCGACGACGTCCGGCGCGAGGATGTCGAGCAAACCCTGCAAGTCGCCGGTTTCGACCGCTGCCTGGAAGGCCTGGAGCGCGGCCCGGTGTTCGGCGGGAGAGCCGGCGCCACGCGGCCTGCGCGCGGCGACGTGCGCCCGCGCCCGATGCGCGATCTGGCGCACGGTACTTGGAGTTTTGCCGACCGCTTCGGCGATCTCGTCGTAGTCGAGCGCGAAGACCTCGCGTAGCACGAACACCGCTCGCTCGGTCGGCGCGAGCGTCTCGAGCACCAGCAGCATCGCCATCGAGACGCTGTCGGCCAGCTCGACGTCCTCGGCCACGTCCGGCGCGGTCAGCAGCGGCTCGGGCAGCCACGGGCCGACGTAGGACTCCTTGCGCCTGCCGAGCGTCCGCAGCCGTTTGAGCGCTTGCCGGGTGGTGATCCGGACCAGGAACGCACGCGGGGCCAGCACCGTCGCGAAGTCCACGCCGACCCACCGCATCCACGTCTCCTGCAGGACGTCCTCGGCGTCGGTGGCCGAACCGAGCATCTCGTAGGCCACGGTGAAAAGCAGGTTGCGATGGGCCACGAACGCCTCGGTGGCCGACTCCATGGCGGTGTCTCTTTCGATCGTCACCGGTTCCTGCCTTTCTCGAGCGTGCCCATACGACCCCGGCCCTCCTCCTTTTGTGACGGTGGCTTGCGTCACAAGGCCGACCTGTCACGGGGATCGCGTCGCCGGGATCTCTTGGTCGCAACGCCAAAGAGAAAGGAAACCCGCCATGCCCCCGCGGTCACGCATGCCCAACCCGATCCCCTTCGTACCCGAGATGGCCGAAGTCGCCGGCGGCCTGCACAAGGTCCTCAAGAACGGCGCGATCCCCTCCACGACCATCAGCCTGCTGCAACTGCGCGCCGGACAGCTGCTCGGCAGCACGTACTTCACCATTCGCGAAACCGGCAATCTCCGCCAGGCCGGGGAGCCCGAGGAGCGCATCACCGGGGTGGCGACCTGGCATGACGCCACCTGCTTCACCGACCCCGAACGTATCGCGCTGGAGCTCGTGGAGGCCGTCCTCACCCCGAATCCGTCCGGCGAACGTGTCCCCGACTCGTTGTACGCCAAGGCATCCGAGTGCTACGACGCCAAGGCGCTCTGGACGCTCGTCATGGCGATCGCGCATATCGGCTTCTTCGCCCCCGCCGCGCTCATCGCCAAGCCGATTCCCGGCATGCCGCCCGGCCTCAACTACACCGACTGACTTCCCCACCCTCGAGAAAGGTTCTGGATCATGAGCAAGTTCGCAGTGGCCGGCGCGACCGGACGGCTGGGGCAGCACGTCGTCGACGTCCTCGCCGAACGAGGACACCACGTCGTGCCGATGTCCCGCGCCACCGGCGTGGACATCATCACCGGTGAGGGGCTCGCCGAAGCACTCGGCGGCGTCGACGTCATCATCGACGTCGCCTCATGGCACGGCTCCGAGCAGGAGGCGGCGACGGAGTTCTTCCGCACCTCGGCCCGCAACCTGCACGAAGCGGGCCGCCAGGCGGGAGTCGCCCGGATCGTGGCGGCGTCCATAATCGGCGCCGACAAGGCCACCGCCGGTTTCATCGCCGCCAAGAAGGTGCACGAGGAACTCCTTCTGGCGGGCCCTCTCCCCGTCCGCCTCCTGCGGGCCGCACAGTTCCACGAGTTCGTCGGCCAGCTCCTGGACTGGCAGCAGAGCGACGTCGTCCACCTGCCCGCCCTGCCCACGCAGCTCGTGGCCTGCCGCACCGTCGCGGAGGAACTGGTCGACCTCGCCGTCGACCCGAGCGACCCGGGAACGCCGATCCCCGAAATCGCGGGGCCACGCAAGGAGATCATGGCGGACGCCGCCCGCCTCCTCGGCGCCCGCCGGGGCATCGAAGTCATCGGCGTCGACGGCTCCGGCATGCCCGACGCCGACATCGCCGCCGCCGGCGGCTTCCTGCCCAGCCCGCACGCCAAGCTCGCGGGACCCACGTTCTCAGAGTGGCTCGACGCCCAGTCCTGAACGGAAGGCAGAAGATGACCGAAACCATGCCGCTTCACATGCGAAGGAACGGTCTCGACCCGATCGGGGAATTGGCGCGGGCTCGCGACGGCGAGGGGGTCGTACAAGTCGAGACGCCGTTCGGCGTGCCCGCGTACCTGGTCTGCCGTAAGGAAGACGTCCGCCAGGTGCTGGCGGATCCGGCCCGGTTCAGCAGCGCCACGCCGCTGACGGGAGCCGGACAAGACGACGTCACGGCGGGACAGCTGATCAGGCTCGACCCGCCCGACCACACGCGCCTGCGACGGCTGCTCACCCCGGAGTTCACCGTACGGCGGATGAACAGACTCGAGCCGCGGATCACCGAGATCGTCGAAGCGGCCCTGGACAACCTGGAGCAAGCCGGTGAACCCGCCGATCTGGTGGCGCACTTCGCGTTGCCGGTGCCGTCGCTGGTGATCTGCGAACTGCTGGGCGTCCCGTATGCCGACCGCGGCGAGTTCCACGCGCGCGCCGCGCGGATCCTCGACACGTCGTTGCCGGTGGACCAGCGGGTCGCGGCGCAACGGGAGGACCACGACTACATGGCGGGCTTGGTCGCCCGCGCCCGGGCGGATCCGGGCGAGGACATGCTGGGCATGCTCGTCCGCGAGCACGGCGACGAGCTCACTTCGGATGAGCTGACCGGCATCGCGGGGCTTCTGCTGCTCGCCGGACACGAGACGACCGCGAACATGCTCGGCCTCGGCACCCTGGCCCTGCTGTGGCATCCCGATCAGCTGACCTTGCTCCGCGAGGATCCCGGCCTGATCGAGCCCGCCGTCGAAGAACTGCTGCGCTGGCTTTCCGTCGTCCAGTCGCTGCCGCCGCGGACGACCACGACGGACGTGGAGGTCGGCGGGCACCGCATCCCCGCCGGATCGCTCGTGATCTGCTCGATCCCGGCCGCCAACCGCGACCCCGCCCTGATCGACGATCCCGAGACCCTCGACATCACCCGGGGAACGACCGGCCACGTCGCCTTCGGACATGGCGCCCACCATTGCCTGGGGGCACCACTCGCACGCATGGAACTGCGCATCGCCCTCCCGGCACTGCTGCGGCGCTTCCCCCGGCTCGCCTTGGCAGGCCAAGTGGAATTCCGCGAGTTCAGCCTCGTCTACGGCGTGCGCGCTTTGCGGGTGACGTGGTGAACGTGCGGTTCTTCGGCCTGCTGAAGGCGAGCACGGTGTTCCTCGCGGCCACGCTGCTGGTGCAGGGGATCACCGCCGGCCAGCTCCTTTCCGGCGGGAGCGGCGGGTTGCACCACGCCACCGGCCCCTTCGTCACCGTGGCGATGGTGTTCCAGATCGTCGCCGCGGTTTTGGTATGGCGGGTCGGCAACGGATCGGCGCGGTATCTGGTCGTCAGCACGGTTCTTTTGGTGTTGGTGAGCGTGCAGTTCCTGGTCGGCGGCAGCGGTGATCTCGCCGTCCATGTGCCGCTTGGGGTGGCGTTGTTCGGGGCGAGCACGGTGCTGGTGGCGCAGGTTTGGGCGCCTCGCGCCAGGGAGTGAGCGCGTTGGTTCTCGACCGGTGACGTGATCTTGGCCTGGGTGGCCCACTAAGCGTCGACCTGGCGAAAGAGTGGGCCGCCTGGGGCTCGAACCCAGAACCTGAGCGACGGCGACCCCGCAATGTCAACCTCGCGTCGCCCCGCTCCTGACGCCGCTTCCGTGGTCCACGCGGTGAATTCCCGATTAGCGCCCATATCGCGGGTTGCGCCCGACCAGGGTCGAAGGCTCCCTTCACCACATCAGACGCGGTGAAGGGAGCCTTCACCCACCACCAATCGGAGCCAGCGTGCTCCAACGATGGTCAGCTCAAGAGGCACCGGCTGTGCATGCTGGTGTTGACGTGTGCCCCTTTCAGGCGTGCGCGGCGTCGCGGTGCGAGCCGAAGGCGGTCAGCAGTGCGGTCACCGTCAGCGCGACGCCGAACCACACCGCGCCGGTGGCCCCGAAGCCGCCCGCGAACAGTCCGCCGAGCAGCGCGCCGAGTGCGATCGAGATGTTGTATCCCATCGTGTTGAGCGACATGGCGGCCTCGAAGGTGTCCGGGGCCGCGGCGAGCATCATGTTGACCTGGCAGAGGTTGGCGGCGCCGAAGGAGACTCCCCACACCACCACGGCGGCGGCCACGCCCGCCAGGCTGCCGCCGAACACCAGGAGCAGCAGCAACGAAACGACGAGTCCGGCGCAGGCGACGACAAACGTCGCGCGCATGTTCTTGTTGACCGTGTGCCCGGCGACGAAGTTGCCGACCGCGCCGCCGACCCCGAACACGATCAGCAGCCCGGTCACCCACGCCGTCGACGCCCCGGCGCGCTGCTCCATGAAGGGGCGGATGAACGTATACGCGCCGAAGTGCCCGAGCACGTAAAGCGCGACGGTGGTCATCACGACCCGCAGCCGCCCGTTCCGGATCGGCAGCGCGAACACCTCCCGCACCGGGATGGCGCTCTGGGACGGCAGTGACGGAAGCGTGAGCACGATGGCCAAAAGCACCGCCAGGCTCAGGCCGCTCCAGATGAGGAACGTGGTGCGCCAATCGGTGAGGCTCTCGATGAACGTGCCCAGCGGCATGCCCACGACGGTGGCGATCGACATGCCGGAAAGGACGACCGCGGCGGCCTTGCCTGCCTTCTTGCCGGGGACGAGCCGCATCGCCATGGCGACACCGATCGCCCAGAAAACGCCGTGCGCGAACCCGGTGACGAGCCGGGCGGCCAGGATGATCGGGAAGTTCGGCGACACGGCCGTGACGAGGTTGCCGACCGCCATGATCGCCAGCAGCGTGGTGAGGAGGGCGCGGCGATTCACTGTGCGGCTCCACGCGACCAGGAACGGCACCCCGACGCCCGCGGAAATGCCGTACAGCGTCACCATCATGCCCGCGAGGCCGACGGAGACGGACAATCCCGCGCTGACCGGGGTGAGCAGCCCGATGGGCATCAGCTCGGTGGTGACGAAGACGAACAAGCTCGCGGTGATGGCCGCGACGCCCAGCCACGCCCGGAACTGTGAGTGCGGTTCAGTACTGACAGTGGTCATACGTGTCCTTAAGAACGTCCCCGCACGAGCGGGGAAAGAGGGCGGGGTCAGGAGAAGGTGGGTTCGCGGTCGCGGCTCAGCTCGAAGAACCCGTCCCACAGCGCGCCTGCTCCCGGCGCCGCGCGGCGCCGGGACCGAAGAACGCGATCCGATTCACCGGCGGGGCCGGGAACGTGGGTGACCGGGGTGCCCACGCCGCCGCCGATCGGAGCCATCCCGCGTGGTGGCCGGCGCGCAACGCCGTGCCGTAATCGGCAGGGCGACGGCATGCGGTGCGGCGAGTATCAGGCCCCGGCCCAGCCGGGCCCTCGAGATGGATCCGCACCCGATCGCTTCGTACAGCGGGCGCTGCACCGCTTCCCCGTGCTGTTGTGCCGCGGCGACGCACATCCGCGCCGGGCCCCGGCCCCCGAGTCACACCTCTTTGTTCTCGTTGAGCACCGAGCGGCTCATGGTTGTGGAACGTGTCCGCACGAGTTCACCTCCGAAGTCCCGATGTGGCCTTGCCACGACTCGAGTCTTGCGGCACCCTGACGATGAGTCCAACGCAATGTTGGCACTCCAGCGATGCCGTGTCAGCATTGACAAATGGAGCTCCAGCAGATGCGTTACGTCCTCGCCGTCGCCGAGACGAACAGCTTCACCCGCGCCGCGGAGCAGTGCCTGGTCGTCCAGTCGGCGCTAAGCCGCCAAATCGCCGCCCTCGAACGGGAACTGGGCGCACGACTGTTCGACCGCACCAGCCGCCATGTGCGCATCACCCCGGCCGGGAAGGCATTCGTGGCCGCGGCCCGCGAGAGCCTCAACGCCGCGGAGCGGGCGGCCGCCGACGTCGCGGCGGTGACCGGCGAGGTGCGCGGCAGACTCGCCCTCGGCCTCATCCCCACCGTGGCCGCCGTCGACGTCCCGGACGCGCTGAGCCGGTTCCGCGACAGGTATCCCCAGGTCCAACTGAACATCCGCGTCGGCGGGAGCGAAGAACTCACCGAGCAGGTCAGACAGGGCCGGATCGAGGTCGCCTTCCTCGGCTTGCCCACCAGCGTGCGACCGGTGGGCGTCAACGCTCGTGAACTCGCCCGGGACCGACTGGTCGCCGTCGTCGCCCCCGACCACCCGCTGGCGGGCGAACCAGCCGTCGACCTCGCCCGGCTCTCCACCGAGACCTTCATCGACCTGCCGCCGCACTCGGCCGCGCGGGCGCAGTCGGACGAGGCGTTCGCCGCCGCGGGTCTGAACCGTGAGGTCGCGTTCGAGGTCACCACCGCGGATTTCATGATGGCCCGGCTCGTGCGGAGGGGGCTGGCGATCGCGCTGCTGCCCTCGACCTACGTCCCCTACCTGACCGGCCTGGCCACCGTCGAGATCACCGACGCACCTGTGCGCGTCGAGTACCTCATCTGGAGCGGCGTCGGACGCACCCCGGCAGCGACCGCGTTCCTCGATCTGCTGGACCTATCGGACCGCTGAGTACCGGGGGATGCCTGCGCTCGCGCAACACCATCCGGAACGCAGGTCTGAGCACCCACAGAGCCCAGCCAAGACCATGTCAAGTCGTACAAGATCCACAACCAAGAACATCCCCGCTGGTCAGCGAGGATGTCGAGTGAGTGGGCCGCCTGGGGCTCGAACCCAGAACCTACGGATTAAAAGTCCGCAGCTCTACCAATTGAGCTAACGGCCCGTGCGGCTGAGTCTAGTAGACCGCCGCCGACCACCAGGATGGCGGGGCCGCCGCCGGAGCGCCACGGAATTGTCGGGGGTCTCTGCCAAGGTCGGGGCATGGACACGATCCCTGACGAGAACTACTCGGCCACGTGGGAGGGCGACCGTTCAGAGCCTCCGCGGGTGGCGAGTGAGCGCGAGATCTTGACGTCCACGCTCGACTGGCATCGTCGCACGTTCGAGCTGAAGTGCCGGGGTCTGACGCCGGAGCAGCTGGCTCTGCGGGCGATCGAGCCGTCGGGGTTGTCGCTGCATGGGCTGCTCAGGCACCTCACGGGCACTGAGCGCTGGTGGTTCCGCCTGCAGTTCGCGGGTGAGGACGTCCCGATGCTCTATTACTCCGACGAGTGGCCTGAGCAGGATTTCGAGGACACGGGTGGCGACGTCGAGGCCGCGTGGGCGGCTTGGCGTGAGGAGTGTGCGCGGTCGCGGGAGATCGTGGCGGCCGCTTCGCTCGAAGACACGGGCAAGAGCCGACGTGACGGGAAGCCGTTCTCGCTGCGGTGGCTGCTGACGCATCACATCGCCGAGTACGCGCGCCACGCCGGGCACGCTGATCTGCTGCGCGAGCGCATCGACGGGAGGACGGGCCACTGAGACCTTGAAATGCGATGCTGGGGCGATGAACGCCGATCCCGACTCCGGCCTTTTGTCCCCGGTCCGTGCCGGCACGCCCGCCGAGGCGGCGACGGGTGATCTCGCCTGGTTGCGGGCCCTTCTGGACACGGAGGCGGCGCTCGCCAGGGCGCAGGCCGGCACGGGGCTGATTCCGCAGGCCGCCGCGGAGGCGATCACCGAGGCCGCCGCGTCGGTCGAGATCGACGTGGTCGCGTTGGCGAAGGCGGCCCGTGAGACGGCGAATCCGGTCGTGGGGCTGATCAAGGAGCTGACCGAGGCGGCCGGGACGGAGTACGTGCATCGCGGCTCCACCAGCCAGGACATCTTCGACACCGCGATGATGCTGGTCGCCGCGCGGACCCGGGCGCTCGTCACCGCGGACCTCGAGGCGACGGCGAACGCGCTGGCGGATCTCGCCCGCGCGCATCGCGACACGATCATGGCCGGGCGCACCCTCACGGCCCACGCGGTCCCGACCACGTTCGGGCTCAAGGCGGCGGGCTGGCGTCAGCTGGCTCTCGACGCGCTCGACAGGCTGAACCGCGTCGTCCTGCCGGTCTCGCTCGGGGGCGCGGCGGGCACGAGGGCGGCGTACGCCGAGTACGCGCGGCTCGCCGAGCTGCCCGACGGCTATCCGCAGCGGCTTCAGACGGCGTTCGCCGAGGAGACCGGCCTCGCCGAGACCACGCTCCCCTGGCACACGCTCCGCACCCCGACGGCCGACCTCGCGGCCGCTCTCTCCTTCACCGCCGCCGCGCTGGGGAAGATCGCGGTCGACGTTCAGTTCCTGACGCGCACCGAGGTCGGGGAGGTCACCGAGCCCGCGGGCGAGGGCCGTGGCGGTTCCTCGGCGATGCCGCACAAACGCAATCCGGTGCTAGCGACGCTGATCCGTTCGGCCGCGTTGCAGGTCCCGGTGCTGGCCACCGGCGTCACCCAGGCCCTGCTCTCCGAGGACGAACGGTCCGCGGGCGCGTGGCACGCCGAGTGGCAGCTGCTGCGCGAGTGCCTGCGCCTGACCGGCGGCGCCGCGCATACGGCGGCCGAGCTCGCCCGCGGTCTGGTCGTCGACGACGACCGCATGCGCGAGAACCTCGGCTTCACGCACGGCCAGATCGTCTCCGAGCGGCTTTCGACGGTGCTCGCCCCGCTGCTCGGGAAGGCGCGGGCCAAGGAGGTCCTCGGCCAGGCGTCCAAGCTGGCGCTGGAGCAGGACAGGGCTCTCGGTGACGTACTTTCCGAACTGCCGGAGATAACCGGAGTGCTCTCCGCGGAATCCCTCGCCGACCTGCTGGATCCCGCGAACTACACCGGTTCGGCCGGGGTGCTCACGGACGCCGCGCTGGAGGTCCGCGAAGAAAATCCGCGAACTCCTTGAACCGGTCCCGCGAGGGCTCCGTGTAGGGGGTACAAGCTCACCGCGCCAAGCCGCGGAACCCCTACGAACAAGGAGAAATCCCATGCTTCGCAAGCGTTTCGTCGTCGCAGCGGCGTCCGCGGCCGTGGGCCTGGTGGTGTTGTCGGCCTGCTCCGGCGGCACCGAGACGGCGGCGCCCGCGGTCGCTCCCGCCGCCGCGGTGGCCGGGGCGGGCGGGAACGCCCCGGCGGCCAAGGGCGAGACCAAGGTGGCCGTGGCCGAAGCCGGGAACCTCGGCCAGGTGCTCGTCGACAAGGACGGGTTCACGTTGTACCGCTTCGACAAGGACAGCGCGAAGCCGCCGAAGTCCACTTGCGACGGTGACTGCGCGAAGGCTTGGCCGCCGGTGCTCGCGGAAGGCGAGGTCCAGATCGAAGGTGTGGATCAGGCCCTGGTCGGCGAGCTGACCCGCGCCGACGGCCGCAAGCAGGTGACCGTCGGCGGCTGGGCGCTTTACCGCTACGCCAAGGATGCGAAGGCGGGCGAGGCGAAGGGCCAGGGCGTCGGCAGCACCTGGTACGCCGCGAACGTCAAGGGCGGCAAGGCGGGCCAGGCGGCGAAGGAGGCCGAGGCGGCTCCGGCCGACAAGAAGGCAGAGCAGAATGCGGACGGCGCCACGAAGCTGGTCGCGAGCAACGTCGACGGCATCGGACCGGCCATTGTGGACCAGGAGGGGTTCACCCTCTACATGTTCACCAAGGACAAGAAGAACAAGCAGCCGACCTGCAACGGTGACTGCGCGAAGGCCTGGCCGCCGGTGCTCGCCGAGGGCGACGTCCAGCTCGAAGGCATCGACCAGAAGCTGCTCGGCACGGTGAAGCGCGCGGACGGCACCACGCAGGTCACCGTCGGCGGGTGGGCCGTCTACCGCTACGCCAAGGACGCGAACGCCGGCGAGGCGAACGGTCACGGCGTCGGCGGCACCTGGTTCGTCATCGAGCCCGCGGGCTGCAAGAGCACCGCGCCGGTGAAGAACAAGGCGGCACAGAGCGGGAACGCCTCCGAGAAGAAGGAAGACGCTCCCGCCCAGTCCGGTTACTGAGACCTAGTGGGCGAGGCCCGGTGGTCGCTCTTCGCGAGCGACGGCCGGGCCTTTCTCATGCTTCGGCCGTCGCGGATCGTCGTGGACGGGCTGGACGACCGTGGCGCTGTCCGCCCGGTCCCCGGCCACTGTTTCGTCCTCGTCCTCCGGCAGCAGCACCTTGTGCCGCGCGGGCAGGAACGCGATCACCAGCCCGAGTGCGGCGAGGCCGAGGTGCAGCCAGTTGTCCGGCCCGTTGAGGTTGAACGGGTTCCCCGCCTGTGACACCGGGTTCGTGGATACGGTCCCGGCGATCATGAGGCCCCAGACGAACAGCGCCCCGAAGGCGACGAACGTCAGGAAACCGAAGGCCCGGGACCGGCCAGAGCCGAAGGTCAGCAGAAGACCGATCGCGCCCAGCAGGACGAACCCGAGGTTGTAGAGCGGGTTCACCGAGAATCCGAGAACGGTCTCGTCGTGACGGCCGGCGAAATCGGCGAGCCCGGTCCTGGTGAAGCCCACGATCCCGAACACCAGGAATGCCAGGCTCGCCAGGCCGGCGAGGACCTGGGCGGGTTGGAGTCCCGCCGTTCGGATCCGAGCGCGTTGTGCACGTGCCATTGCTCCGCCTCCCAGAGTTGGCGAACTGAATTCACGCTGGAGCCCGGGTACCCCGAGGCCCTCCCGGGCAAACCGAGGCGGCCGAATGGCCTAGCCGTGAACACGAAAGGGTGATGCGGGCAAGAACTCGTGTGGGCAAAGCAAGCGGGGTCTTCCTCCTGGTGGGGCTGTGCCTGGGTGCGATCGTCGCGATGACGCTGGTTCCGCCGTCGCGTTCCGGTCCGGCGGCGATCGCGGCGTCGAGGGCCGCGGCGCTGACGATCGAGGACGAAGCGGTGCCGGCCGAATCCCCGCCCCCGTCCTCCTCGGCGGTGCCGGGTCCACCGCCGAGGACCGTCGACATTCAGGCCCTCGCGGACCTCGTCCCCGGCGGGCAGGTGAGCGTGGCCGTCTACGACCGCACGGCCGAGAAGACCACGGTTTCCCTCAAATCCGAGCGTTCCTACACCTCGGCGTCGCTCGTGAAGCTCCTCATCGCGCTGGAAGCGCTTCATGCGGGCACACCGGCGAGCACCGTGCAGCAGATGCTCTCGGCCAGCGACGACGACATCGCCAGCAGGCTGTGGTCGGCCCACGGCGGGCCGGTCATCGTCACCCGGTGGGCGGCCAAGATCGGCCTCGCCGGCACGCGTCCGCCCGAGGATCCCGGCCGCTGGGGTGACACCAGGATCACCGCCGCGGACGTCGTGAAGATCTACCGCTACCTGCTGGACCAGGCGGGCGCGGGCACGCGGGCGACGATCATGCGCGCGTTGAGCGGCGCGACCGAGAGCGGCTCCGACGGGATCCGGCAGTACTTCGGCATCCCCGACGCCGTCGGCAGCCTTCCCTGGTCGATCAAGCAGGGCTGGGCGTGCTGCCGCGGTTCCCGGATCCTGCACAGCTCCGGCGTCGTCGGCGAAGAAGACCGCTACCTCGTCGTCGTACTGACTTCCCAACCGACGTCCACCACCTATTCCGGCGCCGGAAAGCGGGTGACCGACGTGGTGGAGGCACTGCTCCCCGCTATTGACGGCCTGTAAACAAGGTGGGACAGTGGCCGTACGCCACTCTTCCGGGAGGTCGTCATGAGCACCGAAGCCCGCCTGCCCGCCGCGGCCCCGCTCGGCCCGGATTCCGTTGCCTGGCAAGTGGCCGGCGACCGGAGGCTGCTGCTCGGCGCGGGGACGGCGTTGCTGCTGCAGGTCGCGCATCCGGTGGTCGGCGCGGGCGTCCACGACCATTCGAACTACACCGAGGACCCGTGGGGCCGTCTCGACCGGACCATCGATTCCTTGCTGTGCCAGGTTTTCGGCGGCCGGAAGGCGATCGCGGAGGCCGAGCGGCTCCGCGAGATGCACAAGGCGATCAAGGGCGTCGACCACCACGGCGAGCGCTATCACGCGCTGAACCCCGAGGCCTATCGGTGGGTGCACGGATCGACGTTCTGGACGACCGTCCGCATGCACGAGGTCTTCGTCCATCCCTTGTCCCGCACGGATAAACACCGCTTCTACGCGGAATGGCGACGACTGGGCCTGCTGCTCGGCCTCCGCGAGCACCACATGCCGGAGGACCTCGAAGGATTCGATGCCTACTTCGACGACGTTGTCGCGAACCGGCTCGAGGACAACCACACGGTCCGAGAACTGCTCCGCTCGCTCACCATGCGAGACACCCCATCGCCGCCTTGGTGGTTCTTGCCGGATGCCTTCTGGCGGCCCGTCCGGCCCGCGGGCGGGAACGTGCTGACGCTGTGCGCGATCGGCTTGCTACCTCAGGCTCTTCGCGATCGCTTGAGTCTCAAGTGGACAGACCGCGACGAACGCCGGCTCCGACGGTTGGGCGCGGTCACGAGAGCGGCCGGTAACCGGGTTCCCGACCGGCTTCGCTTGTACCCCAAGGCTTATCGCGCCAAGCGCGGCTAGCTATTCGACGACGTCGACCAGCGCGCCCTTGGCGCCGGTGTTGGGCAGCGGCCACGGGGTGACCCCGCCGTTGGTGACGATCTTCTTGTCCTGCGGCGCGCACGGCGGCACGGTCCGCGCGCCGATCCACGCCAGCACGTCGGGAACCTGCGCCTTGAAGGTGTTCATGTTGTGCCCGGCGTCGGGGATCCGCCACGACGAGAGCGTCGCGGGCGCGCGGACGGCCGCCTGGATCTGGTCGATCGAGAAGCTCTCGAAGCTTTCCTTGTCCCCAGCGATCGCGAGGATGTCGACCGGCGACGGATGCTTCTGCAGGTTCACCGTGACCGTGTTCGCGTCGGCGATGTCCTGCCTGCCCTTGAAGAGGTTCTCGGTCTCCGCGTCCACCGAAGCCTTGTAGTAGCCGCTGACGCTCGCCGCCTGGCCGTACCACTGCGGATGCCGGGTCACCAGGTTCATCGCGCAGTATCCGCCCGAGGACCAGCCCGCCATCGTCCACGCCTTCCGCTGCGGATTGGCGCCGAGTTTCTCGATCGCCCAGTCGCGGATGTCGGCGGTCAGGTAGGTGTCGTTTGCGGTGCCGTTGACCTCGTCGATGCATTCGGTGTCGTGGCCGACCTTCGGTTTCCCGGTCGGGTCCGGGATGATCACCAGGGTCGGCGGGAGCACGTGCTTCGCGATGGCCGCGTCCAGTTTGGCGGGCAGTTCGTACGGGCCGGTGACCACTTCCGGGCCGGACGGGTAGTTCGGGATCCATTCGATGACCGGGAATTTGAGCGCCCGGTACGCGGGATCGTAGTACTGCGGCGGGAAGTACACCGAGACGTCGCGCGTGAGGCCGGTGCGCTTGCCGGTCACCGTCATGTGCACGACGGATCCCTTGCCCTCCTTGGCCCGCATCGCCCCGGCGTCCCGCAGTTTGTCGAGGTCCGAACCGTTCTGGCCGGCGACGGCGTCGACGCTCTCCCCCGAGTACACGCCGGTGCCGATCAGGGCGCCGACCGTCGGGAAGAACCCGCCGATCATGTTCCCGCCCATCGCGGTGCTGACCACGACGAGCACCACCGCGGCGAGGATCGTGGTGCTGCGGCCGAGGACCTTGCGGCGCCAGCGTTCCCAGAGGAACGGCACGGCGATGATCGCGAGCAGCGTCAGCACCACGACGATGACGAGGTTCAGTGTGGAATCGAGCCGGATGGCACTCAGTCCCAGTCCCATGGCGATCGTGTCCCTCTCCGGCGGCGGCACGCCCCCGCACCGCGCTTCCCACATCTGGATCAAGAGACGTGCGGCCACCGGAAAGTGTTGTCCGGGGTGACGCGTGTCACCCTGGACAAGCCACTCAGTCTTCGAGTGCGGTGCGCAGCACCCCGATCGCCTGCGTGATCGCGGCTTCCGCGGCGTGCGTTCCCCGCAGCGTGTTGAGCATGACGAAGTCGTGGACGATGCCCTGGTATCGCACGGCCGTCACCGGAACTCCGGCCTGACGCAGCTTCGCGGCGTACGCCTCGCCTTCGTCGCGCAGGACGTCGGCCTCGCCGGTGATCACCAGCGCGGGCGGCAGGCCCGCCAGCTCGTCGAGGCTCGCGCGCAGCGGCGACGCGGTGATTTCCGCACGCTGCACGGGGTCGGTCGTGTACTGGTTCCAGAACCACTTCATGCCGTCGAGGGCGAGGAAGTAGCCCTCGGCGAACTGCTTGTACGACTCGGTGTCGAAGTTCGCGTCGGTGACCGGGTAGAAGAGCACCTGCTGCCGGAAGGTGACGTCGCCGCGCTGCTTCGCCATGAGGGTGAGCGCGGCGGTCATGTTGCCGCCTACGGAGTCACCGGCGATCGCGATCCGCGTGCTGTCGAGGCCGTTCTCGGCGCCGTGCTCGGCGACCCACTTGGCCACGGCGTAGTTCTGCTCGATGGCGACCGGGTAGCGCGCCTCCGGCGAGCGGTCGTATTCGGGGAAGACGACGGCCGCGCCCGCGCCGACGGCGAGCTCGCGGACCAGGCGCTCGTGGGTGTGGAAGTTCCCGAAGACCCAGCCGGCGCCGTGGATGTAGACGATCACGGGCAGCGGGCCGGTGACGCCCTCGGGGCGGACGATGCGGACCTCGACGCCGTCGACGTGCGTGGTCTCGACGGCCGCGGCGGGCAGTTCGACGTCCCCGCCTTGCACCTCGTCGACGGCCTTACGGCCCTCTTCCGGCGGCAGCTGGAAGAGGAAGGGCGGGTTGGCGGTGGCCTCGACGAAGGCCTGCGCGGCGGGTTCGAGGGCCAGGTTGTGCGGGTTGGCGGTCATTTCTGCCTCCTGGGAGCGAAGTCGATGAGTTGAAGGTAACCCTCAACTCAGTTGTGCACAACTTAAATGTGCCCAAGGAGATTTAGGCCACTCAAGTGGCGGACTGAGGCATGATCGACGCACCATGGGACGAGGAGGACCGATGCCAACGGACAACACGGGCTCGCTGTGCCTGGACGACCAGCTGTGCTTCGGGCTCTACGCGGCGTCGCGGGCCGTGACCGCGCTTTATCGCGTGGTGCTCGAAGACCTGGGCCTGACCTACCCGCAGTACCTGGTGATGCTCGCGCTCTGGGAGGAGGACGAGCGGCTGGTCAAGGAACTCGGCACCGTGCTGAACCTCGACTCCGGCACGCTTTCGCCCCTGCTCAAACGGCTGGAGAAGACCGGACTGGTCCGGCGTGACCGGCAGGCCGACGACGAACGGTCCGTTCGTGTCAGCCTGACCGAGGACGGCGCCCGGCTCCGGGAGCGCGCGACCGGCATCCCGAAGATCATCGGCGACGCGATGGGCCTCGACGCGGCCGGTCTCGCCCGCACCCGCGCGGAACTCGATCGCTTGACAGAATCCGTGAACGCCTACCGCGAGGCCTACGTCCCGGCCGGTTAGCATGGAATTTCCGGCGCGGACAAAGGGATGACGATGATCGATCACGACGCGGCGCTCAAGGCCGTCGAGAACAGCTTGGACCGGCCGTCCGCGGCCCGCGTCTACGACTACTTCATCGGCGGCGACACGCACTACGCCATCGACCGCAACTTCGCCGAGAAGGTGCGCGAGCGCCTGCCGCTCATGGGCGACTACTGCAAGACCAGCAGGCAGTTCCTCGGCCGGGCCGTGCGGCACTGCGCCGAACTGGGCATCCGCCAGTTCGTCGACATCGGCTCCGGCCTGCCGACGGCGGGCAACGTGCACGAGGTCGCCGACGAGACGCGGCCGCAGGAGGACACGCACGTCCTCTACATCGACAACGAGCCGATCGCCCTCGCGCATTCGACGCTGCTGCTCGCCGACACCGCCGACCCGGACCGGCACCACGCGATCGCCGCGGACCTGTTCGACCCCGAGGGCCTGTGGGAACGGGTGATGGACTCCGGGATCATCGACGTCCGTGAGCCCGTCGCGCTGGTGATCAACGCGGTCATGCACTTCATCAAGGACGAGCAGGATCCGGACGCGCTGCTGGACTTCTACCGCGACCGGCTCGCGCCGGGTTCGCTGCTGGTGCTCTCGCAGATGACCAACGAGAACCCGGCCAACGACGAGGAACGGCAGGCGCTGCTCGACATCCTCGAGTACTACGAGACCACCACGAACCCCGGTTTCCTGCGCACCATGGACGAGTTCAGGCGGTTCTTCGGCGGCTGGCCGCTGCTGGAGCCGGGGCTGGTCTACGCGCCGGCGTGGCACCCGGACGAGAAGACGATCTTCGCCGCGACCCCGTCGGAGTCCCGCGTCATCGGCGGTGTCGCCCGCAAGCCGTAGCTCTTTCCCTTTCCGGTCCGTGAAGGCCTCCTTGAGGGACCCTGGGTCCCTCAAGGAGGCCTTCACGGACTTGTGACCCACGTCGCCTTGCAGTGCAACTAGGTGCATATGAAACTAGGTGCATGGCACTGGAGCACGCGATCCTCGTTTCACTGTCCGAGCGGTCCGGCTCGGGCTACGAGCTGACGCGTCGCTTCGAGAAGTCCATCGGACTGTGGTGGAGCGCCACCCACCAGCAGATCTACCGCGTCCTCAAGCGGATGGAGGACGCGGGCTGGGTCGCCGTCGACCAGGTCGCGCAGTCCGGGAAACCCGACAAGAAGGTCTACACCGTCGGCGACGCGGGGCGGGCCGAACTGGCCCGCTGGCTCGCCGAACCCGATCCGTCGGCCACCGCCAGGGAACTCGCCGTGAAGATCCGCGGCGCGACACTCGGCGATCCGGCCGCCGTCGCCGCCGAGGTCACCCGGCATCGCGACGCGCACGCGGCACAGCTCGACGCGTACCTGCTGATCGAGAAGCACGACTTCCCCGACCCGAGCGTCCTCAGTGGACAGTCGTTGCACCAGTTCCTCGTGCTGCGCGGAGGAATCCGAACCGAACAGGGCCATGTCGAATGGCTCGAAGAAGTCCTCCGGGCATTCCACCACGATGCGTAAGGACCAGCGATGAGCCAGTACCCGAACCTGCTGTCCCCCCTCGATCTCGGCTTCACCACCCTGCGCAACAGGGTGATCATGGGTTCGATGCACACCGGCCTCGAGGACAAGGAAGCGCATTTCCCGCAACTGGCCGAGTACTACGCAGAACGCGCCCGCGGTGGCGTCGGGCTGATCGTCACCGGCGGCTTCGCGCCGAACCGGACCGGCTGGCTCCTGCCGCTGGCGTCGAAGCTCTCGACACGCGCGGAAGCCAAGGCGCACAGGCGACTCACCGATCCGGTGCATGAGGCGGGCGGCAAGATCGCGCTGCAGATCCTGCACGCGGGCCGGTATTCCTACCATCCGCTGAGCGTCTCCGCGTCGGGTATCAAGGCGCCGATCAACCCCTTCAAACCGCGGGCCCTTTCCGGGTACGGCGTGCTGCGCCAGATCCGCGCGTTCGCCGATTGTGCCTTCCTGGCCAAGGAAGCGGGTTACGACGGCGTCGAGATCATGGGGTCCGAGGGCTACTTCATCAACCAGTTCCTCGCCGAACGGACCAACAAGCGCACCGACCAATGGGGCGGCAGCGCGGAAAACCGCCGCCGGATCGCCGTCGAGATCGTGCGCCGCACGCGTGAGGCGGTCGGCGAGGACTTCATCATCATCTACCGGCTGTCCATGTTGGACCTCGTCGAAGGTGGCCAAAGCTGGGAAGACGTCGTCGCGTTGGCCAAGGAGGTCGAAGAGGCGGGCGCGACGATCATCAACACCGGCATCGGCTGGCACGAGGCGAGGGTGCCGACGATCGTGACTTCCGTGCCGCGCGCGGCGTTCACCTGGGTGACAGGGAAGCTCAAACCGCACGTCGGGATCCCGGTGGTCACGTCGAACCGGATCAACATGCCCGAGGTCGCCGAGGAGGCGCTGGCGAGCGGTGACGCGGACCTGGTGTCGATGGCGCGGCCGTTCCTCGCCGACCCGGAATGGATCCGGAAGGCGGAGACCGGACGCGAGGACGAGATCAACACCTGCATCGCCTGCAACCAGGCATGCCTCGACCACGCGTTCAAGCGGAAACTCGTGTCGTGCATGGTGAATCCGCGTGCGGGCCACGAGACCACGCTGACGCTTTCGCCCACGCGGAAGACCAAACGCGTCGCCGTCGTCGGCGCCGGTCCCGCCGGGCTCGCCGCCGCGACCGGCCTCGCCGAGCGCGGGCACGCCGTCGAACTGTTCGAGGCGGACGACGAGATCGGCGGCCAGTTCGGGATCGCGCGGAAGATCCCCGGCAAGGAAGAGTTCGCGGAGACCATCCGCTACTACACGCGACGGCTGGAGGTCACCGGCGTCAAGGTCCACCTCGGTACCCGCGCGACCGTCGCGGACCTCGTCGGGTTCGACGAGGTCGTGCTGGCCACCGGCGTGACCCCGCGGGTGCCGTCGCTCCCGGGTATCGACCACCCCAAGGTCCTGTCCTATGTGGACGTCGTCCGGCACGGGAAACCGGTGGGCGGCAAGGTCGCCGTGATCGGCGCCGGCGGGATCGGCGTGGACGTCAGCGAGTTCCTGACGCACACCACCTCGCCCGCGCTCGATCTGGACGCGTGGATGGCCGAATGGGGTGTCACCGATCCCGAGCACGCCGTGGGCGGGCTGACCGAACGGAAGGTCGAGCCGTCACCGCGGCAGGTCTTCCTGCTGCAGCGCAAGAAGTCCGGTATCGGCGCGGGGCTGGGCAAGACCACCGGCTGGGTGCACCGGGCCGCGCTGAAGGCCAAACGCGTCGAACAGCTCACCGGGGTGACCTACGACCGGATCGACGACGACGGCCTGCACATCACCGTCGGTGACAAGCCGCGTCTGCTCGACGTGGACACCGTCGTCGTCTGCGCGGGCCAGGAGCCGGTGCGTGAGCTCGCCGACGACCTGCGGACGGCCGGTTTGCCGGTGCATCTGATCGGCGGCGCCGACGTCGCGGCCGAACTGGACGCCAAACGGGCCATCGATCAGGGAACCCGCCTCGCCGCCGTTCTCTGAGTATCTGCTGGTGAACCCGCCGGTCGCTTTCCGATTCCCTCTTCGACTCCGTCGTCAGGCTCTGACGAGTGGCCTCGTAGATGGCAGGATGAACCCTTGTGCGGGACGTATGCGTGATCGGGCTCGGGTTGATCGGTGGTTCGCTGCTGCGCGCGGCGCATTCGATCGGCCGCACCACGTTCGGGGCGACGACCTCCGAAGCTGACGCGGACGCCGCCAGCAGAGCGGGTTTCGACGTGACGACGCAGGTCGAGGCGGCGCTGAGCAAGGCGGCGGAGCGGGACGCGATGATCGTGCTCGCGGTGCCGCTGCCCGCGGTCGAAGAGGTGCTCCGGACCGTTTCGCGGGTCGCCGGGCACTGCGTGCTCACCGACGTGACCAGCGTGAAGGGCCCGGTGCTCGACTCGGTCCGCCGCCGCGCGCCGTACGCGAAGTTCGTCGGCGGGCATCCGATGGCCGGGACGGCGAACTCCGGCTGGAAGGCGAGCGATCCGGCGCTGTTCGATGGCGCCGCGTGGGTGCTGGGCGTCGAGCACGACACCGACCTGACGGCGTGGGCGGAGGTCGCCCGGCTGGTGCTGGACCTCGGCGCGCACGTCGTGCCGCTGCCCGCGGACTCGCACGACGAGACGGTCGCGCGGATCTCGCATCTGCCGCATATCTTCGCGGCCATCCTGGCCACGATCGGCGCGCAGGGCGGTCCGCTGGCGATGGCGCTGGCCGCCGGGTCCTACACGGACGGCACGCGCGTGGCCGGGTCGAGCCCGGCGCTGGTGCGGGCGATGACCGAGGGCAACCGGGACGCGCTGCTGCCGATCGTCGACGAGGCGCTCGGGCGGCTCGGCGCCGCGCGGGGTTCGCTGGCTTCGACGGGCGGCCTCGCGGTGACGGTCAACGCGGGCAACGAAGGGGCGCAAGCGTTCGCGGCCGCCAAGGACGCGGAACGCGCGGGGGTGCGCGTCAGCCTGACCGCTCCGGACGCGCGCGACGGCCTGATCGCGCTCGGCGAGCGTGGCGGCCGGATCACCGCGATCGACGGCGACACCGCGATCGGCGACGTCTCCTGACGCGATTCGGCACCTACTTGCGGTCCTTGCACGCGCAACGATCGCAAGTAGGTGCCGAATTGCGGGGGGTTACTGGCCCTGCGGCGGCTGCGGCCGACCCTGCTGGGGCGGGTTGTCCGGGGTGTCGTCGAACTTGTTGATGAAGCCCTTCGCCTTGTCCACGCCGGAGTCGATCTTCGAGTCGTGGCCGGAGAACTTCGACTTGGCGAAGTCCGCCGCCTTGTCCAGGCCGCCCTCGATCTTGTCGTTGTGCTCACGGAGAGCGTCGGTGGCCTTGTTCTTCAATTCATCGAAGTTGATGCCCATGGCCTCATCGTCACACAGGTACCGGCGAACCCGCCCCGGCGATCACCCGTCACGGGGACGCTCAGAACGGCCGGTCGCCCACGATGGCGACGCGTTCGACCACCCGCGCGTGCGGGTGGTAGTCGTTGACGGCGTAGTGCTGCGTGGCGCGGTTGTCCCAGAAGGCCACCGAACCGGGCCGCCAGGCGAAGCGCACCTGGAACTCCGGCGTGTGCGCGCGGCTGAACAGGTACCGCAGGAGCCGGTCGCTCTCGTCGCGGTCGATGCCGACGATGTGGGTCGTGAAGGCCTGGTTGACGAAGAGGGTGCGCCGCCCGGTCTCCGGATGGGTGCGGACGACCGGATGCTCGACCGGCGGGAAGGCTTCTTGGTGACGCAGCAGCACTTCCGGGTCGGAGAAGCGGTCGAAGCCGGGGATGTAGTCGTGCACCGCGGTCAACCCGTCGATACGTTCACGGATCTCTTCCGGCAGGTTGTCGTAGGCGGCGGCCATGTCGGCCCACATCGTGTCGCCGCCGACCGGCGGGACCTCGATCAGCCGCAGGACCGAACCGAGCGCCGGCGCGGGCCGGAACGTGACGTCCACGTGCCAGATGTTCTCGAACGCGGGCATGCTCGCCGACCGGGCGAACCGGGTGGTGTCCTCGGTCTCGCCCTTCGGGATGAACGGGTTCGTCTCCAGTTCACCCCAGTTGGCGGCGAACGCGCGCTGATGCGCCGAAGTGATGTCCTGATCGCGGAAGAACAGCACCTTCCACTCCAGCAGCGCGCGGTTCAGTTCCGCGTGGAGAGCGGGCGTGAGTGGCCGGGCGAGGTCGACGCCGCCGATCTCGGCACCGATCAGCCGTCCCAGCGGTCGCAGTGCGAAAAGCTCGTACGGGCGTTCTTCGACGCCCTCCGGCAGGCGCCGCAGCAGGCGCGGCCCTTCGAGGATCCCGCCGTCGGGGACGGTCGCGGGGCGAAGGCGGACACGGCCGGGCAGTGCGATGGACATACGTGCTCCCTGGATTCACCGTCGGCTGACTTGGCGAGATGAGGAGCTACGCGGGCGGGGAACCCAAACGTCCACGGCGCAGGAGCAATGCGGCAATGCCTTCGCCGGCCGAACGGGTCGGCGCGGACTCCCAGTGGACGGACACGGGGTCATCGTGGGCGCGTTTTGGCGTGCGGTCAACACCGTCCACGGGACGGGAAGATCATCGTCTCCGCTCGGAGGGGTAGCTACCCGACCAGGTGTTCCGTTCCTCGCGCGGCCGCAGCGCCTCGGCCAGCACCCACTGCGAGTGCGTCGTACCGCCTCGGCCGACCGGACCGAGCTGGAAGGTGACCCAGCCGACCCAGTGCGCCGTCGTCGTCGCCCGCCACATCCCCAGCAGCCCGGGGACCGTGGCGGTCAGGTCCAGGCCGTCGGGCAGGCGGGTCTTCGTCGCGCCCACCGGGTACACCAGCTTGAGATCGACCCAAACGGGCTGGTTGGGCCGGACCATGTGCAGGTGACGCGGCCCCGGCGGCAGCGTGTCACCAGTGTCGAGCATGCGTCGATTATGCGTGAAAACTCGAACATTAGTTCGAGACGATGCTCACCCTCCCCCATCCGGGTGGTTGCGTCGCTAGGGTCGGCGACATGCTCGTCTGGATCAACGGCCCGTTCGGCGGTGGCAAGACGCAGACCGCGCACGAACTGCACCGGCGCTTGCCCGGCAGTGTCCTGTCCGATCCCGAGATCGCGGGTTTCGGCCTGCATCGGATGATGCCGCCGCGGCTGCGTACCGACTTCCAGGACCTGTCCGCGTGGCGTCGGGGCGTTTTCGAGGTACTCGACCTGGTACTCCGCGAGCAGGAAGGGCCGGTGGTCGTGCCGATGACACTGGTGGAGCCCCGGTACTTCGACGAGATCGTCGGCGGGTTGCGGGAGCGCGGGCACGACGTCCGGCACTTCGCGCTGCTGGCCCGGCGCGAGACCGTGCTGCGACGGCTGAGCGAACGCGGCATCGTCCACTCCGTGCGGCGGAAGGGCGTCCCGCCGAAACGCGAGAGCTTCGCGGTGTCGAAGCTCGACCTCTGCTTGGACCGGCTGAGCGGCGTCGAGTTCGGCGAACACATCCAGACGGACACGCTCACCGTCGCGCAGGTCGCCGATCGGGTCGCCGCGTCGGCCGGGCTGGCGCTCGCGCCGAACACGGACACCGCGCTGCGGGGCTTCGTCCGTCGCAAGTGGACGAGCGTCAAGCACATCCGGTTCGGCTGACGCTCAGGCGCGGCGGTGGTACGGCAGGAACCGCCGGACCAGCCGCAGCGGCGCGCGTTCGACGAGGTCGGGGCCGCGCACGGCGTCGAAGGCCGCGCCGATCTGGTCGACGACGCCGGACAGTTGCTCGCTTTCGGGCATCGGCATCTCCGCCGGGTCCCGTTCCTCGCGGACGGCGGCCGCTAGTTCGGTGAGGGCGGCCGTCAGGAGGGCGATGTCGGCGTCGGCCGGGGCGGGGGCGCCGCGGCCGAGGGTGACGCCGACCTCGGTGACGGCGTCCGCGACGCGTTCGAGTCCGGCGATCACCGGCCACCAGGCGACGGCTTGGCGTCCGGCGGCGGAGGGTTCGACGACGACCTGCTGGAACGCGGTCCGCAGGTCGGCCAGCGCGCGGTAGGCGCGGCGACGGGCACGTGAGCGTTCCAAGCGCGCTTCGCCCGACGGCGCGAGCACGAGGCCCTTGTCGACGTATTTCACCAGGCAGTCGAGGCTGTCGGCGAGCCGTCCGCCGACCTGCGGCCGTCGGCTGCCCGGCCAGAGCAGGTAGCCGAAGAGCAGGACGATCGCGCAGCCGAGCACGGTGTCGACGAGCCGCGCGAGCACGATGTCCCAGCTTCCGGTGCTGGCGAGGTCCATCTGCAGGATGATCAGCGGCGTCACGAAGGCGCTGAGGATGCCGTAGTTGCGGACCTTGCCGACCGCGACGCCACCCGCGAACACGGCGATCAGCAGGACCAGCAGCCAGCCTTCGCCGCCCGCGGCGAGCACGGCCGCGCCGATGCCGACGCCGATCACCGTGCCGATGCCGCGCAGCACGGCGCGGCCGAAGACCGAGCCGAAGTCCGGTTTGAGGACGATGCCGACGGTGAGCGTGATCCAGTAGGAGCGTTCGAACGGGACGAGCAGCGCGACGACTTCGGCGATCGCGACGCACAGCGTGAGGCGCAGCGCGGCGAACCAGGTGAGCGGACCGGAGACGAGCGAACCCGCCCAGCCGCGGAGGCGCTTGTGCCACGGCTGCACCTCGCGCCGTTTCCGGTTGTCGCCCTTGCCTATCCGGGCGAGTCCGGCGTAGAGCGCGGCGAGGACCGGGTCGGCGTCTTCGGGCGCTTGGGGAGGTTCCGGCAGTTCCTGGTTCGCGAGCACGGCGGCCGAGGTCGCGATGAAGTGGTCGATCACGTCTTCCGGGGCGCGGCGGCCGGCGTTGACCATCGCGACCGACGCCTCGACGGCCGGGGTGCTGGCCGAGAGCAGGTTGAGCAGCTGGCGGTAGGTGGCGTCGCGGCCCGACAGCCAGGATCGCGCGGTGAGCAGCCGGTCGTACGCGGTGTTCATCGCGGTCGTGAGCTGGTGGCGCGCGACGCGGGAGGTGGCTTCGTCGGTCGCGGACAGCATCGCGGCGAGTTCGACGTAGACGTGGGCGACGGCGCCGCGTTCGGGGCTGGTGGCGCGGAAGGTCCAGGTGGCGAGCGCGATCAGCAGGCTCCAGGCGGCGCCGATACAGAAGTAGCCGAGGAGGATTTCGACGCGCAGGCCGGTGACGTGCTGGCCGGTGCCGAGCACGCAGAAGACGAACATCTGCAAGCCGGCGACCGACGCGTTGCTGCCCGCCGCGCTGATCAGCGCGGACACCGCCGCGACCCCGACGACGACCGGGATGGACGCGGCCGGGACGCCGCCGGTGATCAGCCCGGCGAAGTAGCCGAGGGCGGCGGCCGCGGTGGCGCCGCCGAGCCGGCGGGCGCGGTAGCGGTACGGGCCGGCGGATTCGGAGAGGACGGTGGGCAGGGCGCCGGTGGAGACGAGCGCGCCGACGCCGATGTCGCCGAGCGCGTAGCCGACGGCCAGCGGTACGGCGAGGGCGAGGACGGCGCGGGCGACCATGTTCCACGGAATGGGAACCGGCGTGCTGCGGAGCAGCTGCACCAGCCAATGTGGTGCGGCGATCTCGCGGCGCGACGTGCTCACGCCCCTATCTTGACTTATCCGTGGCGGCCGGAGCGGTTATCGTCGCCACATGGGCAAGACGTACTCCTTCGAGATCAACCGGACGAGCAGCGCCTCGCCCGCTTCCCTGTTCGCGCTGGAGGCCGACGGTTCCCGGTGGTCGGAGTGGGCGAAGCCGGTGGTGTTCCACTCGCGCTGGGCGCGGGAACCGGACGCGGACGGGGTGGGCGCCGTCCGGGCCGTCGGCCTGTGGCCGGTGTATCTCCACGAGGAGACGCTCGAGTACGAACAGGACCGAAAGCACGTCTACGGCTTCGCGGGCCTCGCGCCGCTGAAGGACTACCGCGCCGAGGTGTCGTTCACGCCGAACGCTTCCGGTGGCACGGATCTGCGGTGGACCGGCCGGTTCACCGAACCGCTGCCCGGCACCGGCGCCGCCGTCCGCACCGCTCTGCGCACGGTGATCTCGATCCTGGCCACCCGCCTGGTGAAACACGCCGAACGCGCCTGACCCCACCCCCCGCCCTTCCCAGGGGGGCGGCCCCGAGTCCAGTCTACCGGCGATGGGCGCTCGGAAGGGCTGGTCGGCGGGGTTGTCCACAGGTGGCGATGGTTGTGGACAACTCCTGTGGGGAACTGAAGGACGCCATAGCCGCATCGGACGCGGCGAAGGACGCCTTCACCCCTTGGGTCTTACGGTGGCGAGCCCAACGCCCGGGGTGGCGGGCGGCGCGAAGGCGTAACTCGCGTGTTTGAAGACGTAACTCGCGTTTGATCACGCATCACGAGGTCCGGCACCAGGGATGTCACGTGACTGAACGGACGACACGCGTGATCCGGCGGACGACACACGTGACTGGACGAACGACACGACCGCGGCCGAGGGTTCCGCAGCGAGTCGTCCGCCTGATCACGTGTGTCGTCCCTCTGATCACGTGTGTCGTCCGTTCAGGCACGTGAAAGCGCCATCCGTGCACCTGCAAGACACGGTTGACCTAACCGTCCTTACCCACTCACGCCGTCCCCTTCAGCCCGCGCCAAGGCAAAGGAAGGGCCGCCGCAGCGGGTCGGCGGCGGTCGCTTCGGCGAGTGCCAGGGCGGGTGCGGTTCCCGAGGCCAGCCGCCGGTGCAGGTCGGCCATCGCTTCGGCGGCGGCCTTGTCCCCGACCCGCGCGATCGCGCCGATGACCGTCCGCGATCCGCTGGCGAGCAGCGTCCCGGCGAAACCGAGCGCCTCCTCGCCGGGCCGGATGTGACTCATCGCGAGTTCGCACGCGGCCAGCACCACCCGTTCCGGCGGCTTCGCGAGCCGCGCGGTTTCGTGCGCGTACAACGGTCCGTCGACGAGTTCCAGCCGCGAGAACAACGCGTTCGCCGGTTCGTGCGCGCCGTGCGCGACCAGATGCGCCATCCCGGAACCGTCCAAAGCGGACAGTACGGCTTCGCTGGTCGCGGCCTTCCCGTCGACGAGCCTGGCGTGCGGGTACACCGTCCGCAGGTTCCGCACCTCACCGACCGAACCCGGCACACCGGGTCCGCCGGCGAGCAGGACCGGGCCGGAGTTCCGCCGTCCCGACGCGCTCACCCATGCGGTCGCCGACGGCGCGATCGACACCGGATGTCCGTGCAGTGACGGCAAAGCACCCCACGGCAACGCGTACAGCGAGCCGATCGGCACGATGATCAGCTCGCGGTTCTGCAGTGTTTTCGCCAGCGACGCCGAGATCAGCGTGTCCAGTTTGGCCGCCCGGCGCCGCGCGGAACCGGTGACGACCTCGACGAGCGGCGCGGGCAGGTTGTCCGGGGCCAGCGCGTCGAGGTCCGCGTGCAACTGCCGCGCGGTCTCGACGATCTCCGCGAGCGGCCCCAGCTTCAGCAGCCGGAACCGGCCGTGGTCGACGACCACCGCGTACAAGGTGTCGCGATACCCCATGAGGCTGACCAGCACGCGATCGCCGAGCCGCTCCACCACCTCTTCGGGTGTCGACACCGGCCGCGGACGACCCCATTGGCTGGTGTACCACCCGAGCCGGGTCGCCTCCTGCTGCAACCGGTCGTAGCGTTCCTCGAGCTTCCCGACCGGTTCGCCGGACAACCGCCGCGCCTGGATCGTCCCCTGCACGTGCCGCATTTCGTTGATGTGTCGGGCGAGCGCCGGATCTTCGATGACCGGGAGCGGTTCGTAGCGGTACACCTGCGCGCGCGTGCGTTCCAGCCACGCGAACAGGCTCTTCGCCCCGGCGCCGCTGCGCCTCGCCTTCTTGAGCACCAGTGTGAGCGCGAGTTTGCCCAGTTCTTCGCCGTGCGCCGCCGTCCCGCAGACGAGGTCGAGCCCGCCCATGCGGTCGCGGATCTGCCCGAGTTCCGCCAGCCCGGCCCGCGCCTGCGCGAGCGCCGAACGCGGCCGATGCGACGCCACCGCGAGTTCGGCCCGGCACAACCGCAACTGCATCCGGTGGTCGATCGGCGTCGTCTGCCGCGGTTTCGGTACCTGCGCCAGGAGTTCCTGCGCGGCGACCGTCTCTTCGCGACGGATCAGCAACCGCACCGCGAACATCCGGGCGGCGCCGGCTTCGTCGCGCAGACCGAGTCCGGCCAGCCGGATGGCGAGATCGGCCAGCCGCCCCGGCAGTTTCGCGGACGGCCTCTTCTCCCGGTCCGCCAGCACCTTCACCGCGTCCGCGCGGAGGCGGGTCAACGCGGCGATCTCCGCCCAGCGGCCCTTGCCACGCCGCAGGAAACTCCGCCGTGCCGACGCCGCGAGCTTCTTCGCCAGCGCGTAGTCGCGTTCCAGGATGGCGGCACCGGCCCTGGCGACCTCCGCCTCCGCGACGAGGTGCACCGCGCCGTTGTGCCGCAGTTCCGGGATGGCGTCGTCGAGATGCCGCGCGGCCTCTTCGGCGAGTCCCGCGGTGAGCAGCGCCTTCGCCTGGTCGAGCCGGACGAGCGGCAGCGAGCCGGGACCGTCGGTCACGAAGATCGTGGCCGCCTGCTCGTAGTGCCGGAGCGCTTCCGGGATGTCCCCGAGCAGCTGCGCGTGATCACCGAGGTTGTGCCGGATCTTCCCTTCCAGCAACCGATGGCCGTGCTCGACGGCGAGGTCCGACGCCTCGACGAGGTCGCGGTACGCCGCGTCCGGGTTGCTCATTTCCAGATGCAGCCACGCGCGGTTCACCAGTGACCTGGTGAGCACCGCGCTGTACTTGCCCGCCTCGGCGGCGAGCCCGGGGAGGAAGGCGTTGTTGAGCGCGAGCGACTCCTCCAGCCGCCCGGCCCGCATCAGGACGACGGCACGCTGCAGCCCGACGACGAAGCGCAGCTCGTGGCGGACGTCGCCACCCGGCAGCAGGAGCCGGATGCGTTCCGCCTCGTCCAGCCGGGCGAAACCGTCCTCTTGGGACACGAACTCCGCCTCGGCCGCCGCCAGGCTGATCAGGATCCGGACCCGGATCTCCAGCCGGGCCACCAGATCCGCGTCCACCGGGCCGAGTAGCGCGAGCGCGCGCCGAAGCAGCCGTATCGGCCTGCTGAGCCCGTGATCCGAGGCGGCGGCCCTCGCTCGGCGATGGAGCTCGGCCGCTTCCTCGGCTACGGGATCGACGACAGGAGGAGACGACGCGGGCACACGCACTATGGGAGCACACCCACGCCGCATAACGGAACAGCCGTCCGGTTAGAGCACCACTGTGGGGGTCACGACGGTCCTGCGACAGGTCACGTCACCGAGGTGGATCACGATCTGGGTGGTGCCCTGGGGGACGTTGTCCAGCACGAACCGGCCTCCCTCGTCGGCGGTGGTGGAACTCGTGCCGTGTTCGGCGACGCGAACCTCCACTCCGTACTCGCCGGCGGGCACGAGCCAGCCGTCGATCCGGTGTTTCTTGCCGATCTTGGTGAGGTTGATCATCACGGTCAGGTCGCTGACGGTGAAGGTGATCGTGCCGGTGTCGCTGCCGCGGACGCCTGCCGTGGCGTCCATCCGTTCCCAGCGGGCGACCTCGACGTCGAGGTTTTCGAGCGCGAGCGCGAACTGAACCCGCTGCACCAGATCTCCCGGCGGCGGGTCCAATTCGTCCATGAAGCGCCCGATATCGGCGAGCAGGTCCTCATCGCCCGGGGAGGTCATCTCCCCCGGCGTCCCGAGGTCGTTCATCGGCTTCCCCCTTCGTGGGCCAGCAGGTCGCGCATCGATTCGAGGCAACGGCCCCTGGTCGGGCCGACACTTCCGCGCGGCATACGGAGTGCTTCGGCGACCAGTTGGTATTCGGCCCGCCCGGCGAGCACGGTCAGCCGAAGGAGCTGCTGACAGCGGTGCGGCAGGCGGAGGAAGGCGCGCCAGACCCGGCGATCCCGGTCGGCGCGGACGGCTTCCTCCTCGGGAGCCGGATGGGTGCTCTCCATGCTTTCGGCCAGCTCGTCGGTCAGCGGGACGGGCTGGGCGCGGCGGCCGAAAGGATGCTGTGCTTCACGTCTGGTGGTGGTGATCAACCAGGCGGCGAGTGCCTTGGGGTCACGAAGTTTGTCGAGCTGGCTGAAGAGGGCGAGCCACACCGTCTGGACCACGTCCTCGGCGGTCAGGCGATCGAGACCGTTCGCACGCGCGACATGCCACACGAGCGGGGTCAACTCGTGCACAAGTCTGTCCATCGCCTGGCGGTCACCGGCCCGGGCCGCGCGCATGCAGGCGGCATGCAGGTCGGCACCGGTCAGTCCTTCCCATGGCGGGTCTACCTCGGTCGTTTGCACGTCGGTCACCGTATCTGCCCCACTTCGGACGTGTCTTCGTGTCGGCGCTGGCAGTATCGCGGGCCCTTCGGGGAGAAAGAGCGTGCAAGAGGCTCTGGGATACATCAAGTCACTAACTTTTTTGTCGGGTCTCCGGTCATCCCCCTCGAGATGGGCGAGGACAAAGGCACCGGCCGGCGCGAGTAGGTGTGGACTGCGCACCGGCCGGCCCTTTTTCCCTCCCCCCGGGCCCGCTCCCCAACGGGCCCGCGTCCGGGCGTCCCCCTCCCCCGAAGGAGCACCCGGAGGTGATGTCCAGAGGCCCCCTCGGCCTCCGGACATCACCTGTCTGTGGTAGTTCAGTTCACCGGCGGTTTGGTGCCGTGCGGGTCCCAGTTGCCGTCCGGGCTCGTGCCGGGACGGGGCGGGACCGGCGCCGTGATCGGGCCCGGCTTCGGGGTCTCTTCGAGGTCTTCGGTGGCCGTGGCCTCGTCGTCGACGGGCGCGGTGTTGGTCTCGGTCGTCATCGGGTGTCCCTCATTTCCTCGACTGCTCCATAGGACGCAACGAGGCTGCCACCAGATACACGCAGAGCCAGCTTTTTCGCGGAAATTTCTCGTTCTGTGGCAAGAGGGTGACCTGATCAGCGGTTTTACCGGTGAAATGTGCCGCTGAGTAGCCGGTGGCTCACGTCCGCGAGTTGTCCGGCCCAGCGCCGGTACCCCTCGGGACCGGGGTGGAACCGGTCCTCGGCGAAGGTCGCCGGGTCGAGCATCGCGGCGGGCATCGGGACGTGGACGACGCCGGGCAGCGACGCCAGCCGCGCGGCCGCGGCGTCGAGGGCGGCCGACCGCGCGCCGAGGACGTCGCGCAGCGGACGCGGCAGCGCGGGGAACCGGCCCATCGGCGGCACGCCCGCCAGCACCACCGGGACCCGCCCGGCGCGGCGCCGCAGGGAGACGACGAGGTCGAGCAGGTCACGCCGGTAGCGCGCGGCCGAATGCAGTTCGATCGTGTCGTTGACGCCCAGCGCGATCACCACGAGGTCGGCGGGTTCGAGCAGCGGCAGCAGCTCCTCGCGCGCCACCCGGGCGTTGGCCCCGGTCTTGCCGAGTGCCTGCCAGGCGACCGCGCGGCCGTCCCGCGCGAGTTCGTCCGCGAGCCGTCCGGTGAGCCCCTCGGCGTGCGTCGCCGCGCCGACGCCGTCCACAGTGGACTCGCCGAGCACGGCGAGCCGAACCGGACGGCCGTCGCCCGGCACGAGGCCGGTGACCGGACCCGCGGCGCCGGGCAGCCTCGGCGTCGTACGGCGCACCCGGACGGCTTGCGCGAGCAGGATCGGGGCGAGCACCACCGCACGGCTGATCACCCCGCGACTCTACTTCCGCGTCGGCCCTGGGCGATCGAGACGGTCTGGTGGACGAGCGAGTCGTCCGCGGCCGCGCGGAGCAGGTAGTCGGCGACGTCGGCGCGGTTGATGCTGTAGCTGCCACGGACGTTGCCGTCGGTGCGGGCGGCGATGGCGCCGGTGTGCGGCCCGTTCAGCAGCCGAGGCGGGCGCACGATCGTCCAGTCGAGGTCGCTCGCGCGCACGATCCGTTCGGCGGCGATCATGTCCGCGAAGGCGTGCCGGAGGACCCTGCCCAGGATCGGCTTGACGACGTTCCTGGTGAAGAAGGCGTCACCGTCGACGAACGGACCGCTGGCGCTCACCAGGAGCAGCCGCCGGGTCCCCGCCGATCCGAGCGCGGCGACGGCGGCGTGCGCTCCGTCGGTGACGACGGTCGTCGGGGTCCGGTCACGGGCGCCGAGCGCCGAGATCACCACGTCACGTCCGGACACCGCCTCGGCCAGCGCGCCGTGCTCGGACAGCCCGGCGACGACGACCTCCAGCAGTTCGTCCTCGGCGTCGAGCCGGGCCGGGTCGCGGACGACCGCCGTGACGTGGTGTCCGGCGGCCAACGCCTGCTTGACGACTTCCGAACCGACCCCGCCCGTGGCACCGAGAACAGTGAGCTTCATGGTCACGCCTTCCTGGGTTAGTGAACACTCACCCACTATGGTGAGTGTTCACTAACCACTTGTCGAGCGAACGCTGAGAAGCCCTCAGGAGCGAATATGGGAAGCCGCGAGGAGATCGTCGCTGCGGCGGCGAAGGTGATGCGCGAGCAGGGCTACGCGCACGCCACGACCAAGGCCATCGCGCGGGCGGCGGGTTACTCGGAGGCGTTGCTGTACAAGCACTTCAAGGACAAGACCGAGATCTTCATGAGCGTGCTCACCGAGCGGCTGCCCGCGCTCGGGACGACCTTGGACGAGCTGATGAAGACCGCGGCCGACAGCCCGCTCGCGGCGAACCTCAAGCGGCTGGCGCGGATCACGCTGTCGTTCTATCTGGAGAGCTTCCCGATCGCGGTGTCGCTGTTCTCCTCGCGGGAGCTGCTGGCGACCCATCGGGAACGGGTCATGAGCAGGGACGGCGGGCCGGACGTCCCACTCGGACGCGTCATCGAGTACCTGGGCGAAGAGGCCCGGCTCGGCAGGATCCGCGAGGACGCGGATCTGGAGGCGTCGGCGTCCCTGCTGCTCGGCGCCTGTTTCCAGTACGCGTTCCTGGCGTCCTTCGAGGATCGCGAACCGCCCGCGGAGGAGCTGGACCGGTGGGCGGAGAGGCTGGCGGCGACGTTGGTGGTCGCGTTGGTCGTGAGCGGCGATTCGGGTTAGGGCCAAGGGGTGTCTTAGGTACCTATGTGGGTTCCGGCTGCGGTTGCTCTCAGGCTCGAGTCCGTGAAGGCCTCCTTGACGGACTCTGGGTCCCTCAAGGAGGCCTTCACGGACTCGATGATCGCCGCGTTCGCCCCACGTGCACCAGCGGTCACAGCGGCTGCGCGTGAAGGACTTCCAGTCAGACGCTTGCGTGAGTGGTCACGGTCCGTGGGGACATAAGAGCTCGACACCGGACCGCCGGAAGCACTGAACGAGCCGCCCACTCATCCTCGCGTCTCGTGAGTGGTGAGGACTGCCAGAACCCGAAACGCCACTCACGACCACCAGCACCGAACGGCCACCCCGCGGCCGCGCGCTCTCACTTGCCCTTTTCGGCCCGCATCTCGTGCCACTTCGCGTACATGTCGTTGAGCTCCTTGATCATGAAGCTCAGGAAGTCCCGCATCTCGGCGACCCGCTCACCGGCCGGCGTGTCCTCGCCCAGCGCCGAAACGCCCTCGTCGGCCGCGTCGCGCCACAGGCTGATCATGCGGTCGCGTTTCATGAAGGTGGCGTACCAGAGGTCGTCGAAGAGCCGGTAGTGGTCGCGGCGCGAGCCGGGCTCGCGTTCCTTGGCGACCAGGCCGATCTGTTCCAGCCAGCGCACGGCCCCCGAGATCGCGGCGGGGCTCACCGAGAGCTGGTCGGCCAGCTCGGCCGCGGTGAGGCGGCCGGCGTCGGTGGTCATCAACGCGGCGAACACCCTGGCGGGCATCCGCTGCATCCCGATCTGGGAAAGCGTGAGGCCCAGGTGCTCCACGTAACGGCGGACGGCGTCCTCGTCTCTCTGGGTGCTCGAAGCACTCTCAGGCGTCGTCGTCATGGGCACATCCTCTCGTACATCCCCCAGAGCGATCACACCGTCCATACGTTTTCTTAACTTCACAACTTCATGAAATCACTGTACCTTCAGAGCCATGGAAAACGCCATCTCCATCTCCGGCCTCCACAAATCCTTCGGCCGGACCAAGGCTTTGGACGGCCTTGACCTGCGGGTACCCGTTGGGGAGGTGCACGGCTTCCTCGGCCCGAACGGCGCGGGGAAGTCGACCACCGTCCGGGTCCTGCTCGGTCTGCTCCACGCGGACTCGGGCGACGTCCGCCTGCTCGGCGGCGACCCATGGAAGGACGCGGCGAGCCTGCACCGGCGCCTCGCCTACGTCCCCGGCGACGTGAACCTCTGGCCCAACCTCTCCGGCGGCGAGGTGATCGATCTGCTGGGGCGGCTGCGGGGCGGGCTCGATCAGCGCCGCCGCAAGGACCTGATCGAACGGTTCGACCTCGACCCCAAGAAGAAGGGGCGCACCTACTCCAAGGGCAACCGGCAGAAGGTCGCGATCGTGGCCGCGCTGGCCTCGCACGTGGACCTGCTGATCCTCGACGAGCCGACCTCCGGGCTCGACCCGCTGATGGAGGCCACCTTCCAGTACGCGATCCAGGAGGAGCGCGAGCAGGGCCGCACGGTGCTGCTGTCGAGCCACATCCTGGCCGAGGTCGAGGCGCTCTGCGACAAGGTCAGCATCATCCGCAACGGGCACACCGTGGAGACCGGCACGCTGGCCGAGCTCCGGCACCTCACCAGGACGTCGATCTCCGCCGAACTCGCCGGCCCGCCGAACGGGCTGACGAAACTGGAGAACATCCACGATCTCAAGGTCGAGGGCAACCGGGTCCGCTTCGACGTCGAAACCCGTTCCCTCGACGACGCGCTGCGTCAGCTCACCCAGGTCGGCGTCCGCAGCCTGACCAGCCAGCCGCCGACGCTGGAGGAGCTCTTCCTCCGCCACTACACCACCGAAGCGAGCGCGAAATGACCGCGACGCTGAACCGCCCGGTGACCGTCTCCGAACCGGCGCACGGGCTGGCCGGCACCTGGCAGCTGACCAGGCTGGCGCTGCGGCGGGACCGGATCGTCCTGCCGATCTGGGTCGTCCTGCTCGGGATCATGCCCTCGACGTCGTCGGGGACGTTCGAAACGCTGTACCCGACGGCCGCCGAACGGGCCGGGCTCACCGCGAGCATGGGCGCGAACCCGTCGCTTTCGCTGATCTACGGCCCGGCCTTCGACCTCTCGACCGCGGGCGGCTTCACCGCGTGGCGGCTCGGCGGCTTCCTCGCGCTGGTCGTCGCGCTGATGGCGGTCTTCACCGTCACCCGGCACACCAGGGCCGAGGAGGACACCGGCCGCGCGGAACTGCTGGCCTCCGCGGTGGTCGGCCGGTACGCCCTGCTGACCGCTGGCGTGCTGGTGTCCGCCGGCGCGAGTGTCCTCATCGGACTCGTCGAGACCGGGCTGATGATCGGCGCGAAGCTGCCGTCCGACGGCGCGCTCGCGCTCGGCGCCGCCACCGCGGCGACCGGGCTGGTCTTCACGGCCGTCGCGGCGGTCGCCGTCCAGGTGGCCGAGTACTCGAGGACGGCCAACGGGATCGGCGCCACCGCCGTCGGTGTCGCGTTCCTGCTGCGCGCGGTCGGCGACTCGACCTCGGACGCGACCTGGGTCTCCTGGCTGTCCCCGATCGGGTGGGCGCAGCAGATCCGGCCGTTCGCCGGCGAGCGCTGGTGGGTCTTCCTGCTGCCGCTGGCCGCGACCGTGGTCGTCGGCGCCGTCGGCTACGCGCTGCTCCCGCGGCGCGACGTCGGCACCGGCCTCGTCCCGCCGCGGCCGGGCCCCGCCGGGGCGGCGGCGTCGCTGCGCAGCCCGTTCGCGCTGGCGTGGCGGCTGCACCGGGGCCCGTTGATCGGCTGGCTGATCGGCACGGCGGTGTGCGCCGCGGTGTTCGGCTCGGTCGCGAGCGGCATCGGTGACGTCGTCGGGGAAAGCCGGCAGGCGAAGGAGATCTTCCAGCGTCTCGGCGGTACGGACGGGCTGATCGACGCGTTCATGGCGGCGATGGCCGGCCTGTTCGCCATGGTCATCGCACTGTACGGGGTGCAGGCCGCGTTGCGGATCCGCGCCGAGGAGACCGCGATCCGGGTCGAGCCGCTGCTCGCGACCGGCGTGGGCAGGCTGCGGGTGCTGGGGAGCCATCTCGTGTTCGCGTTCGGCGGCACGGCGCTGATGATGGTGGTCAGCGGTGTCCTCTTGGGACTGTCGAACGGGATGCGGACAGGCGGTGTCGCCGGCTCGGCCGGGGACATGGTGGTCGCTTCGCTGGCGCAGCTTCCGGCGGTGTGGGTGATCGTCGGCCTGGCCGTGACGCTCTTCGGCCTGGCGCCGAAGCTCTCGACGGCGGGGTGGGCGATCGCCGGGCTGGCCTTGCTGCTCAGCCTGTTCGGCCCGGTGCTGGACCTGCCGCGGGTGCTGCTGGACGTCTCGCCGTTCTCTCACGTTCCGAAACTGCCCGCCGCGGAGTTCACCGCGACACCGCTGGTCTGGCTGACCGGGGTCGCCGTGGTCGCGCTCGTGGCCGGGCTCATGGGCTGGCGGCGTCGCGACGTCGGCTAGCCACAGGGGATGACCGTGGAGGCCGTTCATCGGGGGCGGCCTTCACGGTCCTTCAGTCTCTCCGGTATCCCGTACCGGTCGTGCTGGGCGGGAGCACCGTCGAGGTGGGCGGCGTCACCGTCCTGGTCACCGTGCGCGGCGCCGGCGTGCTGGTGCGGGTGATGACGAGCGGTTCCGGGGAGCTGCCCGGCACGGTCACCGTGACCGGCCCGACCGAACGGGAGGTCGTGGCCGGGGAAGGGGTTGTGCCGACTTCGTGGACGCGGGGCTGTGGCTCGCGGCCTGCCACCAGGAGGGCGGCGACGAGCAGCCCGGTCGCGAGGCCGGCGATGGCCGCGACCGTGACGGAACCGGTGGTGGGACCCTGACTCGACATCCGGCACCCCCTCGCCATGCGAAGCGCAGGTACGAGGACTTCTCGCGACGATCTTACGTTTTGTTACGTAACGTGCGCAAACCGTCGACAACGACCCGCACGAGATGGCGTTCCTCGAGCGAATACCGCTCCGCGGCGAGACAACCGGCGATCAGGGCGCGCAGGTCGTCGCCGTCGATGTCCTCGCGCACCGCGCCCGCGGCCTGTGCCCGCGTCAGCAGCGCCTGCGTCGCCGACCGGAAATCGTTGCCCGCGTTCGCTTTGAAACCCAGCCCGGTCGTCTCGGCGAGCGCGTCGCACACCGCCCGGTTGCGGGACGCCTGCTGGACGACGCGTTTGAAGAAGTCGAAGAACGCTTCACCGGGGTCTTCGGCGGTCAGCAGGTCGCGGGCTTCGCGCGCGAACTGTTCGAGCCGGTCGAGGACGACGGCCTGGAAGAGCGCTTCCTTGCTGGGGAAATGCCGGTACACCGTGCCCGCGCCGACACCGGCGATGCGGGCGATCTCGTCGAGGGGGACGGCGAGGCCGTTGACGGCGAAGGCCTCTTCGGCGGCTGCGAGCACCTTCGCTCGGTTGCGGCGCGCGTCGGCGCGCAGCACTGGCTTGTCCACTGTTCCCCTCCTCAACCGGGTCCGGCGTTCCGATTCAACGCCGCCGCCGACGAGGGCATTCCTCGGCAACGGCTGAAGGGCCGTCTGGGTCCTGTCTCGTGAGTGGTAATGACGGTTAGGGCCAAGGGTGTCTTAGGTATCTAAGTTGTTCCGACCGCGGTCGGTGCCAGGCCCGATCCGTGAAGGCCTCCTTGAGGGACTCTGGGTCCCTCAAGGAGGCCTTCACGGACTCGATAATCGCCACGGTCGCCCCACAAGCACCAGAGGTCACAACAGTGGCGAGTGAAGGGCCGGGTTGCGAAAGCCACTTTCGCAACCTTCAACGTTGCGAAAGTGGCTTTCGCAACGTCAGCGGAGGGAAGGCGAGCGGTCCGCCGAGGGCACAGCTCACTGCACCGCGGTCTGCGTGCCTTCCGGCGTGAACAACCCCTGGACCGTGGTGAACAGGTACTCCCAGACGCCGGGGATCAGCAGCACCGCGGCGACCGCGAACACCGGGAAGATCAGCCGGTTCTCGACGTTCTTGCCGGTGCGGAACCGCAGCGGCTTCGGCGGCCGGATCTCGTACCAGGTCTCACCCGCGATGGGGATGGGGAACAGGAACGGGCAGCCGGACTCGGTCAGCGCGTCGCCGAGGCAGTGCACGAAACATCCGGCCGCGACGGCGATGCCGAGCCAGCCGGAGATCTCCGCGAGTTGCGCCGCCTTGTCCGGCGGGGCGGTCCACACCCACCACGCGACCGCGGCGCCGCTGACCGGCAGCAGCCAGTCGCCGAGCGCGCCTTCCGCGAGCAGCAGGCCGAGGACGACGACGCCGAACACCGCCCACGGTCCGCCTTCGGTGGTGCCCCAGGAGGTCAGGAAGCCGAGGCCGACGGCGAACAGCACGGTGTGCGAGAGATGACGGTGCTTACCGGTGACCTTCTCGTCCCGAGGTCCCTTGGTCAGCGCGTAGAGGGCCGCGGAGACCCGGCGAAGCAGCCAGGAGATCGCGCCGGTGAACCAGCCGAGCAGCCTCGACGCGCGCGCGCCCGGGTGGTCGAGGTCGGGCAATAGGGCGAAGCCCGCCGTGGTCGCGGCGAACACGACCGCTTGGTGCACCGTGCCCGCGCCGACCACGGGTGCGAGCGCGAGCCCCGCGCACCAGCCGGTCAGGGCATGCGTCCGCCCCATCATCGTGCAGCCCCCAGGTGTCGCGGATCACGAGCCCACGACCGTAGCGGGGGATCAGGCGGGGGGCTCCTCCGACACGCTGAGGTGCTCGGCGACGCCGGTGAGCTCGATCACGCGGCTCACCTGCGGGCTGGGCACCACTTCGAGCTCGACCGCCTTCTCGGCGGCCTGACGCTGTGCCTGGAGCACCACGTTCAGCGCCGAGGAGTCGAAGAAGGTCACACCGGTCAGGTCGGCGACCACCCGGCCCGACGGTTTGTCCGTGATCAGGGCCCCGAGGGTCTCCTGAAGCTGCGGGCTCGTCAGCAGGTCTAGCTCACCGGTGACCACCACACGCGGTTCAGACGCGTCGGCGTCCAGCGTGATGCTGAAACCGGGCGGCGTGGTGTTCTGGTCCGCTGCGGGCATGCACATTCTCCTCATCAGGTGAGAACCGACGCTCAGCGCCGGAACGCGCCTGTGGTCTCAAGCGACGGCCGCGCCCAGTCCGGACACGGACGCACGCTCTTCTTCGGCGGGTAGGCGTGGCTGTCCCCGCAACGACAGTCCCAACCCTAACCCAGTACGGACGGGGCGCCGCGATCGCCGTCGCGCGCGTCGCCGACCGGTGCCCGGGAAGCGCTCAATGCGCGGTCAACGTCTTGCGCCCGGCGCGGCGTTCACGGAGGAACAGCTCGCGGCGCTCGATCTCGCCGAGACCACCCCAGATGCCGTAGGGCTCCTGCACCGCGAGCGCGTGCTTACGGCACTGCGCCAGCACGGGGCAGGTCTGGCAGATGGCCTTGGCGCGCGATTCGCGCCGCTCACGGGCCGAACCACGCTCGTTGTCCGTGTGGAAGAACAAGCTGCTGTCGGCGCCTCGGCAAGACCCACGGAGCTGCCAATCCCACTCTTCCGCCACCACGTTCGGCAGCCGGCTCACGTCAGCCATGTCGGTCCCCGCCTTCCCAGGAGATCGTTTGTCGCCGGTTACATGCCCGCCCCCTGCGCGCGTCAAACGTGGGTTTGGTTTGCTCACACCCAGGGAAGTGATCCAGCACCGGACCGGCAGCGCTGCTCGAGAGAGGAACACACGTGGTGGACAACACCCCGCCCGGCGGGGAGGGCGCTCAACTCATCGAGGTACGCACGGCCGCGGTACCGCATGTGGTGCCGACTCTCCGGACGATCGTCGCGGATATCGCGATGCGCCAGGACTTCGACCTGGACGCTGTCGAAGATCTCAGAATGGCGGTGGACGAAGCCTGCTCCATGCTGCTTCCCTCCGCCGCCGACGGCCATCTGACCTGTGTTTTCTCGTGGAAGGACGGGCGGATCGAAGTGACCGTCTCGGTCCTTTCGAACTCTCCGGAACCCGACGACGAGACCGGGCTGTCCTGGCAGTTGCTCACCGCGCTGGCGACGTCCGCGCGGCGGAGTGTCGTCCCGGCCGACGGCGGCTACCTGTCCAGGGTGGAGCTCATCCGGGAGAGCGAGGCGGCCCGGCCGTGACGGAACCCGTCGGGCAAGACGGCGCGGACGTTCCGGCCCTGTTCGAGCGCATGTGCGCGTTGCCACTGGACGCGCCCGAGCGTGAAGGGCTCCGAGACGAGCTCGTGCGCGCTCATCTGGAGCTCGCGCGCAATCTGGCGCGCAAGTTCCGCAACCGGGACGAGTCGATGGAGGATCTGGTCCAGATCGCGACGATCGGGCTGATCCACGCCGTCGACCGGTTCGATCCCGGCCAGGGCAGTGATTTCCTGGCGTTCGCGGTTCCGACCATCTCCGGCGAACTCCGGCATCACTTCCGCGACAACAGCTGGTCGGTCCGGGTGCCGCGGCGGCTCAAGGAGCTGAACGCGAACATCTCGGCCGTGCGCGAGGAGCTGACGGTCCGGCTTTCCCGCGCGCCGAAGCCCAGTGAGATCGCCGCCCATCTCGGCGTCCCGATCGACGAGGTCTACGAGGGCCTTCGCGCAGGTCAGGGCCGCTACGGGGCCTCGCTGGACAACCTCCTGGAAAACTCGGCGCACACCCGCTTCGGCGAGGCGGACGCCAACTTGAGCCAGGCGGAGCTGCGCGAGGCGTTGCGGCCGATGCTGGAACGGCTGCCCGACCGGGAGCGCAAGATCGTCGCGCTGCGCTTCGGGTCCGGGATGAGCCAGTCGGATATCGCGCGCCGGGTCGGCGTGTCCCAGATGCAGGTGTCACGTTTGCTGGCCTCCACGCTGAAGAAACTGCGTGAAGGATTGACCGAGACTGAACTCACCGACGGGACCTGATTCGACCTCGGCTCTTGTGGGTATCAGGGAGGCGAACAGCGGATCTGAGAGTCTCTCGTGAGGGGAGGTGCGGAACCATGACGATGTCCAAGACGCGATCGGAGGGCTCGTTGCCGGTGGCCTCGCTCCCCTTGCCGGTCGATGTGACGGCGCCCGCCGTCGCGCGGCAGGCGGTGCGGGCGACTCTGACCGGCCTCGGCCTCGACGGCCCGGCTGTCGACGACGTCCTCCTGGCGACGTCCGAATTGGTCACGAACGCTTTCGAGCACGGCGAGAAGCCGGACAGGCTCGAGGTCGAGTACGCCGAGGGAAGGCTCACCCTGCGGGTCTTCGACTCCGGAACGAAGCGGCCGAAGTTGAAGGAACCGTCGCCGATGGCGGCGCGCAGCCGCGGTCTCCAGCTGGTGCACGCGTTGTCCGAGGACTGGGGACACGAACTGTGCGTCGGCGGCAAGTACGTCTGGGCCGTGTTCAACCTGGACCGGGCCGACGCTCCAGCTTGAGCGCGGCGTCCGTTTCGGCGATGCGCTCCCGGAGCGGTTTCCGCTCCAACGCCTCCACGGCGGCGACCAGCACTTCCCTGAGCGGGTACGGCAGTTCGGCTTCCAGCTGCTCGGCCGCGGCGCTGGTCGCGGCCCACTCGGCTTCGAGCGTCGGCATCAGGCGCCGCGTCTTCTCGGTCAGCGAAACGATCCTCTGCCGGGCGTCCGTCCCCGGCCGGAGCGACACGAGGTCCTGGCGCGCCATCTGCGCGATGGTCTGGCTGGCCGCGGAATGCGTCACGCCGACTTCGACGGCGAGATCGCGGATGGGCAGCGGCCCGTGCGTGACGATGGCGCGGACGAACGGCGTGAACCGCGGACGGTAGTCCCCCAGCCCGATGTCTTCGAAGAACGCGGAGACGTCCGCCTCGGTCAATTCGAGGACGTGGCGCAACAAGGTGCCCATCCCTCGTTCGCGCGGCGGCCTCCCCACCAGCGGATCATAACGACATAATCTCCGGATGACGCCCGAAGAGCTGCTGACGACAACCCGAACCGTCCGCAAACGACTGGACCTGACCCGGCCGGTCCCCCTCGAACTGGTGAAACACGCCTTGCAGGCCGCGTTGCAGGCGCCGAGCGGGTCGAACACGCAGCGCTGGCACTGGCTCGTGATCACCGATCCCGGGCAGCGGGCCGAACTCGGGAAGCTCTATCGGCGGGCGTGCCGCGAGTACCTGGATTCCCCGAACGCGGCCGGGAAACTGTTCGCGGACGACCCCGAACGCTCGAAGGTGCAGAAGCGCGTCGGCTCCAGCGTCGAGTACCTGGCCGACAAGATGGGCGAGGTGCCCGTGCACGTCATCCCGTGCCTGGAGACGAACAGCGCCGAACTGCCCGCCGGCAACCAGGCCCCGCTGTGGGGGAACCTGCTGCCGGCGGTGTGGAGCTACATGCTCGCGGCGCGGGCGGTCACGCTCGGCACGGCGTGGACGACGCTGCACCTCGCGTACGAGAAGGAGGCCGCGGAGATCCTCGGCCTGCCGGAGAACGTGCACCAGGCCGCGCTCATCCCGACGGCGTTCTACACCGGCGACACCTTCAAGCCCGCCGCGCGTCAGCCGCTCGAAGAGGTCATGCGGCTGGATCGCTGGTGACGTAGGACTCCAGGCGGTCCGCCAGTTCCTTCGGGTGACTCAAGGGCACGGAGTGGGAGCCGTCGATCTCGTCGGGCGCGAACCCGAGCCTGTCCTGGACGACCCGGCGTTGGAAGTCGGGCGTGAAGAAGCGGTCTTCGCGCGCGATGAGGACCTTCGTCGGGACGTCCGGCCACTTTTCCAGCGGCCACGGCTGTCCCCATTCGGCGCTGACCTGGTTCCGGCCGTGCGCACCCGCGTCCGCGACGATGGCCGCGGGGACGCCGTTGTAGAACTTCTCCTCGTCGCTGAGGTCCTTGGCGTCCTCGAAACCCGTGTTGCCCCACCAGTCCCCCGGTGTCTCGCCCGGCTTCGGGATCATCGGGGTCAGCATCACGAGCAGCCGCGCCGAGACCTCGCCGGCGACGATCGGCGCGGTGAAACCGCCGTAGGAGTGGCCGAGCACGACGATGTCGTCGCGGCCGCCGATCGCTTTCACGACGGCGTCGACGTGCTCCGGGAAACCGGCCTTCTCGTCCTCGATCGGCAGGTTCACCGCGACGACGTCGTGACCGCGGCCCGCCAGCTCCGCCTCGAGGAGGTGGAAGTCCCAGGCGCTGCCGCCACCGCCGTGGATCAGTACGAAGGTCGTCATGCGCCCAGCCAACCCGAAGCCGGGCTGATCAGCAACGACCGAGCATGTCGCCGAGCGCGCTCTTCTCCGCGGTGGTGACCGTGAGGCCGTAGTAGTGCTTCACGGTGATCCAGTCGGTGGCGTAGGTGCACCAGAACGAGACGAGCGGCGGCTTCCACTGGTCCGGCGCCTTGTCGCTCTTCTCCTGGTTGACGTTGTCGGTGACGGCGAACAGCTGCGGCCGAGTCAGGTCGTTCGCGAACTGGCGCCGTTTTTCGTCGGTCCACGACTTCGCGCCGCTGACCCAGCTCTGCGCGAGCGGGACCATGTGGTCGATGTCGATGTCGGTCGGCTTGGTCCAGGTCTCGCCGTCGTAGATGCTCGTCCAGCTGCCGGAGGTCGGGGCGCAGTCCGAACCGGCCTTGACGTCCTTGCCGTCACGCTTGAGCACGAACTCGCGTGTGTTGCAGTTGTTCCCTTGGTTGTCCCAATGCGGGTACTTCTTGCGGTCGTAGCCGTCCATCGAACCGCGCGGCGCGACGGTGAGCTCGTCCAGTTGCTTGCGCGCGTCGGCCGCGCCGGCCGTGTTCGCCGGGGTGGGTTGCAGGGCGTCGCCCTTGCCGCTCACGAACCAGAAGACCGCGAGCACGACGGCGGCGAGGCTGATCAACAAAAGCAGCCGCTGGGCCGTGGTCATCTGCCGGGTACGCGTGGCCACCGCGCGATTCCTCTCGACGGGGATGGGGAGCGCCCAAGTATCGCCGCGACGGGCGCGGAAACCGGGTGCGACACGGCGATGACACCCGGTAGTTGTTGTCACATCCGGGTCCTGAGCAGCGACTACCCCAGGGACGCTGCCGGAAGGAGCGGGTTTGTGGGCGCCGAAAAACGTAAGTGGAACACCCGGGTCGACGACTATCTGAACCGGAAGGCCGCGGAGCGCGGACACGTGATCGCCATGGCGCGTATGGGATCCACCGCGTTGGAGCGCGGCGATCTCGACGAGGCGGAAGCGTGGTTCCGGAAGGCCGCCGAGGGCGGGGACAGGGTCTCGATGGGCAACCTGGCGCACCTCCTCGCCGAACGCGGCCTACCGGAGAAGGCCGAACGTTGGTACCGCGAAGCCGCGACCGCCGGTGATTCGCATGCCATGTCGCATCTGGGAAATCTCTGCGCGCGGCGGGGTGACGTCGCCGCCGCCGAGGACTGGTGGCGGCGCGCGGCCACCGAGGGCCGGGTCGAGGCGATGGCGGAACTGGCGCGGGCGCTGCATCGGCGCGGCGAGCTCGAGGAAGCCGAGTACTGGGCGGGCGAGGCCGCGGAGGCGGGCAACGTCGAGGGGATGATCACGCTCGGCGCCGTGCTCTGCGACACCGGCCGGACGGCCGAAGCGGAACCCTGGTGGCGCAAGGCGGGGGAAGAGGCCGACGCTTCCGCGCTGTGCAAACTCGGCCACCAGGCCCAGCGACGGAACGATCTCGCGCGCGCCGAAAGCTGCTACCACGCGGCCGCGGCCGCCGGCGCCCCCGAGGCCGCCGTCCGGCTGGGCCTGGTGCTGCACCGCCGCGGCGAACTCGACGCCGCCGAACGCTGGTACCTCAAGGCCGCCAAACGGGGCGACGCCGCCGCGATGACGAACCTGGGTGTGCTGGCCAACGACCGGAACGACCCCGGCGAGGCCACCGCCTGGTACCGGAAGGCCGCGGAACTCGGCAGCGTCCCCGCGTACACCAACCTCGGCAGGCTGGCCGCCGACCACGGGAACTTCCAAGAGGCCGAGCACTGGTTCCGCGCGGCCGCCGACACCGGCGACCAGGCCGGGCAACGGGATCTGGAGGAGCTGTACCGCAACCGCCAGCGGTTCTAGGCGCGCCAGTTCCGCATCGCCGCGAACCCCTCGCGCAGCCGCTGGAGTTTGCGGCTGCGGTACGGGTCCTCGCCGTCGTCGAGCCGCCACCGCTCCTCGACGCCGGCCCGGAACACCGCGAGCCCCTCGAAACCGAGGCCCGCGGTGAAGTCCGCGATGTTCACGTCGACGCGGCCGGAACCGTCGAGATCCAGCCGTAGCAACCACTCCGCGAGCTCCTTGGGCTCCGGCGGCGAGTCCGCGCAAGCCTCCGCGTACAACGCGAGCGCGCTCCTCACCTCGGCGCCGAGCGCGCCGAACGAGTCCTCGGCGAAGTCCAGCGCCTCCACCACCAGCTCGACGACGCGGCACAGCAGCGGCCCGTCCATGAGTTCCTTGACGGTGGCGAGCACCTCGCGCACCTTCTCGGTGTACGCGACCGTGCCCTGGAAACCGACGAAACCGCGCAACCGCAACGTTCCCTCGACATGCCGCCGCAACGCGTCGAGGTCCTCGCGGCCCGCCTTGAGCGAAAGCTTGCGGAACAGGGCCGGGTCCTCGTTCGCGTGCCCGACGAGCAACTCGACCAGCTCGGCGTGGGAGAGGGTTTCGACGTACCCGCGGATGTCGGCCGCGCCGCCGTCCGCCACCCCCTCGAGGACCAGCAGCCCGACGGCCACGCAATGCTTGCAGAAGAAGCCGTCCGCCGCGTGCGGGCAGGAGCACTCGCCGACCAGCTCGCCGTCGACGTTGCGCAACCGGACCGTGTACCGGTCGGTGCCGCTGACCACCGCCGCGACCCCGCCCGCGACGTCGTCCAGCGTCTCGACCGACTCCAGGTACTTGGCCCCGCGCGCGAAGGAGACGTCACCGGCCTGCCTGCGGAGCTCGTCCTCGCTGAACCACGTCACCGGCCTATTCTGCGCCTTGGCCCGGCGGCCCGAGGAACAACCCGCCGCTCGCCTCGATGACCTGTCCCGTCACCCACCGGGCGTCGTCGGAGGCGAGGAAGGCGACGACGTCCGCCTAGGTCTTCTTGACGACCCGTTCGAGTGAAAACCGAGGTGCACGCTACGGAGGGCGAGCTCGTGGGCTCACGACAGACAGCACCGACAGCGAGCGAGCGTAGAGCTGTCATCCTTGACCAAAACCGTATAACGCCTGAACGTTCCGGCGTGTGGCACAGTAGATGCATGGCGAGAGTAACGGACTTCTTCAAGGTGACAGGAGACTCGAAGCCTCACCCGACGGAAGTGGAGTGTGGCTATAGAACAGTTGCCACCCCAGCGGGGAATCTGCTCCAGCTCAGCACCTACGGATCCGACGACAGACAATCAGAGAAGAAGGTAAGCCAAACCTTGCAGTTCGATCACGACGCAGCAAAGCGCCTTATCACCGTTGTACGCAGCACTTTTCCCGACCTGTGATCAGGTGTCGCGGTGGGTCTCACTAGCAGATCAAGTAGGCGATCGATCGACACAAGACCCGCGTCTGGACCGGCCCTCCTTCCGAGCGATCCCACTACCCAGCTTCGACTCATCTTGGTAACGTCCAGTAACGGGTAGCTAATCATCGGGGATATCGGAGTGCAGCATGGCCCACGGACTACCGGGCCACGCATCCGATAAGAGTAGGGGTGGAGCTTGTGGTCGAGTGGAGCCGTACCGTACCGACTAATGGAAGCATCGAGCTCCCGCCTGACCCAAGAGCGCTGGACAGTATCGGACGCAATCACTCACTGCCGACAGCACTCGCCGACCTAGTCGACAACTCGATCGACGCGGGCGCGACGCAAGTCCTGATCCGCCTCGTGAAGGTCGATGAGCGCCTGACCTCGCTTTATGTCGTAGACAACGGTCGCGGCATGCCCCCAGGCATGATCGATTCCGCGATGACCGTCGGTGGCCGACGGAAGTACGACGACGGCGATCTCGGCCACTTCGGCTTGGGACTAAAAGCAGCCTCCTTCAGCCAAGCACGGTGTTTGACCGTGATGTCGAGAGCGTCAGGCAACGAGGCTGTCGGAAGACGCTGGCGTCTCGAAGGCAGCGAGCAACGCAGTTTTGCCTGCGATGTGGTTTCGAAAGATTTCGCCAAATCGGAGCTGGAGCAAAACTGGCGCATTCAGATCGAAGATAGTGGAACGGTGGTTCGCTGGGACGATGTTGTCGCTTTCCCAGCCACACATGATCCTCGCCGAGTTGACGAATTTATCGATCACGCGATAACTAACACTTGCCAGCATATCGGCATGATATTCCATCGGTTTATCGAACAAGATCGACTAAACGTCGAATTCGACGTCTACGAAGTAGACACTGGGTTCATCGGGCCGCCAATACCAGTCACACCGCTCAACCCATTCGGTTACGCTTTTCCCGGTCGTCCAGGATTTCCAAAGGTTCTGTCGGCTGAGGAGAACGGACTAAAACTAGATTTTCGATGCCACCTTTGGCCAGGCCAATCGGGCAACCCGTCGTTTCAGTTGACCGGAAACCCCGTCAACCACCAAGGCCTGTATTTCTACAGGCGTGACCGGCTACTACAAGCTGGAGGCTGGGAAGGCGTTCACGCGCCGAACCCTAAACTCCGCCTGGCGCGCGTTGAGGTGAATCTTGATAACGATGTGACTGGTCTGTTCAGGATGAATCCAGAAAAGTCGCGAGTGAACGTAGGTCCCGAGTTCGCGCGACTAGCGGCTTCAGCCAGATCGGACGACGGACTCAGCCTCCACGAGTACTTCGACCTTGCCGAGGCCGTGCACACAGAGTCAAGGAAACGTTCGACCAAACGAACAGCGATGGCCCATCCCGGCGTAGGACTACCACCTCGCGTCCGCGACCTGATTAAACGAGAGATCCCCGAAAAAGCCGGTGAAGACCCCATCGACATTCGTTGGGAACTATTCGCCGACGATCTGTTCTTTCGCATCGACCGTGACGAACGCACATTGTGGCTCAACAAGCGGTACCGCAAGATGCTGCTTGGCGGCAAACACGGCGGCCTGAACGACTTGCCCTTACTTAAGTCCCTCCTATACCTGGTGGTTTCCAACGTGTTCGAGGGCAACCACCTCGGACCGAAAGACAAGGACAATATCGCTCTGTGGCAAACGATCCTGACGACAGCGGCTCGGGCCGAACGCCAATGAAACCGAGCTTGACGATCGACAAGCGTCACGTCTCCGCCGAAGGCTTCGACCAACTACTCGGCGGCGGAGTGCCCGTGGTGCTTCCGGTCCCAGGAGCGCCTGAGGCGTTCGTGTTCATCGAGCCACGTGCGCAGGAGCTGGGGCTGCGGATCGAAATCTCGACTAACGATGACGCGCCAGACACTGGACTGCGCAACATCTTCGCTCGAATCGCCCTGCGACACGGGAAAAACTACTTCGAGGTAGTCGTTAGAACCCCGGAGCTTTTCCATGACGCCTACCCTGTTCTATGTTCGGTGGCAGACCGGGTCCAGCTCGGCGGTATGTCGCCGGCTCAAGCACTGCACGCGACCCTCGACCGAATGTCCTCGTTACTGCGGGTACCTGACTCTCTACCGCGGGATCGCGAAATCGGCCTGTTCGGCGAGTTGCTGGTTCTTGGCGGACTCATCGAACGACTCGGCGCCTCCGCAGCGGTCGAAGCGTGGTGCGGAAGCCAGAATGAGGAACACGATTTCGGTCTTCCAGACTTAGATCTCGAGGTCAAGACCACTACGTCCGAATCTCGGACACACTGGATCGAATCACTGACCCAACTGGTGCCTAAGGTAGGACGGCCTCTCTGGCTCGTATCGCACCAACTCACGACAGCAGGCGTGGGAGCAGGCCTCGGTCTTCCAGACCTTGTCGATGCGGTCTCAGCACGGATCGGCCCCGGTTACGACCAGGACCGCTTCGCGGACGCACTCTCGCAGGCCGGCTGGCGGGATGACTACCGAGAACGCCTGACAGCACGCTGGACCCGGCGAGCGACCAGTCGCGGCTATGAGGTGACCGACGCCTTCCCGCGGCTCACGCCAGAGGACCTGCGCGACCGTGGCGTCGTCATGGATCGCATTACTGAGATCCACTACAGAATCGACCTCGACGGCTTCGCCAGCACACACGAGCCTCCGGAGATTGTCCGGCTCTCCTGCGCCTTTGAAGGATGGACATGATCAGCCCACTCGTCCAGGCATACACCAGCGCCTTGCGCGCCATGGAAGATAACGCTCCACGCGGTCTCGTCCGGCGCGCACAGGTAGAAGCGGACGACCTTGATCCTAACCTGGACGTATCGGAAGAAAAGCTGCGGAATCATCTCGCGACTAGCGGTCCCGATGACAAGCTGCGGCTCGACTTCCACCTGAATCTCGCCAAATGGGACAATGCACCTGTTCAGGATAACTCCTGGACCGTCGGCACTGAACCAAACACCGAGGAACGCCGCACGCGGGTAGTCACGGCGCTCCAGCTCAACCCCGAAACAGCGGCCGAGATCGCCAGGCATTTTCCTCTAGCCAAGGGTGACGGGACGACAGTGATCGCGGGCCCATGGGATCGGTGGTATACAGATGAGCTCAAACGAACGCGTGACTTCTACTGGGGTCACTACATCGACTATCTGCGCACCCGTCGAGGCTGGCACGCCGACGCGATCGCAAATCTAGACACCGCCACCACTCGCGTCGTAGAGCGGTTGACCGATCCGTCCCGAGAGAAGGCCGGGCAGACCAAGGGGCTAGTTGTTGGTTATGTCCAGAGCGGTAAGACCGCGAATTTCACTGGGGTGATCGCGAAGTCCATCGATGCCGGCTATCGCCTCATCATCGTGATGACGGGTACTACCAACATACTGCGCGAGCAGACCCAGCGGCGACTGGACATGGAGTTAGTGGGCCGTGAGAACATCCTCCGCGGCACCGAGGAAAGCGACCCAGACGCCGCCCAGTTCATCGACTACCTAGACGACGAAGACTGGGTCGCTGACCGCTTCGTCCGGCACGGTGCTTGGCCTTCAGAGATCGGCAGGCCAGATATCCATCGGATGACCAACCGCCAGTTCGACTACCGACGCCTCCAACAAGGACGATCCGCACTCGAGTTCGAGCGTCGAGATCGAACCAAACCACTGTGGCATCAGGACAATCTCTTCACCAGCGACGCTCGGCTAATCATTGTAAAGAAAAACGCCACCGTGCTCAACAACCTAGTGAAAGACCTCAAGAATACAGCCGATCGACTTGAAAATATTCCCACGTTGATCATCGATGATGAATCCGATCAGGCTTCCGTCAATACGACGGATCCGCGGAAATGGAACGAGGATAAAAAAGAGCGAACGACAATCAATAAGCGCCTGTCTACTTTGCTCGAAATGCTGCCGCGTGCACAATACATCGGCTATACGGCAACTCCATTTGCGAATGTGTTCGTCGATCCCACGGACGCGAAGGATATCTTTCCAAAGGACTACCTCATCTCGCTGGAACGTCCACTGGGCTATATGGGCGCCGAGGATTTCCACGATCTTGACCTAGATCCGGACATCGAGCGCGATTTCCGCAACTCAAGAGAGATGGCCCACCTCCGACTTCTGCTTGACCAGAAAGACGACGAGGACGAAAGCGAACTTCAAGCGGCCTTGGACTCTTTCGTCATCACAGCGGCGATCAAACTGCATCGCGAAGCTACCGGGTCTGAATCATTCAAACACCACACGATGCTGGTGCATGAAACAATGCGGAAGGCCGGTCAGCGGTCGCGCGCGGAAACCATCCAGGATCTATGGCGAGGAGCTGGATACCTGAGCGGACGGGCACACGGCAGACTCCAAGCTCTCTTCGAAAATGACTTCGCACCAGTTTCGAAGGCGCTCAACCTTGGATATTCAATACCCCCAAGCTTCGAAGACCTCACACAATTTCTCGGCGAGGCCGTCCGCAGAATCGCGCCGAACGGAAATCCCGTATTGGTCGTGAACAGCGATAAAGATATCGAGCAAGAAGATCTAGACTTCGACAAGAGGTCTGTCTGGCGAGTACTAGTCGGCGGCAATAAGCTCGCTCGCGGTTTTACAGTAGAAGGACTCACCGTCACCTACTATTCACGCAGAGTCGGCCACGCCGAAGCGCTTATGCAAATGGGGCGCTGGTTCGGCTTCCGGCAGGGCTATCGAGATCTCGTTCGACTCTTCATCACTCCAGGCGTCCGAGATGCGTTTGAAGCGGCCTGTCGAGATGAAGAGCATTTTCGGAGTGAGCTGCGCCAGTATGCCACCATGGTGGACGGACGTCCGATTTTCACTCCGCTCGATATACCGCCTTTGGTGGCACGTCATGGCCTCAGGCCCACGGCGGCAAATAAGATGTACAACGCCAAACTTGTGGAACGCCGCACTCGCACGAAAGAACCAAGTTCGGGTTACCCGTTGCTCACTAATCAAGCCGCTCTCGATCGAAACATCGATGCCTTCGTTCCAGTGCTTGAAACCGCAAAAGACTTAGTTGCACTACCAGGCAACGGGCGAACCTTCGATGCGTTCCTTGGCGAGGTTTCTCACCAAGAGATGGTCTCCGTCCTGCGTAAACTGGAGTGGGCCACTCTTGATAAATTCACTGCGGACCTAGCATGGATCGCAAGCCTCACCGAGGACGTTATCGACCGGTGGGACATCATGCTCCCGCAACAGAAGTCTGGTAGGCGAGTCAACATCCGCGGTGTTGGCGAGTTTACTGTCCACGGCCGAACCGTGGGTACAGACGAGAGCATCCGAGGCAACTCTGAAAGCGCACACCGTGGAGCGATCGAACATCTTCCGCGGAGGACCTCGACTTCTGGCTGCGCGATCCTCTACCCGGTGATGAAGAAGGACGAGTTGAACCGCGAGATTGCTACGGAGGGCTACCCCACCCGGATGGTGATGGCTCTCATGCTCCAGCTACCGGATGTCGCCCTTCCTGCCGATCACCGCCCCTTGGTATACCAGGTAGTCGTGCCTGAGAAGCCACTGTACGCGATCGTTGACGCTTGATCGGACTCTCACGTCGGCGTCGCAAGGCGGACACCACTTCCGCCTTGTGACGCCGATGTCTCCCGGCACGGTAAGCTCCCCGCATGTCGGCTGAACCCAATCCATCAGAACGTACGTCGGTGGAGCTGTTCGCGGGCGGCGGCGGGCTGGCGATGGCCGTCCATCGCTCGGGTTTTCGGCCGTTACTCCTCAACGAGTATGTCAAGTACGCGTGCGACACTCTGGAAGCTAACGGCGCCGTCTCACGAGGCGAAGAGGAGAGGATCCCCGAGCCCGGGGACCACGTCCCCTTGGCTCGAGGAGACATCCGCGACCTCAAAATGGGCTATTTGGAAGGTGCGGTCGATCTCCTAGCGGGTGGCCCGCCGTGCCAACCTTTCAGCCTCGGCGGGATCGCCAAAGGTGACGAAGACAAGCGGAACATGTTCCCCGAGATGTTCCGTGCCATTCGCGAGATAAAACCAAAGGCCTTCATATGCGAGAACGTTCGAGGCCTTCTGCGCCCATCGTTCAAACCGTACTTCGACTACATTGTCAGGGAGCTAATGTTCCCTTTCGAGGAGCGCGACCCTGACGCCAGCTGGCTTCAGCACGACGCTATCCTTCGCGACAAGGAACAACGTCAAGGCACTAACTCCGCCGAGCGGTACCAAGTCTTTACATTTCCGGTGAATGCTGCGGATTACGGGGTGCCGCAGATCCGAAACCGCGTCATTATCGTTGGGTTCCGCGGCGATCTCGACATCGACGTCGAATTGTTGAAAAGGGCGACCAAACCGACCCACTCAAAGTCGGCGCTCCTTACAACGATAGCTTCCGGCGAATACTGGGATCGTCACAACAGCGTCCAAGGCCGGGCAAAGATTCCATCACACGTAATCGAGCACGTCATGAGTGAGGTACAAGCCACGCTCCCCTTCGACGAGGCAGCGCCAGACTTGATGCCTTGGCGAACTCTTCGAGATGCGTTAGCCGGAGATGAATTCTCCTCCCCTCTTCCCGACGTACCTTGGAGCAAGCTCGATCGGAAACAGTACGATAATATGCCAAAAGAGCACATTGGCTGGCCTGATGCTCGTATCTACGCTGGTCACACTCCCAACGTCCTCGATCGTCCCGCGAAGACCGTAAAGGCAGGAGTACACGGCGTTCCGGGCGGTGAATCCGTGATGCTGACCGACACACCGGTCAAAGGAACTAGAAAGCCACGCGAGTACCGACACCGATACATGACAGTTCGGGAGACGGCCAGAGTCATGACCTTCCCCGATGACTGGAAGCTACGTGGTCCGCGCGGCGAGCAGATGCGGCAACTCGGTAACGCTGTCCCGGTATTGCTGGGCCAGGTGTTCGCGAAGGCTGTGGCGACAGTACTCGACGACGTCCAGACGCGATCGTGATCGAACCGCCCGCTCGCGCTTGGAAGGCCAAACGCGGCCAGTCAAGAGCGATGGCCGAGGCCGAGCAAGACAAGGCCGCAGGCGGGCGACATCTGCGGGCTGTGCGCCTGGAAGCCGGACGGACCACTCGTGGTTCCGTCATACTCAAGGTGTCGATCACGACGGGAGTCATTCGCGCACACCTAAGGTGGCGAGACAATGGCCGCACTGTTTCAAGGTCTCTTAGCGTGGTGGAGCACTCAACGCGCTCAGCGAATCTCGCCGAAGGATGGGCGAAGGCTCGTTCGCTAGGGTTGGTAAAGGACGAGGTGCTTCCCAACGAGTCGTGGGCCTCCTCCCCCGAGGTAAGAGCCTCGATGCGAGGGAATCGAGGAAGGGACACGACTCCAGAACTTCAGCTGCGCTCAGAACTGCATGCCCGAGGCTTGCGGTACCGAGTGTCCGCGCGACCGCTACCTGGTCTCCGGCGTACCGCTGACATCGTGTTCACCAAGGAACGCCTAGCGATCTTCGTTGACGGTTGTTTCTGGCATGGTTGCGAGAAACACCATCGACCAGCGAGAAAGAATTCGGAGTTCTGGCGAAGGAAGATCTCCGCCAACATACAACGCGATACCGAAACCAATCAGTTGCTCGCCGATGAAGGGTGGACAGTGATTCGGTGCTGGGAGCACGAAGACCCGACTACGGTCGCGGACCGAGTCGTCGCAACACTTGGTCGTTATATGAGCAGCAATTCCTGAAGCGAGGGGAATCATGCCTGCGATCGCAGTTCCTAAGGAGATTAGGGAAGCTGTCATTCGTGAGCTCTACCGACAAGTGGGATCACTGGACTGGGAGGGGGTTTCGACACGCGAACGAACCGCTTACTACACCCGCTGGGTAGAGGATGAATCGATTGGAGGTGAGTTGGCGGACTACTACACGGCTGAGGGCATGCGAGTGTGGCTTAAGGACGGCCCGCTAAAGGAGTACGCCCGAGCCCTAGAAAATTTCGGCTCGTACGCCGCATACGCTACAAAGAGGCTTTCGCCCGCCAATGAGTTCATCACAGAGATTCTCGGCGAAAAGTGGGCGATCAAGCCCAACTCCATTCGAGAGAAGCCGATGCATTGCGTGGTCACTGACGGCGTACAAGAGCGCTATGTCTGCTGGGGCCGGCCACGCACCTTCAGAGACCTGCTCTGGGCCGCCGTCAACGAGGCTGTGACAGCGCCAACTAGGCCACTAGTGGTTGTCTACGTGACCGATGACGCAACGGTCGAGGAAGGGCAACGACGTCACCACGAGCTGATCGCAAAGCATTGCTCACTAGATTTAGCCTACGTGCGACGCCGACTGGAAGCGACCCCTCAGGGGTAAGCGAGCCACGCCGCAGCGCAGCTTAAGGCGGGCACACGTCGCCTTCGCGGGTCCTGGACGACGGCCCGTCGATCCCGTCCCATAAGTAGCCGCGGTCTCACCAGACGAGCGGTCGCCATAGATATCCAGTCGCTGCTACTCGGTTGGAGTCACTACAGACAGTCGGTACCTCGATGCACACAGCCTTGACTCCTACCTAGGCGACGCCCGAGATCCATACAGGACAGACAAAAAGGCCCTCCCGCGAACGGGAGGGCCTTAGTGCTGTCTCAACCAGACGTGCGCCCGAAGGGATTCGAACCCCTGACCTTCTGATCCGTAGTCAGATGCTCTATCCAGCTGAGCTACGGGCGCTTGTTCAGTTATCAATCTAGCACCTGCCGGAACAGGCACCAGCGGAGGCTCCGGGATTTGAACCCGGGAGGGGGGGTTACCCCCAACCGCATTAGCAGTGCGGCGCCATAGACCAGACTAGGCGAAGCCTCCCAGGCCCAACGACCACTGCTCAAATAGGTTACACACCCCGTGGACACCCTTGGAAGGGGCCCCCCTTAGACGCGTTGCAGGGCTCTGAGCAGGCCGGATGGTCGGCCGCCGAGGCCTTCGGCTTCGAAGACGGCGACGCCGACTCGGGGTAGGTCGCGGGCCGCGGGGTAGGCCAGGTAGCGCGGGACCCAGCGGGGCTGGAACTTCGCGTTGAAGCGGTAGAGGGTCTCGATCTGGATCCAGCGTGAGAAGAATCGCAATGTCCGGGCGGACAGGCGGGCGACGGGGCCGGCGCCGATGCGTTGGCCTTGCTCCAGCACCGCGCGGAAGGCGGCGAAGTTCAGGGACACGTGCCGCGCGGGGGTCGTGAGGAGGAGTTCGGAGATCATCAGTTCGTTGACGCCGTTGTCGGCGGTCCGGTCGCGGCGCATGACGTCCAGCGAGAGGCCCTTCTCGCCCCACGGAACGAACTGGAGGAGGCCGCGCACCCGGCCGTCGTGTTCCGCGGTCACCAGGACCGAGCCTGGATCGCCCATACGGCCGAGGGCCATCGAGAAGCCGCGTTCGGTGTCGGTGCCGCGCCAGGTGGCGGCGAGGGTGCGGAGTTCGTCGAGTTCCGCGGGAGGCAGGTCTTCGGCCTTGCGGACGCGGACGGTGTAGCCGGCGCGCTTCGTGCGTGAGACGGCTTGGCGGACTCCGCGCATGACGCGGCCTTCGAGGGTGAAGGTCTCCGTATCCACGACGGCCTCGTCGCCGATCTCCAGCACCTCCAGCCCGAAGCGGGCCCAGACGGTCGCGCCCAGTTCCGAGCAGCCCATGGCCGCCGGGGTCCAGGCGTACCGGCGGCAGACGTCCAGGTACTCCTCGATCGCGCCGGGCCACGCTTCCGGGTCACCGAGGGGGTCCGCCGAGCACAGCGCGACACCGGCGATCACGCGATAGGTCACCGCGGCCTTCCCCGACTTCGAGAAGACCACGAACTTGTCCCGGCGCAGCGCGAAGTAGCCCAGCGAGTCCCGCTCACCCAGCAGCGCCCTGAGCCGCTCGACCTCGTCGTCGGTCAGCTCCGGCGCGGGTTCGGCCGAGCGGAGCAGGAAGTACGCCGCCAGCAGGACCGCGCCGATGCCGAACAGCAGGCCGACGGCGGCCGACAGGTCCTCCAGCCACAGCGCGGGGAACACCACCGGACCGCTCACGCCGATCAGGGCCAGCAGCGACTGCGCCAGGCGGTCGGCGGCACTCGCGGCGACGGGCGCGACCGAAAGCAGCGCGAAGTTGATCGCGACGCCGGCCGCCGTCAGCTGCAGGAAGACCCGGATCGCGCGCCATCGGCCGGTCACCGGATCGGGGAGCGCGATGAAGTGCCGCCGCGTCGCGATCAGGGCGATCAGCAACGCGAGCGACACGAGCCCGGCGCCGAGGGCGTGCCGCAGCCCGAGGTGCGACACGGTCAGCAGCGCGGCGGCGGCGACCGCCAGCTGCCAGGCCCGGCGCTTGCGCCGGTTGAGTCCGGTGGCGAGCAGGATCAGCAGCACCCCGGTCACCAGTGCGACCGTCGCCGCGCCGACCGTGGCCTCGTGCGGCAGCTCCAGCCATTCGGCGACGCGTCCACGCAGGGTGCGCCGCCCGGCCGGGACCAGCACCGAGACCAGGGCCAGCAGTCCGGCCAGTCGCGTCACCCAGGTGATCACCGCCACCGAGGTGGCACCCGCCACCCGCCAAGCACCCGCCAAATCCCGCTCCCGTTAACTCCTTGCCAGCTCCACGAACGGTACAAGGGCGTCGGGGTTCAGCAGGGCATCCCGGCTGACGGCGCGGTCAGGTGAAACCCCCGAAAGGATCTTCTTGACCGGAACCTCGCATTTCTTGCCGTTGAGCGTCCGGGGTACTTCGCTCACCTGGACGAACCGGTCGGGCACGTGCCGCGGCGAGAGGGCCCCGCGCAGTTCCTTGCGCAGGGCGGGCTCGACCTCGTCGAGTGACGCGCCCTCGGCCAGCACGAGGAAGCACAGCAGCTGCCCGTCCTCGTTGCCCGCCGCCGACGTGTCGATCACCAGCGAATCCGCGACCTGGTCGAACGACTCGACGACGCGGTAGAACTCGGCCGTGCCCATCCGGACGCCGCCGCGGTTCAGTGTCGAATCGCTGCGCCCGTAGATGACCGCGGAGCCGCGGCCGGTGATCCGGATCCAGTCGCCGTGCCGCCAGATCCCGGGGTACATCTCGAAGTACGCCTCGCGCAGCCGTGAGCCGTCCGGGTCGTTCCAGAAGAACACCGGCATCGACGGCATCGGCTCGGTGATCACCAGTTCGCCGACCGTCTCCACGACGGGCTTCCCCTGCTCGTCGAACGCGGCGACCGCGGCGCCGAGCGCGCGGACGGAAAGCTCGCCCAGCCAGACCGGGACGTCCGGGGCGCAGGCGACGAACGCCGCGCACAGGTCCGTGCCGCCGGAGACCGAGCAGATCTGGACGCGTTTGCCGACCTCGTCGACGATCCACCGGAAGCCCTCGACGCTCAGCGGCGCGCCGGTGGACCCCAAGGCGCGCAACGCGGTGAGGTCGTAGCGTTCGGCCGGTTTGATGCCGGCCTTCAGGCAGCTCTGGATGTACGGCGCCGACGTGCCGAAGTAGGTGACGCGGTGCTGTTCGGCCAAGTGCCACAACACGTTCAGGTCCGGATGTCCCGGGCTGCCGTCGAAGAGCACGATCGTGGTTCCGGTCAGCAGGCCGGAGATGAGGAAGTTCCACATCATCCAGCCGGTGGTGGTGAACCAGAAGAACCGATCACCCGGGCCGAGGTCGCTTTGCAGGGCAAGGGCTTTGAGGTGTTCGAGGGTGATGCCGCCGTGGCCGTGGACGATGCCCTTCGGCAGGCCGGTGGTCCCGGAGGAGTACAGAACCCACAGCGGGTGACCGAATTCGACGGGTTCGAAGGCCAGTTCCGCGCCGGCGTTGTCGGCGAGCAGCGTGTCCCAGTCGAGAGTGCCGTCGAGGCGGCCGCCCGCGTAGTCGACGAGCACCGTGGCTTCGAGCGTGGAGATCTCGTCGCGCAGGGAGTTCACCGTCGACCGGCTGTCGAACCACCGTCCATTGTAGACGTAACCGTTGACGGCGATCAGCACCTTCGGCTCGATCTGCGCGAACCGGTCGGTGATCGCGCGGACGCCGAAGTCCGGCGAGCACGACGACCAGATCGCGCCGAGGCTCGCGGTGGCGAGGAAGGCGATCAGCGTCTGCGGGCAGTTCGGCGCCAGCGCGACGACCCTGTCCCCTTTGGACACGCCCAGCTTCCGCAGCCCTTCCCGCGCGGAGGCGACGGCGGACCGCAGGGCGCCGAAGGTCAGCTGCGACGAGAGGCCGTCTTCGCGATGGAAGATCACGGCGACCTCGTCGTCGGCCTTCGCGGCGCCCGCGACACCGGGCATGAGCGAGTGCTCGGCGTAGTTCAGCGTGCCGCCTTCGAACCATCGCGCGTTCGGCATCTCGCCGGTGAGCACCTCGCCTGGCTCGTCGTGCCAGCGCACGCCGAGGAAATCGGCGACGGCGGACCAGAACTCCGGTCCGCGCTGGACGGAGAACTCCCACAGCGTGTTGTAGTCGTCGACTTCCACGCCGCGTTCGGTGCGCAGCCACTGGCGGAACGCGTCGATCTTGGTGTCGGACAGGCGGCTCGGCTCAGGGCGCCAGAGCACTTCTGGGGCGTCGGCGGTGTGCGTCACCCCGCGATGTTAACCCTCGTTAACCGAACTGGCGAGCCCCCGTGAACAGCTCGTACGCCATCGTCTTGAGCCGCGCCGCGTCGAGCGGGGTGATGGTCAGCCACCCTCGGTCGCGACGAAGCCCGTAGCGGCCGTCGGGGGTGTCCACCCAGGTCAACGTGCCCTCGCCGCGCACCCAGCGGCCCTCCCACGACTTCCTGGTCGCGCCGAGCCGTCCGCTGCCGATCCGCTGTGTCGCGATCCGCACCATCACGATGACCTCGGGTTCACGCAGCCCGGCGTCACGAAGAACGTCGGAGAACGCCGGCTGCCCGCCACGCTCCCCCGCCTCGCACGCGGCCGTGTAGTCGTCGACGCGCAGATTGACCGAGAGGCCCCGCCCCTGGTCGCACGGCGGCAACGCCTGCAGCAAGGTCGCGGCGACGAGCGGCTCCCGCAGAGCCGACAGCTCGACATCGGTACCCGAGACGCCGATCGCGACCGCGCCGCGATCGGACACGCAGCCGACGGCCCGGTACGCCGGATCGCCGTCGAGCCGCAGGTCGAGCGTCAGTTCGCTGTTCGCGACGGTGTGCAGCAGCCCGACCAGCTCGGGCGAGGGTGCCTCCACCGTGCCGAGACCGCGTTCCGAGAGCGCCCCGTTCGCCGTGGCCACCAGTTCCGCGCGGAACTCCGGTGTCCGGCCGACGTGCGGGACCTCGAGGACCGCGGGCAGTTCGTCGCGTCCGTGCGCGGACCAGAGCAGGAACAGTTCGCCGATGTGCAACCGGATCCAGTCCATCAGCGACCGCTCCTCGGGTCTTCGCCGATGACCGGCGGGGTCACGTGCCCGCTGAGGCCCCAGATGTCGGAATCCTCGACGAGGTAGTCCGGCGCCTTATGGTCCTCTTCGCCCTGCCGTCCTTGCGAGGGCGCCATCCCCATCGGCATCCCGCCGAAGCCGCCCATGCCCGCGGCCGCGGCCCTCGTCCCGGCAGGCTGACCGGGCTGTCCTGACGGCCCGAAACCGCCGGCACCGGATTGGCTGCCCCGTCCGAGCTGTTCGTGGGTTCCCCCGGAGGACCCGGGCGACGGCGGCGGCACGTAGGCCCCGCTGCTCGCGCCGGGCGCGCGCGGCGTCTCGACAGGCTCCCGGACCTGGATCGGGGCGGCGTCGTCGGCGCCACTGCTGCGCGTGGAGTCGTCCGGCGGCGGCACCGGTTCCGGCGTCGGTTCGGGTTTCGGCTTCGGTTCCGGCTCTTCGGGCGTCTTGAGGATATTCGGCTGCTTGCCGTACGAGGTGAAGGTCGGAACGTTCTCGTAGACCTCGCCGGAGCTCCGCTGCATCCGCGTCATCACGTCGGCCGCCTGCCGGTGCAGATCCTGCGAACTCTCGTCGGTGGGTTCGGCGACGATCCGTCCCGCCTCGGCGAAGCCGGATCCGGACGGCGCCGACGCCGACATCGCCTGCGTCGAATCGTCGGAGACCGGGATCGGACGGCGTTTCGGCGGCTCCGGCATCTTGGGCCGCGGCGCGTGCCCCGGCGGCTCGGGCATCGTGCGCCGCGCGGTGTCGGCGATGTCCGCCTGGCGGCGCACGCAGTTCGCGACGTTCTCCGCGCGCCAGCCCGTGTCGCCCGCCCAGTCGACGAGCTTGATCGCGGCGTCACGGGCCCTGTCCGCGCCCTCACCCGTCCAGCCGTCGGCGGTGGCGACGAGCGCCGCCCTGAGCTCGGACCCGACCCTGTCGAGGAACGCGCTGATCTTCGTCCACTGCGCGGCGACGGCTTCCGCGCTCGCGAGGTCCAGCTCGTTGTGGACCATCTCGTAGAGCTCTCGATGCGAGTAGCTCATCCAGTCGATGTCGGCGTTGAGGTGTTCGGGGCCTGGCCGCGGTTCGGGCTCCCGCGGCGGCCACGGCATGGGAAGGCTGCGCATCAGTGCTCGTCCTTCCGCTCGTGCTCGACGATGTCCTCCATGTCGAACCGGCGGGCGACCCGTTCGAGCTGCTCCTGGCCTTCCTCGTCGGCGGCGACGTACATCTTCCGCGCCGCCATCACGGTGAGCTGGAAGTCCTTGAGCACCACGGCGAAGTCCTTGAGAACGGGTACGGCCGCTTCGGTCCCCTTGTTCGCGGCGCCCTGGAAGCGTTCGCTCATGGTGTGGCCGACGAAGTTGTCGCCCAGCTTCAAGGGCGCGTTGAACTCCGTCGAGTCCTTGATCAGCGCGTTGAGCTCATGGCGTGCTTTCAGCAGCGCGTCGACGAGCTTCTTGGCGGCGTCCTCGGAGACCTTGACGGTCCCCTTCTTGGCATCGGTCTTGGCATCCCGGATCTGACCCGCCACCGGAGCCAGCGCCGGAGCCGAAGCTCCGAACGCGGCTTGTGGCGTCGCAGGTACCTTGGGTGACTGTGCCATTCGACCCTCCCCTGTCACATCTCAGGGGAATGCTAGCGCGAATGGCGTCAGCGCAGGTGGGCGTCGAACCAATTCAACGTGCGCTGCCAGGCCTCCGCGGCCGCGTCCGGGTCGGCGTCGAAGCGGTGGTTGGCGCCCGGGTAGTGGACGACGTTCGTCGCGACGTCCGCCGTCGCCGCCGCGTCACGCAGCTGTTCGACCTCGGCGCCTCCGGCCTCGTCACCCGCGTCGCCGTACATGCCGAGCCACGGGCTGGTGAGCCGTCCGGCGATCTCGACGAGCACCGGCAGCCCGGTGACGCCCTGCCCGCCGACGCTCACCGCCGCGCCCAGCCTGCGGTTCGACGCCACGACCAGCGCGGCGGTCCCGCCGAGGTCGAAACCGACGACACCGACGAGATCCGCCTGGATACCGCGCTCGCCGAGCCACGAGAGCGTCGCGTCGGTGGCTTCGAGCAGATCCTGTTGCGTGAGGTCGTCGCGGTCGAGATGCGGGGTGACGGTGAGCCAGCCTTCGCCGGCGAGCCCGGCCAGCAGCAGGTCCAGACCCTCTTCGACCTCTTCGGCCTCCCCATGCAGCACCACGAGCCCGCCACGGACGACACCGTCCGGTTCGGCGAAGGTCAGGCGCAGCGTGTGGCCGTCGGCGTGCTGGTGTTCCACGGTGGTCGTGAGGGTCATTCCTCCATCAGACCACTCTTAGGTAAATATTCGGAGCTTGCCTTCGCGCGGGAGGATACGGTGTCGGAGCCGTCCCCCAGACGTAGGAGCGCCGAAGATGTCCCCTGTTTCGCCGCGTGCGGATCTCGAATCGTTGCCGAAGTACGTCCCTGGCCGGACAATCCAGGGCGCGATCAAGCTGGCGAGCAATGAGGTGCCCGGCGGGCCGCTGCCGAGTGTGGCGCAGGCCATAGCCGAGACGGCGCAGGGCATCAACCGGTATCCGGACATCACGGCTTCCGGGCTCGTCGAGCGGCTGGCCCGCGAACTGGACGAGCCGGTCGAGCGGATCGCCGTCGGCTGCGGTTCGGTTTCCCTTTGCCAGCAGATGATCCAGGCTCTGTGCGGACCGGGCGATGAGGTCGTCTTCCCGTGGCGTTCGTTCGAGGCGTACCCGATCGTCACGCAGGTGGCGAACGCCGTCAGCGTGAAGGTGCCGCTGACAGTTGGACATGGGTTGGATTTAAAGGCGATGCTCGCCGCGATCACGCCCAAGACGCGGCTGGTCTTCGTGTGCAACCCCAACAACCCGACCGGGACCGTCGTGCGGCGCGCGGAACTGGAGCGCTTCCTCGACGCCGTGCCGTCGGGCGTGCTCGTCGTGCTCGACGAGGCGTACAAGGAGTTCGTGACCGACGCCGAGGTGCCGGACGGCGTCGAGCTGGCGCGTGGCAGGGACAACGTCGCCGTGCTTCGGACATTCTCGAAGGCGTACGGCCTCGCCGGCCTTCGCGTGGGTTACGCCGTGGCGCCGGAAGCGATCACCGTCGCGCTGAAGCAGGTCTACGTCGCGTTCTCGGTCAACATGATCGCCCAGGCGGCGGCCATCGCCTCCCTCGACGCGGCCGGCGAACTGCTGGAACGCTGCAAGGAGATCGTCTCGGAACGCACCCGCGTCCGGGATGCCTTGGTGGCCAAGGGTTACGAGGTCCCGGAGACGCAGGCGAACTTCGTCTGGCTGCCGCTGGGCGAGCGGACGACCGAGTTCGCGGAGCACGCACTCGAGCGCAAGCTGATCGTGCGTCCCTTCGCGGGCGAAGGCGCGCGAGTGACCATCGGGACGCCCGAGGAGAACGACCTCTTCCTCGAAGCGGCCGGGGATTTCCCGCGCTGACAAGGCTTCGCGGCGGCCCGCACTTCGTGGACGGAGTGCGGGCCGTTTGCTATTTGAGGAGCAGCTGCACCATCGCGGCGAGGCCGATCACGACGATCACACCGCGCAGCACCTTCGGCGAGAGCTTGCGGCCGATCTTCGCGCCGATCTGGCCGCCGATCGTGGACCCGACCGCGAGCAGCGCGACCACGGGCCAGCTGACCGGCGCGATGAAGGCGTAGATCGCGCCGGCGACGATGTTCACGACCGCGGAGAGCGCGTTCTTGACGCCGTTGAGCCGTTGCAGCGACTCCGACATCAGCATCCCCATCACGGCCATCATCATCACGCCCTGCGCGGCCGTGAAGTATCCGCCGTAGATGCCGATCAGGAAGATCAGGAACAGCAGGAGCGGCCCGATCTTGTGGACCGTCCCGTTCTCCTCGCGGCGCTTCGCCACCCAGGCGGCCACGCGCGGCTGGACGATCACCAGCACCACCGCGAGCCCGACCAGCGCGGGCACGACGGTCTCGAAAGCGTCCTTCGGCAGCGAGAGCAACAGGATCGTCCCGCAGATCGCGCCGAAGAACGACGCCACGGCGAGCTTGGCGACCTGGGGCCAGTACCCCTTGAGCTCCTCGCGGTAGCCGATCGCCCCGCTGACCGTGCCGGGGGCGAGGCCGATCGCGTTGGACGTCGTCGCCGTCAGCGGCGAGTAGCCGAGCGCGACCAGGACCGGGAAGGTCACCAGGGTGCCCGAACCGACGACCGTGTTGATGGTGCCCGCCCAGAGCCCCGCGACGAAGATCACGACCGCGTGCCACCACGTCATAAAGCACTCACGTCCGCACCCTAAGCACCGTTACCTCCTTTCGCGCTGTGGATGTGTCTAGTCGAACATGCAACGAGCCCGTTATGTCTCGTTCGGGGGGAAGACGCAGAACTCGTTGCCTAGCGGGCCGTGTCCGGCCGGGTCCTCGATCGCGACCGGCCGTTCTCCTCCGGCAGATGGGCCGCGGTGATCTCCGCGGCGACCGTCCAGCCGAGCGCGAGGTACAGCGCCCGTCCTTCTTCCGTCGCGACCAGGACGGCACGCTCCGCCCCGGCCGCGACCGCCACCTCGTCGAGCCGGCGCATGACGAATCTGCCCAGCCCTCGCCGCTGGTGCTCGGGCTCCGTCACGACCTGGTCGATCACCGCCGTGCCACCGGCGATCGCGACCCGGCCGGTCGCGGCGCGCGAACCGTCGGGCGCGCGCACCACCACGTCGGTGACCACGCCGTCGCCGACCAGCTCCGCCCGGTACGGCTCGGGCGCGGCCATGACCGGCCGCAGCGCGAGCTCGGCGCTCATCAGGTACTCCGGCGGGCCGACCTCCCACTCCGGCGGCACCGTCTTCGCCACCTCGTCCCGCGAGCCGCTCACCTTGAGCCACGTGCCCGGCTCGGTCAGCGAACGGGCCCGGCGCCCGGCCGAACCGGCGTCCGCCAGCACATATCGCACGCGATGCCCGGGACGCCCGACGTCGAGCCGGTAGCCGTCCGGTTCGGCCACCGGGATCCCGACGCCGCGGGAGAGCGCCCAGCCGTGCACCCATGCCTTGATCAACCCTGCCACCCCAGTCATCGTTCGATGATGGCATCGGCCACCGACAGTCCCGGGCGAGCGGCCGAACCTGCGAGGATGACGCCGTGGCCGACGACGAGCGCGAACAGGTGTGGAGTGCGACCGTCGATCATCTGCGCACGATGATCGATTCGGGCAGGCTCCCCGCCGGGTCGAGGCTGCCCGCCGAACGGACGCTCTGCGAACAGCTCGGGATCAGCCGCGGTTCGCTGCGGCAGGCGTTGCGGGTGCTGGATTCCATCGGCTACGTGCAGGTGCGGCCGGGTTCGGGCACGTATGTCCGCGAGAAGATCGACGAACAACCGCTGCGCGGCTGGTTCTCCGAGCACGAGCAACTGGTCGAGAAGCTGTTCGACCTGCGCACCACCGTCGAGCCGACGCTGGCCGAGCGGCTCGCGCTCGACCACACGCCGCGGGTGCTCGCCCGGCTCGAAAGCACCGTCGACGAGATGGACCAGGCCGCGGCCGACGGCGACATGCTGCGCGTGATCGCGGCCGACGCCGAATTCCACCGGGTGATCGCGGGCAACGCCGGCAACGACGACGTCACCGATCTGCTGCGTTCGGTGCTCTCGCTGGTCGGCGAGGAGCGGCGCGCGGCACTCCGGCTTCCGGGGCAGATCCGGAAGGCCGTCGACGAGCATCGCGCGATCCTCGAAGCGATCCGCCGGTCGGACGCGGCGGCCGCGCGGGAGATCACCCTGCGGCATCTGCTCGACGCCAAGACCTACGTCCACGACTACACGGCCAGGGATTGACGTTTCCCTGATGGCGTGACCGGCTCCCCGCGAGTAGAATTTTCAGAAGTTTGTGAAACTTCTGACGGGGGTGTGCGATGGAGAAGGTCCGGTTCACCGAAGAGAAGGCGACGATGCTGGCCACGCTGTACGGCCGGGCGCTCGATGCCCGCGGCGACCGGCCGATCCTCGGCGACAAGGCCGCAGACGAGGCCGTCAAGCAGATCGACTACGACTTCGGCTCGTTGGGCGTCACCGCCGACATGGGCTTGACGGTCGCGATGCGGGCCAAGCCGATGGACGACTGGGCCTCGGAGTTCCTCCGGAAACATCCGGACGCGACCGTCGTCCAACTCGGCTGCGGCATGGACAGCCGCGTGTACCGCGTCGACCCGCCGCCCTCGGTGCGCTGGTTCGACGTCGACTATCCCGAGGTCGTCGACCTGCGCGCCCGGATCTACCCCGAGCGGGACGGCTACCGGACCATCGGCTCGTCCGTGACGGACTTCGCCTGGATCGACGAGATCCCGTCGGACAAACCCGGTCTGGTGATCGCGGAGGGGCTGACGATGTACCTGCGCCCGTCCGAAGGCGAGGAATTGCTGCGGCGGCTGATCGCGCATTTCCCCCAGGGCGGCGAAATGGTCTTCGACATCTTCAGCAGGCTCGGGATCAAACTGCAGAAACTGAATCCCGTGGTCCGCAAGGCCAAGGCGACGCTGTACTGGGGCATCGACGAGATCTCCGAACTGGAGCGGCTCGGGCTGACGCTGATTTCCGGGCTCGACTCGACGGATTACGCGACGCCCGAGGTGAAGGAGCGGATTTCCGGGTCGATGCGGGCGCAGTTGTGGATCGCGGGACTGTTCCCGGCGTTCAAGAAGATGGGACGGATCCTGCGGTTCCGGTTCTGAGGGACGGTGCGGTTCGGATTCCGGGTGTTGCGAAAGCCACTTTCGCAACGTTGAAGGTTGCGAAAGTGGCTTTCGCAACGCATGCGGGGGACGTGACTCACGTGATTGAGCACGTAACTCGCGTGATTGAGCACGTAACTCGCGTGCTGGGAGGCGATCCGTCTCTGATCACGCGAGTTACGTCTCTGATCACGCGAGTTACGTCTCTGATCACGCGAGTTACGCCGACACTCGGGAGGCAAAGCGGCGGCACCCGGCGGCCCGTCGGTCAGCGTGACTCGAGTATCCGCTCGACGAACCGGTGCAGCTTGTCCTCCAGCCGGGACACCCGTTCCTCCAGTGTCAGTGACTCGAACGGCTGCGGCACGTCCGACTTCAACTCGCCTCGGATGTACTGGCTGCACGCGAGATTCGCGCACGCGTAGATGCCGAGCGTGTTCCCTTCGCGCCCGAGCTTCCCGGCGCGGCGGCCGGAGAACAGCGCGATGTCGGACAGCGGATGTGTCGTGGTGCACAGGCCGCACATGTTGCTCAGCAGGACACGGCCCTTCGGCCGGGGCGCGGCGCGAAGGGACAGTCCGACGGTTTCCCCGTCGTACGGCAGCACGAGATACGCCCGGGAGACGGCCTTCGGATCACGCCAGCCGAGGAATTCCCTGTTCTCCCAAGGGATTTCCTCGGGCCGGGCGGGCAGCGTGACCCCTTTGGCCTCGCCACGCGTGCAGTTCACGAAGGACGCCCTGATCGCGTCCTGGCCCAGCGGTTCCATACCGGCACGGTAGCCAGCGCACGCGAGAACTGGCGAACCGTTTTCCGCCGGAGGTCATACGATCACCGGGTGCGCGGGAAGACGATGTCGAGCCGGTTCCGGCTGGTGCTCAGGACCAGTCTGGGGTTCGCCGCGCTCGGCGTCGGGTCCAGTGTGTGCGGTGCCGGTGTCGTGGCATTACTACTGCTGTTGCAGGGACTGCCGAGCGAGGTCGGCGACCGCGGCTGGATCCTCGGGGTCACCGCGGCCGGCATCGTGGCGCTGTCGCTGGTGGTCGGTACCGCGTGGACGGCGTGGCTCCAGCGGCGCACGGCGGTCTGGTTCGTCTTCGGCCGGCCGCCGACGAGGGCCGAGGCCGAGCGGGCGCTGCGGCTTCCGGTCGACATGGGGATCGTGAGCGGGACGCTGTGGCTGATCGGCACGATCGTGCTCGGCGCGCTCGCGCGGGTGCTCGGGTCCTGGCTGGACGCGCTCGGGATGGCGCTGGTCATCGGGCTCGGCGGGCTGACCACGGTCGGCCTCACCTATCTCGCCGCGGAATGGGTCGCCCGTCCGGTGATGACGATCGCGCTCAAGGTGACCCCGCCGAAGGGGACGCTCCGGGTCACCGTGCGGACCAGGGTGGTCGTCACCTGGGCGCTGGCGAGCGGGGTGCCGTTCCTGGGCGTGCTGCTGGTGGCCGCCCCGCCGGACCTCGGCCAGGGTGACCACGTCGCGAGCCTGATCATGCTTTCGGCGATCGGGCTGGGCGTCGGCGCGATCGGGACGGTGCTGCTCGCGAAGGCCGTCGCGACGCCGCTGCACCGGCTGCGGGTGGCGCTCGACGAGATCGCGCGCGGCAACAAGGAGATCGTGGTCGACGTCGACGACTCCAGCGAGATCGGCCTGCTGCAGTCCTCGGTCAACGACCTGGCCGCCGGGCTCCGCGAGCAGGAGCGGATGCGGGACCTGTTCGGCAGGCATGTCGGGGACGAGGTCGCGCGGCACGCGCTCGAGTACGGCGCCTCCCTCTCGGGTGACGTGCGCGAGGTGACGGCCTTGTTCGTCGACGTCGTCGATTCGACGGCCTTGGCGAGCCGCACCCCGCCGGAAGACCTGGTCAAGATGCTCAACCGGTTCTTCACCAGCGTGGTGAACGCGGTCGGCGCGCGGGGCGGGCTGGTCAACAAGTTCCAGGGTGACGCCGCGCTCTGCGTCTTCGGCGCCCCGACGCGGCTCGCGGACGCGCCGACGGCGGCGCTTTCGGCCGCGCGCGCGATCCGGGACGCCGTCCAGGAGACGGGCGAGCTGGACCTCGGCATCGGCGTCGCGAGCGGGCGGGTCTTCGCCGGTCAGCTGGGGACCAGCAGCCGGTTCGAGTACACCGTCATCGGCGACGCCGTGAACGAGGCCGCGCGCCTGACCGAGTACGCGAAATCCGCCGACGGCCGGATCCTGGCGAGCGAGGCGGTGCTCAAGGCCGCGTTGGAAAGCGAGCGCTCGCACTGGGAGCCGTACGCGGAACTCGAACTGCGCGGGCGCCGGGAACCGACGCACGCGTGGGAAGCGAGCGCGCTCAGCCCGGAATGACGTCCGGCCAGCGCAGCAGTGTCGAGCCCCAGGTGAGCCCGGCGCCGAAGGCCCCCATGACGACGCGGTGCCCCGGCTGGAGCGCGCCTTCCTTGGCGGCGTCGGCCAGCGCGATCGGGATCGACGCGGCGCTCGTGTTGCCCACCTTCTCGATGTTCGAGTACATCACGTCGTCCGCGAGCCCGAGCTGCTTCGCGCAGGTCTGCAGGATGCGGATGTTGGCCTGGTGCCCGATGAACCGGTCGATGTCGCCGACCGCCCAGCCGGCGGACGCCAGCACGGCGCGCGCCGATTCGGCCATCCGGGCACAGGCGTGCCGGAAGACGGTCTGTCCCCGCATCACCAGATAGTGGTCGCTCGGATCGTCGGAGCGGCGGTTCTTCGCGCCACCCGCTTCGACCCAGAGCAGCTCCGCGAGCTCGCCTTCGCTGTGCAGGTCGAACGGGCCGAGGGCGCCGAGCTCGTCGGCGTCACCCGCGCGAAGCAGGACGGCGCCCGCGCCGTCGCCGAAGATCGGCACCGTGCCGCGGTCTTCGGGGTCGACGAGCGAGGTGAAGACGTCGGCGCCGATCACCAGCACCCGCCGCGCGATGCCGGCGGCGATCAGCCCGGCGCCGGTGGCGAGCCCGTAGATGAACCCGCTGCACACGGCGTTGACGTCGAAGGCGGCGACGCCGTTCAGCCCGAGTTCGGTCGCGACCTGCGGCGCGCTGGCCGGGCACAGCTGATCGGCCGTGGACGTCGCGAGCACGACCGCGTCCGCGCCGCCCTCCCCCGCCGAGGCCAGCGCCCGGCGCCCCGCCTCGACCGCGAGGTCCACAGTGGACATCCCGGGGTCGACGACCCGGCGTTCGGCGATGCCGGTCCGCGAGCGGATCCACTCATCGGAGGTGTCGAGCCGCTGGGCGATCTCCTCGTTGCCCACCACGCGCGGAGGCAGCCAAGAGCCGAGACCGGCGAGAACGGCCGCCTGAGATGAGGGCACCAAGGAATCCTTCCACGGGGGAAATGAGAGGTCTGCCATTCACTTGTAAGCGCTACCATTCAGTAGACCCGTCAGTTGTGTTCCGGGTCACATTTCAAAGAATTCTCAGCTTTTCCCGCCGCGCCGTGCCCGACCTGGCTCGACTGCAACCGAGCAGGCAGGAAGGGTGACCGGGCACACGAGCCGCCCGTGCCGCCGCCACACCCGACCGGGCGAATCCGGCGCCGCGGACGCCACGGGCCGTGGCCGCCGAACCCTTCCGGTCCCTCGCACGCACCCTCCGGCGGCGTGATCCACACCGCGCGCCGCCACGGCTGAAAGATCGGGCGCCCGGAAGAGCCCTCCGGTTAGCCTGACCTGGTGCACACACCCGACCTCGACAGCCTGGACGTCGCCATCCTCGCCTGCTTGCAGTCCGACGCCCGCACGATCGCCGAGACCATCGGCGCGAAGGTGGGCCTGTCGGCGGCCGCCGTGCAGCGGCGGATCAAACGGCTGCGCGAGGCCGGGGTGATCGAACGCGAGGTGGCGGTGCTGTCGCCGCGGGCGCTCGGGCTGTCGATGACGTTCGTGGTGATGGTCGAGATGGAACGGGAGAGCCTCGCGGTGCTCGACGGGTTCCGGCGGCAGGTGCTCTCGGACGACAACGTCCAGCAGTGTTACTACGTCACCGGCAACGCGGACTTCGTGCTCGTGGTGACCTGCCGGGACATGGCTGATTTCGAGGCGTTCACGCGGCGGATGTTCTTCGACAACCCGAACGTCCGGCACTTCACGACGTCGGTGGCGATGGACCGGGTCAAAACGGGACTGTCCTTGCCGCTGGAGCCGTGAGCTCCCTCGTCCAAAGAGGACTCCTCGATCTCGTCACCACGGGTACCGGCCCGAACGCAAGGCGTCTGTGCCCGGCGTTACACCACTATGGACAGATGCAGCCGATAGCGTGAACGTCATCGCAGTCGCGTCATCCGGCGTCTGTCCGGGCATCTCCTCCCCGAGACGCAAAGTTCGCGCCGCGCGAACCACGAGCACCGAGGAGTGGCCGTGCACACCGACGCAATTCACCAGAGCCAGTTCGTTCTGCTGAACAACAGCAGCACGCCCGTTCTCTCCCGCCTGTCCTTCCACGCCGGCGAGCCGTTCGCGGTCACCGTGTCGTTCCGGACCGAGCGCGGCCGGTGGGTCGAGTGGACCTTCGCGCGGGAACTGCTCGTCACCGGCCTGACCGACCCCGCCGGGCTCGGTGACGTCCGCGTCCGCCCCGACCTCTCCGAGGACGAGGCGCTGCTGACGCTCGAAATCGAGTCACCGGACGGCTATGCGTCGTTCGAGCTGGAACGTGAGGACGTCGAGACGTTCCTCGAGTCCACTTACGAGCTGGTCCCGCTCGGCTCCGAAAGCGAGCACTTCGACGTCGAAGCGCTGATCGAGGAGATCAGCAACGTCTGAAACTTTCCCGCGGCACGAAAACGAAGGGCGGCCCGAGTGCGCTGGAGGCACTCGGTCCGCCCTTCGTCCTGTGCGCGGTCCTCGGACGACCGGGGCTGAAGGTCAGCCGAGGACCAGGGAAGTCCCGGTCGCGGACAACGCCGGCCGGACCGGGAAGAAGTACGTCACCGAGCTGTTACCGCCGGACAGCATGCCCTGGGCCTGGTTGCCCGCGATGAACGAGCCGCCGGAGTCGCCCGCCTGCGAGCGCACGTTGGTGGCGGTCATGCCGTAGACCGTGCCTTCGGCGTAGCGGACGGTCTGGTTCTTGGCGCCGACGGTGCCGCAGGTCCAGCCGGTGGTCGACCCCGATTTGCAGACCGAGGCACCGGTGGCCGCCACGGTCGAACCGCTCACGCGGGTGCCGTTGTTGATGATGCCGCGCGGCACCCAGTTGCTGTTGACCCGGACGTGGCCGTAGTCGTTGGTCGGGAAGCTGACGCGGGCGAACGAGCCCATCGCGACGCGGTTGGAGCCGGTCACCGTGCCCGGGCCGCAGTGCCCGGCGGTGAGGAAGCCGCCGTTGACCGAGAAGCCGATCGAACAGCGCGAAGAACTGTTGATGTAGTAGGCGTCACCGCCGCGCACGTCGTACTTCAGGGTCGGCACCGCCGCGGTCTCGACCACCGCGACGGCGGTCTTGTCCACCTTGGTCTTCTCCAGATACGAGTCGACGACGCCGCTCTTGCCCGGCAGGACGTTCACCGTCACGCGGTTGGTCCTGGTGTCGACGCCCCAGCCGGTGATCGCGCCGTCCGCCGCGCGCTCACCCGCGTTCAGTTTGTCCACAGTGGAATCCAGCTGGGCGGCGGAGAAGCGCACGAGTTCCGCTTCCGCGCCACTGGCGAGGACCTGGCCCAGCTTCGCCGCGTCCGTGACGCCGACGCGGAGCTTGCCGGTGGCCTCGTTGTAGCTGGCGCCGCCGAAGCTGCCGGCGAGCGCCGAGGCGAGCGACTGTTCGAGCGTGCCGGCGGCGGTCTCGCTCTGGATCCTGGCGAGTGCCTGGCCGGCGGTCAGGCCGAGGTCCCGTTGCAGGGCGGGAACCATCTCGGCGTTGAGCAGAGTGTCCGAGGACGCCGCCGCGGGGGTACCCGTGACGAGCGCGCCGGTGGCCAGTGCTGCCGTGGCGGCCACACCGAGGAGCTTTCTGATCTTCATGCTTCTCCCTCGTCATCACGCACGGCTCCGGTTCGCCATGCGATGGCCCTCCCCTGATGGGTGAGGGTTCTGGACTCCGGAGAAGGCCGCAATCCGGGTCGGCGCGGGATAGGTATACCCATTCTTCGGCACCCGTATCCCCTGCTCCACGGGCGGCCACCTAGAGCGGGCACCCGGACGGACACGTCCGTAAGTAGGGTTTCGAGCGAATACCTTGCGTAGTCGTCGCCACCCCCGGAACGTGGGATGACTCGCCGAATCGGGTTTATCGCCGATGTTTCGGGTGCCTGGTGATTTTCCAACCGACGATCCGTCAGCCAACCGGTGACGGTGTGTCCGCGAACGGCCCCACAGGGTGCCCTTGGTGTCCGTGTTGGGTGGTTTACGACCAGGTAGGCAGTGCTTAGGCTCCGCAGGACAACGCACAAGATCGTGTCGGGCTCAGCGGGAACTCCCCACCGAGGAGCGCATGATGTGGCTTGCCACCCCTCGCCCGACCTCGGTTTCGGTCCGCGCCGGATCGACGGCACTCGTGGGCCGGGACGTCGAGGTCTCGGCGATAGTGAAGATCTTGCTGCGCCGTCCCGCCGCCGTGCTGATCGAAGGCGAACCCGGGATGGGCCGCAGCAGGCTGCTCGAAGAGCTGGCCGGACGTCGCGAGTTCGCGGCAGGCCGGGTGCTTTCGGGCGCCTGCCAGCCGATGCGCGAACCGTTCCCGTTCGGACCGTTGCTCGAAGCGCTGCGTTCGGTGGGCGACCGGCCGCTCGGCCCGCTCAGCCCGGTCGCCGGGGTGCTGAGACCCTTGCTGCCCGAACTCGCGGAAAGCCTTCCTCCCCGGCCGGAACCACTCGCCGACCCGTGCGCCGAACGGCACCGTCAGTTCCGCGCGGTCCGGGAACTCCTGATCGCCTGCGGGCCCGCGCTCGTCCTGATCGACGACCTCCAGTGGGCCGATGAGGACACCCGTGACCTCATGCGGTTCCTCACCGCGGCCATGCCCGCCGAACTGGCCGTCGTCGCGGCGTACCGCACCGGTTCGCCGTCGGCGCACGGAGGCGCGGGCATCCCGTTCCGCACGAGGGCGAACGTCCAGACCGCCCGCGTGACGCTGGGCCCGCTCGACGTCGAGGCGGTCGGGAAACTGGCGGAAGAACTGCTGGACCTGCCCAGGGTATCGGCGCCGTTCACCGCGAAACTCCACGAAAGCACCGCCGGGATCCCGTTCGTGGTCGAGGAGACCCTGCGGGCGCTGCGGGACGCCGCCGGGCGGCTGCCGATCGGCGAGGTGCTCTCGGACCGGTTGCTGGAAAGCCTCGAAGTCCCGATTTCCCTGCGCGAAGCCATCACCGAGCGGCTCGACGCGCTGCCCGAACCCGCCGTCCGGCTGGCCTGCGCGGCGGCGGTGCTCGCCGTCCCGTCCGAACCGGCGGTGATCGGCGAACTCGCCTGCCTCGACGGCGACGCGCTCCGCTCGGCCCTGTTGTCCACTTTGGACGGCGGAGTGCTCGGCGAACTCGGCGGCGACCGCTACGGCTTCCGGCATCCGTTGGCCCGCAAGGCCGTCTACGACACGATAAGCGGTCCGGAGCGGACGCTGCTGCACTCACGCGCGATCCAGGTGCTCGCCGGTCAGCCGGTCCCGCCGCTGACCCTGCTGGCGAACCACTCGCGCGCGGCGGGGCGGACCGAACAATGGCGCCACTACGCCGAAGCCGCCGCCGACGAGGCCATCGCCCACGGCGACACGTCACGCGCGATCGACCTGCTCCAGTCCGTACTGGCCGAGGCGAGCCTCGGCGAGGACGACATCGCCCGGCTGGCCACGAAACTCAGCCAGGTCGCGCTGCGCGGCTTCCGCCCGGACGTCATCGAGACACTGGAACGGATCCTCGAAGACCTCACCGACCTGCGGCCCAGCGTGCGCGGGACGATCCGGCTCAGCCTCGGGATGCTGCTCGTCCGCACGATCGGACGGCTCGGCCGGGGCCGGGTCGAGGTGGAGAAGGCGATCACCGAACTGGTCGACGAGCCCGAACTGGCCGCCCGCGGCATCAACCTGCTCGCCCAGCCGATCGACGGGCTGACCCCGTTGTCCTGGCACGAGGTCTGGATGAACCGCGCCCGCGAGGTCTTCGACCGGATCGAAGACCCGGAACTGCGGCTCGCGCTCCTCGGCGACCGGATCTCCACCCAGGCGCATATCGGTGACGGGTCGGCCTGGACCGAGTTCACCGAACTCCCGGACCAGGGAAGCGGTGTCGCCGAACGGGTCCAGCTGGCGCGGCTGTGGTGCAATCTCGCCGACGCGCAGTCCTGGGCCGGACATCTGGCCAGGGCGGAAAAGCTGGTCACGGAAGGGATCCGCCGCGCGACCGACGCCGGGGCGCTCTACGCCGCCGGGCTCGCGCAGGGCACCCGGGTCCGGCTCGACTGGGTGCGCGGCGACTGGTCCGGGCTCGCGGAGACCACCGAACAGCTCCGCGACACCTACCCCGACCTCGGCCCGATCGTCATGGAGTGCTCGCTGGTCCTCGGCGGCCTGGCCGCCGTCCGCGGGGAATTCGCCGCCGCGCAACGACATCTGACCGCGGCGAGCGTGCACGCCCCGGAACACGGGCCGATCCCCGTCGTCCTTTCGGCGGCCGGGGTCCTCATCCGCGTGCTCCTCGCGACGGACGACGTCGACGGCGCCTGCGCGGCGGCCGACAACGCCGTCACGGCGGCCCGGCGCAAGGGCGTCTGGGTGTGGGCGGCGGCGCTGGTGCCCGCCGCGGCCGAGGCCTACACGCGGGCCGGACGCTGGTCCGAGGCGGACGCCGTCGTCGAGGAATTCGCCCGCGGCATCGACGGCAAGGACTCGCCGGTCTCCCGGGTCGCGCTACTCGCGGGCCAGGCGATCCTGCTCGACGCGCGCGGCAAACATCCCGCCGCGGCAACGGTTTTCGACGAAACGGCGGCGGCCTACGAGGCGCTGCCGATGCCGTACCAGGCCATCTGCGCCCGGGAGCGGGCGGCGCTGTGTCGTCTCAACGCGGGCCGCCTCGCCGCGGACCGGCTCGCCGCCGGTCAACCGACCGCGGGCGACCGCAAGGCGATCGAGGAGCTCACCGCGGCCGCGGAGGCCTACGAGCGGCTCGGCGCGACCAGGGACGCCGGCCGCTGCCGCCACCAGCTGCGGGAACACGGCGCGTGGGCGCCCTCGCAGCGCGGACGGCGCGGCTACGGGCAGGAACTCTCGCCCCGCGAACTCGAGGTCGCGCGCATGCTTTCCGACGGGCGCACGAACCGGGAAATTGCGGACGGTTTGTTCCTTTCGCCGCGTACTGTGGAACAGCACGTCGCCAAGGTGCTGCGGAAACTCGGCGCCCGTTCCCGGACGGATGTGGCCCGCCGGATGACGACCTACGCACCCGCGACCGCCGACCGCTGACTTCGGCCGTTATTCCTTTAGGGGCAAGAAAAGTGCCCGATCGGGCACTGTGATCCATTCCATCGGGTCCACCGGTGTTCGTATGGTTCCGTACAGTCATGCGCTGTGCTAGTTTGTTTTCGCCATTAACAAAGTCGGGGCCCGGCGCCCGTGAGGGAGTAGCGCAAAAGCATGGCTGAACGAGCCGATTTCGCGCTGGGGACGGTAGAGGCGACCGTGGTCGGACAGGCGCTCGGCGTCGACGTCCGCTTGTTTCCGTTGCGCGTCCGCAACACCTCGATCGACCCGGAGCGGTACGCCGCCGTCATCCGGAAGGTCTACGCCGACCTCGAACAGCGCCGCCTGTCGATCAACGGCGAGCTGAACCAGTCCATCCGCACCGCGTTCGCGCTGCTCGCGAACCACCGGATCACCGTCTCGGTCAACGGCATCGACGGTATCGGCCAGGACATCGCCGTCCTCACCCTCACCGACGGCAGGCAGGCGCTCGGCATCACCCAGGCCCACGGGGAAGACCTCCTGCAGTTCGCGCTGTTCGCGGACGAAGAGCTGGTCGAAGTCCTCGCCGGAGTCCTGCCTCGGATGCGGCCAGCGTCGACGGGCCGCCGCACCCTCGTGCAACAGGAAGAGCGCGCCGTCTCGGCGATGACCGCGCGCCGTCAGGCGGAAGCGGAATTCGACGAGGAGGAGACCGACGCGTTCGGCAACCTCCAGTTCACCGGCGTCGTCCGCGCCCGGCCGGAGTCCCCTTCCCCGCGCAACGACGAGAGCGACGTCGCCGTCCTGGAGCAGGTGCTGTCCGGAACCCGCCTCGGCGGCGGGCACATCATCGTGAGCGGGATCGGCCGCCGCGGCGAGCGGCTCCGCTCGACGCCGCTGAGCTGGCTCGACACCGAGGACGGCCGGTACCTGGTCTGGACGGAGACCGACGAAGCCTCCGGCGCCGTGATCGGTCACTACGACCCGGCGAGTCAGCCGGGCGTGGCGAACGCGATCCGCGCGGCCATCGCTGACATCTACTGACCCTCCTGAACCCGGCGAGAGGATCCTCCGTTGACCGAGGAAGCACAAGCAGTGAAGGCGACGATGGTGGCGGCCCGGGTCGGACTCGCGGGCGCGCAGCTGAAGGCCATGGCGAAACAGGGTGGTTTCGCCGTCGACGAGAGCACCGGCGCGGAGATGATCCGGTCGCTTCAAGGAGTGATCGACAGCCTCGAAGAGCGCTGGAGCGCGCTGACCAAGCTGCGCAACACGCCGCCGATGAGCTCCACCGCGACCGCGCGCTGGGTGTCCGAGCACATGCACGGCACCGCGACGGACGCGCAGGGCCTGCTCACCCAGCTCGAAGCCGCCCGCGCCGAATTCCCGACCTACGTCGAGGCGATCGAACTCGCCAAGCGGAACTACCGGGAACGCGACGACGAGAACCAGCGCAACCTGACGCGGATCGACACCGAGATCTAAGAGGAGAGACCCGTGACCGAATCCGCGGAGAAGACCACGAAGGTCTCCGACCCCCAGTCCGAGGACTACAACCCGGACGACCCGTTCTACGACGTCACGGCCGACTCGTCGTCGGCCTATTACGTCGGGCCGCTGGCCGACGAGGCCGCCTCCGGCGACGAGATCCGGGCCGGGGCCGCCGCCGGGACCGACCTGCTGTTCAACATCCTCGGCTGGGGTGACACGGCGCTCAACGGCTTCAAGGACGTCTTCACGCAGAAGATGTACGAAGGGCAGCTGGACAAGGCGCGCGAAGGTCTCGACAAGAATCTGGAGATCCGCCAACCCGGCACCCCGCCGTCCACGGTCTGGGCCAACGCCACCCACGAGCAGATGCAGGCCGCGATCGCGGACAACGCGGATCCGGCCGCGGTGGCCGAGACCTCCGAAGAGTGGGTCCGGGCGGGCAACGACCTGGCCACCCACCAGCGCAACCTGGCGAAAGCGATCAACGCGAGCACGGCCAACTGGGAGGGCGAAGGCGGCGACGCGGCCCGCGAGCACCTCGCCGGTGTCGGCAAGTGGCTCGGCTCGACCGCGAACGGCGCGACACTGGCCGGGCGGCAGCAGCAGATCCACTCGCAGACCCTCAACGAGACGCAGAAGCTGATGGCGGCGAACCCGCCGGTCGCGTTCAGCGTGCAGGAGGCCAACGCCAACCTGCAGACGATCACCGACCCGCACGTGTACATGGCACAGCTCGGGAAGGACCTCTCGACCTTCAAGAAGCAGCAGGACGCGCGGGATCAGGCCGCGAAGGTGATGACCGACTTCGACGGCACGGTCGGTTCGGCGATCGCCACCCCGGCGTTCCCCGCCCCGCCGAAGCTGCCGACCATGCAGGCGACCAGGCAGCTGCAGGGCAGCCCCGCCGGCGGTGGAGCGGGCTCGCCCGCTCAAACGCTTCACGACCGGATGGCGCCCGAAGGCGCCGATGTCACCCCGTTCAGCGCGGGCTCCGACGGGACCATCGCCGCTTCGATGGACGGGACCACCCAGGGTGGACCCGGCGGCCCCGGCAGCGTGTCGCCGTTCAACGCGCCGAACGGCGGACCGGGCGGCAGTGGTCCCGGTGGAAGTGGTCCTGGAGGCAGCGGTCCGGGCGGCGGCTTCCCCGGCGGCGGTGGTCCTGGTGGTGGCTTCCCCGGTGGTGGCGGTCCCGGCTCCAACCCGGCCATGCCCAACATCCCGAACGGGCCGACCGGCGGCGAGACCTACAAACCCGCGGCATCGGCGGGCCCCAACCTCCCGAACCTGCCCAAGATCGACGACAGCACGCGCACCACGGGCTACACACCGCCGTCCGTCACGCCGCCGTCGTTCACCCCGCCGAACATCCCCATCCCCGATAGCGGCGGCGGGCCCCGCCCCGGTGGCGGTCTCCCGTTCACCCCGCCGAACATCCCGATCCCGAACGGGCCCAGCAACAGCGGGCCCAACAGCGGCGGACCGAGGCCGGTCATGCCGAACATCCCGCCGATCCCGCGGCCCGGTGGCATCGGCGAGCGGCTCGGCGGCCCCACGTTCCCGGACGGCAACTCGTACAAGGGCACGCCGTACAACCCGCCCAAGCTCGGCATGCCGAACATCCCGGGCGGTGGCACCAGCGGTCTCGGCGGCAGCACCAGCGGCTTCGGCGGCGGGACCGGCGCGGGCGGCGCGGGTGCCGGTGCCGGCGGCGGTGGCCTCGGTGGCGCCGGAAGGGCGACGGGTTCGCTCGGTATGGGCGGCGCCGTCGGCGCGGGCGCGATGGACGCCGAAGCGGCCGCGGCCCGCGCGGCCGGTTCCGGCGGCAAGCCGGGTACGCCCGGCGGTATGCCGATGGGCGGCATGGCGCCCGCGGCCGGTAAGGGACAGGGCCAGGAGGACAAGGAGCACAAGGTCGCCGACTACGTCGAATCCGACGACCCGTCCTTCTTCGCCGCCGACGAGATCGTGGCCCCGCCGGTGATCGGCGACTGGAAGAACAAGGACTGGAAATGACGGCTTCGTTCGAGGTCGACCCGGACGACCTGACCGCGCACGCGAGCCATCTCGACGGGCTCGTGGACCGGCTGAACACCGCGCACGGCGCGACCGGTTCGGCCATGTCGTCGGACGCGTACGGCCTGCTGTGCGCGTTCCTGCCGCCGATCGTCAACCCGGCGGGCGAACGCGCGGCGGATACGATCAAGGCGGCGGCGGAAGGCATCCAGTCGACCGCGGACAACGTCCGCACCGCCGCGAAGTCCTATGTAGACGGTGACAAGACCAACGCGGAACCGTTCAAGGCGGACTTCAAGGCCTTGGACATCGGAGGGAAGACGTGACCGGCGGGAACGAGCTCGGGGAGCTCATGCTGGACCCCGACGAGGCCCAGCGCAAAATGGACCGATGGGCGGCGGGGCTGGAAGAAAAGGCCCAGCGCTACGCGGCCGCACAGGAGCGCACGGAGCAGCTGCGGCTGACCGCGGCCAGTTCCGACGGCGCCGTCAAGATCACCGTCGGCGCGGACGGTGGCGTGACGGACATCGAATTCGGGAACAAGGCCAGGACGTACCCGCTGGAGGAACTGTCGCGGCAGATCCTCCAGACGATGCACCAGGCGCAGGCAGGCATCGCGGGCCAGGTCGCCGAGGTCATGCAGGAATCGCTCGGCGACGAGGACCAGGAGACCAGGGCGCTGATGATCGGCACCCTGCGCAGCCGCTTCCCCGAGATCGAAGAGGAAGAGCCGCCCGCGCCGCCCGCTCCTCCCGCGTCGTCCGCCGACGCCCCGCCTCCGCCGCAGGCGCCTCGCGAGAAACGCCACGAAGCACCGGAAGACGAAGAAAACTCACCCTGGTAGCGGGGTAAGTCGAACGTGGCGTGGTCGGTGCCGGCCCGGCCTCGAACTCTCATGTCGTGAAGGGCCCCTTTGAGACGTTGAAGGTCTCGAAGGGGCCCTTCACGACATCCCCACCACACTCACGCGGCGGCGAGCGAGACGACGCGGTTCCGGCCGCTGTTCTTCGCCTGGTAGAGCGCGGAGTCGGCGACGTGCAGCAGCCGCTCCAGCACGGTCCCGCCCGACGGGTAGACCGCGACGCCGATCGACACCGAAAGACCCCGCACGATCCGCGGCCCCGAAGCGGTCACGACCTCGACCTCGATCGCCATCACCGCCTGCCGGACCCGCTCGGCCACGGGGATCACGTCGGTCTCCGTCGCGCCGGGTAGCAGCACGACGAACTCTTCGCCGCCGAAGCGCCCGACGGAGTCGTAGTCGCGCACGTGCTCCGAGATCGTCTCCGCGACGGCCTTGAGCACGACGTCGCCCGCGAGGTGCCCGTAGACGTCGTTGACCTGCTTGAAGTGGTCGAGGTCGAGCATCAGTACCCCGAGCTTGCTCTTCGCCCTCGCCGCCGACGAAAGCTCCCGTTCGCCGAGCACATGCCACGCGTGCGCGTTCAGCACGCCGGTCTTGCCGTCGATGTTCGCCGCGATCTCCAGTTGCCGCACCAGCACACTGCGGTGCAGCACCAGCACGGGCAGCAGGATGAACGGGACGAGCGCGGGCGCGTGCACGATGCCCAGCGCGGTCGAGGTCCCGAGCACCAGGGTGGTGACCTCCAGCAGGTTGTCGTCGCCGGAGCCGAACAGCGAACGCGGCGACCGGCCCCCGGTGTGCAGGTACACCGAAAGCGCCACGACGAACGCGTTGGCCACGGTGAACACGGCCGCCGCCTCGACGATCTTCAGCGAACCGGCGAACCCGACGGGCAGACCGTTCCAGCCGGAGACGATGGCGCCCGAAGCCAGGCAGGACAGCACGATCGCCGCCGCGCAGTACACGACGCGGTAGGCGGGGCGGTGGCTCATCCCCCGCCACACCCGGAGCCAAAGGTGCAGGTAGATGAGCAGGCCGAGGGCGAGCGCGAGCCCGGACGGCAGGACGAGCACCCCCGCGAACGTCCACACCGAAGTCATGTTGATGTGCGGCCGGTCACAGAGTGTGCGCCGCAACCGTTCCACCGAACGCGAAAGCTCGGCCTGCAGGAAAGCGAGGCCGAGCAGTGATCCAAATCGGACGAACTCCGTAGTCTCGTAGTTCGATCGGAGCAGGGCGACTACGGCGACTGCCGCCGCAAGTCCTTCCACCACAAGAAAAACCGCCGGCACCCCCCGTGGTCCGGACCATAAGTCCCAGTTTCGGACCCAGGTTCTCAGCCGCGTACCGGCCCCTTCTCCGACGAGTTCCGCATCCCCCATAATCATCGTCACCGGTCCCCCTTCCGTACGCAATTCAATGTATCCGAGGTAGTACTGAGGGTGGCTCGAGTCAATTCCGGAACACACAGATGGAGCAGTGGGAGGGAGGATCATCATGAACGGTCGCGAGGACTGATCCCACCGATTCAGCCGGTTCGGCTCCCGGCCGGGAGCCATACATCGGGCCCGGTGGCGATGGTGCGTTTCCACGCCATCGCCATCGGGCCCGCCGAGGCGACGGCGACCGTCGCGGCCACCCCGACGGCCACGAACGGACCGGTCAACTGGGCGAGACCACCCGCGAGCATGATCCCGATTCCTTGTACGGTCACCAAACTCGTCGAGGTCAGGCCCATCACCTGCGCCCGGACGCCGTCCGGCACCGCACGCGCCATCAGCGCGACGGCCTGCAGGTGGTACGGCGCCGCGAACGCGCCGCTGAGCCCGATCAACGCGAGACAGACCGGCAGTGACGGATGAAAGAAGACAAAGACCAACGGAACGACGGATGCGATGGCGAGAATGCCGACCATTCGCGTTTTCCGCCGCGCCGGAACCCATTTCGTGAAGATCCACGATCCTATTACCGAACCCACCGGATCCGCCGCGAGAATAAGACCGACCGCGAAACTCCCCGCCCCGAGCCCGACGGCGAGCGGCGCCGCGAGCCCTTCCGGCGCGATGGCGAACCCGGCGAGCATCTTCAGCCCGAACAACACGCGGATTCCCTTGCCCTGCCACAGTTCTCTGACGCCTTCACCACTGAAAGCCCGCGCCACCCGGCTTTTCACCGAAGATTCCGTGGCGGCGGGGCCCCGGCGACGGACCCCTGTGGACACGAGCAGCGCCGAGACCACAAAGGTCGCCGCGTCGATCACCAGTCCCCAGTAGGGCGTCACGAGCCCGATCACCAGTCCGCCACCGCCGAATCCGGCCAGCTGTGCCGTTTGGATGGTGATCGTGCGGACCGCGAGCCCGGCGACGTACCGCTCGCCTTCGAGGACGTCCGGGAGCAAGGCGAGCTGTGCCGCCCGGAACGGGCCGCCCGCCATCGTCAGGATCACCAGCAGCCCGGCCAGCACCGCCAAGGGCGTCCCCGGGACCGCCATCAACGCCGCGATCGCCGCGCGCAGCAGGTCGCAGACGATCATCACCGTCCGCCGCGAATACCGGTCCGCCAGCCCGGCGAACAGGGTGCCGCCGATCAGCGTCGGCAGATACGTCAGCCCGTAGGTGAGTCCGGTCAGCCCCGCCGACGCCGTTCTTTCCCACACCAGTACCGACAACGCGACCCTGGCCAGCTGGTCACCGGCCTGCGAAAACGCTTCGGCCGCCCACAACGCACGGAATTCACCGACCGCGAAAGCGGCCTTGAACGGTGTGCTCCGAGCGGAATCCCCCTTTTCCATGAGCCCCTCCCCTTGGCTCACGGTAGTCGATCACTTTCGCTGTGTCAGCGGCCATCCGGCGCACGACCGCCGTCATCGTCCACTGTGGACAGACAGCTTCGCGTGCGCCACGGCGGCACGAGCGAAGGCATGGACGAGTGGATGGGGGCGGGTGCCGTCGCCGGCGAGTTCCGGTTGGAACAGTGTCGCCAGGAAGAACGGGTGCTCCGGCAGTTCCGCGATCCGCGCGTCGCCCTCGCCGTCGAATCCACTGAAGACGAGCCCGTTCGCCGCCAGGGTGTCCCGATGCCGGGCGTCGAGGCCGTACGAACAGTGGTACCGCTCAACGGAACGCTCCGCGCCGAGGATCCGCGCGGCCAGCGTTCCGGGCGTGACGTGGATGGCGCTCTCGTGCCCGACGAGCGAACACGCCAGCGGGACGATCAACTGCTCGGCCGACTCCGGCGCGTTCTCCGCGTGCCCGATTCCGCCGAGACCGCAGGCGTTCCGTGCGAATTCCAGCAGCGCGTGCTGGAAACCGGCGCAGGTGCCGAGGAACGGGATGCCGTTCTCGCGGGCGGCGCGCACGGTGTCCACCGCGCCGGCTTCGGACCGATAGGGACTGCCGGGCACCAGCCAGACCGCGTCGAACCCGGTGACGTCGCCGACGGCGTCGGTCGGGATCCAGTAGGCGTCGAGTTCGAGGCCGTCACGTTCGGCGAGACGTTCGAAGAGCGCCGGGATCCGGACGTGGGAGCGGACGCCGTCCGAACGGTCGCCGACCAGGGCGATCCTGGCTGTCTGTGTCATGCGGCCATCCTGACCCGCGGGGCGAGTTCAGCGCCAACGATGATCTTTGCTGAAGTCATAAGAGATACTGATGCACCATGGAGACCCATCTGCTCCGCACCTTCGTGGCGGTGGCCCGCGGCGGCTCGTTCTCCCGGGCCGCGCGCGACCTCGGCTACACGCAGTCCGCGATCTCCCAGCACATCGCCGCGCTCGAACACGACCTCGGCACCGCGTTGCTGACCCGGCGGCCCGTCGCGCCGACGCGGGCCGGGGAACGTCTCCTCGAACACGCCGGTCCGCTGCTGACCCGGCTCGACGCCGCCCGCGCGGACCTCGCCCGGCTCACCGCGGCCCCCAACGGCCGGGTCGTGCTCGGACTGACGCCGCTTTCCCTCACCGCCGAAGTCGCCGCCGCCGCGCACCGCGGCGCCGAATTGCGCGTGCTGCGCCGTGAAGACGTCCTGACGGAGGTCGCGACGGGCTCGCTCGACCTCGGTCTCGTCGACGGTATGACCGCGCCGAGTGATCCTCTCCCACTGCCGGACTTCGGCCCGCTCACCACCACCGTCGTCGGCGAACGCCCGCTCGCGGTCGCGGTGCCCGCCGGTCATCCGCTGACCGGACGGACCGCCGGGCTGGCCGAACTCGCCGACGCGCACTGGATCGACGCGCCGGACACCGCGATTCCCTTGGAACGGTTGAGAAAATCCGCTTCGACCGACGGATTCCGCGGCCGGCTGCGGTACACCGGGACCGACGTCCACGGCCTGCTTCGCCTGGTCTCGGCCGGTCAAGGACTGGCGGTGCTCCCGGCCGACGTCATCACCGGCGTCGGCGTGCTTTCGCTGTCCTCGCCGCGGGTGGTCCACCGCACCGAACTCGTGCACGGCGACCCCGGCGAGGGCTCCGCGCTGGCCGCCGCGCTGACGGGTCAGCGGCCGTAACTCATCATTCCCTGCGCCATCTGCATCGCCAGCGAACTCGCGACGGCGGGATCCATCATGCTCCGGAGGTCCTCCGCGGCCTTGTCGCGCGCTCCGATGTCCGAACGCGGCTGCTCCGGCGGCTTGGTCTCGGCGGGCGGCAGGGCGACGACCCGTTCCTTGACGGGCTTCTTCTTCGTCGCGGGCGCCTGCTGTTTCACGGTGACCGGAACGTAGACGGTCACCGGGGCCGCCTGCGGCGCGGGCTGCGCGACGGGCGGCTGCTGGGTCGCCACCGCGGGCAGCGGCGGCTCCGGCAAGGCGGTGTCGTCGACCGGTTCGAGGGTGAACGTGCCGGCGAACCAGCCGATCGCGAGCAGCGCCACCCCCGCTCCGCCGACCAGCCAGGACCGGGCGCGACGGTGGATGACGACGGCCTTGGGCCGGAGATCCTTGTCCACGACCGGTTCGCAGACCGGGGGCCGCACCGGCATCGGCTTGGGCTCCGGCTCGTTTTCCGGGCTGCGCCGCCGCTTCGGCAAGCTCGCCGCGATGATCCCCGTCCGGTCGAGTAGTTCGACGGTCTCGACAGGCGCGGAGAAAGCGTCTGTCGGCGGACGGCGCTGGGCGGCGCGCGGCATGGGGACCTCCGGAAGGGGAATCACGAACTTGAGCATTGTGGTGCATTTCCGACGCCGCCGTAAGTAACGCACCCCGATCGAGTTATGCCGAGCCGTCCGGACCACGGAGGGTTACTCCGTTCAGTGGCTTCCCCTTTCTCAGAGATTCCGCATTCCCCAGCGCCCGAGCAGGGCGAGTGGCCGCTGGTAAAAAGAGCCGAGCACCCGGGGAATCGCGTCGATGGCATACGCGTCCGGCCCGATCAGGATGCGCGCCGTCCCCCGTTCGATACCACGCACGATGGTCTGCGCGGCCTTCTCCGGCGTCGTCCTCGCGATCTTTTCGAATCCCTCGGCGGCCTTGTCGATGTCCCGCTCGACGCCGCCCCGCGCGTCGCGGGCGATATTCGTCTTGATGCCGCCGGGATGCACGCAGCTGACCTTGACCGGATGGCGGGCGATCAGCATTTCCTGGCGCAGCGCCTCGGTGAACCCCCGCACCGCGAATTTCGCCGCGTTGTACGCACTCTGCGTGGGCACGCCGATGAAGCCGAACACACTCGAAAGGTTGACGATGTGCCCGTCGCCCGAAGCGATCACCTGGGGCAGAAAGGCTTTTGTGCCGTTGACCACGCCGCCGAGATTGATCCCCATCAGCCAGTCGTAGTCGTCCCAGGTCATTTCCTCGACCGTGGCGCCGAGCGCGACCCCGGCGTTGTTCACCACGACGTTGGCGCCCCCGAAATCGACGGCGACCTCCTCGGCGTGCGCGAGGACGGCGTCGCGGTCGGCGACGTCGAGCGCGTACGCCTTCGCGGTCGCGCCCGCCGTCTCGCACTCCGCGACGGTGCCCGCCGCACGGACGGCGTCGACGTCGGACAGCGCCAGCCTGGCACCCCGCCCCGCCAGCTCGATCGCGAGTGCCTTGCCGATTCCCGAGCCCGCGCCCGTGATCACCACGACCTTGTCCGTGAACGACCTCATACCCGCTCCCAACCCGCTCGACTGTTACCGGAGGTAACACATACTACGGCTGTGAGCTTGCTGTGCGTTGATCGATTCGGGCTGTGTTCGTGCCCCACTTATGGTGATCTGTGACCGGACAGCCGTGGAAGAGCGAAAGGAAGGCGATGCGCCGCGCCCTGTTGCTCGTGCTCTGTGCCGTTCTGTCCGGTTGCTCCGCCGCTTCGGATCCTGTCGCGACCGACGCCGGCGGCACCGCCGCGACGGTGGCCGCCACCCCCGCGCCGCGGACCAACCCGGCGATCGGCGCGCTCTTCATCGACGGGACGCATTTCTGCACGGCCAGCGTCGTCCACAGTGCCCCCGGCGACCTCCTGCTCACGGCGGCGCATTGCCTTCACGACGGCGAAGGCGGCGAGTACGCGACGGGGATTTCGTTCGCGCCCGGCTATCACGACGGCGTCGCGCCGTACGGCTACTGGGACGTCTCCGAACCGCAGGTCCCCGAAGGGTGGGCCGATTCGTCCGATCCGGACCTGGACGTCGGCTTCGCGACCGCGCATCAGGCGGGCAACACAAAAACCCTCGAAAGCGTCACCGGCGCCAACACGCTCGTGACCGGCGGCGGATTCGCCCACTCGATCACCCTGACCGGGTATCCCGACGAACGGGAGGCGCCGGTCGTCTGCCACGGCACCAGCAGCCAGGCCGACACCTACCAGATGCGCGTCGGCTGCCCCGGCTTCACGACCGGCACCAGCGGCGGCCCCTGGGTGGTCGACCCCGACCCGGCGACCGAACTCGGCACCGTCGTCGGCGTGATCGGCGGCTACCTGTACGGCGGGGACGACCCGGACACGTCCTACAGCAGCTACTTCGACACCGACGTCGCCACCCTGTACCGGAAAATGGACGCACGGGGATGATCTCCCCATGAGCATCCACGACGTCCCGATCACCGGCGAGCCGATCCGCCTCGGCCAGTTCCTCAAACTGGCCAACCTGGCCGAAGACGGCTCGCACGCCAAAGACCTCCTCGACGCCGAAGAGGTCACGGTCAACGGCGAGGTGGAGGTCCGGCGCGGCCGTCAGCTGACGAACGGCGACGTCGTGGAGGTCGGCGGCGAAGGCGGCCGCGTCGTCCTGGCCTAGGCGGGCGACGTCGCACTGTCCGACAAGACCTCCCCGCCTCGGATCACCACCAGCCGGTTCGCCTTGATCTCGTAGGTGTACACCCCTCTCCGAGCTGTGTACCCGTCCGCGGTCCGCTGGGCCGGGATCTGCAGGTGGTGTTCGTCCGTCACCGGTTTGCCCTTGCCCTGCCCGTCGTAGAAGAGACGACCGTCGGCCGTTTCGCAGACGGTGACGAGGTGTCTTTCCGTCTGTAAGCGGACCTTGAGGACGCCCTCTCCTCCTGGCAGGAATCGGGCGACCTCGACCGGGCAAGGGCTCCCTTCCGGATTCCGGAGACCGTTCGACGTGGGGCGGCCATCTCCGGAACGCGACTTCCCACCTCCGCCGATGCCTGCCGCGATGAGAGGTACGACACAGCAGAGCACCGTGAGAGACGCCAGGCCGAGCACCACGAAGGTCGAGACTCCGCTTTTCGGCCGGGACGGCCTTGGCGAAGGAGGCCGATACGGCAGACCGGCAGGCGGCGACGGGGTATGCGGACGTGGCGGCGGAGGAGGTGGCGGGGCGGTGGCGTATCCCGTCGGCGGCTCGGCACGGCGAGGCTCCGAGGGCGTTGCCGACGTCTGTGGCCGCCTCGGTCGTCGACTCCGCACCATCGTCACCTCTGACGACGTCGTGCTCCCGGCCTCCCGTTCGCATCGTCTACACGTCCGGGAGGCACCGTCGTTGATGGTGTCGCAACCGTCGCAGGACCACTTCACGACTGCTCCTTCCCTCAATCCGACGGGCCGGGGAAACCGCCGTGCCCCAATGGGCGGTATCCGATCCAATCCGGCGTACCCGGGATACGGGAGAAGTCGAGCTGTGGAAGCACGGCCTTCTCCGCCCGGTCACGGCGGGTCGTGAGAGCTCCACCGTTCGGCGGTGAAACCCGGTTGTCCCAGATCGTCTGGAGCGCGTCGGACAGCACCTCGTTGACCACTGGCCGCGACTCCTTCAGCACCGGTCGCCGACCGGTGTTCGCCCTGGCGCCGGGCACCGCTCGACGAGCGCCTCCCGGTGGTGCGGGCGGATCGGGCGTGATGGAGTTCGTCAAGACGACCAGGTCGTCCCAAATCGAGGCCGGGAAGTGCAGGACGACCTCCCCTGACGGCTCACCGTCCACCGCCGCCCAGCGGAACGTCAATTCCGCCCGGACTTCGTCCGCGGCGGTCGTGACGTGGCCGAGCCTGGCTTCCGAGCAGTTCGCGAGCGGTATGTCCAGATGGACACCCGCCGCGTCGACGGTCACCCGCTCACGGTTCCAGCCCACCGTCACACCCACGCCGTGCAGGATCGCCATCACAGGCTGTTCGCGATGGTGTTGATGATCTCGCCCATCTCCCACTCCTCGAGGCCCTCACCCGCGTTGGAGGGGAAGAACAAGGTGTTGTTCCAGTCATCCGCGATCTCCGGCCATGGCGAGATCTCCGGCGCGAACAGGAGCAGCCGCTTCGCCGAGTTGTCCATGACGGAACGCTGGCTCCGGGCGTGCCCCCACTGCTCGAACAGTTCGTCGATCGAATCCGGGACCGACGCCGGGTAGGTGGCGGCCGCCCGTTGCCGAGGCGATCCCAGTGGATGTGCCGGGGCGTCGGTGAACAGCACGACCACATGCCGCCGTCGATCGAGGCCGCGTTCCCAGGGGGCTTGCACCGCGAGGGCGAGCGCCTCGAGGCCGGATTCCGGGATATCGCCGCCGCCGTCGGCCTCCAGGCCGTGCACGAACTTGTCGAACTCCACCGAACGCTCGGGCAGCACGAGGAAGTCCGTCTGTTCGAGAGCGTCTTCGGCACAGTCTCCGAAGTCCCGGAAGGCGATGACCTTCAGCCTCAGCTGGCTGATGGCCTTGCCCTTCGCCCGCATCTCGGCGATCAGCCTCTCGTGGAAGGACAGGGCACTCGCCTTCACGTCATCGAGGACGTGCGCCATGCTGGCGGTGGAATCGATGCACAACACGATGTCGACCGCGTACTTCAGGGCCTCATGTGGCCTGCTCATGGGGGTCGCCCTCTCTCTAACGATTCGCGGACACGTTGATCCGCAGTCGAGACCGTTTGGTGTCCACCAGGGACTTGTCATCCAGCGCGAGCAGCACGTCTGCCGCCGTCGGCCTGGCACGGGGATCGGCCTCGAGCAACGCTTGGATCAAGGCCGTCGCCCGGTCGCTCAACTTGCTGTCGAGCAGGACGTCCGCTCCGGCGTTGACCGCTTCCGCGACGGACCCGTGCGCACCGGCGAATCCGGGCGGTGCTCCGGTGAGATATCCGTGCAACATCAGTCCGAACGCGAACATGTCCGCGGCCGTGGTCAACTGCTCCGGCCGGATCGACGGGTCGTTCTTCAAGTAGCGCAGCAGCTCCGGGGAGGCATAACCCGCGTCTCCACCGATCGTGTCGCGGTCCGGTGGCGAACCCGAAAGGTAGGCGTCGTCGAAGTCGATGAGCTTCGCGGTGTAGAGGTCGCTACGCGGCGGCCGGTGCAGGAGCACATTGTCCGGTTTGAGATCACCGTGCACGATCTTCTGGCGATGCAGTAAGGCCAGACTGTCACCGAGCGTTCCGAGCAGTACCACTTTCTGCTGACTCGAGAGTGCTCCCGGCGGCGGCATCGGCACTGGTGTCATCCGAGCCGTCACCTTGTAGTACTTGGTCCCCACACAGAAGAAGTCGAGGGCCGTGACCAGATTGCCGGCATAGGGGTCGGTCGGGTCGAGGTTGCTGATCACCGCCCAGTGCCTGCGCTCGAACTCCTCGCACTGCTCCAGCCGGAGCCGTTTGGACTCTTCATCACCCATCGAGTTGCGACCAGGACGTTTGGGATCAAGGAACTCCTTGATGAAGTACTCATGCCCGCCTCGTTCCACGAAGGCCCAGAGGCACTTTCCGGCTCCGTCGTTGGTCGGCTTGGTGACTACCCGATAGCCGTTCAGGCTGTCGCCTTGCTTCATCGAACTTCCTCCTTGAACGGCATCCGGCGTTCGTAACCGGACCGGTAGTGCTCCCAAGAACCTTTGCGAGCAGCGACGAAACCCTCCCGGTCCGTCCGCTCCTCCGCCGCCCGCAACGGCTCCCAGAACTCGGTCCTCACCAGGCCGAGCCGCGCGGCGTAGTAGCCGCGAAGGTCTTCGAAGTCACTGAAACCCAAGGCCAACAAGGAAAGCGATGCGTCATCACCCGTGTACGAGCAGACCGTCTCGACAAGATTGCCAGCCCAATGGTCGAGGTCCACCGCGGTGCTCAACGACTTCAAAAGGAAGTATTCGAAGTCGGCCGGGCCACGTACGTATCCGAAAAAGCCGTCTGTCGCACAGAGCAGCACACAAGGTGCCGGTGCGTCACCGTGCGCGGAGTTGACCACGAAATGCCTGTCGGCGGAAACCAGGTTCGTCATCGGCGGGTCTTCGATGAGCAGGGTCAGTGCGTCGGCCGAATCGGTGTCGTCGAGCGACAGCTGCTGCAGCCCGGACTCTTCGAGGAGGTAACAACGCGAGTCGCCTGCCCAGAAGACCTGCCAGCGGACCGCGTCGTCACCGACCTCGTAGCGAATCGAAGCGAGGGTCGTCGGCAGGGTCCGCCGCATGCTGCCACCCAGCTTGCTGGGATTCCCTATGGCCATCTGACCGAGCCGGAGATCGAGCAAGCTCTTGAGGCCGAAGGCGCCGGGGTCGGCGTTGTCCTCCGCGACACGCACGTACCACTCCTCCGTCGCCGCTCTGGCCGTCCGGGACCCGACCCAGGCGCCCGTCCGTTCGCGACCGTCCGGCGTCGAACCCGCCCCCGCCGAACCCGCTCCACCCGCGCCATCGAAAACCGCGATGAGGCCTTCGGCCGCGGGCTTTCGATGAATCAACAGCGGTTCGGCGTCCTCACCCGCACCCGCTTTCCGTTCGGTCCAGACACCCAGTGCCTGGATTCCCTGTTCCTGCCAACGCCAGTACGCGGCGCCCGGACTCTCGGACGCGACTATCTCCACGTTCGCTCCTCACCCGTCCGGATCGGTTCGGCCCGGACCTTGCCCCAGGCCACGGATCCGGTTCACCGGCTGTCCCGGCTCGCCGGCTTCCGGCCGATCGGACTGCGATCGCACCTGCTCCTCGGATGCCGAGTCGGAGGCGGGCGCGAGAGAACCGGTCAGCCGCGACTTGCGTTTTTTCGGGCGATCCTCGCTCGGCTCACCGAGCAGCCTGGCGGTCAGCTTCTTCCGTTCCTCGCGGAAAGCGAACGGCTCGCCACCTTCGCCAGGCTCAAGCGCCTTCATCGTCCTCAGCATCAGTTCCGCTTCATCAGCTCTCGCGGTCGCTTCGAACTCCAGCAACTGCGACGGGTCCCCACCACGTTTGGCGAGCCACTGGGCGTACATCTCATCGCGACCGCCGCGAACGACATCGGCCATCGGCTCGCGTCGCATCCGATCCATCCTGATCGCGCGGCTCGTGTCGTGGAACTCCGCGCTGCTCTGCTCGACAGCGCCACCGGCGTGCAACTCGACGAGATAGCCGCCAAGGTAGACGGCGGAGTCTCCGGTGAACTTCGCCAGATGCGCGTTCATCGCGGCCTCGGCCTGATTGAACTCCGAGATGTCGTATTCGCGCGCGGCCTGGCGCATCAGCCTCGCCATCTGAAGCCGGAGAGATCCGGTCATGTCCCGCACTCGGCGCTTCGCGATCTCCGTGGGGTTGTGCACCCGGCAGGTGAAGCTGACGGTCGCGGTGAACTGGAACGAGGGATCCGCACTGGGAACCCGCTCTTCCAAGCTGAGCGCATAGTTCCCGAGGTCGATGAGGTACGACCGGTGGTACTTGCCGAGCCGGGCTTCGGGAACCCGATCGCCGGCGGCGATCACCAGGGGCGGCCCTTCTTCCGGCTCCAGCACGAGACTGGTTCCGAGCCGTGGTGCGGCGATGGGAGTGAAGATCCTGAGCCGGGGAAGCTCTCGAAGCTCGAGGATCGGGTCGTAGGTCACGGTGGGCATGAAGGCTCCGTTCAAGCGGGTACAGATAGCTCGCGCAGGATTTCGAAGGCGGAAGCGGAGGGATTCCCCTCGGAATCGGCCCACAGCTCGAGGTGGTACTCGAGGCGCTCACAGTCCAGGTCGCTGAGCCCGGCGACAGTGAGAATCTGGGTACGGACTGCCTGGAAGACGCTCGGATCCCGATCCGCCATCCTCAGCCACTCGTGCAACGCGTCCAACGCCATGGGCCTGACCTGAGCGTTCGCCAGAGCCCGCGCCCACAGTTCGGCGAGTTCCCGTGGCGCGTTCACCGCGTTCGAGAGCAACGTCGGCAACCCCGGGCGCCGGACCGGCACCACCGTGGTCTCCGACTCGGCTCGGCTGACCGGAGTCCTGGCGGCGAAAGTGAACGCCACCAGTCCCTTCTCCACCAGCGCGCTCCCGTCCTGCCGAGCGGTCCAGGCGAGCAGCGCCCGGAGAACCTCGGTGAAGGAACCACCGTCGAGAAGGTGCAGGATCCCCACGGCGATGACCTCGAGGGAATCCCAGTCGTCGTCCTCGGCCAGGCACCGCAGGACGCCCAGCGCTCTGCTCGGATCTTCCAAGCCCCATGGACTGCCTGCCACCAGCCCCGCGGTCGCGGCCATGCGCCGTTCGTAGACGTTTTCCGGTGCCGCGGCCCAATCCCGCAACAAGGTCCAGACGCTGTCGGTGTGCTCCGACAGCGCGCCGACGACGCTCAAGGCGAGGGCGATGCTCTGCCTGAGCTGGACGGTCTTGCTCCGCGCCCACGGCCTGAGATAGCGGTGCATCGCGTGCTGGAGATCGCCCGACGCGATGATCCCGACAGCCGTTCCGGCCCTGGCGCGCACTTCGATGTCCGGGTGTCCGCACAGGCTCTTCAACCAGGCCAAGAGAACCGGCCGGTACATGTCGTACTCATACCAGATATGCGTGAGTACCACCGGCTGCAAGCGCTGGTTGCGAAACCTCACCAGCTCCACGGCCCCCGGCTCATCCCCGACGTCGAGCTCGATCCACGGATGGTCCTTCCGCAGTGTGCCCCGGAAATGCATCGGTTCCTCGCCGGGAGCGTCGGGAAGTCTGGTGAAGAGTTGCGCCGCGGCGTCGGAAAGGGTGAGGTAGCTGCTTCCCTCGAGTACCGCGACCGCGAACACGAACGCCAGGTGATCGTGCCTCTTGTGTTCGGAGAACCACTCCCGGACCAGTTCGCCAGGCCTGTCGAGCCTCGCGACCGCGTCACGCAGATCGCCACCGTCGCTGACGACCCTGAGGACCTCGGCGGCGAACTCCACGGCGAACTGCGGTCTCGGCCGGGCCTCCAGCAAAGGCCTCGCACCCGCCTCGGTCAGCTGCCGCTTGATCGCCTCCCGATCGAACGGACCTGTCCGGCTCAAACGTTCCGTGACCACGTCGAAGGCATACGGCGCCGCGAGGTTCTCGACTACGTAGTCCGTACGCCATGTGGCCTGAGCCAGCTCTTCGCTGAGCGGTTCGGTGAGCACGACCAAATAGGCACCCGCGTCCGCCAGAGCGCGGGAAACCGCGTCGAACCACGTCTCGCTGAGCAGCCCCAACGAGGCATCCTCCCGCGGGACCAGGTATCCGGCCGCGTCGTGCGGTGGTTCCCAGGTCCGGTCGCCCAGCACCTCCAGCGCGTCCAGCTTGTACAAGGCCGGTTCGTCGACGCCGAGTGCCCGCCGCAGTAGTTCCAACGCCGTCGTACGCTGGCCGAGCCCCTCGGCGGTAGCGAGGGTGACGACGTGCTTTCTACTGAGCACCCTTATCGCCCGGCTGAATCCCGCCGGTTCGACGAATGCCGCCGTGTACTCGGCGATCTCGGCGGCATCGATCGCGACGAGGGTCGCGCTGGACCGCCGCTTCCGGTGCTCACCGCCACCACCGATGGTGAAGTCGCGGCCCGCGTGCACCTCCGCGGCGAAATAGTTGATCATCGTGGCGCCGGGGCCCCGGGTCCGCTCGATCCACTCGCTGATGATCGCCTGCGAACGGTCGCTGTCCTCCCAACCCGCGCCCTCGTCTTTCAAGGCACGGAGAGCGTCCTCCTTGGTTCGTGGAGTTCCGGAGTTGTTCTCCTCCTCCGGAACCTCGCCGTACCCACCGGTGTCAGGCGGCCGATTTTCGCCGCCCTCTGTCGTTTCCATGGTTCTCGCAGGTCAGTCGTTGTTGATGACGAAGTCGCGATGAGCGGTGACCGGCCCGGCGAAGAGCGTGTTGGCGGTCATGCCCGCGGTCTTGGCTCCACCGGGGCCGCCTGACTTCTTCTCGATAGCAGGACTCTCCGGGAGGCTGGTGAAACCGGGTACCCGGACCCATGCGGGTTTGCCGATTCTCTCGACGGTGATCTCCCGGTAGTGCGCCGCACCGGTCTCGCCGGGGTGATGGCGGATGAGGTCGTGGAAGAGCCGTTCCGAAGCGATGACCACGCATTGGGCCCGCTGGATCTCCTTGAAACGGCTTTTCAGCTCTTCCGCGTCAAGCAGGCGGAACGCCGAATTGAGCGCGTCGCCGCCGTAGCCGTGCCGATCACGGTGGACCTCGCCGACGTGCAGAGCGATCCTGAGTCGCAGCCAGTCCGAGAGCGCGTTGGACCGGTTGTGTTCCTCCAGCGAACTGACGAGTTGTCCGAGGAATTTCCCGGCAAGGTGGATCTTGGGAACCGCCGAGTCGACGAGGATCATGACGCCGTCTCCTCGATCCTCCCTGACCTGGTGGCGCTCGCTCACCCCTGCCTGGCCGAAGGCTTCGTCGAGGATCGCGTAGAGCGCCTTTCTGACTTCCATCTGAGCCGGGTCGGGCAGTTTGGTCGATCCCTCCACGTCGACGAGCACTATGGATCGGTACTCGGTGACCGGCGGTCCCGACTGGTTCATGAAGACCAACTTCTGACTCCACTCGCACTATTTCGCCTGCAACTGGCGGCAAGTTTCAAAGGCCGGAGCCCTCGATACAAGGACAGAATCAGGACAACAGGGTGCCGCCTCAGCGGGAAGTGACAAAAAGCGGACAAATATCTGCCACCGGACCCCGGGGCGGCCGGCCCCCTCGAGCCGGCCGCCCGGTCCCCTCAGCCGAACAGCACGCTCACCAGCACAAGCAACAGATGCGGCTCCATCTTCGTCACCTCCCTCCGTTTTCGCCTGCCGAGGCAGGCCGGGCGGTCAACCGAGAGAAACCCCGATGAGCAGTCCGACGAATAGCGAAAACGCACACAACTTGAGCACCACATTCGCACCGCACATGACCTTCACCGATTCACCTCTCGAAAGAGTCTGGGATCCGGATTATCCGAGCCGCGCGCCTCGTCGAATCTTTGGATCAACTCAATGAGAAGAATTTATGACGGTCAGCGGCCGTGTTCCACATCAGATGATGCGGAACGGAGAATTCATGAATCCAGCCGGATGAGCGAACGCAGCCTGCCGGTTTCGACGATCATCCGGCCCCTGCCGGTGTGAAGCGCGCCGACGTCGCGGAGATCCTCCAGGATCCGAGTCACCGAGGGCAGGGACGCGGGCACCATGTCGGCGAGTTGCTGCTGCGTGAGGGTGATCGGCACGCGCGACCGGCTGTCTCCGGGACGGGCGTCCTCGGCGATCGAGAGCAGACAGAGAATGGTGCGTTTGCGGACATCGAGCCGGTACTGCTGCCGCTGGTCGTCGCTGTCCCTCAGCCGGGCGACGGCTGTCCGGAGCACGCTCCAGGTGACTTGGGGCCGTGCGTGACACAGCTCCACGAACCGGGCGGCCGAGAGCACGAGGAACACCGAGGCGGACAACGTCCGAACCGTCGCCGAGGCCGGCGATCGGTCGACGGCCGACATCTCACCGATCAGCTGTCCGGGCCTTCGCCTGGCCAGGATGGTGCGGATACCGTCCGCGTCCTGCCGGAAGACCTCCGCCGAGCCGGTGCACAGGAGATGGACGGTGGACGACGGCCGTCCTTGTCTGCAGATCTCGACCGCGCGCGAAACCGATATGGATGTCCCGGCGGCGTTCATCGCTCGCCTGTCGTCTATCGACAAGGTGTCCCAGAAGGCGCCCGGCTCGCTCTCGGGTACCGGGTCCCGCCACGTCCGGCCATCGCTCACGGCATGGTCCATTGGACGCCGTAGCCGAACCCGGGCAACAGGTCGCGGAACACGACATGGAGCTCCCCCGCCTTGTCGGGCGCGAGGCCGTCACCCGCAGGGACCTCCTCGTCGAGGTCGCGATGGAAAGCCTCTTCGACTCGCCAGATCCGCCCGGGCGGATCGACGAGTCCGAACCGGACCCGGAGGTCGAAGAGGTCGCACCGCCTTGGCGACGTGTACACGTAGTGCTCGCGCATCGCCTGCCCGTCGGGAACCCGATATCTCATCGCGTACTCGTGGCGTTCTCCCGCTCGGAGTGGCTTCGGCAGGGTGAGAACGAACTCGAAACGGCTGCCGACCGGGCGCCTTCGACGAAGGAGCGTCCCGCCATAAAGAACCTCCGCCGCCAGGTCCCGGTCTCTGTCCTTCGCGGCGGGCACCGTCGGCAGGCTGAGTGCGACGACTATCTGGTCGAGGTCGTCGCGCTCGGCGACGATCGTGCGCCTCTCCAGCGCCTCCGGAGCACCACGATCCAGGATCAGGACCGCGCTGAACTGCTCGACATAGAAGTCGCTCTGATCGTTTTCCGGCCGCGGAGACGGTGCGCTGAGACAACGGGCCGCCACCTCCGCGAGCTGGGCGATGCCGTCGTCCATCCGGCGGCGGACGGTTCGCTCGTCTCGTCCGATCCGCTGGGCGAGCCACGAAATCCGCCCGGTCAGGAACTGGTGTCTCGCCGCGGGATGGAGCGCGACCGCCGCCGAGGCGGCCACTCGCAGGTCAGCGGGCAAGAAGGCCGCCACGTCACCGAGGTGTCGCAGGAGCTTCTCTCTGACCTCTGGCACCTGGTCGTCCGCCTGGATGTGGCAAAGCTCGCGCAGGGTGGGGCCTATCCGCTGAGTGATCTCAGCGGAGAAGATCCCCCGCCCTTTGCGCAGAGCTCGCAATTCATCAAGCAGGCCGGTGTAGTCGGCCGCCATACTTCCCCCTCTGGCACCGTCTCCTCGAACCAGCAATCAAACCAGAGAAGACACACCGAGAGGGACCGCATAATCACCGTCAGTTCGAATATCGTCGACAAGCACGCGACAGAATCACCCGGTCAGCCCAACAGGTGAAGGAATCGCGAATTGTTCGTGATTCCCCTCCCTCGGCAGTACGGCATTCACGAGGACGGATCAGGGGTCATCGGCCGCCGAAGCCCGGCAACCTGAGTGCCCTCGCGAGTTCTTCGAGTTCGCGGTGCACCGGCTCGTTCAGCGGGACGCCCAGCGCCTGGCACTGTTCGAGGTACTGCGCCTCACGCCAGCCCGGGTACCGGACCGGAGTGCCGCCCTCCCAGCCGAGCAGGCTGCCGAACAACGCGCTCGCGGCCTTGTAGAACCCGTCGGCGCTGCGCAGCGTCGTCGGCGCGATGGCCATCACCATGAGACCGGTGTCGTGATCGTGGTCGCCGACGCCCGACAGGACTCCGGCGAAGATCTCCACCAGCAGCGCGAAGCCGGCGACGGCGGCGCTGTCGACGTCCGCGAGGGTGTCCAGGTCGAGCACGAACTCCGGGTACGCGCCCGCGGGGGCGGCCATCCCGAGCGGGTTCGCTGCCTTCCCCAGCTCGCCGCCCGCGGCCATGACGAGCCCGATCATGGTGTGCGGCAACGCCCTCGCGGCATGGTGCCCGGCGCGGCCGAACGGCCCGACGCCGCGGACCGACATGAGCCCGACGCCGTACCGGCCCGCCCGGGACACCGCGCGGTCCATCGCGTCGCCGACGGCCCACAGTCCCGGCGCGCGGCGGTAGTCGATCAGGGCGGCGGCACCGCGGTCGGCGATCATCAGCGGTTCGGCCCTCGGCCGCACCATGCCGTTGACCAGCATCGGCAGATGCAGCCGGGTCAGTTCGGCGACACCGGACTCCGGCGTTCCGGTGAGATCGCCGTGGCACACCGCCTCGGCGGCCATCCTCGCCCGTGACCACGGCAGGTCGTGGGCGGTGAAGATCTCGGTGACCAGGTCGATCAGGGCGTCGATCGGGACGCGCTGCCAGACCTGTTCCGGTATCGGGGAGGGCTCGGCCGGTTCGGGGATCGGCTCGACGGGCGCGCGGCGAAGAGAGCGGGGTCTGAGGGGCACTCCGCCGAGAGTGCCCAAACGCGTTTTTCGGCGTCAACGAACCGGGGCAGCTTCTAACCGACTGTGTGATCGAAGCACCCGGAAACGTCGGTGGGCGGACGTACGATCGGGTCATGTGCCGGAACATCACCACGCTTCGAGGCCTGGAGCCGGCGGCGACGCCGGACGAGATCGAGGCCGCCGCCCGTCAATACGTCCGCAAGGTGTCCGGGGTGCAGAGCCTGTCCGACGCCACCCGTGAGCCGTTCGAGGCCGCCGTCGCCGAGATCACCGAGATCACCAGGCGGCTGCTGACCGAACTGCCCGCCCGCCGTCAGCCGCCGGCGACGGTGCCGCCGTTGCGCCGCCCCGAGGTCCAGGCGCGGATCGCGGCGAAGGCCGAGAAGAGTCAAGCGTCCTGAACCGATCTCCGGCGGTTACGGTGAGCCGGTGACATATCCGCAGGATCCCTACGGTCAGCAGCAGCCGTACGGTCAGCAACCTCCGTACGGGCAGCCGTACCAGCAGCCGGGCTACGGCTACGGTCCGCCGCAACCGCCGCAGGAGCAGGGTCTGGCGATCGCGGCGCTGATCGTGTCGATCGCCAGCCTCGTCGCGTGCAGCGGGCTGCCGTCGATCGCGGGTGTCATCATGGGGCATATCGCGCATTCCAAGGCCAAACGCGGGGAAGCGGGCGGCCAGGGCATGGCGCTGGCGGCCCTGATCATCGGCTACGTCGGTGTCGCGATCATCGTGCTCATCCTGGCGTTCTTCCTCTTCATCGGGATATTGACGGACTGGGACTTCGACTAGATCCGAAGCGTCCCGGCAAAGCACCGTCGGATATCCTCGACGGCGGTAGCGTGTCCGAGCGGCCGAAGGAACATGTCTTGAAAACATGCGAGGGCTCTGTCCTCCGTGGGTTCGAATCCCACCGCTACCGCCAGTCTTGAAGACAAAGCTCCCCAGGTCAGCGGACCTGGGGAGCTTCGCGTTTCACGCGGGCACGAGAGCCCAGACGGTCTCGTCGCTGCGGCCGCCCACGAAGGGCCGCTGCTCGAGGATCGAAGCCGTGCCGTTGTTGACCTGCCGCACCGCCAGCTGGCTCGCCCGGTTCACCAGCCCGTAGCGCATGTCGGCGCTACGCAGCAGCTTCCACTGCTGAGAGGTCGACGAGCCGCAGTGCGTCTGTTCGAGGAGCGCGCCGGCCGCGGTACTGCCGGAGACCGGCCGCAGGCACAGGCCGCTGCGCTCGTTGGAGATCCTCCAGTATCCGCCGCCCGCGTCGGTGAGCTTCCACTTCTGGCCGTTGTCGTTCTGCCTGGCCACGTGGGTGATCTTCGCGCCGGAAGAGGACGAGCCGTCGACCACGGCCGCACTGTTTCCGTTGGTCGCGACGGTCAGGTAGTACTTCGTGCTCGCCTTCGGGCCGGGGTCCGCGACGGGGTTCAGGGTCCACTGCTGGTTGGCCGCCCCGGTGTAGGGCTGCTGGACGAGAGACGCCGGATACGCGCCGCCCTCGGTGATCGCGTAGCCCGTCAGGTAGTTGAAGATCGCCACCTTGCCGTTGCCGAGCGGCTGGAACGCCCACCGCATGCCGTTCTGGCCGTTGCAGTTGTACTGGAGGATGTGCGTGCCGGGCGCCGTCCCGCTCTGGGCGCTGTCGGCGCACAGCTGGCTGTTGGCGTTGACGAGTTGCAGACCGGTGTTGTAGCCCAGGATCCACTTCTGGCTCGGGGAATCCGTGCGGGCCCGGTGACTGAGTTCGACGAGGCCGCCGGTCGACGACCCCACGACGTCGATGGCGTTGCCGCCGGCGCCGGTGATGACGTACGTCTTCCCGCCCCGTGCGTGGCCGTCGTCGTTGTCCGGGGTGTCCTTCTTGATCAGGAAGGCACTGTTGGCGACGTTCCAATGGGTGGCGAGCCAGCTGCCGGGCGTGGGATTCGTGCTGAAGTAATCGTCGTTGCCGCAGTCCAGCAGCCGATCGAAATCGCGCTCCGTGCAGTCGAAGGACTGGGTGTCGCCGTAACACATCAGATCCCATTCCTGGGAGCAGTGCCCGCCGCCCTGGTAGTGCGGGGCGCCGGGCAGGACGGCGCCGAGCATGTGGCCGAGTTCGTGGGCCGCGGCGTTGACACCCCAGCAGGGGACGGCGATCTCCGTGTAGTGCCTGCCGTTGTTGAAGGCGTTGGCGGGACCGGGCTGGTCGTCGCTGTCGCCCCACGTGCCGGCGCAGGTGTGGGGGTTGTCGGAGAACAGCATGTAGTCGCGGTCGGCGTGGTGGAAACCGGCGTTGATGGCGGCGTCGCGGATCGCGCCCGAGGTGTACGTGCCGTTGGGCACCACGAGGTTGGCGACGGCGACCTGGCAACCGGCGCCCGCCGTCGTCACGTACCGCAGATGCCTGCTGGCGCCCGTCGCCGCGGCGCTGTCGTTGAACGAGTCGTCGATCCCGGACGCGTAGGCGCGCAGGGAGGGCACGACGGTCGCGTACCGGTCGGGCTGACCGGCTTCACGGACGTAGACCAGCTCGACGCGTTTGCCGGAGACCCCGTCACCCTCGCAGACCACCGGATTGGCGGCGATCTGCGCCTGAGCGACGGAAGCGGCGAGCGGGGCCACCGGGGTCGCGCCGGGCGGCAGCGGCCGGCTGTGGTCCTTGACGGCGGGTGCCGCCGGGATGTCGGAGGCCGCGGCCCCCGCGGTCTCACCCACGAACAGGCCGCAGAGGAGACCGGCGGTCACCAGCAGGCCGGCGGATCGCCGTTTTGCCTTGGACAAGGGGTTCTTCCTTTCGCGAAGGGAAACTACCGCGATAAAGAAGGCTAGAGATCGGATGTATACACCACCAGACGCCATTGAGGGCAGTTTGTTTCCCGATCAATCCGACTTGAGGTCCGATGAAATCGGTAGCCTCCGATATGTTCCCGGCCATCGGGCAGCATTACTGTTCCCGCCGATGTCGAGAACCCGTACCCGGCTCCGTCCCTGGCGATGAAAGCGGCCGAACCCCGGCCGCGCCACCCTCATCGAGGAGAACAAGTCATGGCGAAGTACCTGCTGCTCAAGCACTACCGCGGCGCTCCGGCGGCGGTCAACGACGTGCCGATGGACCACTGGGCGCCGGACGAGATCACCGCGCACATCGAGTACATGCGGGACTTCGCGCTCCGGCTCCAGGAGACCGGCGAGTTCGTCGACGAGCTGGCTCTCGCTCCCGAAGGCACCTTCGTCCGGTACGACGGCGAGGGTAAGCCGCCGGTCACCGACGGCCCCTTCGCCGAGACCAAGGACCTGATCGCGGGCTTCATGGTGATCGACGTCGACAGCTACGAGCGGGCGCTCGAACTGGCGGGCGAGCTGTCGGCCGCTCCGGGCGCGGGCGGAAAGCCGATCCACGAATGGCTCGAACTGCGTCCGCTGTGGGGCGAGCCCCTCGTCATCACGGAGTGAACGCCGAGATGGACGAGGCTCTCCTTCGCGGCCTCACACCGAACGTCCTCGGAATCCTCGTCCGCCGCGGAGCCGACTTCGCGGCGGCCGAGGACGCCGTGCAGGAAGCGCTGATCGAGGCCGTCCGCGTCTGGCCCGGTGACCGGCCGAAGGATCCGAAGGGCTGGCTCGTCACCGTCGCCTGGCGCAAGTTCCTCGACATGGCCCGCTCGGACGCCGCCCGTCGCCGTCGCGAGGACCTCGTCGATGAGGAACCGGAACCCGGGCCCGCCCCCGCGGTGGACGACACGCTGCAGCTCTACTTCCTGTGCGCCCACCCGTCGCTGACGCCGTCGTCGGCGGTCGCGCTCACCCTGCGCGCCGTCGGCGGGCTGACCACCCGGCAGATCGCCCAGGCGTACCTGGTGCCCGAAGCGACCATGGCGCAGCGCATCAGCCGGGCGAAACGCACCGTCTCCGCGGTGCGTTTCGACCAGGCGGGTGACGTCGCCACCGTGCTCCGTGTGCTCTACCTGGTGTTCAACGAGGGCTACTCCGGCGACGTCGACCTCGCCGCGGAAGCCATCCGGCTCACCCGGCGGCTCTCGGCGTCGATCGACCATCCCGAGGTGCGGGGCCTGCTCGCCCTCATGCTGCTCCACCACGCCCGGCGCGCCGCCAGGACGACTCCCGGCGGCGACCTGGTGCCGCTCGCCGAACAGGACCGCGGCGAATGGGACACGCGCCTGATCGCCGAGGGCGTCGAAATCCTGCAAGCGGCGCTGGCGCGCGACAGGCTGGGCGAGTTCCAGGCGCAGGCCGCCATCGCGGCGCTCCACGCCGACGCGCCTGCCGCCGAGGAGACCGACTGGGTGCAGATCGTCGAGTGGTACGACGAACTCGCGCTGCTGACCGGCAGCCCGGTCGTCCGGCTCAACCGCGCGGTGGCCGTCGGCGAGGCGGACGGACCACGCGCGGGCCTGGCCGCGCTGGCGAAACTGGACGACTCACTGCCGCGGTACACGGCGGTGGCGGCGTACCTCCACGAGCGCGACGGCGACCTGGCGACGGCGGCGCGGCTGTACAGCGAGGCCGCCGAAAAGGCGGCCAACCTGGCCGAGCACGCCCACCTGACGCGTCAGGCCGCGCGGCTCAACGCCCTCAAGAAGTGACCGGCGGCAGCCGCGGGAGACCGTCGATCTCCGAGAGGTGTTCCAGCACGCGGCCGAAAGCCTGCCCCAGCACCTGCTGCTCTTCGGGGCTCAGCAGGTCGATCAAATGCTCCCGGACGCCCTCGACGTGCGTCGGCGCGGCACCCGCCAGCAGTTCCGCGCCGCGTCCGGTCATCTCCGCGACGACGCCGCGTTTGTCCGCCGGGTCACGGGTGCGGCGGATCAGCCCCTCGGCCTCCAGCCGGACCATCTGGTGCGAAAGCCTGCTCTTGGTCGAGCCGAGCATGCTCGCCAGCTCCGTCATCCGCATCCGGTTGTCGGACTGGAGCGAGAGGCAGACCAGGACCTCGTAGTCGGCGAGCGTGACGTCGTGCCGCTCGGAGAGTTCGCGATGCAGGCGCTGCCGCAACCGCATGGTGGCGACGATGTACGAGCGCCAAGCGACCATCTCCGACTCGGACAGCCAGCGCACTTCCTTCTGCTCCACCGCCATCCACGCAGCGTAGAGCGTTGATCGCACGAGGCGCATACCCGCCGGTCACTTTTCGGCCGGTGAAAAACCCGGCGGGACATTCGCCCGAAGGAGGGTTACGAAAAGGTTGAGACTCGGCGCGAAAAGGCGCATTCTTCTTGTCAGCGGATGGTCGGGCAAGTATCGGGCGATCTCCACGGACGATCGCCGGACTCGCTCCCAGCCGGGAAGGGTCAAGGTGGTGGTATGGCGGGTGATTCTCGCGGTTGACCGCCTGCTGTGTCCCGCGACCGGAACGGAATGGACCGGGTCGGTCGCGACTGCGAACAGCGACGAACGCGGGCATCTCAGATGCGCACGCCAATTCTCGCGCATTCGGCGTCACTCCGGCCTGTTTCGGGTTCGCGGCCTCTTCGACCGCCTCGGCAGTGCCCGGCGCCGGCCCGATGATCGCGGCCGACCGGCGACAAGTACAGACAACCTCGGTAGTCCTGGGTGCGGCCGCGCTGCGTGGCCGCACCCAGGCATATCCGGCCTCTTCCGGTTACGCTTTCCCCGTGCGATTCGACGAAGGCGCGGGCCTGGACACCTCCGAGGTCGAGGACCTGCGTGGCGGTGGCGGTGGCGGCGGTATCGGCGGCCGGGTGGCACTCGGCGGCGGCGGGCTCAGCGTGGTCGGCCTCGTCATCTACTTCCTGATGTCCCAGTTCGGCGGCGTGAGCCTGAACCCGTCTTCGAGCGGGCTCGGCGGTCTGGGCTCCGGTCAGCAGGTGGACAACACGTCGCTGTCGCAGGAATGCAAGACCGGCGCGGACGCGAACCGCAAGCACGACTGCGCGATCGTCGCCACCATCAACTCGATCCAGGACTACTGGGGGCAGGAGTTCCAGCGGTCCGGCTCGACGTATCGCAAGGCCGTCACCAACTTCTTCAACGGCGGCGTGAACACGGCCTGCGGCAACGCGACCTCGGACGTCGGGCCGTTCTACTGCCCCGGCGACTCCGAGGTCTACATCGATCTCGCGTTCTTCAACGAACTCCGCACCCGGTTCGGTGCGCAGGGCGGGCCGTTCGCGGAGGCGTACGTGCTGGCCCACGAATACGGCCATCACGTGCAGAACCTCACCGGAGTGTCCAAGAAGGGCACCGGCAGCGGGCCGACGTCGGGCTCGGTGCGGCTCGAACTCCAGGCCGACTGCTACGCCGGCGTCTGGGCGAACCACGCCACCACCACGCCGACCGAGACGGGGCGGCCACTGCTCACCGAGCTCACCCAGGAGGACATCAACTCCGCCCTGGACACCGCTTCGCGGATCGGCGACGACTACATCCAGTCCAAACTCGGCGGCGGCCGGGTCGACGAGTCGCAGTTCAGCCACGGCACTTCGGCGCAGCGGAAGAAGTGGTTCACCACCGGCTTCCAGACCGGCCAGCCGGCGCGGTGCGACACCTTCGCGACCAACAGCCTGGGCTGAGCTGCTTCTCCCTCGGTGCTCCCCTCGCTCGCCCGGTGCGCCCAATGTGGCATTGGGGACGCTGAGCGCCACCAATGCCACATTGGGCGCACCGGTCCCCAGGGTCCGTCCCCCTGAGCAACCGGGCCGCACTCCACGCAATGAAGGGGCCTTTCATCGCAAATTTTGCGATGAAAGGCCCCTTCATTGCGCTTGAGAGAGCTACTACGCGGCGACGTGGTGGTCGTCAGCGTGGACGGAAGCGGTCATGCTTCGCTGCTGGGACCGCTCCGCGGCGCGAAGGGCCTTCGCCTTCGTGGCCGAGGCACCCGAAACACCATTGATGTTCGCGGTGCTGGTCGCGTACACGCCCAGCGCCCAGGCGACGGCGTCCGAGTTGCGCTCGAGCGCGACGCGGTCGACGTTGCCGAGGTTGTCGCAGGCCTGGTGGTAGCACTTGTCGTAAGGAACGTCGGCGCTACCGCCCCACTTCGCGGCCTGTGCGGCGGTCTTCACGCCTTCGGCGCCGGTGAACAGGCCACCGGCCGGGATGCCGACCGCGATGAACTGGCCGTAGTCGGAACGACCGGTGAAGTCCGTGCCCTCGACCGGGACACCCTTGCCCTGCTGGAGGTAGTCCACGAGCGTCTGCTCGAGCTGCGCGGAGCCGTACGGGCCGGCGCCCGCGCCGACACCGTCGGAGTTGTCACCGTCGTAGGCGAAGTACGCCGCGTTCGGCGAGCCGATCATGTCGTAGTTGTAGTACAGCGCGATGTTGAGCTGCTCTTCGAAGCTCAGCGAGTTGACGTAGTGGGTCGAGCCGACGAGCCCGAACTCCTCGGCGCTCCACCAGCCGAAGCGGACGGCGTTGTTGGCCTTGGGCTTGCTGCCCAGCTGCAGCGCGGTCTCCAGCAGCGCGGCGGAACCGGTGCCGTTGTCGTTGATGCCGGGGCCTTCGGTGACGCTGTCGAGGTGGGCGCCGAGCATCACGACGTTGTCCTTGCGACCGGTCTTGGTCTCGGCGAGGACGTTGTAGCTGGTCCGCTCCTCCTGGAAGGCGCGCAGGTCGAGGGTGACCGAGGAGCCTGCCTTGGTGGCGAGCGCCTGGCCGTCGGCCTGGGTGATGCCGCCGGTCGGGATCTTGCCGGCGGCCGGGTCGCCCAGGGTGCCGTTGACCGGGCCAGGGACGTTGTTGTAGACGATCGCGCCGACGGCTCCCGCCGCGGCGGCGGTCGCCTGCTTCTGCGCGAACGAGCAGCCGCCGCGCTGGATCAGTGCGATCTTGCCGGTGACCCCGCCGGCGTAGTCGGTGGCCTCACAGCCGCTCGTGTCGTCGACCGGGACCACGGCGAGCGGGGCGGTGATTCCGCCCGTGGGCGTCGACGGGCTGTAGGACATGATGATGACCGGGACGTCGGCGCCCGCGACCGTCAGCTGCTCCGCGAGGGTCTCCGCGTAGGTGAACGGGAACTCCTGCCGCGTGACCGAGTAGCCGGCCTGCTCCAGCTTGGTGGCGATGTATTCCGCGGACTTCTTGTGCCCTTCGGTGCTGGCGGCGCGGCGCCCGCCGTTCGCGTCCGAGATCCGCTGCATGGCGATCAGGTGCCGGTTGACGTTGTTCACGTCGACCTTGTTGACGAGCTGTTTGGCCAGCGCGGGGCCCGCGGGCCCGGTCGCGGCGGTCGCAGCGGGAACCACTCCGACCGTGAGCGCGGCGGTGGCCATCACCACGATCGAGGGAACAATGCTTCTTCGCGAATATGACATGAGCGTCACCTTTATGTGGTTTGCGCCACAGGTCAACCGACGTTCGGCGGACTTTACGACACCGGGATAGGGTCGCTTGTATGTACGCGATCACCATCCGTGAGCCCGGCGATCCCGATGTTCTCGAATGGACAGAGGTCCCCGATCCCGTAGCGGATTCGGGTGAAGTCGTCATCGAGGTCGCCGCGAGCGCCGTCAACCGTGCTGACCTGCTGCAACGCCAGGGCAACTACCCTCCTCCGCCGGGGGCGAGCGAAATCCTCGGGCTCGAATGTTCGGGCACGATCGCCGAAATCGGCGAAGGCGTCGAGGGATGGCGAATCGGCGACGAAGTTTGTGCTTTGCTCGCCGGTGGCGGCTATGGGGAAAAGGTCGCCGTCCCGGCAGGACAACTGCTTCCGCTTCCCGCCGAAGTCGAATTGCTCGCGGCCGCCGGACTGCCCGAAGTCGCGTGCACGGTCTGGGCGAACGTGGTGATGCACGCCAAGCTGTCCGAAGGCGAGGTCCTGCTCGTCCACGGTGGCGCGGGCGGCATCGGCACGCACGCGATCCAGGTCGCCAAGGCGCTCGGCGCGACGGTCGCGGTGACGGCGGGTTCGGAAGACCGCCTCGACAGCTGCCGCCAGCTCGGCGCCGACATCGCGATCAACTACAAGGAACAGGATTTCGCCGAGGTCCTGCGCGCCGAGACCGGCGGCGCGAACGTCATCCTCGACAACATGGGCGCCAAGTACCTCGACCGCAACCTCGACGCGCTGGCCATGGACGGCAGGCTCGTGGTCATCGGCATGATGGGCGGGGTCAAGGGCGAACTGAACATCGGCAAGCTGATGGGCAAACGCGCGAGCGTGTTCGGCGCGGGCCTGCGGTCGCGGCCGCTGGAGCAGAAGGCGGCGATCGTCGCCGACGTCCGCGAACGGCTGTGGCCGCTGGTGGAGCAGGGTTCGGTGCAGCCGATCGTCGGCCAGGTCGTCCCGATGGCCGAGGCCGCGTCCGCGCACCGCGCGCTGGAGGAGGGCACGGTTTTCGGCAAGGTTCTGCTCGCCGCGAAGTCTTAGCGGATCTCTTCCAGCACCCGGACGAGCTGATTGACCTCGAAGACGTTCGAGTAGTGCGCGAGACCGATGCGGACGGCGCCGCCGACTTCGGCGGCGCCGAGCGATCCGAAGACACCGCTCGTGCCGTCGTCGGCGAAGGCGCAGAGACCCTGGGACGCCAGGTATTCGGCGACCTCGGGCGCCTTCTTGCCCGCGACGGCGAACGCGAGCGCGGGGATCCGGCGCATGGCGTCGCCGATGACCATCACATGCCGCAGCGACCGCAGTTCGGTGGACAGCTGCGCCAGAAGCCCCGCGTGATACGACTTCGCCGAACCCAGCGACGTCACCAGCTTCTCGCGCCGCGAGCCCATCGCCGCGTCGTCCAATCCGGCCAGATAGTCGATCGACGCGATCAACCCGGCCAGCAACGGATACGCGTGCGGCCCGAGCTCCATCCGGGCCGGACCGCGCGCGGCCGGGTCGAGCGAGACCGACGGCAGGCGTTCGAGCAGTTCGGGATCGCGGAAGACCAGCGCCCCCACCGACGGCCCGCCCCAGGCCTGCGCCGAAACGACCATCACGTCGGCGCCGAGCACGTTGAGGTCCAGCGGCACGAACGGCGCCGCGTACGTCGCGTCGACGACGACCAGCGCGCCGACGCGTTTGGCGAACTCGATCACCGTCGGGACGTCGGGGCGTGTGCCGACCGAACCGGACGCCAGCGTGACCGCGACGACCTTGGTGCGCGCGGACACGAGGTTCTCGTACTGCCACGCGGGCAGCTCGCAGGTCTCGATGTCGATCTCGCCCCAGCGCACGACCGCGCCGACCCGTTTCGCCGCGCGGCGCCACGGCGCGAGATTGGCCTCTTCGTCGAGCCGGGACACGACGACCTCGTCGCCGATCGTCCAGCGATCGGCCATCGCGTCGACGAGGCGGCGGATGAGGTCGGGCGCGTTGGGCCCGAGTACGACTCCGGCCGGGTCGGCGCCGACCAGATCGGCGACCGCCCGGCGAGCGGCCGTGACAATGCTTTCCGCGCGCTGGGAGGCCGGAAACGCTCCACCCGGTCCGGACACCGGAGCGCGCATGGCCGTGGATACGGCCGAAGCGACCTGTTCAGGTACGAGCATTCCGGCGGCGCCGTCGAAGTGAATCCAGCCGTCACCCAGCGCGGGAAACAACCCACGGATACGAGCGACGTCGAACGCCATGGGGACACCGTACGGACGTGCGGTTGGGCGCTTTACCCGGGGTTGGCTGCCCGAACACGGGGCGCGACGATTCCCGCTACGCTCGGAGACGGCGCCGAAAACCACACTGCGCTTCGCGCCCGACGTAGGCCAGGATGGAGCACATGACCGACCCAGTTTCCCGCGAATCGAACACCCCCGGTGACGGCGGCGGAGACTCCTCGCCCCACGTGGTGGTCGTCGGACCCGACGGCACTCCGGTCGGCACCGCGCGCCTCGCCTCCCCCGGCTCCGGCTCCGGCGAGGAGGCGCAAGAGGAGTCGCTCGGCGACCTCGTCGAAGAACCCGCCAAGGTGATGCGCATCGGCACGATGATCAAACAGCTGCTCGAGGAGGTCCGCGCCGCACCGCTGGACGACGCGAGCCGCACGCGCGTGCGCGAGATCCACCAGACCTCGATCCGCGAGCTGGAACAGGCGCTGGCGCCGGAGCTGCAGGACGAGCTGGAGCGGCTGGTGCGCCCGTTCACCGAGGACTCGACGCCGTCCGATGCCGAGCTCCGGATCGCGCAGGCCCAGCTGGTCGGCTGGCTGGAAGGACTGTTCAGCGGCATCCAGACCGCGTTGTTCGCGCAGCAGATGGCCGCGCGGGTGCAGCTGGAGCAGATGCGGCGTGGGCTCCCGGCCGGTCTTTCCGCGGGCGGTGCCCTTGGCGGTCACGGAGCCGCAGGCGGCGACGCTCACGGGCCCGGCCAGTACCTCTGACGCGCAATGAAGGGGCCTTTCATAGCAAATTTTGCAATGAAAGGCCCCTTCATTGCAGCCGGCGGGGGGGGGTCAGCGCAGCGGGCGGAAGAACGTCCGCAGGTCGCCGATGAGCAGGTCCGGCACCTCCAGCCCGGGGAAGTGACCCCCTCGGTCCGGAGTGGACCAGTGCACGATGTTGTCGGTGCGCTCGGCGAGATGCCGGATCGGGAGGCCGGTGTCCTTCGGGAACACCGCCACCCCAGTGGGCACTGTGGACTCCGGCGGCTCCTCGCCCCAGGCCGGTCCCAGCGCGGCGTAGATCCGCGAAGACGAGTTCGCGGTCCCGGTGAGCCAGTAGAGCATCACGCTGGTGAGCAGGTCGTCGCGGTCGATGGCGTCTTCCGGGACCTCACGGGAGTCCGAAAAGGACTTGAACTTCTCCACCAGCCAGCCGAGCTGTCCGGCCGGTGAGTCGGTGAGCCCGTAGGCAAGCGTTTGCGGTTTGGTCGCCTGGATCATCGCGTAGCCCAGCTCGCCGGTCTGGAAGTCCCGCCCGCGCGCCAGCGCCGCCTCGCCCCGCGCGAGTTCGTCACCGGTCAGCCCCGCGAGATCGTCCTCGGATTCCGGCACCGCGTGCGGCAGCATCGTCAGATGCGCGCCGATCACCCGCTCCGGGCATCGGACGCCCACGTCGCGCGACACGATCGCGCCCCAGTCGCCACCGTGCAGCCCGAAGCGCTCGTACCCGAGTCGCGACATCAGCACCTGCCAGGCATCGGCGATCCGGCCGGTACCCCAGTTCGCGTCGGTCGTCGGCCCGGAGAAACCGAACCCCGGCAGCGACGGCACGACGACGTGGAACGCGTCCCCGGGATCGCCGCCGTACGCGCGCGGGTCCGAGAGGGGGCCGGCGACGTCGAGGAATTCCACAAGGGACCCCGGCCAGCCGTGCGTGAGCACCAGCGGGATCGCGTCCGGCTCCGGTGACCGCGCGTGCAGGAAGTGGACGTTCGCGCCGTCGATGTTCGTCAGGAAACCGGGGAAACCGTTGAGGCGTTCCTCGTGGGCACGCCAGTCGTAGCGCAGGCGCCAGTACTCGGCGAGCTCCCGCAGGTACCCGAGCGGCGTCCCGAGCCCCCAGCCGACGCCGTCGAGCTCGTCCGGCCAGCGCGTGTTCGCCAGGCGGGCGGCGAGGTCGTCGAGGTCACGCTGGGGGACATCGATTCTGAACGGCGAGATGGTCATGCGGACGACGGTAGGAGCGATCGAGGACAGCCACGGTCCTCAGCCGCCCGGCAGTTGGGCACGCAGGCGATCGAGCCAGCGATCGATGGTGTCCTCGTACCGGCCGGGGTCGTTCCGGCGCTGTGCCTCGTCGACGGACGCGGCGACCGCCGCCCGGATCGACGCCGCGTGTTCGGGCAGCGCGAGGACCTCCTGGTAGTAGCCGTCGCGCATCTGGACGTCCGCCACCAGCTGGTAGTCCCTGGCCACTTCCGGGACGACGAGACCGTACGCCCAGCCGGGGGTCTGTCCCGGCCCGCGTGCGGTGACCACGATGACCGTGGGACGCACGGCCTTGACGACGTCGTTCGGCGAGGCACCGTGGGCGATGGCCTCGTCGTTCAGTCCGATGTAGTCGATCGACTTCCAGCCGCTGTAGTACGGGATCGCCCCCGCGTCGGAGACCGCGAGACTGCGTGCCGCCTCGGGCACCTCGGCGTTCGCGAGGCCCTTCCCGATGGCGACGTGGGCGCGTTGCAGATCGGGACCGTAGTTGGCGATCACCGGCAGATCCGCCGATTCCGCGCCGGTGACGGCGACCCAGCCGACCGCGACCGCGCCGGTCACGGCGGCGATCCACCGGCGGCCGAGCCGCGCCATGGCCAGCCCGGCGCCGAGACACAGCACCGGGAACGCGTGGAAGGCGAACCGGTGCAGGTAGTCCATGGTCGGTCCGGACACCGCGTAGGTCATCCCGGTCTGGAGGACGACCGAGCACAGCACCAGGCCCGCGCCCCGGCTCGCCTTCCGGAACAGCAGGAAAGCGGTCAGCACGAGCAGCGGGGCGACCAGCCAGGCGGTCGTCTCCAGCCACACCGAACCGGAGTCGAGGTTGCCGAACTTGACGTAGAAGGTGTTCGGGAACGGGTGCCCGAAGTAGCTCCACCGCCAGCCGAAGTACGCGCCGCCGACGACGGCCACCCCGGCGACCAACGCCCACGTCCGGCCGCTCCCGCGGCCGAGCCAGCCCCAGACGAGGAAGGCCGGGACGGTCGCGAGCACACCCTCCGGCCGGATCATGCCGGCGAGGAGCAGCAGCACCGGCGGCTCCCACACCCGCACCGGGCGGCCTTGGACCAGGTCCACCCCGACGATCGCGGCCCGCAGCACGACGGCGGCGAACGCGATGGTCTCCAGGCCCGCGGTGACATGGAAGTAGGACGGCACGAAGAGCACCAGCGCGCCGCCGGCCACGAGCGCGCCAAGCAGGCCCGCGCCGCGGTGCCCCGCCCGGACCAGCATCACGAGGATGCCGATTCCCAGTACGAGCGACGTCACCTTCGCGACGGTCTCCAGCGGCACTCCGATGAGCGCGAAGGGCACGTGCCAGAGCATCCAAAGGAAGTTGGTGAAGCCTTCGATCGGGTCTTCGCCGACGTTCCACACCGGACCGTGGCCGTCGGCCATGTTCGCCGAGTACCGGAAGGTGATGAAGGCGTCGTCGATGGTGAGGAACCACGCCGCCCAGCAGCCGGCGAGGAAAAGCGCTCCGAATCCGAGCAGGACGACGAGGAGTCCTCGGCGTCGTTTCGGTTCCGGGACGGCGTCAGCCTCGGTTCGCTCCGCCGTGGTCGTCATCCCGTCACCCTCGTCTTCTCCAGCCGGTCCAGCACCCGGTCCACCCCTCGCCCATCCACAAGAGCCATCGAAGTCCCGGAGAGACCGTTACGCGCCGACGGGTCCGACATCAGTCCTCTGAGTGTCTCGGTGGCCTGGCCGTCGAGCGCGTCCGCGCTGCCCAGCCCGGCCGCCAGCCCCAGATTGAGCGCCGCCCGGTAGCCCGCGTCCTGGTTCGGGACCAGGCGGACGACCGCGGTGGGCACGCCGAGACAGCACAGTTCGAGGAGGGTCACCCCGGCCGCGCTGATCGCCAGCTCCGTTTCCACCAGCAGGCCGAGCAGCCCCGGCCCGGGCGGCGTGACCCGGATCTCCTGACCGGGCAGCGGTTCGGGCACGACGGGTTCACCGCGTACGAGCACGTCGGCTTCGAAAGGCAGCCGAGTGTCGCGAAGGGCGCGCAAGAGCTCGCTGACCGTTTCGGCCCATTCCGCGCCGCCGCCGAGCACCACGGTGACCCGCGGCCGTTCGCCGCCGGATCGTCGCTCGGAACGCTTTTCCCTCGCCCGCACGACGGCTTCGCGCAGCGGCGCGTAGGCCACGCCCCTGAGCAACTCCCCCGACCCGTCGTCCGGCCTCGGCCCTGGTTCGAAGGCGCAGTCGACGACGAGGTCCGCCGCGCGCCTGCCGAACACGTCGTCCTCGATGGACACCAGCAGCGCGCCCGCGGCGTTGACCTCTTCGCGCACTTCGCCGAGACCGTAGTGATCGACGACCACCGCGTCGAAACCCTCGAAGGGCACGGACGGCACCACCGGAACCGACAGCTCACCGAACCGGGCGGCCAGCCACTCGGCGTTGTCCACCCGGCCCGAGAACACGACCTCCCAGCCTCGCGCGACCGCGCGTTCGGCGTAGGCGACCATGCGCGAGACGTGGCCGGCGCCGATCGACGGCGAGGCGTCGGCCCGGAGCAGCAGCCGGGTCACCTGGCCACCTTCTTCTGCTCGACGTGCGCGTTGAGCTCCACCAGCTCGGGCCGTGCGCGCAGGACGGAGACCACCTCGCGCCAGTCGCCGGCACGGTCGCCCAGTTCGGCCACGATCCCTTCGATGACAGCCCAGTCCTCGGGGGTGTCCAAGGTCACGCGCAGGTCGTCGGCGGGCGGGCTCACGACGATCCCGGCGCAGGAATACCGCTCCGGCTTCGCGTAGATGCCCGAAGTCACATGCTCGCGATCGGCGCCGCGGGCGGTTTCGACCTGCTCGACGAGCACCCCGGTGCGCACGAGTTCGGCGTCGAAACCACGCGGCAGGGTGCGCACCAGCACCGTGCTCAGATAGTCCAGCGACGGCTGCGCGCGCCACTGCGCCACGAGCTGCCCGATGAGCCCGGGGTCCAGCAGCGGGCAGTCGGCGGTGAGCCGCACCACGGCGTCGGCCGGGTACGACTCGACAGCGACCGCGAAGCGCGCGAGGACGTCGTCGAGCGGCCCTCTGGCGACCAGCGCGCCGTGCCGGGCGGCCTCTTCGGCCACCGCGTCGTCGTCGGCCTCCGTCGACGTCGCGACCACGACGTTGTCGATCCCCGGCGAAGCCGCCGCCGCGCGGACGACCCAGCCGAGCACACTCCGGCCGGCCAGCGGACGGAGGACTTTGCCAGGTAGCCGGGTGGACGACGCGCGTGCCTGGATGACGGCGTTGACCACGTGGGCCCCGGGGTCTGCATCCATGGGTGACATGATGTCGTGCGGCAGTAGCACCGAAACGCGGAGGTCAACGATGTCCGAGCTGGATGGCTCCAGCATCCTGCTCACCGGCGGGACCGGTTCGTTCGGCAAGGCGTTCATCACCTACGCCCTGGCCGAACTGAACCCGCGACGGCTGGTCGTGCTCTCCCGCGATGAGCTCAAGCAGTACGAAGCCCGGCAGCAGTTCGACAACGACCCGAGGCTGCGCTGGTTCATCGGCGACATCCGGGACCGCCGCCGCCTCGAGCGCGCGATGCACGGCGTCGACTACGTGGTGCACGCCGCGGCGCTCAAGCAGGTCGACACGGGTGAGTACAACCCGTTCGAATTCGTGCAGACCAACGTCGTCGGCTCGCAGCACGTCATCGAGGCCGCGATCGACACGGGCGTCAAGAAGGTCGTCGCGCTGTCGACGGACAAGGCGTCCAGCCCGATCAACCTCTACGGCGCCACGAAACTGTGCGCCGACCGGATGTTCATCAGCGCGAACCACTACGCCGCGACACATCCGACCAGGTTCTCCGTGGTCCGCTACGGCAACGTGATGGGCTCGCGCGGCAGCGTGATCCCGTTCTTCCGGGCACTCGCGGCCAAGGGCGAATCGCTGCCGATCACGCACAAGGAGATGACCCGCTTCTGGATCACGCTCCCGCAGGCCGTGCAGTTCGTGATCGATTCCTTCGACCAGATGAACGGCGGCGAGCTGTACGTGCCGCGCATCCCGAGCATGCGGCTGGTCGATCTCGCGCAGGCGATCGCGCCCGGTTCGCCGATGCACGAGGTCGGCATCCGGCCCGGTGAGAAGCTGCACGAAGAGATGATCGCCCCCGACGACGCCCGCCGGACCGTGCGCCTGAGCGACCGGTACGTGGTGCAGCCGCACATCGCGGGCTGGGGCTACGAGCCGCCGACTGGCGGCGAGGCCGTGCCGGAGAACTTCGCCTATCGCTCGGACACCAACGACCTGTGGCTCGACGCGGACGAGCTGCGCGACCTGGTCGAGCAGTATGGGTGAGTTCCTGCCGTACGGCCGCCAATCCGTTTCGGACGAGGACATCGCCGCCGTCACCGAGGTGCTGCGCGGCGACTGGCTGACCACCGGCCCCGCCGTCACCCGCTTCGAATCCGACCTCGCCGAGCACACCGGCGGGACGCCCGCGGTGGCCGTCACCTCGGGCACGGCCGCGCTGCACGTCGCGTACGCGGCGGCCGGGATCGGCCCCGGTGACGAGGTCGTCACGTCGCCGATGACGTTCGTCGCCACCGCCGCGACGGCGGTGCTGCTGGGTGGCAAGGTCGTGTTCGCCGACGTCGAGGCGGACACCGGCAACCTCGACCCGGCGGCGGCTTCGGCGGCCGTCACCTCGCGGACCAAGGTCGTCGCGGCCGTGGACTACGCCGGCCACCCGGCGGAACTGGACGAACTCGGCCGCATCGCCCGCGACCACGGCGCGCTGCTCCTGGAGGACGCCGCGCATTCCGTCGGCGGAAGCTGGCAGGGCAGGCCGGTCGGTTCACTCGCCGACCTGACCACGTTCTCCTTCTTCCCGACCAAGAACCTCACCACGGCCGAGGGCGGCGCGGTCGTCGCCGCTTCCGGCGAGCTGCTGGCGCGGGCCCGCGGTTTCCGCAATCACGGGCTGGTGCGCGACAAGGCGGCGCAGCGTTATCCGGACGAGGGCGCGTGGCATCAGGAGGTGCACGAGTTCGGCCTCAACTACCGGCTGCCGGATGTGTTGTGCGCCTTGGGAAGCAGCCAGCTGCGCAGGCTCGCCGAATTCAAGGAGCGCCGCGCGGAAATCCACGCGCGCTACACCGCCGCACTGTCCTCTTTGAACGGCGTCTTGACGCCCGCGGTGCGCGAAGGCGCGGACCCGGTGTGGCACCTGTACCCGCTGCGAGTCCTCGAAGGACGCCGCCGCGCGATGTTCGATCACTTGCGCGGCAAGGGAATCGGCGTGCAGGTCAACTACATCCCGGCGTACTGGCACCCGGTGTTCGAGGACCTCGGTTACCGGCGCGGGATGTGCCCGAACGCGGAGCTGTACTACAGCCAGGAACTTTCGCTGCCGCTGTTCCCGGCGCTGACCGACGCCGACGTGGACCGCGTCATCGACGAGGTCCAGACGTTCTTTCGTGAGCGGTAATGACGGTTAGGGCCAACCGTGTCTTGCAGGTGCACGGATGGCGCTTTCACGTGACCGCTCGGACGACACGCGTGATCAGGCGGACGACTCGCGGCGGAACCCTGGCCGCGGTCGTGTCGTCCGTCCAATCACGCGTGTCGTCCGCCGGATCACGCGTGTCGTCCCTCCAGTCACGTGACATCGCCGGTGCCGGACCTCGTGAGGGCGGGTGGGCGGCTCCTTCAGCGCTTCCGATGGCTCGGCGTCGAACTCGTATGTCGTGAAGGGCACCTGTGAGACCTTCATCGTCTCAAAGGCGCCCTTCAGCCACTCCCTAGATCAGGCCCCAGGTGAGTGCGGTGCCCTTCGGGACGTCGGAGGCGAAGGTGCGGCCCAGCACGTTCACGATCTCGGCGGGCGCCAGCCCCCCGGCGGGCCGGATGGAGCGCACGTTCTCCCGCGTCACGGTGTCCCCGGCACGCACGTCCTCGACGACGTAAAGGGAACGCCGCAACCGCAGGCCTTCCTTCTCGCTCTCGCGCGGCCCGATCACCGCCGCGCCCAGCGCCTCCCAGGCGCGGTGCGATTCGGTGACCAGCGCGGCCAGTTCGGCGGGCTCCAGGGAGAACTCCGAGTCGACGCCGCCGTCACTCCTGGCCAGCGTCACGTGCTTTTCGATGGCGACGGCGCCAAGCGCGACGGCCGCCAGCGGGGCGCCGATGCCGGGCGTGTGGTCCGACAGGCCGACGAGCGTCCCGGTCACGCCTGCCAGGACCGGCAGGCCACGCAGGTTGCTCTCGCTGGGCGATGCCGGGTAGCTGGCGGTGCAGCCGAGCACGATCAGCTGGTCGTTGCCCGCCGCACGCGCGGTCCGGACCGCCGCGTCGATCTCGGCGACGCCGGCCATCCCGGTCGAGATGATCAGCGGTTTGCCGGTTTTCGCGCACAGTTCGATCAGCGGCAGGTCGACGATCTCCGACGACGCGATCTTGTACGCGGGCGCGTCCAGCGACTCCAACAGGTCGACCGCGGTGGGGTCGAAGGGGCTGGAGAAGATTTCGAGGCCATGGGCGCGGGCGCGCTCGAACAGCGGCTCGTGCCACTCCCACGGCGTGTGGGCGCGCTCGTAGAGCTTGTAGAGGTTCTCGCCGCCCCACAGCGAATGCGAGTCGCTGACGCGGAAAGCGGGGGCGTCGACGTCGATGGTGATCGTGTCCGGCCGGTAGGTCTGGAGTTTGACGGCCTGCGCGCCGGTTTCGGCGATCGCGTCGACGATTTCGAGCGCCCGCTCCAGCTCACCGTTGTGGTTACCGGACATTTCGGCGATGACGAACGGCGGATGCCCGGCCCCGATGCGGTGCGCGCCGATCCGGACTTCCTGTGCTGACATGGACGAAACGCCTCCCTGACGACGGTCTGGTCAGGACACAGTCTTACGCAGCTTCCGGAAACCGTCGACGGCAGGCGCGGTCTCGGCGTATCCCGCGCGGTCGAAGAGCGCGGCCGACGCCGCGTTGTCCCGGTGCACCGCGGCCACGACGACCCGCACGGGATGACTCGCGGTCACGGCTCGTTCGCCTTCCGCCAGCACCGCGCCCGACAGACCGCGGCCGCGGCTTTCCGGCGCGAGGGTGATGCTGACCTCCCAGACACCCTCGTCCTCGCGGTCGAACCGGACGGTGCCGACCGGGACGCCGTCGAATTCGACGACGTACAGCTCCCTGTCCGGCGACGCCAGCACCCCGCGCAGCCAGGCGGAATGCTCTTCGAGCGTGATCACGCCGGTCGAACGGGACGCCTGACGGGTGCGAGGGTCGTTCCGCCAGGCGAGCAGCAGCCCCGCGTCGGCTTCCGTGGCCTTTCGGGCCGGCACGGGTTACTGAGCCTGCTCGATGGTGTCGCGCTGGCGGTCTTCGATCCGGCGCAGCCGGTCCTCGTACCGGGCGATCCCGGCGAGCCGGACGCGGATCTGGGCGTGCTGGCGCTGGATCTCCTGGATCAGGCTGCGCGCCTCCGCCAGTTCGGGTTTGTCGGCGTGCACCGGCAGCGACAGCGACTCGCGCAGATCCTCCAGCTGGGCCTCCTGGGCCGCGACGCTCGGGATGAGGCGGTCGAGTTCGGCGCGGGTCCAGCGCAGGTCGCCGCGCGCGCCCTCGAGGCCGCTCTCGGCGCCGTCGAGCCGGCGCCGGTGGTCCGCGGTGGCGTGTTCGAGGTCGTTGACGCGCCCGTTGAGGTCGCGGAGCCGCTCGTCGATCCGGAAGTCGATGAGCCGGGCGATCCGGCCGATCACGCCGCTGCGGAGTTTCTGCACTGCCATGGGGTGGTTCCTTCTCGGAGTGGGCTGGCTGGGAGTTCAGCGCAGGAGTTCGGTTTCGCCGGTCTTCGTCCAGGAGTCCAGCAGCCTGCCCTCGGCGGCGATCTGGTGTTCGGGACCGACGATGCAGGAGTCGCCCGCGGCGTGCTCCCAGTGTGTCTGGTCGGGGTCGTCGATGAACGAGAACCCGGACAGGATCAGGTCGGCGTGCGGGAACGACGTCCGCGCGATCCAGGCGGCCAGCGTGCCGGTGGTCGACCACAGGCCCTGTTCGCGGCTCGGCAGGCCGAGCGCGTCCGAAAGCGGCAGGACGACCTCACGGTTCGGCACCGGCACGTAGCCGAGGTCCGCGGGCCACCAGCCCGGGATGTCTTCGGGCTCCCAGTGCATCCGGCCCGGCTCGACCAGCAGGTAGAGCCGCTTGCGGTAGTCACGGAAGACGTGCTTGGTGGCGCGGACGGCGCGGTTGAACACGACGACGTGCACCCGGCTGCCGACGGCTTCGGGGCCGCCCGGCTCGTCCACGACGAAGCCGTTGACGCGGATCACGAGGTCACAGGCGTCGATCGCCTTCGCCCGCCGGGGGTCCGGCGGCAGCGGCTGATTCCCGACCACGGCCACCGAACGGGGCTCCGGCCGGTCGGCGTACGCGGCGAGCAGATCGACCATCAGGCTCGCCTCGCCGAGTGCAGCAGTCATGAGGGCAGAAAGTACCAGCACACGCACCGCGTTCGGGTCGGAAGCCGACGGTAGCTTTCCGTGGTCGGGCGGGGCGGCCCAGCCACCAGCGGCCCCATCGGTACCCTCGTTCCCGTGCATGCCACCAGCACGGTTCACGCCGCCGACGGTGCTGCGCCGACCTCGGTTCCGCCGATTTCGGACAGCAAGACCTTTTCGCGCGCGTTCGCCGACATCAAGACCGGTTTCGCCGCCAAAGAGCTGTGGGGACACCTCGGCTGGCAGGACATCAAGCAGCGCTATCGCCGCTCGGTGATCGGCCCGTTCTGGATCACCATCAGCCAGGGCATCATCGCGCTCGGCCTCGGACTCCTGTACTCGCAGCTGTTCAACCTGCCGACGGCGACGTTCCTGCCCTACATCAGCACCGGTTTCATCATCTGGGGCTTCATCAGCGGCTGCCTGTCCGAGGGCATGGAGACCTTCATCTCCAACGAGGGGCTGATCAAACAGCTGCCGGCACCGCTTTCGGTGTACGTGCTGCGGACGGTCTGGCGCCAGACGCTGATGCTGGCGCACAACCTGATCGTCTACGTGATCGTGGTCGCGATCTTCTTCACCAGCCTGGACCAGCCGTACGCGATGAGCGGTGAATGCGTCGGACAGGTCCTGTGCCACCCCGGGCTCGGCTGGTACTCGTTCAGCGCGATCCCCGGCATCCTGGTGCTCGCGCTGAACGCTGGCTGGGTGACCCTGCTGCTGGGCATCATCTCGACCCGCTACCGCGACATCCCGCAGGTGATCAACTCGCTGATCCAGCTGCTCTTCTACATGACGCCGATCGTGTGGCCGATCGACCAGCTGATGGCGGGCGGCGCCCGTGTAGGCATTTCGGGAGCCCTGCCGTTCGTCTATGCCAACCCGCTCTTCCACTTCATCCAGATCGTCCGCGCGCCGCTCATCGGCCAGGCGGTCAGCATCAACAGCTGGTACGTGGTGCTCGGCATCACCGTCGTCGGCTGGGGCCTCGCGCTGGTCGCGATGCGCAATTACCGTTCCCGCGTCTCTTATTGGGTGTGACAGATGGTCAGCATTGATGTGCACAACGCCTACGTCGACTTCCCCATTTTCGACGCGAAGACCCGCTCCATGAAGAAAAAGGTGCTGGGCAAGGTCGGCGGCAAGATCGGCACCGAGAGCAAGGTGCCGATCATCGAAGCCCTCCACGACGTGAACCTCCAGCTCCGCGAAGGCGACCGGGTCGGCCTCGTCGGCCACAACGGCGCCGGGAAGTCGACGCTGCTGCGGCTATTGTCCGGCATCTACGAGCCCACCCGCGGCTCGGCGAGGATCACGGGCAAGATCGCGCCGGTCTTCGACCTCGGCATCGGCATGGACCCGGAGATCTCCGGGATGGAGAACATCATCATCCGCGGCCTGTTCCTCGGGATGACCGCGAAGCAGATGGAATCCCGCATCGACGACATCGCGGAGTTCACCGAACTCGGCGACTACCTCCAGATGCCGCTGCGGACCTACTCGACCGGTATGCGGGTGCGCCTGGCGCTGGGTGTGGTCACCTCGATCGACCCGGAGATCCTGATCCTCGACGAGGGCATCGGCGCGGTCGACGCGGCGTTCCTCAACAAGGCGAAGGACCGGCTCAAGGACCTCGTGAAGCGGTCGGGCATCCTGGTGTTCGCCAGCCACTCGGACGAGTTCCTCTTCGAGCTCTGCGACTCCGCCATCTGGATGGACGAGGGGCACGTGAAGCAGCGCGGTTCGCTGCGCGAGGTGCTCACCGGCTACAAGGGGCGCGACCCGTTCGAGAACATGAGCAAGGAGACACTGGAGCGGTTCGGCGTCGAGGCCGACCCGGAGCCCGTGTCGCTGACGAACGGTGGCCAAGGATGACCAGCGAGACCCGGCAGTTGCCCGAAGGCGCCGTCGTCGGCGTCGTCGTCACGCGCCATCGGCGGGAACTGCTCGCGGACTCGCTCAAGGTGATCGCCGCGCAGACGCGGCCGATCGACCACCTCGTCGTGGTCGACAACGGGCCGGACAAGCCGGCGCGGGACATCGTCGAGAACTTCCCGCTTCCGTTCACGTACCTGCCTTCGCACCGCAATCTCGGTGGCGCGGGCGGGTTCGCGCTCGGCATGCTGCACGCGCTTTCCCTCGGCGCGGACTGGATCTGGCTTGCCGACGACGACGGCCGCCCCGCCGACGAGAACGTCCTCGCGATCCTGCTGGACGAGGCCGAAAAGCGGGATCTGGCCGAGATCTCCCCCGTGGTGACCAACATCGACGCGCCGGACAAGCTCGCTTTCCCGTTGCGGCGAGGGCTGACCTGGAAGCGTTCGTCGGCGGAACTGGGCACCGACTTCCTGCCCGGTATCGCGTCGCTGATGAACGGCGCGTTGTTCCGCGCGTCCACTTTGGACGTCGTCGGCGTGCCCGACCTGCGGCTGTTCTTCCGCGGTGACGAGGTCGAACTGCACCGGCGCCTGGTGCGCTCGGGGCTGCCGTTCGGCACCTCGCTCAAGACCGCGTACCTGCACCCGGACGGCTCGGACGAGTTCAAGCCGATGCTGGGCGGCCGGTTCCACGCGCAGGACCCGGAGAACGAGGTCAAGCGCTACTACACCTACCGCAACCGCGGATATCTGCTGTCGCAGCCGGGTATGCGCAAGATCGGCGCGCTCGAAGTGGTGCGGTTCGGGCTGTACTTCATCGGGGTCAAGCGGGACCCGAAGGCGTTCCTGCAGTGGCTCAAACTGGTGCGCCAGGGCCGTCAGGAGAAGTTCTACCGCTACTGAGCCTCTCCCCACTTGAGATGAAAGGCCCCTTCATTGCGAATTTTGCGATGAAGGGGCCTTTCATCTCACTTCCGGTGAGGCGCTGGCCTACTCGCCGATGACCGGCGGCGCGGTGCGCATGTCGGTCCCGAAGACCTCGTCCGGGTCGCCCTCGACGAGGTACGTCGGACGCTGGTGCTCGGTGTCCTCGTCCCCGTCCGCCTGCTGACCGCGGCCACCCATGCCGCCGCCCATCCCTGGCCCGCCACGACCGGCGGCGCCACCGCCGAGGCCGCCCATACCGCGTCCTGCCGCGGCTTCGGCGGCGCCGACACCGCCGGGCCGGGCCGCGCCGGACGCGGAACCCGAACCGGGCGTGGAACCCGCGCCGCTACCGGGACCGAACCCGCTTCCGCCGCCGCCACCACGGCCGCTTCGGCTGTTGTACTCCGAGTCGCCCATGCCGCCACCCATCATGGGCGGTGCCATCGGCATGGGGCCCATCGGCATCGCGGTGTTGTTGTTGGGGCCGGGCGAGGTGATCGGCGGCGGTCCGCCCTGGAGGCCGGACGGCGTCGTGCTCGACGGGATGCTGCCCGAACCGGTGCTGCTGCCGGGGCCCGGAATGGACGAGCCGTAGCCGCCCCCGCCGCCTCCACCACCGCCGCCGTTGCCACCGCCGCCACTGCCGGGCGGGATGTAGGTGTTGCCGGGGTTGTTCGAGCCGGGATTGCCGGAGCCGGGCGGCACCTGATAGGGCAGCGGCCTCGGCGGGGGCTCTTCGATCCCGCCGCCACCGCCCGCGCCGAACTTCGGCGGCTCGGCGAACGCCGGCTGCTTCGACGCGGCGTCGTACAAGGACTTGTCGTAGTTGTTCATGGCGGAGGCCGCCTGAGTGTGGGCCTCCTGGCTGTCCTTCTGCTTCTGGATGGACTTGTCGATGTTGTCACCCAGGGTGAACAGGTTCGACTTCATCCACCCCCCGACCTCTTCCTTCCAGTCGAAGGGGATCGGTTTGGGCATCGTGTTCTTCACGGTGGAAGCCGCGGTGCCCTGGTCGTAGATCGTTTCGGAGGCGAGCTTCGCGTTCTGGGAGTTCGACTCCGACCACTTGCTGAGGCTCTTGAAATAGCCCTGCGCGTTGCCGGCCGCGTCGCCGTCCCAAGTGCCCTGCGAGGCGGTGACGGCCTGGTCCATCGTCCTCGAGAAGGTGTCGAAGGCCTTGTGGATCTCGTGATACGCGGTCGAGACTTCGGAGACCTGTTCGACGTTCAGGTTGCTGTTGACGAACTGTTCGAGCTTCTGGTGGTCGTAGCCGAGGTAGTCGCCGTTCGGCGGCTCCAGCCCCTCGACGTACTTGATGTCCTTGTTCTTGGTCAGCTCGTCGACGGTCTTGTTTCCGACGTCTTCGGAATGCTGCTGAGCCTTGCCCTCGGCGATCAACCGCTGGAAGATCGCGAACGGTCCGTCGCCGACCTCCCCGCTCGCCTTGTCCCGGTAGTACTCGTCACGGGCTTGAGGCGAGAGACCGGCGACGTACTGTTCCTCGGTCACGTGATTGCTGTTCGTGCTCATCCGGTCCCCCTAGCCCTTCGGAAGCTTCGGTTCGACGATGTCGGCGATCTTCTCCGCCATCCCGCACGACTTCTCCGGATCCGTGCTGACGACCACGAGGTCGACCCGCGCCGAGGCGCTGATTTCGAGCGCCATCAGACAGCTGCCGGGAGGTTTCGGGACGAGCACGGCTTTGCGTCCGTTGACGTTGCCGGTGGTCTTGCCGTTCCCGCCGTCGACGACACTGTCGACACCCTGCTTGTCACGAACGTTGACGCTGACGGTGACGCTGTCGGCCGCCGTCTGGGAGTCCTTGGTGAACTCGCAGCCACGGGCACCGCCCCCGTTCGAGGGGACCGGCGCCTCGAACGGGCCGATCGACGCGAGATCGGCCGCGCCGATGACCGAACACGGATCGATCGACGCGGAGTCGGCACCACCGGTGGTCGCCGCCGGGGCGGTGGACTCGCCGCCTTGCGCGGGCGACGACGGCGCCGCGGAGGGGGTGCCCGGCTTTTCGGTGGCACAGGCCGCGAGCACGAACGCGGCCGCGGTCAGCGGTACGAGGAGCAGCTTTTTCATTCCGCCTCAGCCCTTGAGCCGATCGAGCGCCTCGACCGTGTCTTGTTCTTTCTTCTTGTACTGACCTGAGGCCCGCAAAAGTGCTTCTTCGGTATCCAGGACCACCTGCCGGAACTGACCGATCACCGCACTCGCCGAATTGGCCGACTGGGCGGCGCCCTTCTGATCGTGGGCGGCGACGGCCCTGCCGTACGGGTGGTCGCCGAGTTGCGGCGCTTGGGAAAGCAGCACCGTCTTGTTCTCCAGGCTGTTGAGCTCTTTCGCCATATCGCGCACCGCCTGGAGGAGCGGCTTGACGCCTTCCTCGGTGATCTTGAAGCCGCCGCTCTTGGCGGCCGAGACCAGCTTTTGGGTTTCCGCGCTGACCTGGGCGATGGCGGCCGCGTTCAGACCGCCCATCGCGACGTAGTTGGCCGCCGCGCCCATGGCGGAGCCGATCGAGAAGTCCGGTGCCGCCTGTCCGCCGTCCGCTTCGAAAGCCATCGCCCGCCCCACTGCATCGTCTGCTCGCCCGTATCGCCCGGCAGTCTACTAGCCGAGCACCCAGCGCAACGGTGATTCACCGATCACCGAAGATCTCCGGAACTGTGACGAAACGGGCGTCCGCCCGGTTCCCCACGGTTCAGAACTGTCCTTCGAGCTGGGCATACAGCTGCTGCGCGATTCTCGCGTTGTCGGCGGGAGCGTAGGTCAGCCAGCTTTGCCCGTCGGCCGCCTGGCGCGACGTCATCATGAACCGGCCGGCTTCGGTGTCGAACCACGCCAGCGGCGGGAACACCTGGCCGCCGCGGATGAACACGCTGAACTGGCCCACTCGTTTCATCGGCTTCTCGAAGATCCGCTCCACCTGCCGCTGCTGCGGATTCGACCCGTGGGAACGGGGACCGCTGACCTGAGCGAAGGGGTCGTACGCGTCGTCGTTCCGAGGACGCTTCGGCGCGCTCGCGGGCTTCGCGATGGTGACCGACTGGCCGGGGCCCGCGGGGGTGAGCGGCAGCAAATCGACGATCGACGCGACGATCGCGGTCGGCCTGGTCTCCTCGAACACGAGCAGGTTCTCTTCCTGGCGCACGACGACCGCGAACTGCCCGTTCGTCGTCGCCCGCGCGAACAGCTGCTTGTCGTTGTCCATCTGCGCGACCGTCCACACGGCCAGCTGCGGATTGACGAACGTGGCGAGCGCGAGTTCGACGTCGGCGTCGAGCCTGCCGCCGCGCATCAGGCCGCGGCCTTCGAGATCACGGAAGACGGCCTCGCGGACCATCGCGCGCTGATCGGTCGTCGTGCCCATGTGCGGGACTTCGAACGGGGCGGGCGCCGTCCCCAGCCGGCCGTATTCGAGCAGGATGTCCACCGCCGCCAGCGACAGCGAGAACGAATGCGGCATCGCCATTTCCCCCCGCGGGTGTCTTGTCCGTCGGGGATGAACGTAGTCCACTCGCCCGATACGCCCGCAGCGAACCCGCTTGCCCGGTGGTGATCAAGGCTGGTGCGATGGCTTCATGGCAGACCAGAAACCCGCGCTCGTCCTCCATCTCGCCACCGGCGGGGAGCCGCTGCTCTTCGCGCTCACGACGGAAGAAACCGAACGGCTGACCAAGGATCTCTCGCATTTCGTCCGCACCGGTTCGGTGCAGACGATCCAGACGAGGGACGACTCCGAGGTGGCGATCAACTTCTCCCACGTCGCCGCCGCCTACATCGACGACCTGAACCGCAAGACCCGCGTGTTCGGTCTCCACTAGTTCCGCGAAAAAAGCTCCAGCAGACCGGTTTTGATCTCCGGGCGGCTGACGGCGACCAGCAGGAAGGTGGCTTCCCGGACGAGCCGCTGGGGGTGTCGTCCGGCGAGTACCGACGTGCTGCCGTTGGCCGCGACCAGCGCGCCCGCGGCCCGGAACGCGAGCTCCGCGCCCGCCGCCCTGGCCGCGGGCAGCGACGGCGGATCGGCGAGCGCCGCGTCGAGCCGCCCGCGGACGGCGTCGATCTCGGCCCGGATCCCGGCGGCGACGTCGGCCTTGCCGAGATCCTCGATGAGCCGGGCGGCGCGGGCGGCCGAGCCGAGGGGCGCGCAGCCGTTGAGCCGGGACGCGAAGGTGTTGCCCGCGACGAAGTCAGCGTGCGGGGTCGTCCCGTAGACGCGTTCGTCGGCGAGGAAGTAGCGGGTGAAGCCGAGGTGCACGGTGGACGTGCCCTGCGCCGCGACGAGGTCGAGCGGCCGCGCCTCCAGCCGCTCCCCCGCCACCGGGTCGATGATCGCGCTGATGACGGTGTCGCCGTCCCGCGCGCAGAGCTGGAGCAGGTCGATGACGCCCCAGCCGCTGACGAACGGGGCCTCGCCGTCGAGCAGGTAGCCGCCCTCGACGCGTTCCGCGCGCAGCCTGGGCGGGGTCGGGATCACCGCGGCGAACGCGGCGCCCGCCTTGAGTTCTCCGCTGATCAGCGCGGAGAGGTAGCGATCGCGCAGTTCGGCGCTGTCGGGGTTGCCGGCTTGGCTCAGCGCCGCGACCAGGCCGTGGTGCTGGATCCAGGTGAACATCGTGCTGAGGCAGCCACCCGCCATGACTTCGAGGACCTGGACGATCGTCGGGAGGTCGGCGCCCGGACCGCCCGCTTCCTTCGGCGCCGCGAGGCCGTAGAAGCCTTCGGCGGCGAGGGCGTCGAAGTGACTCGAAGGGACTTCGCCCTTGGTGTCGACTTCGGTGGCTGCCGGAAAGAGGAGATCATCGGCGAGAGCGTGAGCGCGGGCGACCAGATCCGTCATGCCGGTAAGGCTACCCTTACTTCAGCCTCGCGGGTCTAGCGCCGCTAGGAAAGCTAGCGATACTAAAGGTCCCTTGCTCCCTTTTTCGGGGGCCTCGAGTGCGCCCAATGTGGCATTGGGGACGCTCAATGACCCCAATGCCACATTGGGCGCACTGGAGCGGAACCAGGGCCCGAGTGAGATGAAAGGCCCCTTCATTGCAAAATTTGCAATGAAGGGGCCTTTCATCTCACGCTAGCGAAGCGGGGCTACAGCTCGTAGAGCCGCTTCCAGTTCTCCCGCGAGGTCAGCTCGGGCATGGAGCGCTTGTACTGCTCCTGCACCGCCGCGCCTTCCTTGCGAAGCCGCTGGATCACCTTCGCGCCCCGGCGCGCCAGGTCGAACATCTTCGCGCGGTCGTACGAGCGGACCCGCACGCCTTCCTGCGAAGCGTCGGTGACGACAGCGGTGTCGAAGGTCGCGACGTGCCACCAGTGGGCTTCGTCGATCGGGATCGCGCCGAGCGAGTGGCGGCTGCGGCCGAGCACCCGGTCGAGGATCCGCTTGATCAGCACCAGGCGCTGCATGCTGGGCCGCGGCGCGCTGTTGATGATGCCGATGTCGTTCGACGCGATGCCCGGGACGTCGGTGGCCTTGTGCCGTTTGGTCTCGGGGTACTCGTCGCGGATCCGGCGGATCTCCTTCATCGCGGCGACGCCGCCGTCACGCAGGACCTCCGGCCCCTCGAGGAAGTCCTCGACGGCCTTGATCAGCGTGGCGGACAGGCCGTACTGCATGCCGAGCAGGTACCGGACCAGCTGCGCGATGAGCACGCGCGAGAGCAGGTTCAGGTTGAACGGCGAGTGCAGCGCGGCGGTGATGATCGAGTTCCGCAGGTTGAAGTAGCGGTGCCACTCGTCCCAGTCCTTCCAGTGGAAGTCGGCGTGCCAGACGCCGGCGCCGGGAAGAGTGACGGTGGGGAAGCCGTGCGCGCGGGCGCGGTAGCTGTACTCCGCGTCGTCCCACTGGAAGAAGAACGGCAGCGGGTAGCCCGTGGCCTTGACGACCTCGTACGGGATCAGGCACGACCACCAGCCGTTGTACCCGGCGTCGAGGCGGCGTTCCTGGCGGTTCGGCTTGAGGGTCTCCTCGTCGACGCCGAGCAGGTCGGCGGTCGAGAGCGAGTGCTGCACCGGCTGGCCGGGCTCCAGGGTGTTCAGCCGGGCGTATTCGGCGCCGACGTGCAGCTGGTTCGGGTGCAGCAGGTTCAGCATCTGCCCGCCGACGATGACCGGGTTGACCGTGCGGTTGGAGAACGCGGTCATCCGGATCACCAGATCCGGCTCCAGCAGCACGTCGTCGTCCATGAACAGGACGTTCGCGTGCTCGGTCTCGGTGTGCCCGGCGACCTCGTAGAGGCCGCGGGTGAACCCGCCGGCGCCGCCGAGGTTCGGCTGCTTGATGTAGTGCAGTTTGTCGCCGAGGTCCTTCGTGACCTGCTCGAAGCCGTCGCGCGACTCGACGAGGTCGGTGCCCTGGTCGGCGACGTAGATCGCGTCGAGCGTCTCCAGCGAGGACACGTCGGCGGCGAGCGCCTGCAGGTTCGACAGGCAGTCGTCGGCGCGGTTCATCGTGCAGATGGTCACCGCGGTCGGGCGGATCTTCTCCGGCGCTTCGACCGTCCAGCGGACGTTCTCGACGCGCAGCGACTGGCCGCCCTCGGTCTCGAGGTCGAGCCAGAGCGCGCCGCCGTCATAGAACTTGTCGAGCTTCGCGGCGAGCGTCACCTTCTGCTGCTTCGCGCCCGCGACGATCTCGGCGGCGACGACCCGCGAGTCGCCCTCGATGTCGGAGGCACCGACGGACAGCTGGCCGTCACCGGTGACGACGGCCTCGACCTGGACCTCGGTCACGTCGGTCCAACGCTGCCAGTAGCTCGCGGGGAAGCGCCCGAAATAGGTGTTGCCGGACACCTTCGACGCGGGCTCGATGGCGATGCCCGCGCGGTCGCGCACGGCGGTGCCCCATTCGAGCTCGGCGTAGAGGTCCTTGCTGACGATGGGGGCCGGGCCGGCGTAGAGCCCGCGCTGCGCGGTGAGACGGCCCTGCGGGGTGCGTTCCGCGAAGCGGGTGTCGTCGATAGTGCTCACCATGGCGCTCGGGGCCTCTCCGGTGACGGCGGCTTTACCGGGCATGAATCCTCAGTTCTCCTCTGTGCTGATGGCGCTTGCGCGGGGCTCACGGAAGACGACCCACTTGAGCATGACGAAATTGATCACGGTCGCGGTTGCCTGCGAAACGACCCAGCCGAGGGTGGCCTTCCAGGCCGACTCGGGCAGGACGTGCAGCATCGTGCGGTTGACGCCGACGGCGACGAGGAACGTCACGGCGTACAGGAGTACGAAGCTACCGATCTGACGTGCGCCCTCCTGGCGTCCACCGGCGAAGGTGAACTTGCGGTTCAGGAAGAAGGCGGTCGTGGTGCCCACGATGAAGCTGAGCGCGCGGGCGATGTCGACCCACGGCGTCGCGTCCATGCCGAGGGCACGGAGCCCCTGGTAGACGCCGAAATCGACCAGGGCGCAGAAGCCGCCGATGAGGCCGAAGCGGATGAGCTGCCCGAGCAGCCCAGGGGAGGACGGCGCTGCTGCCGTCACGCCGGCTTTCGGGTCGGTCGCCACCACTGCTCTACCTCATAAACTGCTGGGGCTGGTGCGCAAAGTGTAGAAGCGAGCACTTCAGGGTCACGTTCCGGGCATTGTTCGGCGTGGTTACCCTGGTCGGCGTGACCCAAGCACCCAAGACACAGCGGCAGACGCTCATGGGCTGGGCAAGGACGTCGCCGAGTGTCGCGGACGTCCTGAGCACGCCCGACGTGGAGACCATCGCCCGCGCGGTGACGCAGGCCGGGGAACGCGGGGTCATCGCGCGCGGTCTCGGCCGGTCCTACGGCGACCCGGCGCAGAACGCGGGCGGCCTGGTCATCGACATGACCGCGCTGGACCGCATCCACTCGATCGACCCGGATTCGGGCATCGTCGACCTCGACGCGGGCGTCAGCCTCGACAAGCTGATGCGCGAGGGCCTGCCGTACGGCCTGTGGGTGCCGGTGCTGCCGGGGACGCGCCAGGTGACCATCGGCGGCGCGATCGCGAACGACATCCACGGCAAGAACCACCACTCGGCGGGCAGCTTCGGCAACCACGTCGTTTCGCTGGACCTCGTCACCGCCGACGGCCAGGTGCGCACACTGACCCCGGAGGGCCCGGACTCCGAGCTGTTCTGGGCGACCGTCGCGGGCATCGGCCTGACCGGCGTCATCGTCCGCGCCAAGATCCGGATGACGAAGACCGAGACGGCCTACTTCAAGGCCGACATCCAGCGCACGGCGAACCTCGACGAGACCCTGGCGCTGGTCACCGACGGCTCCGAGGACAACTACACGTACTCCTCGGGCTGGTTCGACTCGATCTCCCGGGGCGCGAAGCTCGGCCGCGCCGCCTTCCAGCGCGGCTCGCTCGCGAAGCTGGACGAACTGCCGCCCAAGCTGCGGGCGGATCCGCTCAAGTTCAACCCGGGCACCCTGGCGACCCTGCCGGACGTGTTCCCGAACGGTCTGGCGAACAAGCTGTCGTTCTCCGCGATCGGCGAGCTGTACTACCGCAAGACCGCGAAGAACGCGCGCGACCAGATCCAGAGCCTGACCGCGTTCTACCACCCGCTCGACCTGTTCGGCGAGTGGAACCGCGCGTACGGCTCCAAGGGTTTCCTGCAGTACCAGTTCAGCACGCCGCTGAACGCGCACGAGCCGCTGCGCCGGATCATCCAGAAGGTCGCGGACTCCGGGCACGTGTCGTTCCTCAACGTGTTCAAGCAGATGGGCGAGGGCAACCCGGCGCCGCTGTCGTTCCCGCACCCCGGCTGGATGGTCTGCCTCGACTTCCCGATCAAGGACGGGCTGAGCCGGTTCTGCCGGGAACTCGACGAGGACGTGCTCGCGCTCGGCGGCCGTCTCTACACGGCGAAGGACTCGCGCACCTCGGCGGAGAACTTCGCGAAGATGTACCCGCGGCTCGAGGAATGGCGCAAGGTCCGCGCTTCCGTTGACCCCGAAGGCGTTTTCGCCTCTGACATGTCCCGAAGGTTGGAACTGTGATCGACGCTGTGGGCAACCCCCAGTCCCTGCTGCTGCTCGGCGGCACCTCCGACATCGCGCTCGCGATCGCGGAGAAGTACCTGGCCGAGAAGCCCCTCCGTGTCGTGCTGGCCGGACGCCAGTCGCCGCGGCTCGACGCGGCCGCGCAGCGACTGAAGGACAAGGGCGCCGAAGTGTCCACTGTGGACTTCGACGCGAAGGCCATGGACACCCACCCCGCCGTGCTGGACAAGGCGTTCGAGGGTGGCGACATCGACGTCACCGTCGTGGCGTTCGGCCTGCTCGGCGATCAGGAAGAGCTGTGGCAGGACCACGCGAAGGCCGTCGAGGCGGCGACCGTGAACTACACGGCCGCGGTTTCGGTCGGTGTCGCGCTGTCGAACAAGCTCAAGAAGCAGGGACACGGCAAGGTCATCGCGCTGTCCTCGGTCGCCGGTGAGCGGGTCCGCCGGTCGAACTTCGTCTACGGCTCCACGAAGGCCGGTTTCGACGGCTTCTACCTGGGCCTCGGCGAGGCGCTGTCCGAGTTCGGCGTGCAGATCACCGTCGTCCGCCCCGGACACGTGAAGACCAAGATGACCGAGGGTCTCAAGGACGCCCCGCTGGCGCAGACCGCCGAGCAGGTCGCCGAGATCGCCGTCGGCGCCTCGCGCGCCGGCAAGGACCTGGTGTGGGCTCCCGCGCCGTTCCGCCTGGTCATGTCGGCCCTGCGGCACGTGCCCCGGCCGATCTTCCGGAAACTGCCGATCTAGGGAACGAGCGCGTTACGCCATTCGTCTCACCCGGGCACGGACGCCCCTCCGTCCCCGGGTTGAGAGGAATCGATGGCTGACCAGGAAGCCAAGCTCGACGCGGCCATCCGGTCGTTTCAGGAGCAGGCCGCCAAAGCAGCGGAACTCAAGGACAAGATCGCCACGCTGCGCGGATCCGCGCGCAACGCCGACGGCTCGGTGACGGTGACCGTCGCCCCGTCCGGCGCGCTGCTGGGACTCCAGCTGTCCCCCAAGGCGATGAACCGCACGCATACCGCGCTGCAGCAGGAGATCCTCACCGCGATCAGAGAAGCGACGCAGCAGGCCGCGGCCGCGATGCAGCAGACCGTCCAGCCGATCCTCGGCGACCGCGCGGAACAGTTCAAAGAGGCGTTCAACGCCCACGTCGAACCGCTCGGGCCGAGTACTCCCCCGCCCGCGGAATCCCTCGCCGGGCCCGCTCTCCAGCAGCCCGTCCGCACGTCCCGTCCGACGCGCCCCGCTCCCGCCGACGATGACGACTTCGGCGGCCCGATCCTGCGGAGGGACTCGTGACCGGCTTCGGCGTACAGACCGGTGCGCTCACCGCGCACGCGACGGGGTCCAAGGAGGCGTCGGAGAACTTCGGCAGCCTCGCGAGCCTGCTGGAGCAGGCCAGGGTCTCGGACGACTGCTTCGGCCCGCTCGGCGAGTTGATGGCTTTCAAGTACTTTGAAGGTTTGCAGGAGTGTCAGGACCTCGCCGAGCAGGCGAAATCCTTCCTGGACCAGATCGCCGACAAGACCACCACGGCGGCGAAGACCTACCTCGACCACAACCAGGGCACCGCCGAGGTCATCACCGGACTCGGCGCCGGGCTGGCCGACGGCGGTGGCGGCCCCGGTGGCCTGAGCGACCTCAACAGCGCCGGCGACTCCGGCCGCAAGGGGTTCTGGGAGCAGAACGGCGGCTACGGCAGTTCGTGGATCAGCACCTCCTCGGAGGTCGCCAGGGCGAGCAGCCCGCCGGACGTCGCCATCGCGGCCGTGCACGCCCGCATGGAACAGCTGCAACTCGTGATGAGCCCCGGACAGTCCTTTTTGGACAACGGACTCGGCTTCCTGATCGGGATCGTGATCAGCCCGCTGGTCGAGCTGGTGCTGGAGCCCGCGATCGGCGACCCCGAGCAGATGCGCAGCACCGCCAAGGGCTGGGAACAGACGGCGAAATGGCTCGACGGCGTCGCCGAGCACGAGCAGAAGCGGGCCGAGGCCACCAAGGAGCCCTGGAAGGGCGAAGCCGGCGACGCGTTCCGCGGCCAGATGACCGAGTTCTCGGGCGGCGCCAAGGCGTTCGCGAACGACGTCCGCGGGCTGCAGCAGATCCTGGAGATCGCCGCCGACCTGTTCGACGCGTTCGTCGAGATCGTCATCGACATCATCGGAGAACTGGTGATGGGCCTGATCATCGAGTGGCTGGCCGCGCTGGCCGCCTCGTGGATCACGGCGGGCGCCTCCGTCGGCGCAGCGGGCGCGGCCACGGCCGGGCAGGTCGCGGTGACCGGCGGACGGCTCGGGATGAAGGTCAAGCAGCTGCTCGGCAAGCTCAAGCCGTTGATCGACAAGCTCGAAGACATCCTGAAGATGCTTCGCAACGGGCCGCTGAAGAAGGTCGTCGAGCGCGCCGAAGGGCTCCGCGACGGCAACTGGCTGCAGAAGCGGCTCGCCGACCAGATCGACAAGAACCCGCTGGCCAAGATCGTCACGAAGGCCAATCCGGCGACCGGGGCCTCCAAGACCGCCAACAGGTTCGCGGACCGCTACGGCGTCGGCGGCGAGGGTTCGGACGCGCTCACCACGAACCTCACCGAAGCCGGGCTGCGGGCGATGGGCATGAGCGGGACGACCAGCGTCGGCAAGGCCGCTTTCCGCGGCAGTGCCGGTAACCTGGCCGAACTGGGCGTCGAGCAGGGCGTCAAGGCGGGCTACCACGAGTCTCAGGACTCGTCGTCCGAGGAAGAGCGCCGCGCGGCGACCGACAGAGGGTTCACGATCGAAGAATGAATCTCGCCTCCCCGCTCGGGGCCGCGTCACAAGCCCTGCCTTCGCTGCGCCAGGGCGAACGGTTGTTGTGGGCGGCGTACGGCCAGACGGTGAACTACGACGTACGCGGCCTCGATCCGTGGGGGGTGCCGAGGAAGAGCGTGCTGGGCAAATTCGGCTCGGGCGCCGCGAACTTCGCCGGCGACGTGGTCAGCGCGGCGCTGGGCGGGGCGGACGAAACGGGGTCGTCCGCCCCACCGTCGCCGCAGGTCGTCGTACTCGGCGAGCAGGATGGTCTCGCACATACGGCGCTGCGAGAACTGCCCACGAGCGGCTCGCCTTCGCGGCTGTGGGCGCTGACCGGCGCACGGCTGCTGATGCTGGAGAGGTTCGTTCCGCCGGAGCCGGACAAGACCGGGAAGACGTTCATGTCGAAGGCGATCGGCTTCGGCAAGGGCGTGGTCAAGACCGGCAAGGAGATCGCCACGATCATCACCACGAAGACCTACGGCGACAACGCCGCGGGCGCCCCGATCGCGCGGCGCGAGATGGTGCTGTGCGCCGAGATCCCGCGTGACCGGATCGCCGGCTTCGCGGTGGCCGAGCACGGCAAGAAGCGGGTTCCTTGCCTTCATACGTCCTTTGTGGACGGATCGGGCCTGGACTTCCTGTTCTACAGCGACGATCCCCGGCACTTCGCCTGGCTCTATTCGTTGACGGTGAGCTGATGGACACCAAGGCGGCGAAGTCCGTCGACGAGATCGTCGAACGGGAACTGCACCAGTTCTGGCTCGCGCCCGGCGAGCGCCTGATCATCGGCTGCCCGCCCGCGCACGGCCACGTGGGAATGCTGCTGGACGGCAAGCTCACGCTGCCCTATTCGCCTTCGCGGGAAACCCCCGCGGTGACCGGGAAACCGCGGTGGCCGCTGCCCGCGTCCGACGTCCTCGAAGCCGACTGGACCGACGACCCGACGATCGCCTACTGGGCCGTCGCCCGGACCGCGGAGCAGACCGCCGCGCGGCTCGCGGACCACCTCGCCGGTGGCCACGGTGAGGCACGGCTGACGCTGTCCGACCGGCGGCTGGCCGTCGTGTACCCGGCGCGGATGCTGGAAGGCGAGGATCCCGCGCAGCCGTTCCGGACCTTCGACGAGCTGCCGTCGGCGGTGGTGCGGTCGGTGTCCGCGCAGTTCCCGGGGCGGAGTTTCCCGCCGCGGCCGGTGCTCCGGTTCGTCTTCGCCGACGGCTCCGTGATCTTCCAGCGCGACCTGCTGGCGGTCGACAAAGCGGCCCGGGCCGACTCCCGCCGCTGATCTCTCGCAATTCGGCACCAGGTTGCGCTGGTCGGTATCGCGAACTATCGCAACTAGGTGCCGAATTGCGAGGGGGTCAGCGGGCGGGGAGCAGGTAGAGCTGCTGAGTGCCCATCCAGGGCGAGCTGATCGTCCAGGTCGCCAGCGCGTTCGGTGGCGGCGACTTCCGGGTGGTGGCCAGCACCAGATCCGGGGTCGCGGGCGGGACGCTGTGGTCGAAGAACCGGAAGTTCGCCTCCAGCAGGGCCTTCCCGAGATCGCTGCTGCGGTTCTTCGTCTCGACGATGGCCGGATCGACCGAGCCGCGGTCGGAGAACTGGTCGACGATGTCGCAATCGCAGGCGTACGCGAGCGCGCCGACCTCGCCCGCGCTTTCCACCTTGCGTCCCTTGGTCAGTTCGCCCAGTTGCGCGCCGATCCGGCGGTACTCGTCGGACGCGGCGTGGTTGCTGGTGATGGGCGCGAACCGGCGTGGCAACTCTGGAGCCGCGTACGCGACGGCGCTCACGAGCAGGAACGCGCCGGCGAGGACCCCCGCACCGAGCCGCGCGCGACCGGGCACGGCGCAGGCAGCGGCGGCGAGGAAGACCGTCGCGCCGGTGATGCTCGGCGCGTAATACCAGTGGTACGGCGGGACGTTCAGCCAGCAGTAGGCCAGATAATGTGCCGCGCCGGCGATCGCGAGGGTCGCGAACGGCAGCAGCTGCTTCGCCCGCTCCGAACCACGCCGGAAATGGAATGTCCACAGTAGACCGGCGAGCCCGCCGATCACGAGCGGGAGAAAGGAAAGCGTCGCGGCGACCGGGAAGTTGCGCCAGTACAGCAGCGGGCCGTTGGTGAAGCTGAAATGCCCCCACGAACGCTGCATGATCTTGATGACCAGGGTGTCGGGCACCGCCGAACCCAGCACCAGCCAGCTGAACAGGAACCACGGCAGCATCACCGCGAGCGCGGCGAACGTCATCCGCCAGATGCCCACCCAGAACTCGCGGCGCGCGAGGAACAGGACGAAGGCGATCAGCAGCAGATCGATCCGGATCAACGCGATCAGGCCGATCACCGCGCCCGCGGCGGCGGGATTGCGTTCGTGCAGGAACACCATCAGCCAGACGACCGCCGTCGCGCCGAGGGCGACTTCGAGGCCGACCGACGACAGCAGGAGCGGGTTCACCAGCAGCAGGCCCAGCGCCAGCGGGGCGAACCAGCCGGAAAGACCGGTCGCGGCGCCGATGCGGCGCAGACCGAGGACGAGGGCAATCTGACTGGCGACGAAGACGATCCCGGCGGCGAAGACGGCGTCCCGGACGATGAAGGTGACGAGCGCCAGCACGAGGACGTTCAGCGGCGACGTCGCGGTGTTGGCGGTGCCCTCTTCGATCAGGCCCCAGTGGCCGTGGAAGGCGAGGTTCTTCGCATACGACAGCGTGATGTACGTGTCGTCGATCAAATGCCCGCTGACCAGCACGAACACCAGGGCCGAGGCCACCGCCGCCCCGGCAGGGAGCACCCAGGGGCGGGTAAGGACGGCGGCTCCCGGCAGCGCACCGGGAGCCTGGGGCAGATCAGCGGAGGCGCTTCGCATCACGAACACCGTACACGGTGTCGTGATGATTCCGTTATCTACCCGCCGTGGTTCTGGTCACGCCAACCGCGGTCTCCGGGGCCGTCACGGAAGTCGCGGTGCGCGCCGGGCCCGTCGTGACCGCGATGCTCACGGGAGAAACCGGGCCGGTCGCCGCCACGGGAGGCCACGCCGACGGCGGTGCCGATGATCCCGCCGCCGAGGATGAAGCCGAGGAGGCCGACCGCCACCAGCTGCGTCGCGCGATGCCCGGCGAAGCGGCGGAACCCGCCCTTCGCGGACGGAGCCGCCTGTGCGGGCACCCAGCCGGGCGGCGGCCCGGCGGGGGCGGCGGCCGGAGTCTCCACGGGCTTCTTCGGGCTTTCGTCACCGACGGCGGGCTGCTCGACCGTCTTGTCTTCGTCTTCGGACGGCCGCTGCGGGTCGCTCATCTTTCGCTCCTGGAGTCGATGGGGCGGGCGCAGTGCCCGCCCCATCACCGAGGATGCGTGCGCATCCTGTGGATGCGCTGTGTCCGAGCTGTCGAATCAGAGGTAGAACGACAGGAACAGCGTGACGACCCAGCTCGCGCCGAGCACCTGGAGCACGCGGTCCTTGAGCGCGATCTCCTCCGGCTCGCCCGCGTTGCCGCCGTCGACGTCGACGGCGTAACGCAGCACGGCCACCACGAACGGGACCATCGAGACGACCGCCCAGACCGAGTCGTGCTCGACCTGGCGGATCTCGAACGCCCAGAGGCAGTACGACATGATCAGGATCGCCGCGGACGTCGCCCAGACGAACCGCAGGTAGCTCGCCGAGTACTTCTTGAGCGAAGACCGGATTTTCGCCCCTGTGCGCTCGAAGAGCATGATCTCGGCGTAGCGCTTGCCCGCCACCATGAACAGCGAGCCGAACGCGGTGACCAGCAGGAACCACTGCGAAAGCGCGATCCCCGCGGCCACACCACCGGCGATCGACCGCATCAGGAAGCCCGAGCCGACGATGGCCAGGTCGACCACCGGCTGGTGCTTGAGGCCGAAGCAGTAGCCGAGCTGGACGGCCTCGTAGACCGCGAGCACGACCGCGAGCTGCCAGCTGGCGAAGAACGAGATGCCGAGGCCGGCGGCGAAGAAGAAGCCGGCCGCGACGAAGGCCACCGGCACCGGCACGATCCCGGCCGCGATCGGCCGGTTCCGCTTGGTCGGGTGGGCCTTGTCCGCCTCGACGTCGATCGCGTCGTTGATGAGATAGACCGAGGAGGCCACCAGCGAGAACGCCGCGAAGGCGATCAGCGCGGCGATCAGCAGGCCGGTCCGGTCCGTCGACTTCGAAAAGGCGAAGAACGGTGCGGCGAACACCAGCACGTTCTTCACCCACTGGCGCGGGCGTGCCGTCTTGATGATGCCGCCGACGAGACCGCCGGCGACCTTCTTCGGTTCGGCGGCCTCGGCCACGGGTTCTACGTCGTCAGGCTTGGAATCGGCCTTCTCGGTCGTTTCACTCATCGTCGCTTCAGCTTCCTACGTATCAAGCCGCCGACTACGCCCCCTAGGGCCGCTCCGGCCAGAACGTCGGTCGGGTAATGGACGCCGAGCACGAGCCGGGAGGCCAGCATCGGCGGTACCAGGGCCGGGACCAGGTTACGCCCGGTCAATCCGGAGTAGAGCACCGCCGCCGCCGTAGTGGAGGTCGCGTGCGAGGACGGGAAGCTCAGCTTGCTCGGCGTGGAGACCAGGACCTCGACGCTCGGGTGGTCCGGTCGCGGCCGCCTGACCACGCGTTTCACCGCGATGGACGCGGCGTGGGCGCCGACGACGCCCGCCGCCGCGACCAGCCAGTCCTTGCGGCGCTTCTTGTCGACCGCGGCCCCGACGAGCCCCAGCGCGAACCATCCCGCGCTGTGCTCGCCGAAGTGCGAAAGACCCCGGGCCGCCTTCACCGTGATGTCGCTCTTCAGGACGCCCTGAGCCTTCGCGAGTACAGCCACCTCGCCGGTGGGAGCGCCCTTCTCAAGCATCGAGGGACCCATCGAGAGGCGCGCCATCGGTGAGGTGCGGCGCGATCTTGTTGTCGAACGCGGACAGCGCGGAACCGATCGCCATGTGCATGTCGAGGTACTTGTAGGTACCGAGACGGCCGCCGAAGAGGACGTTGCGCTCCTTGGCCTCGGTCTTCGCCAGCTCGCGGTAGTGCTCGAGCTTCTCGCGGTTGTCCGGGGTGTTGATCGGGTAGTACGGCTCGTCGGTCTCACCGGCGAACCGGGAGTACTCGCGGAACACGACCGTCTTGTCGTTCGGGTAGTGCTTGCGCTCCGGGTGGAAGTGCCGGAACTCGATGATCCGGGTGTAGGGCACTTCTTCGTCGTTGTAGTTGACGACCGACGTGCCCTGGAAGTCTCCGGTCTCGACGACCTCGGACTCGAAGTCCACCGTGCGCCAGGTGAAGCGGCCGGCGGAGTAGTCGAAGTAGCGGTCCAGCGGACCGGTGTAGACGGTCGGCGTACCGGCGGGGATGTGCTCGCGGACGTCGAAGTAGTCGACGTTCAGCCGCACCTCGATGTTCTCGTGCTCGGCCATCTTCTCGAGCCACGCGGTGTAGCCGTCGACCGGCAGACCCTCGTAGGTGTCGTTGAAGTACCGGTTGTCGAAGGTGTAGCGGACCGGGAGCCGGGTGATGATGTCGGCGCCGAGGTTCTTCGGGTCGTTCTCCCACTGCTTGGCCGTGTAGCCGCGGATGAACGCCTCGTACAGCGGGCGGCCGACCAGCGAGATCGCCTTCTCTTCGAGGTTCTGCGCGTTCGCGGTCTCGAACTCCGACGACTGCTTCGCGATCAGCTCGCGGGCCTCGTCCGGCGTGTGCGACTTGCCGAAGAACTCGTTGATCAGGCCGAGGTTCATCGGGAAGGAGTAGACCTGGTCCTTGACCTTGGCGAAGACCCGGTGCTGGTAGTTCGTGAACTCGGTGAAGCGGTTGACGTACTCCCACACCCGCTTGTTCGACGTGTGGAACAGGTGCGCACCGTAGCGGTGCACCTCGATCCCGGTCTCCGGCTCGGCCTCGGAGTAGGCGTTCCCACCGATGTGGTGGCGCCGCTCCAGCACGAGGACCTTCTTGCCGAGCTCGGCCGCGGCCCGTTCGGCCACGGTCAGCCCGAAGAAACCGGACCCGACCACGATGAGGTCGTAGCCGGTGAAATCGGCTTCAGTAATCTTGTCGGGGTTCGTGTGCGCGCTCACGGGCGTCGAGGGTACGCACGTCGACTCCGTGCCCTGCACCGAGCACCGGTTTTCACCTTCGACAGACACATTTTAGGAAGCAGTGCCTACTCCGGACACCTTCTGGTCGTACTTCGGTGCGACCCTGACCTACCTGGCCGTTCTGGCGATCCCCGGCGGGCTCGTCGGCCGGGCCGCGGGCCTGCGCGGCTGGGCCCTGGCGGGCCTTGCCCCGCTGCTGTCCTACACGGTAACCGGACTGGCCGGTCCGTGGCTGGCACTCGCCGGTGTGTCGTACAACCCGCTGACCGTGGCGGGCGTCACGGCCGTGCTCGCGGGCCTCGGCTTCGGCCTCAGAAAGCTCGGCCAGAGCCGCGGCTGGATCAAGCCGGGCGCCGAGGAGCCGCCGACGAAGTGGCACCCGCGCGCGCACTACGCCGTCGCCGCCTGCGTCGCGCTGGCCGTCGGGATCTCGATCCTCGTGGTGCTCTCGGCCCGCGGCGGCACGACGGCGGTGTTCCAGCGCTGGGACACCGTGTTCCACGCGAACGGCATCCGCTACATCGCCGAGACCGGCGACGGCTCGCTGACCGGCATGGGCACCATCAACTGGTACCCGGACGGCTCGTTCTACCCGAACGCGTATCACCTGGTCGGCTCGCTCGTGTACTCGATTTCGGGGACGACCATCCCGGTCACGCTGAACGCCATCACGATGCCGGTCGCCGGGATCTTCGCACTGTCGATGGTCGCGCTGATCCGCCAGCTCGGCGGACGCGCGGTGTTCGCGGGCTGCACCGCGCTGGTGGCCGCCGCGGCCACCACCGGCGCGTACGAATCGGTGTCCAGCGGGCTGCTGCCGTTCGCGCTGGGGATCGTGCTGACGCCGCTGGCCGTGGTCGCGCTGGCCCGCTTCCTCGCGCGGCCCGGCCTCGACACCGGCTACGTGCTCGCGCTGACCGCCGTCGGCCTGCTCGCGGCACACTCGTCCGCGTTGTTCGGCGCGCTGCTGTTCGCCTTCCCGCTGGTGGTGCAGCGCTGGTACCGCGCGCTGCGGCACAAACGGCTCGACGGCGTGCCGGAAGGCCGCGGCGGCCGGCGGGTCATCGGCGGCGACGTCGTCAAGATGGTGCCGGTGATGGCGGGGAGCGCGCTGCTCGCGGCACCGCACATCCTCGGCGCCCTGAAATTCACTTCGGGTTCATACCCTTATTACGCGTGGGGCTCCGACCTGCCGGTGGTGAAGTCGCTGGGCCTGCTGGTGACCTTCCGGCAGGTGCTGAGCGCACCGCAGGTGTGGCTGACGGTGTTGCTGGTCATCGGCGTCCTGAGCCTGTTCCGGCTCGGGCGGATGCGCTGGATCGGGCTCGCCGCGCTGGGCTTCTCGGCGCTGTTCGTGCTGGTCGCCTCGTTCGGCGCCGAACCGTGGGTGATCTCGCTGTCGCGGCCGTGGTGGAACGACCGGTACCGCCTGATGGCGCTCGCCGCGATCCCGCTCTGCCTGCTCGCCGGGCACGGGATGGCGGAACTGCAACGCTGGTTCGCGAAGTGGGCGAGCGGCCGATCCTGGGTCAAGAGCAGGCCCGCCCTGCCGGCCCGGCTCGGGCTGGCGACCGCCGTGTTCATCGTCGCCGCGTCGGCGGTGCTGACCAAGGGCTTCTACACCGAGTCGAACGCGCACGCGGTGTCGTTCCTGTACTACAACGGGCCAGAGGGCGAGGTCACGCCGCCGGTCAGCGCCGACGAACTGGCCGCGATGAACGAGCTGACCAAGATGGGCATCGGGCCGGACGAGAAGGTGCTCAACGAGCGCTTCGACGGGACGGCCTGGCTGTACGCGATCACCGGCATCCACCCGGTCGCCGGGCACTACGACCCGGGCGTGCCGCCGCCGGACGCGAAGTACCTGGCGCTGCACTTCCGCGACTACGACACCGACCCCGAGGTGCGGGCGGCGGTCAGGCGGCTGAACATCAAGCACGTGCTGATCGGGAGTACGCCGATCAAGATCGGCGAGCCGCCGGCGCCGGGACTGCGTGACCTGGACGGGCTGGGCTTCCTGCGCAAGGACTTCGGCAACGCGGGCGCGTCGATCTACACCTTGACCCGCTGAGGTCTTTCTCCCGCGAGTGCAATGAAAGGCCCCTTCATAGCAAAATTTGCTATGAAGGGGCCTTTCATTGCGTTCGAGCGTCGGACCGGAAGACGCGAATCCCGGCCAAAGATAAAGGCTCGCGTGGTCGCGAACTGCCCCTGCCGCGACCACGCGAGCCTCAGTCCCCCATTCACCCCCGGGGTGACCCATGAGGGGCAACCGTTCGCGGTCGCACCCACTCGCTGTACTTGTCTGTCAGACGACCATGGGGCGGAAGTGGTTTACCCGGCCCGCCAACGTCACTCGATCGGCCTAAGAGCTTCTTCCCTGCAGTACCGGGAGTACGTCATTGACGACCTCTTCGAGCGTCGACTCGCGGCCGACGTAGTAGTCGCCGGACCGCGGCCAGTGCGTGACGATGTCGGTGAACCCGAGTTCCCCGGCCCGGCCGGCCGCGTCGCTGAACGCCCCCACACTGGACAGGGAGAACACCGGCGCCGCGTCGAGGCTCAGGAACCGCTGCACACTCGCCTTGTCCCTGCCCACGGCGTCGAGCCGCTCGTCGAAGGTCTTCACGAGTTCCGCGACGCCCTTCCACCACTCGTCCTGGGTGTCCGCCTTGATGCCGGTGGTGGCCCAGCCCGCGCCGAACCGCGCGGCGAGCGTCATCGTGCGCGGGCCGTTCGCGGCCACCAGGAACGGCAGCCGCGGCCGCTGCACGCAGCCGGGCAGGTTCCGCGCGCCTTTGGCCCGGTAGTACTCGCCCTCGAAGTCGAAGCCGTCGGTCATCAGCAGCCCGTCGAGCGCTTCGACGAACTCGGTGAAGCGGGCCGTGCGCTCCTTGACCGACAACTCGGGGCCGTCGAGGACGGTCGCGTCGTAGTTGGTGTTCGGGACGCCGGCGCCCACGCCGAGGATGAAGCGGCCGTCGGAGATGTCGTCGAGGGTGGTCAGCTCGCGGGTGAACGGCACGGGGTGCCGCGCGACGGGCGAAGCCACGAAGGTGCCCAGTCTGATCCGCGACGTCACCATCGCGGCCGCCGTCAACGTTGGCATCGCACTGAACCACGGGCCGTCGACGAGGTTCCGCCAGCCGAGGTGGTCGTACGTCCAAGCGTGGTCGAAGCCGTATTCCTCGGCGGCCCGCCATTTCGGCTCGGCCGCCCACCAACGATCTTCCGGAAGGATCACGATGCCTACGCGCACACCCGGAAGGTACTGGTCCAGACCGACACTTCGCCCGATGGGCGGATCATCGGGGACAATGCGCCGGTGGACAAACCCCTCTTGATCGCCTCCGACGTCGACGGCACCCTGCTCGGTCCGCTGGAGACCCTGACCGAACGCACGATCGACATCGTCCGGCGGGTCACCGAGGACGGAGTGCCGTTCGTGCTGGTCAGCGGCCGACCGCCGCGGTGGATCGCCCCGATCGCGAACCCGCTGGACCTGACCGGGTACGCGGTATGCGCGAACGGCGCGGTGCTGTACGAGATCGGCACGGACCGGATCGTCGCGGTCCACGGCCTCCTCGAACCCCAGCTGCTGCACGACACCGTCAGTGCTCTTGATCACGCTCTTCCCGGCTGCCGGTACGCCGCGGAACGGGTCGGCGAGTCAGCGCAGGATCCGGGCACGCGCAGTTTCGTGATCGAGCCGGACTACCACAATCCGTGGGGAAACCACGAGGGCGCGGAGGCGCCGAGGGCCGAGGTGCTCGGGCATCCGGCGATCAAACTCCTGATCAGCAGGCGCGGCATGAGCTCCGACGAGATGGCGCGGGCGGCGCGCGAGGTGCTCGACGGCTCGGTCGACATCACGTACTCGACCAACAGCGGCCTCATCGAGGTCTCCGCGCACGGCATCACGAAGGCGACCGGGCTGGCCGAGGTCGCCGCGCGGCTGGGCGTCCCGGCCGAACGGGTGATCGCGTTCGGTGACATGCCCAACGACGTCGAGATGCTCGGCTGGGCCGGGCACGGCGTCGCGATGGCCAACGGGCACCGCTACGTGCTGGACGTCGCCGACGAGGTGACCGCGCCGAACTCGGAGGACGGCGTCGCGCAGGTGCTCGAGCGCTGGTTCTAAGTGCGCGACGTCCGGCCGATCACGCGTGTCGTCCATCTGGACACGCGTGTCGTCCGGCCGATCACGCGAACCCGCCGCTGAGGGGTGCGGCAAAGAGGACGCGACGTAGGCCGAGGCGGGCACGCGTGACGGGATGGACGGCACGCGTGACTGGGCGGACGACACGCGTGATCAGGCGGACGGCACAGGCGGGCTAGCGGCCTTCGCGGTCGAGCTTCGCGGCCTCTTCCGGGGTCGGCGCGGTGCCGCCGAGGTGCGCGGGCAGCCACCAGCGCTCGTCGTCGGAGTCCGGCTTGGCCGGGTAGCCGGCCTGGACGCGGTCCACGAGGGCGGACATCCGCACGCGAAGGTCCTTCGAAAGGACTTCGGCGTCCTCGTCGGCCTTCGGGTGCATGGGCTCGCCGACGAGGATCGAGATCGGCACGTGGCGCTTCGTGAGGTCCTTCGGGCGGCCCTTGGTCCACAGCCGCTGCGTGCCCCACAGCGCCATCGGCACGACGGGGACACCGGCCTCGGCGGCCATCCGGACGGCGCCGGACTTGATGTCCTTCACGGTGAACGACCGGCTGATCGTGGCTTCGGGGAACACGCCGACGACCTCTCCGGCCTTCAGGCGCTCGACGGCTTCCCGGTACGACGCGAGGCCCGCGCCGCGATCGACGGAGATGTGGTGCATCCCGCGCATGAGCGGTCCGGCGACGCGGTTGGAGAAGATCTCCTTTTTCGCCATGAACCTGACCAGGCGTTTCGCCGGCTGCGCGCCGAGCCCGCAGAAGATGAAATCGAGGTAGCTCACGTGGTTGCAGGCGATGACCGCCCCGCCCGTCGACGGGATGTGCTCGGTCCCCTCCACCCGGATGCGGTTGTCCAGCACCCGGAACATCAGCTTCGCCGCCATGATGACGGGCGGGTAAACGAGCTCAGCCATTCGTCCAGGTTACGCTACCGTAGGGTAACCAACCTACGGTAGCGTAGGTCACATCACTCAGAGCGTTCTCGCCGCGCGAAGGTCACCAGCGCCAGTGCGACGCCGAGCACCGTGCAGAACAGCGCGATCACCTGGTGCTTGACGTTCTCCAAACCGTCACCCAGCGCGGCCAGCGCGAACTGCCCGACGGCGACCGCGAGCAGGAACCCGAGCGTGACGCCCAGCGCCTCGCGCCGCGTCTTCCAGCCGCGCCACGCGATCAGCGCCCATATCGGCAGCAAGGCGAAGAAACCCAGTGGCGACAGCAGTTTCGTCACGGTCGAAACGACCGGGACGCGATACTCCTGTGTTTCCGGGGCGAAGCCCGCCGACCGGTCGAAGCTGCCGAGGTAGGGCGGCCGCGCGGTGAGCAGGTCGCCCGCCGCGCGGTTCAGGATTTCCGTGGTGCGCAAGGGATGTGTCGCGAAGTACTCGACGACGTTGCGCCTGCTGATCTGCTCGCGGTACTTCGGGTACTCGGGATCCAGCGTCGCGGGCTTCGGATGCCACCAGCCGTTGCCCGCGTATTGGCCGAATGACGCGGGCAACCCCAACGCGGCGAGGTCGGCTTGGGTATCGTGCCGACCGTCCACAATGGTCAGGAAGATCGTGTTGAACATGTTGATCTCACGCGAATCGTCGCCCGGCCTCGCGGCGAGAGAGCCGTCGGGCAGCTTCGCCGGTTCGACGGTCTGTTGCGCGTAGGCCGTGCCTCCGGCGAGCGCTCCGATGACGAACACCACGGGAAGCCAGCGCTTCAGGCCTCGGACATCCGCCGGGCGGACGAGCAGTGCGGCGAGCGCGAGCAACGGCAGGATCATCAGCGTCTGGACCTTGGCGTTGACCGCGATCACACCGCCGAACAGCAGCACGGCGAGGCCCGCGTAACGCCACCAGCCGGGCCTCGCGGCCACCAGCAAGCCGCCGACGGCGAGCAGGAGACCGAGGAAGGCGGCACCTTCGCCGAGCACAGACGCGAAGTAACCGAAGAAAGCGGAGTCCGCGACGACCAGCAGCAGCCCCACAGCCGCGAAACCGCGGACGCGGCGCGAGTACGGCAGCCCGACGACGATCAACGCGACCGCCGCGGCGGCGAGGACACTGGTGAGCACCCCGAGAACGACCAGGCTGAGCGTCGATTCGAGGCCGAGCACGCCGCCGATCGACCGCGCGATCCGCGCGAACCAGCTCTGGGTCAGGAGATAAGTGGCGTCGCATTCGCCGGCCGGGGCCGTGTAGGCGAGCTGGACGAACCCCTCCGGCTTGCCCTTCCACGGGATGCCCGCGCCGCACAGCACGCGGAAACCGTCGCCGTTGTCGGCCATCCCGACCGGCCGCGGCACGAGGAAACGCACCAGCAGCACGGTGAGCGCGGCGGCGAACACAGAGAGGCCGAACAGACGCGACGATGCTTCAAGCGCTGCCGGCCGGCTAGGGGAAACGCGTTCGTCGACACTCACGAAGGGCACGGTACGTGGCGGAAATCGGGTGAGCGGTCGAGGGCCGATCTGACCGACCGCTCGACGTCCGCCCGCAGGAACACCGTGAGCCACGACGAGGTTCCTTCACGCGCGAAGGTCGCGACGCGGTACCTCGCGGCATAGGCCGGGTCGATCACGCAGGACTGCTTCGCCGAGTAACCGCTGTCGGTGATGACGGCGATCGTCGGATGCCGCAGCAAGACGACGGCCTCGCCCGCTTCCTCGGCCTGACCGCGGACGCCGACGATCTGCAACTGCGTCCCGGCATGGTACGACAGCACACCGGGCGCGGACGTGCTCACCACCGAACCGGGCGGCAGATAGCCGTCGAGCCAGCGGCCGATCTCCTCCATCTGCGCGCCGTGGTCGTGCCAGGCACGCACGCGGGCGAGCATCTCCGGGCTGAACACCGAGACCAGCACCGCGAGCCCGGACAACGCCACCGCGGCCGCGGGCATCAGCCGCTGGACCGGCAGCCGCGGGCGGGGGCTCGGTTTCGCGGCCGCGGTGAGCACGCCGTAGACCGACACCGCCGCCACCGACAGCAGCGGCGGGATCGGCGCCAGCAGTCGCCAGGCCGGTCCGGTGTCACCGCCGAAGAACACCACGAAAGCGGTGAGCGCGACGGCGGTGACGAGCATGAGCCAGGTCAGCGACCTGGCCTCGGACTCGTGCGGCGTCTTTCCGGTGCGGCGCAGGAGCAGCGCCACCGCCGCGATCAGGCCGAGCAGCAGGAACCCCTGATGGGCCACCGAGAAGCCCGACAAGTACTGCCAGCCGTGGTCGATTCTGTCGCCGACATCGATGTCGAAGGGAATGAGAACCGACGTCGGCAGGACGTGGTCGTAGTAGGTGACCCGCCACGCCGTCCATGGCACGACGAAGACCAGCCCGCCGAGCAGCCAGCCCGCCGGGGACCACCAGGTGTACCGGCCGCGGAAAGCGGCGATGACCAGCCAGATCCCGACCACCACCGCGAGCAGGAGCCCGGCCGGGCGCGTCATCATCGCGAACGCGACGAGCACCCCCGCGACCACTGGACGCCGGGCCGCGAGCGAGGCGAAGACGCCGAACACGAGCAGGACGAACAACGGCGTCTCGGTGCCGGATCCGCCGTACGCGGCAAGGCCTCCCGCGCCCGCGACGAGCACCGCGGCGGCCACTCCGTAGGCGGGCCGCGGTTCGCCTACGGCCCTCGCGACCACCCGGTTCACCGTCACGTACGCGAGCAGGACGGCGCCGAGGGCGGAGAGGATGCTGAGCACTCTCGCGGAGGTCTCGATATCGGCCCCGAAAGCCGCCTTCGGCAACGCGATGAGGATCATCCAGAGGAAATTCGCGTAACCCTCGATCCGCTCGCCGGTGTTGAACACCGGGCCATTGCCGTCGGCGATGTGCTCGGCGTAACGGAAAGTGATGTACGCGTCTTCCGCGATGGTCGAGAACACCAGCTGGTGCAGCAGCGAGAAAACGAGGATGAGCGTCAGCGCGGCTGCACGCCAACCGCGGTCGATGCCGATCTTGGGCCAGGCCACCATGACGAAGAGCGCGACCACGAACCAGGCGACGACGAGCGCGATCACCACCTGATCCCCACCCTCCCGGGCCGAGCCGCTCCCCTGACGAAAGACTACGGTCAAGTATCGATCACCGCGCCCCTGTGTTTCTTTCGGCGCAGTCAATTGACACGAACGGTCCAGCAAGTGTGCACAAAGTAGGCAACATTCCGCCGTTTTGCTCGCCGGGATGTGACTCCTTCGGGTAACGGCCCCAGGTCGTTAATCTGGCTTCCCATTCCGTTCCGCACCCCGGGGGTTCTGTGCGGATTCCCCACCCCCGAGGAAGCCCGTGCCCACCCACACCTCCCTGTCGGCCGACGTCCTCACCGTGCTCGTCGCGCTGCTCGTCATCGGCCTTCCCGGCCTGCTCACCGGCCTCGCGGCCGGCCTGCGCGGCTGGGTGCTCGCGGGGATGACGCCGTTGCTGAGCTACGCGATCGGCGGTCTCGCCGGGCCGTGGGCCGCCGCGCTGGGACTCCCGTTCACGCCGGTGACGTACGCGGTCGCGACGGCCTTGTTCGCCGGAGTCGCGTACGGCCTGCGACGGCTCACCCTGCGCAAATGGCCGCCCGCACCGGAGGAACCGCTGTGGGGGCGGGCCGGGCACCTCGCCGTCGGGGCGTGCGTGCTGCTCGCGGCCGCCGTCGGGATGTACGCGGTGGTGCGCGGGATGGGCAGGCTGGACGCCATCCCGCAGGGGTTCGACGCCGTCTACCACGCGAACGGCGTCCGGCAGATCGCCGAAACCGGAGACGGGAGCCTGTTCGGCACCGGCGAGGTCAACTGGTACGGCGACGCGGCACCGGTGTTCTATCCCAACGCGTACCACCTGCTCGCGTCCGTGGTGTACCTGCTCAGCCCGGCGAGCATCCCGCTGACGCTGGACGTGAACACCGCGCTGCTGCCGGCGTTGCCGGCGTTGTCGCTGGCCACGATGGTGCGCGTGTTCCAGGGGCGCGCGGTGTTCGCGGGCGCCGTCGCCCTCGTCTCCATCGCGCCGGTGATGGGCCTGTACGAATCGATGAGCAGGGGACCTTTGCTCCCGTTCCTGCTCGGCCTCGCGCTGACCCCGCTGGCCGCCGTCGCGGTGAAGCGGTATCTCGACCGGCCCGCGCCCGACACCGGCTTCGTGCTGCTGGCGAGTGCCGCCGGACTGCTGTGCGTGCACTCGTCCGCGTTGTTCGGCGCGATCCTGTTCGCCGGTCCACTGCTGCTGCAACGCTGGCTCGCGCCCGGTGAACGGTGGCGGCGGATCGGCCGGGACCTGCGCGCGCTCACGATCGTCGGTGTGGTCGCGGTCGTCGTGGCATGGCTGCAACTGTTCGGCGCGATCGGGCTCGCGAACGGCGACGTGCCCTACCGCAGCTGGCCGGTCGAATGGCGGGCGACGACGGCGCTCGGCGCGCTGCTGGGGTTCCAGCATTACGAGCCCCATCCGCAGATCTGGCTTTCGGTCGCGTTGTTCCTGGGCTTCATCTTCTTCTCGCGCGCGGGCGCGCTGCGCTGGATCGGCGTGACGGCGTTGCTCACCGGGCTCGCCTACATCGCGGTGACGTCGTCCGAGCAGCCGCTCGTGCTGGCGCTGTCACGGCCGTGGTGGAACGACCCGTACCGGTTCATGTCGATGGCGGCGATCCCGCTGTCGATCATCGCGGCGCACGGCCTCGCCGAGTCGCAGGCGTGGCTGCGGGACAACGTGGCACACCGGAAGGTGCCCGCGTTCGCCGTCGCGGTGGCGGTCTTCGGCGGGTTCGCCTTCCTGAGCAACGGTTTCTACGCGCCGTCCAACGCGGAAAAGGTCGCGCCCGGCTACGCGAACACGCCCGGCGTCGACCCGCACAAACTGCCGGTGAGCCCGGACGAGGTCGTCGCGATGGAGAAGCTCGCCGAGTTCGCGAAACCCGGCGAGCGCGCGGTGAACGACCGGCTGGACGGGACCGTGTGGACCTACGCGCTCTCCGGCGTCCGCACGACTTCCGGGCATTTCGACGAGACGCTGGCGCCGTCGGACGCGCGGCTGCTGGAGGGGCACTTCCGCGAGTACCCGTCGAACGCGCGGGTGCGCGCGGCGGTGGCGCGGCTGAACGTGCGGTGGGTGATCCTCGGGCAGTACGGCTACCCGACCGGCGCCCCGCGCCAGGCCGGACTGCGCGATCTGGACGGGCTGAACTTCCTGACCGAGGTCTACCGCAACCCCGACGCCGTCGTCTACCGGCTGAACCCCTGAACCCCCGCAATTAGTCACCTACTTGCGGTCGTCACCCGGGCACCCAGCGCGAGATGCTGGACCGCAAGTAGGTGACTAATTGCGGGGGGTGACGAGGCGGGCGGAGAGGGCGGCGGCGCCGGCGGTGATCAGGTCGGCGACGGTGAACATGACCCGCGAGGCGATGGCGAAAGCCGTCGCCTGGACGACGGTGAGGCCCGACGCGGTGAGCACGGCGACCTGCGCGACCTCGCGGACGCCGACCCCGCTGGGCAGGATGAACGCGAACGTCCCGACGGTCATCGCGACGGCCATCGCGCCGACGCACAGCACGAAACCGCTGAACCCGGGCGTGCCGACGGAGTTCGCCAGCAGCCACAGGTGCACGCCCTGGAGCGCCCACGCCGCCGTCGACGAGCCGAAGACCTTCCCGACGACCGACCAGCTCAGCCGGTGGTCCAGCGGCGGACGGCGCAGGATCCGCAGCACCAGCGACGTGCCCCAGGTGAGCACGCGCGGGTGCAGCATCGCCAGGCCGACCGGGATCAGCACGAACAGCCACAGCGCCCGCGGGCTGTTGCTGAACACCGCGGGGGCCGCGAGCAGCGAGACGACCAGCGCCGACACCACGCCGACGCCGAGCTGGATCAGCGAGCCGGTGAAGATCCGCGCCCTGGCGAGCCCGGCCTTGCGGCCCAGTTCCATCTGCAGCAGGTACGCCCACACCGAACCCGGCACGTACTTGCCGAGCGAGCCGACGAGGCAGATCTGCGCGCCGCGGGCGTAGCCGATCGGCTTGCCGAGGTCGTCGACCATGACCTGCCAGCCGTAGGTCGACACCATGATCGCGGCGATGAGCGCGAGCAGGCTCAACGTGGAGGATTCCCAGGCGACCTCGGACAGCGTGCGCCAGAATTCACCCCAATTGGTGACCAGGGTCTTCGCCGCGAAACCGACGACCAGCAGGATCGCGACCCAGCGGACGACGTCGAGGATCTTCGCCTTGGTGGATTTCGGTTGTTTTACCGCAACCGAAGACTCCTCCTCGGGCGTTTCGACCGTCGTCACTGAACCTCCTCTGCTGCTACCTCGTAACCGCAGGTCAGGCCTGCACGGTCACCAAGCGGCTGAACTCGGTCAGCAGATCGTAGCCGTCCCAAATCGCGGAGAACGTCAGGGCCGAGCCAAAAGGAACGACACGGTCGACGCCGCGGCCCGCCAATTCCGTCACGAATTCGGTCAATTCTTCTTTGGTGAAGCCGAATTGACCGACGGTTTGGTCTTTGCGGAGCACGATCGGGACGAGGTCGGAAAGCGTGTCGACCCGCGCGTTGGCGAAAGTGCCCGCGCCGAGCCATTCGCGCGGGAGGATCGCGGGGTCGGTCAGTTCGAGCGTCGCGATGCCGTTGCCCTGGAACTCGATGCCGTTGACGAGCCCGTCGACGGCCGCGCCGTACGCGGAAACCCGCTTCTGCACGGCCATGGCGGGCTCGGTGACGTGTTGTTTCGTCGCCAGCACCTCGGCGAGCAGCTTCCGGAATTCCTGTCCGGCTTCGCGGGCGCCCGCTTCGTCGCCGACCCAGAACACCGCGCGCGGCGACGAACAGGCGGCCTGGTCGAACCAGTACGAGTCGTTGTAGAAGCCCTCGGCCGCGCCGCGGCGTTCGGTTTCGGAGGCGTTCTGCCAGCCGCGCACCGACGCGACCGCGAACGAAGACCGGTCCGGGAAGGTCAGGTCACGCGCGTGCGGCGCCAGCGGGTACTTGCGCAGGGCCGCGACCGAGGCGTCGCCGCCCCAGATGACCCGCAGATCGGCGGCGACCGACAACGCGCCGCTGATCGCGTCGCTGCGGTCGTAGGTGACCATGCGCTGCGTCGCGGTGATCGCGGCGGCGGTGTCGGCGTCCACTTCGGACAGTGCGGCGTTCAGCGCCTCCAGCACCGTTTCCGCGGCGCCGGCCGAACGCGACGACACGCGGACGACGTTGTGGTTACCCGCCAGCGCGGAAAGCGCCCACGAGTACACGAAGATCGTGTCGACGTTGGCGGGCGGCACGTGGAAGACGAGCCCGCGCGGGAAGCGCAGCGCGTCACCGGAAGTCTCCAAAGTGGACAGAGCCTTGGCGATTTCTCCCTTGCGCAGGAAGAAACCGAGCGACGCCAGTTCCGGGAACCGGCGCGCGGTCGCGGGCGCGAGCAGCTTGCGCGCGAACTTCGTCAGGAACTCGACGACGCGCGGGTCACCGACGCGCAACCGCCCGCCGATGGGCTCTGCGCGTAGTTCCTCGACCAGCGAGGAGACCTCGATCGGGTCCGATAGCGGGAAACGCTGATTGAGAGTCATGCCGCCGCTCCCTGGAAGGTGTCCGAGCAGCCGCGGGCCTCGGCCTTGGGCAGCCTGCCCATGACCGAGAAGTGCTTGCCAGGCCAGTCGCCGTCGTCGATTCCGTTGTACACACCGAGGTCTTCGGTGAGCAGGACGTGCCCAGGATATGAGTGCGGCAGCGTGCTGACGACCTCGATCACGCCGGGTTCGCCGACCGGCTGCTCTTCCCAGGTCTCCGGGTTCCGGATCACGACGTCGGCGAAATCGGGGCAGTACAACGAGTTCCCGGACGGTCCTTCGAGGAACACGGTGCCGATCTGCTCGATCATCCCGTAGTAGTTGTGGATCCGGGTGAGCCCGGTGTCCTCTTTGAAGCGACGGCGGAACTCGGTGTTGTCGACCGCGCGGTCGATCAGCTTCTTCCAGCCGCCGGAGTGGATCAGGATCCCGTTGGACAGGTCCAGCTTGTGCTCACGCGCGACTTCGTACAGGTACTGCCACACCATGAAGGTGAAGCCGAAGATGAGGAACGGCTTGTCGCCGTACGTCGCGAGGAAGGTCTTGACCGCCTCGACGTCCGGCTGGTCGTTCTCGTCGAGCACGTAGGTGTGCTTACGGCCGAAGTTGGCCATGCCCAGCACGCCCGCGCCGCGTGCGGAGAACGAGCGGCGGTTCTTGATGATGCCGATGGTGTCGACCATCAGCATCGGCAGCCGCTCGCCGCCGAGGACTTCCTGCAGGGTGGCGCCGAGCTGCTTGGTCTGCGCGCCGGCCGCGGCCTTGTCCAGGTAGATCCGCGACGCGCCCGCGCCGGTGGTACCCGAAGACGTCAGCGTCTTGAAGATCTCGGACTCGGGGATGCTGCGCAGGTCGTGCGTCTTGAACATCCGCACCGGAAGCCACGGCAGGTCCGCGATCGAGGCGAACGACGCGTCCCGCGCGATGCCCAGCGACGAGAGGATCCGGTCGTAGCCTTCGGAGTTCTCGCGGTGGTGCGCGGTGAGTTCGGCGAGCTGCGGAAGCAGGTGCTTCTCGCGCTCAGCCTGCGAAAACGTAAAGACGCTCATACCTGGGCCTCCAGCGACCGGTAGTCGATCTTGCCGCTGGCCAGCAGCGGCACGGTGTCGATGGGGCGGACGTCGAACCCGCTCGTGTGCAGGTGCAGCCGCTCGGACAACGCCTTCGACGCGTCCTTGCAGATGTCCTTGTCGGCGCCCTCGGCGAACAGGACGACCTTGTCCCCGGCCGGGACTGCGGCCACGACGTCGATCCCCACCGAGGCAGAACGCACGGCGTGCTCGAGATCATCCAGGCTGACCCGGTTGCCGAAGACCTTGCCGATCCGCTTGAGGCGCCCGGTGATGTAGAGGAAGCCCTCCTCGTCGAGGTAGCCGAGGTCGCCGGTGGCCAGCACGCCGCCGTACTCGTCACCCGCGGCCAGCCCGGCCTCGTCCTCGGCGTACCCCATCATCACGTTGGGCCCGCGGTAGACGACCTCGCCGACGATCTTCGGATGCTTGGTCTCGGAACCGTCCTCGCGCCGGATCGCGAACGCACCGCCGGGCAGCGCGGGCCCGGCCGAACCGAGCTTCTCGGCGAGCCGTTCCGCCGGAACGGTGGTCATCCGCGGGGCGGCCTCGGTCTGCCCGTACATCACGAACATCCGGCCGCCGACTTCGCGGATCTTGTCGTTGAACTGGGCGACCAGGTCGTCGCGGAGCTTGCCGCCCGCCTGGGTCAGCGTGCGCAGCGTCGGGTACTTCGCCGGGTCGAACTTGAGACGGCGCAGCATTTCGTAGTGGTACGGGACCCCGGCGAGCGAGGTGACCTTGTGCTCGTTGACCGCGTCCCAGAACCCGCGCCCGAGCACGCCTGAGGGCTCGATGACCACGGTCGCGCCCCGGACGAGATGCGAGTTCAGCACGGACAGGCCGTAGCTGTAGTGCAGGGGGAGGCTGGTCGGCGCGACCTCGTCGCGGTCGATGCCGAGCACCTCGGCGATCGCGTCGGCGTTCGCGAGCATCGCGCCGCGCGAGAGCCGGACCAGCTTCGGGTTGCCGGTGGAACCGCTGGTCGGCAGCAAAACCGCCAGGTGGGGATGCGGCTCGACGCCCTCGGCGGACTTCCGGACCCAGTGCCCGTCGGAAACGCCGTAACCCTCGGGTGCGGGCGCGTCCGGCGCGGACAGCACGGCGGCCGGGCGGAAGCGCTCGATGAGCCCCGCCAGGACGTCGGCGTCCAGCGCCGGGTCGATCAGCGCGATCGCGCGGCCGGCCTCGAACGCGCCGAGGTAGTTCAGCACGCTTTCGAGGTCCACCGATATCCGCGCGAACAGCGCGCCCGGCGGCAGCAGCGACAACGCGGCACCCACGCGGGTGACCTCGGCGTCGAGTTCCTCGCCCGCGAGCGTCCTGCCGCTCGTGACGTCGATCAGTCGTGCACCCGCACCCAACAAGGTCATCAGAGAACTAATCCTCCGTCGATGCCCAGCACCTGCCCGGTGATGAACGAAGCGTCATCACTGACGAGGAACCGGATCGCGTTCGCCACGTCTTCGGGCGTGCCGAGCCGCCCGAGCGGGGTCTTGCCGATGTTCTCGGCCTTGGCGTCCTCGGTGAGACCCGAGGTCAGGTCGGTGTCGATGACGCCGGGCGCCACCGCGTTGACCCGGATCCCGGACCGGCCGAGCTCCTTCGCGGCCGAACGCGCGATGTTCGCCACCGCCGCCTTCGAGGCCGCGTACACCGTCTGACCGGCGCTTCCGTGCTCGCCGACGATCGAGGCCAGAACGACGATCGAGCCGGTCTTCTTGCGCATCATCGCCCTGGCCGCGGCCTGGACGGTGTGCAGCGTGCCGGCGACGTTCGTACTCAGCGTGGTGTCGACCAGTTCCTCGCGGATCATGCCGAGGAGCGCGTCCTCCATGATCCCGGCGTTGGCGACCACGATGTCGAGCTTGCCGTGCTCCTTGGCCACGCCGCGGACCAGCGTCGACACGGCCTTGGCGTCGGTGACGTCCAGGGCGAGCCCGCTCGCGGCCCCCGCCGCGGCCGCCGCTTCCTCGGCCTTGGCCTCGTCGCGGCCGGTCAGCACGACGGTGGCGCCCGCCTCGGCGAGCGCCCGCGCGGTGGCCAGCCCGATGCCCCGGGTACCCCCGGTGACGAGGGCGACCTTCCCGTCCAGCATCACTTGGACTGGAGGTCGGTCACCATGTCGACGGCGACCTTGAAGCTGGACATGTCGATCACCTGGTCGGTGTCGAATTCCACATCGAACTCGTCCTCGATGGCCGCGACGAGCGCCATGTGACCGACCGAGTCCCACGCTTCGATGTCGCGGTACTTCAGGTTTTCGACGTCGACATCGCCATCGAGGTCCAGCGCCTCGACGAAGACCTCACGCAGCTTGCCGGCGACTTCCGCCATCTTCAGACTCCTAGTGTCACTCGCGCGGACGGGCGTCCCACGCCTTCACCAAGGTAGAGAGGTCGCCGGGCAGCCGGTCGGCCAGCCCGTCCTCAGGGAGACCGGCCTTACCCTTCAGCCACGGTCCCAGTGCCTCGATGGCGGCCTCGTCCAGGCCACGGCGGGACAGGCCCACGGTGTTGACGCCCGTCACCCGCGCGGGGTTGCCGACGGCGATGGTGAACGCGCCCACCTCCTTGCGGACCGCGGAGCTCATCCCGACCATCGCGCCGGGGCCGATGACGACCCGCTGGTGCAGGATCGCGCCCATGCCCAGGTTCGCGCCGGACCAGATGTGGCAGTGGCCGCCGGTGATGACGTTCGAAGCGACCGTGACGGCGTCTTCGACGACGCAGTCGTGGGCGATGTGGGAGCCGCGCAGGAAGTAGCCGCCGTCGCCGATGGTGGTGGTGCGCCAGGTGCCCTGGTGGACGCTCACGTACTCGCGGATCCGATTGCGGCTGCCGATCACGACGCCGTGACCGTCGTGATCGGGATCACCGTTCGGCGCGGACTCCCAGGCGGCGGGGTGCTCGCGGCCGCGGTCCTCACCCGGGGTCCCGATGGTCACGTGCGGGCCGATCCAGTTGCCGTCGCCGATCCGCGTGGGGCCCACGATGACCGTGAACGGCCCGATGACGTTGTCTTCACCGAGCTCGACACCCTCGCCGATGACTGCTGTCGGGTGGATGCGGTTCACCACGTGAGTTCCGTTCGTTGTGGCTGGAGGCAGCCTGGGGTATTGGGCGCTTCGGCGGTCCCGGTAACGTGTGGCCCGCGCCAGAGAGGGCGGCCGGGCGCAGAACCGGCGGCTCACTGTACCGGACGCACCAGAACGCCCAGTCGAGAGAGACTTGCAGATGATCCCCATTACCGTGGTCGACGTCCGTGACGCGGAGGACCTCGTCGTCGAGGTGCTGCGATCCGGCGCCATCGCACAGGGACCGATGGTCAAGCGCTTCGAGGACGCGTTCGCGAGCGTTTCCGGCACGAAGCACGCGATCGCCGTCAACAACGGCACCACCGCGCTGGTCGCCGCCATCCAGGCGCTCGACCTTCAGCCGGGCGACGAGGTCGTCACCTCGCCGTTCACCTTCGTGGCGACGCTGAACGCGATCCTGGAAGCCGGCGCGACCGTCCGCTTCGCCGACATCCGGCGCGACGACTTCGCGATCGACCCGGACGCCGTCGCCGCCGCGATCACCGACCGCACCAAGGTCCTGATGCCCGTGCACCTCTACGGGCAGACCGCGGACATGGGCAAGCTCGCGCCGCTGGCCGCCGAGCACGGTCTCAAGGTCATCGAGGACTCCGCGCAGGCCGTCGGCGCGTCGTTCCAGGGCAAGCCGTCCGGCTCCTTCGGGATCGGCTGCTTCTCCTTGTACGCCACCAAGAACGTCACCACCGCCGAGGGCGGCGTGATCACCACGGACGACGACAAGCTGGCCGACGCGCTGCGCGTGCTGCGCAACCAGGGCATGCGCGCCCGCTACCAGTACGAGGTCGCCGGGCACAACTACCGGATGACCGACCTGCACGCCGCCGTCGGCATCCCGCAGCTGGAGAAGCTCGACCAGCTCACCGCCGCCCGCCAGGCCAACGCGAAGCGCCTCACCGAAGGCCTCGCCGGCACCCCGGGCCTCGACCTCCCGCAGGTCCTGCCGGGCCGCGAACACGTGTGGCACCAGTACACCGTGCTGGTCGGCCCGCACGCCTTCCTCTCGCGTGACGAGCTCGCCGCCGCGCTCACCGAACGCGGCATCGGCAACGGGATCTACTACCCGAAGATCGTCTTCGACTACGACTGCTACCGCGACAACCCGCTGATCCCCGACGCGAAGGTCGAGGACTTCCCGGTGGCCGCTTCCGTCGCCGCGCAGGCGCTTTCCCTGCCGGTGCACCCGCACCTTTCCGAGTCCGACCTGGACACCATCATCGAAACGGTTCGCGAGGTACTCGGCGCATGACCACGCACAAGATCGCCCTCATCGGCACCGGGAACATGGGTTCGCTGCACGCCCGTGTCCTCGCCGCGAACGAGCGAGTGGACCTCGTCCGCGTGATCGACCCGCGCGAAGAGGCGGGCCGCAAGGTCGCCGAACGCTACGAAACCCAGTGGACGCCCGAAATCGGCTCTCTGTCCGATGTGGACGCCGTCGTGCTCGCTTCGGCGACCGAGGCGCATTACGAGCTGGCGCAGGAGATCCTCGGCCAGGGCAAGCCGATGCTGGTCGAAAAGCCGGTGTGCAACAGCTTCGAGTTCTCCCAGGAGATCGTCGGGCTTTCGGCGAAGAAGGACGTCCCGCTGATGTGCGGGCTCCTGGAGCGCTACAACCCGGCCGTGATGACCGCGCGGGCGCTGGTCAACGAGCCGATCCACCTGATGGCCCGCCGCCACGGCCCGTACGCGCCGCGGATCAAGACCGGTGTCGCGTGGGACCTGCTGGTGCACGACGTCGACCTGGCGATCCAGTTCTTCGGCGGCGCGACCCCGCAGCGGGTCGCCTCCGGCGCCGGTTACTTCCACCCGAACTCGGTCGAAGGCGCCGAGGACACCATCGAGACGGTGCTGTCGTTCGAATCCGGGCTCGCCACGGTTTCCGCGTCGCGTCTCGGCCAGCGCAAGGTCCGCTCGCTCTGGGTGTCCGAACTGGACCGCATGATCGAGATCGACCTGCTCCGCCGCGACGTCACCATCTACCGGCACGTCTCGCACGACTCGGTCACCGAGGACGGCCTCGGCTACCGGCAGCAGACGGTCATCGAGATCCCGGAACTGGTCACCGCGCGCGAGCCCCTCGCGACCCAGCTGGACCGGTTCGTCGACCTGCTCGAAGGCAAGATCGACGCCGACACCGAGCGGGACCTGATCCTGCCTTCGCACGCCGTCGTCGACCAGGTGCTCACCCAGGCCGCGGCCTGATTTCTCCTCGCAATTCGGCACCTGGTTGCGATTCTTGCGCCTGCAAGGATCGCAACCAGGTGCCGAATTGCGTTATTTGGTGAGGCGCTGGCCCTTCGCGTCGTAGGCGATGAGGGGGGTCAGCACTCCCGCCGACTCCACCTGGGCGCCGTCGAACCAGAAGAGGACGATCGACGGGTCCTCGCTCCAGGGGATCGCCTTCGCCTCGACCGGTTTCCCGCGGACGGTGCTGGTGATCCGCGCGGCAGGACCGGCGAAGTAGCCGAACACGGGCACGAACGTCCCCTGGATCACGTCGCCGCCGTCCACCGCGTGGAAGCCGAACGAGCGATCGGATCCCTTGAACTCGTTGCTGGCCAGGAGCGCGTCGTAGTCACCCGTCTGGTTCCGGTACGCGACCTGGAGGCCGAACCTGACGTCCGGCATCTGCGGCTCGTCGATCGCGAAGGCGTAGAGCACCAGCTCACGGCCGCCTTCTCCCTTGACCCCGAGCGGGATCGCCTCGCCGAAAGGCTGCTCGGACGGGGCTTCGGTGATCGTCGGGCTCGCCGGTGCCGGTATCGGTGCCGAAGGCGGCGCGGGCGCGCTCGCGGCGGGCGGAAGCGGCTGCTGGTCGGACGAGGAGCCCTTGAGCGCGACCGCGCCGACGATGACCAGCACCGTCACCAGCGTGGCGGCGACCCCGCCCGCGCCGGTCGCGAGACGGCGGCGACGGCGGATCCGCCTGCCCTTGGTCATGATCGCGCCGAGGTCGGGTTCGGCGAACTCCTCGGCGGGCGGTTCCCGCAGAGCCGAGCGCAGCGTCTCGAGGTCGGTCATCGTCCCAGCCCCCCGATCAGTTCCGTTCCGTCCTCCGCGGTGATCCGCAGCTTGGTCAGGGCGCGGGAGTTGGTGCTCTTCACGGTTCCCACCGAAACACCCAGCTCGCCCGCCACATCGGACTCCTTCAGATCGAAGAAGTGCCGGAGCACCACGACGGCTCTCTCCCGGTCTGTGAGCGTACGCAACGCGTCAAGCAGCCATTTCCGCTGGACAACGGCACCGGCGACGTCCAGACCGCTCGGCTGCTCGGGGATGTCCTCCGTGGCGTTCTCACGGATCGGGCGCCGCCAGCCGTCGATGATGTGATTGACGAGGACCTGCCGCGCGTAGGCGTAGGCGTCCTTGCGGCGTACCCGCGACCAGGCCGCGTACGTCTTCGCGAGCGCCGTCTGGGCGGCGTCTTCGGCCTGATGACGGTCGCTGGTGAGCAGGAAGGCCGCATGCTGGAGACGGGTCGCCGAGTTCCGCACGAACTCGACGAACTCGTCATCGCCGCGAGCCACCCTGGTCCTCATCTCCGTTCGACGGTTGACCACCTGAAAGGTTGCCTCAACCTTTTCGGCCGTTCTCCCGTAATGGTCTCTGAATGATCTTCGGCCACTGGGAGGAACAGTAAATGAAATCACCCGGGAAGTGGGCGTTGCCGGTGGGCGGCGGGATCGCGGCGGCCGGTGTCGCGGTCGTGCTCGCGACGACCCTGACCGCGAACGCGGCCCCTGCCCCAGTGCCGGCGCCCGCCGCCGCTGTGCCGGCCGCCGAGCCGGCGCGGTCGTCGGAGGAGCCGGACAACACGCCTTGGGGTGACGTCATCGGTACCGGCGTCCAAGGTGATGGCGGTGAGCTGGTGTTCTACGGGGTGAAGGTCGACCTCGAGCAGCTTCCGAGGACGACGTTCGGGATCATGGCGGGCCGCCGCGCGGCCGACGGAAAGGTCACCGCGGGCACCGTCGCCAACGAGTTCTCCGGCTCCGACAAGGCGCCCGGTTTCCATGCGGTGTCCGGCGGGATCAACGGCTATCCGTCGTTCGGCTACTACGCGGGCCCGGCCGCGAAGATCACCGCGAAGGTGGACGGCAAGGGCGTCACCGCGCATCAGGCGGTGTGGAGCGTGGACCCGGGCATCGTCGTGTTCTGGTTCGACTCGGGCGCCGACCCGCTGGAGCTGGCCGCCTTCGACGCCGACGGCAAGGAGCTGCCCGCGGGCGACACCGGCGTCGGCCACGGCTGACCTCAGGACCGGTCGTTCTTGCGGCGAATGAGGCGCAGCGCGACGACGAGACCGGCGACCACCACGGCGACCGCGAGCACGATCCACACCCAGGCCGGCAAAAGGCCTTCGGGGGTGGTCTCCGCGGCCTGCGGAGCCGGGGTGGCGCCGGGCGCGGGGGCTTGGGCTTGGCTGCTCGACGGGGCCTGGCTGCTCGGCTGGCTCTGGCTGCTCGGGGCGGCTGCCGGGGCACTGAGGCTGAACTTCACCGAGCCACTCGCGGCGTGCGAGTCGTCGAAGGTCACCTTGTAGCGGAGGGTGTACTCGCCCGCGGGCCCGACGGCCTGGACCGGCGCGGTGACGACCGTGCCCGCGACCTCCGCCCGGCCGACCGTCCACGACGCGTTCTCCGGTCCGGTGATCTGGATCGGGTTGTCGGCGAGGGTGACCGGACCCGAGAAGGTCAGCTTGACCTGCGTCGGCGGCGTCGCCAGCGAAGCGCCCCTCGCCGGGTCGCTGCTCTTCAGCTCCGAATGGGCCATCGCCGGGGTCGCGGCGCCCAGCAGGGCCAACCCGGCGACCAGCAACGACGCGCCGAACCGCTTGAACCTCATCTGACACCCTTCTCACCGGGGGAACTCCCCGTCGAGCCTAGTAGTCGGCTCTGGAAGGGCGTTGGTTCCGGCTCCGAGCTCTTATGTCGTGAAGGGCCCCTTTGAGACCCTCATCGTCTCAAAGGGGCCCTTCACGACATACCGTCCTTACCACTCACGAGGGCGGTCAGGGGCGCTGCGGCGTGGCGAGTGGTCAGTGCGTCGAGGTCCAGAGTGAGCGGGGTGCCGTCGAAGTCGAGGCTCACCTTGCCGGTGTGCTCGCCGAAGTTCTCGTACTCACCGTCGATCAGGCGGTAGGTGGTCATACTCGCCGGGTCTTCGAGGTCGACGATCCAGTAGTGCTCGATGCCGACTTCGGCGTATTCGGAGAACTTGGTGACCCGGTCGGTGCGGACGGTGCCCTCGGACAGCACCTCGATGACGAGCCGCACATCCGACGGCGAGACCCTGCGGACATTCAGCTGGGTCGAGCTGGAGACGAGAACGTCGGGAACACGGATGGTCAACGGTTGCTCGGCGAGCAACAATTCGACCGCGGGAACAGCGGTCAACCCCGTGAGTCGCTCGTCCAGCCAGTACGCGAGCCGCGTGACCGCCAGTTGGTGCCGGGTGTCCAGGAACGGCGCAACGACCAGGACACCACCGGCCACTTCGGCCCGGTTCAGGGGCATGGCGGCCCAGTCGTCGAGTGTCACCTGAGTCATCGGCACCGAACGTACTGCGGACCGAGCTGGAATTCATCACTCGTCACAGTGGTGGAGGATCGTGTTCTTGCGAACTCGCAGGCGAACCCGGCCTACTCCGTGAAGTCGCCTGCCGGGGCGCCCCAGGGGCCCGTCGCGTCGCCGCGTTCCTCGGCCAGCGCGCGCCGCCGCGCGTTCTCGCCGCGCACCCGCTCCACTTCGGACTGGATGTACTCGTCGTCGTACTTCTGGAAGACGCGCGCCGGGTTTCCGGCGACCAGGGTGCGCGGCGGGACGTCCTTGGCGACCACGGAATTCGGCTGCACGGTGGCGAAATCGCCGATCGTGACGCCTGCCATGATCACGACGAGGCCGCCGATGAAGCAGCCTTTGCCGATTTTCACGGGTTTGCGTTCGATGAGGTCGCTGCCGGAGTGGTTCTGCAACGTCATGTTCGCGAGCCAGCTGGAGTGCGTGAAGATCAGCGTGTTCAGGCCGATGCTGGTGTGTTCGCCGATCTCCAGTCCGCCGCTCGCGTCGAGGGCGGCGCCTTCGCCGATCCAGCAGTGTTCGCCGATCTTCAGGTTCTCCGGGCTGATGATCTTGACCCGTTCGCGGACCCTGGTCGACTCCGGCAGTCCGTAGAAGCGAGCGCGCTCGGCGTCGTTCATGTACTGCGAGACGAGTTCGGTCAGGATCTGCGGGCGCAGCCGGTTGCTGCGCTCGTCATCGAAGAACATCGGCCTCGGTCACCAGTTTCTCGAAGGTACGCAGGTGTTCTTCGGCGACGACGTCGAGGCCGAAGTTGGCCCGCACCATCGCGCTTTCCCGCTGTGCCACCAAAGCCCGCTTCTGGGGGTCGTCGAGCAGTTCGATGACGGTTTCCGCCACCGCCTCGCTGTCGTCCGGCCGCACCAGCAGGATGTTCTCGCCGTTGCGCAGTTCGATGCCGGGATAGTTGTCCTCGGTGACGGACGCGATGGTCGCGGTGCCCGAGAGCATCGCCTCCAGCGACGCGGTGCCGCAGCCGCCGTTGAGGTCGTGCGTCACGATGTCGGCGGCGGCGAAGTACGCGGGGACGTCGGCCTTCGGCACGGCGCCGGTGACGATGATGGCGTCGGCCACGCCGAGTTCTTCCGCCCGCTTCAAGAAAACGTCGTGGTAGACGCGCCCGACGACGACCACCTTCACGCCGGGGTGCTTGTCCAAAATGGACGGAAGCGCCTCGACGAGCGGGAGCCGGTTGCGCAGCGGGATCACGTGCCCGAGCGAGACGATCACCGGGCCGTCACCCAGGTTGTGCTCGGCACGCACATCGAGAGTCAGCGGCTTCTCGAAGTTCCCGGTGTCGACGGCGATCGGGAAGTAGTCCGAGTTCGCGTCGCTGGTGCCATAGCGCTCGACGCAGTAGTCGACCCCGAGCTTGTCGAGGATGACGTAGCGCGGCTTGAGGTAGCGCAGGATCGGGTTCACCAGCACGGTGTCCAGGAACCGGAACACGCCGCCGTACAGCTTGTTGTCGCTGATCAGCAGGGTGTGGATGGTCAGCAGCATCGGCAGCTTGTGCCGCCGCGCGTACCGGCCTGCCAGCCACGACAGGTCGAAGAACTGCCCGTGCAGGTGGATCGCGTCCGGTTCGAACTCGTCCAGCAGCTTCCGCAGCCGCCGCCAGTTCCCCGGCCGCAGCGAGGCGAAACTCATGTCGAAGTCGATCGACAGGCCCAGCTGCGGCATCTTCACCGCGGGCAGGCGGACGACGCGGTAGCCGTCCTTCGTCTCGTCGGCCGGGGCGTCGGCGTAGGCCGCGGTGATCGCGAGCACCTCGTGCCCGCGCGCCGCGTACTGCTCGGCCAGGGACGCCGCCATGTGCGCGCTTCCGCCCACCCTCGGCGGGAAGAAGTTGTTCACCACTGCGATACGCATGGGGCGGCTTTCCCCTGGCCCGGCGGTCACTCCGAGGCCTTCACCAGTTCGTACATGCCCTCTTCCACGGAGATCTTCGGCTCCCAGCCGAGGACCTCGCGGGCACGCGTGATGTCGGCGGCACGCCGCGAAACCAGCACGTCGCGCTCGTTGAACAGCGGCTCGACGTTCACGCCGACGGCGTCGATGAGGATCTTCGCCAGCGTCGCGATGGAGGTGTCGATGCCGGTGCCGATGTTGATCGGCACGTTCGCCTGCTCGGACTCGAGCGCCGCGACGACGGCGCGGGCGAGGTCCGTGACGTGCACGAAGTCCATCGACTGGTCGCCGCGGCCGTCGATGATCGGCGGCTGGCCGGCGCGCAGGCGCTGGATGAAGTGGTTGATCACCGACGTGTAGTAGGCCTCGATCTTCTGGCCGGGGCCGTACACGTTGAAGAACCGCAGCGCGTTCCAGGAAAGGCCCTTGGTGCGCTCGTAGAAGCCGAGCATGTCCTCGCCCGCGCGCTTCGAGATGCAGTACGGCGTGAGCGGCTTGAGCTCGTCGTCCTCGTGCATCGGCAGCCGCTTCGGGTCGCCGTAGACGGACGCGGTCGAGGCGAACACGACCCGCTCGACACCCTCGTCCGCCGCGGCGGCGAAGACGTTGTGGTTGCCGACCATGTTGATGTCGATGGACTCGTGCGGGTCCGCGACCGACTTGTTGATCGACACGGTGGCGAAGTGGATCACGTGCGTGCAGCCGCGCATGGCCTCGCGCACGGCGCCGCCGTAGCGCACGTCCTTCTCGACCAGTTCGACCTTGCCGGTGGCGACGAACTCGTTGATCCGGGCGCGGTCGCCGCGGGTCATGTTGTCGAAGACGCGGACGGTGTAGCCGCCGTCGATCAGCATCGGGATGACGTGCGCGGCGATGAAACCGCCGCCCCCGGTGAAGAGGACCTTCTTGTCGGGCATTTCTCTCCTAGCTCGGCAGTGCGGCGCTGACGGTTCCGACGACCCTGTCGACCTGGGCATCGGTGAGGTTGGCGTGCATCGGGATGGCGAGATGACGGCCGAAGAGGTCCGCCGATACCGGCAAGGTCTGCTGCTTGCCGTAGATGGGCTGGAGGTGCGAGGCGTAGGTGCCGAAGTTGCACTGCACGCCCTGTTCGCGGATCCGCAGCGCGAGCGCGTCGCGGTCGATCTCCGGGGCCACGGTGAGGATGTAGGCCTGCCACGGGTGCTCGCGGTCCGGCAGTTCCACCGGCACGTCGAGACCGGGCAGGTTCTCGAACGCCTCGTGGTAGCGCTTGGCCACCGAACGGCGGGCCGAGAGCAGGTCCGGGAGGCGGTCCAGCTGGACGTTCATGATCGCGGCCTGCACGTCCGAGAGCCGGAAGTTGTAGCCCAGCTCGTGGAACTCCGGGATCGGCAGGGCGCCGGAACCCTCGCGGGTGATGGCGGGCTCGATGCCGTAGGTGTGCAGCTTGCGCGCGTGCGCGATGAGGTCTTCACGGTCCGAGACCAGCGCGCCGCCCTCGCCCGCGGTGATGCCCTTGCGGCCGTGGAAGGAGAACGCGGCAAGGTCGGCGAGGCTGCCCGCCGGACGGGTCTTGTAGGTCGCGCCCGCGGCGCAGGCGGCGTCCTCGAAGAGCCACAGGCCGTGCTTGTCGGCGATCGCGCGGTATTCGTCGAAGTCTCCGGGCTGACCGGCGACGTCGACGGCGAGGATGCCGACCGTGCGCGGGGTGATCAGCGCTTCGATCGACGCCGGGTCGGCGCTCCACACGTCCGGGCGAATGTCGGCGAAAACCGGCGTCGCGCCCGCCTGGAGTACGGCGTGGCCGGTGGCGGGGAAGGTGTAGTCGCCGACGATGACCTCGTCGCCCGGCTTCACGCCGAGCACACGCAGCCCGAGGAAAAGTGCCGAGCCACAGTTGCTGGTGGTCAGGGCGTGCGCGGTGCCGACGGTCTTCGCGAAGCGTTCTTCGAAGCGGCGGCAAGCGGGGCCTGCACCGGCCAGCCAGCCGGACCGGAAGACCTCCGCCACGGCGGCGAGTTCTTCGTCGCCGACGGTCGGCTGACCGAGGACCACGGGTTCGTGCTCAGACATACCTCTCCCATTGCGTGGGGACCCGGCGAAGTGTATAGACGCCGATCGGCGTAGTTCGGGCGGGCTGGATCCGCCCAGGTCAACGACGCCCTAGTCTTTGTCCTATGCGATTCGGCGTTCTGGGGGCGACGGAGGTGCGCCGCGAGGACGGCACCGCCGTGCCGGTCGGCGGGCCCAGGGTCCGGACGTTGTTCGCGTTGCTCGCGCTGGAGGCGGGCCGGGTGGTCCCGGCGGAGCGGCTCGTCGACGGCCTCTACGGCGAGCGGCCACCCGAAGGTGTGGTGAACGCGCTGCAATCTCAGGTTTCGCGGCTGCGCGGCGCGCTGAAGGAACTCGCGCCCGTCGAGTTCAGTCCGGCGGGGTACCGGTTGGCCGTGAACCCCGACGACGTCGACGTGCATCGGTTCGAGCGCCTCGCCGCCGAGGGGCGACGCACTCTCGCGGCTGGAGACGCCACGAAGGCGGCCGAACTGCTTCACGACGCTCTCCGTCTCTGGCGCGGCCCGGCGTTCGCGGACATCACCGACGCGCCGTTCCGCGATCCGCAGGTCACCAGGCTGAACGAGCTGAAGACGTCGGCGATCGAGGACCGCGTCGAGGCCGAGCTCAAGCTGGGAAGGCACGAAGACGTCCTCGCCGATCTTCGTGAAGTCATCGACGCTCAACCGCTGCGGGAGCGGCCGCGTGCGCTGCTGATCCGCGCGCTGCACGCCGCGGGACGGCAGGCCGACGCGCTCACCGCGTTCGAGGACGCCCGCCGTGTCCTCGCCGACGAACTCGGCGCCGATCCCGGGCCGGATCTCGCCGCCGCGCATCTGGCCGTGCTGCGCGGGGAGACGCCGCCCGTCAGGACCACGACCGCGCCGCTGCCCGCCCAGCTGACCAGCTTCATCGGCCGCGAAGGCGATCTCCGGCACGTGCTCGGCCAGCTGGACCGCTCGCGGCTGGTGACGCTGACCGGTCCCGGCGGGGCGGGCAAGACCCGGCTGGCCGTCGAGACCGCGGCCGCGATGGACCTGCCGGCGGTCTTCGTCGAACTCGCGCCGTACACCGAAGACGCCGACGTCGCGCACGCCGTGCTGACCGCGCTCGGCCTGCGAACGGTCCCGCTCGGGACGGTCACCGCCCCGGTGGAGAACGCGCCGCTGGAGCGGCTGATCGACGCGCTGACCGACCGGGCGGTCCTGCTGGTGCTCGACAACTGCGAGCATCTGATCGAGGCCGCCGCGAAACTGGCCGCCCGGCTGCTCGGCGCGGCCCCCGCGCTGCGGGTGCTCGCCACCAGCCGCGAACCGCTGGGCATCACCGGCGAGGTCGTCTCCCCCGTGCCGCGGCTCGCCGTGCCGCCGCCGGGCACTCCTCCCGGCCGATCGCTGGAGTTCGCCGCCGTCCGGCTGTTCGCCGACCGCGCGCGGGCGGGCGATCCGGGCTTCGCCGTCGACGACACCACCGCGGGCGACGTCCAGCGGGTCTGTGCCGCGCTCGACGGACTGCCGCTGGCCATCGAACTCGCCGCCGCGCGCGTGCGGACCCTGACCGTCGGCGAGATCGCCTCCCGGCTGGACGACCGGTTCGGCTTGCTCTCGCGGGGCAGCCGGGTCGCCGAGAGCCGTCATCGCACCCTGCGCGCCGTCGTCGAATGGAGCTGGGATCTCCTGGAGGAGGACGAACGCCTGCTCGCCAGGCGGCTGACCGTCTTCGCGGGCGGCACGACCCTCGCCGGTGCCGAAGCGGTCTGTGCCGTGCCGGACACCGCGGAGCTGCTTCCGTCCCTTGTGGACAGATCGTTGGTGGAACGCACCGGGGACCGGTATCGGATGCTCGAAACCATCCGAGCCTTCTTCGCCGGGAAACTCGCCGAAGCCGGCGAAACCGAGCAGCTGCGGCGCGCGCACGCCGAGCACTTCCTCGCCCTCGCCGAGCAGGCGGATCCGCTCGTGCGCACCGGCGACCAGCTGTTCTGGCTCGACCGGCTCGACGCCGCCTACGAGGATCTCCTCGCCGCGTTGCGCTGGGCCGTCGAGTCCGACTTGAGGATCGCGCTCCGGCTCTCGGCTTCGCTGGTGATGTACTGGTGGATGCGCGGCCGCCGGTTCGAAGGCTCGACGCTGAGCCTGGAAGTGGTCAAACGGCTCGGACAGCGGGTGCCGGACGGTCTCGAAGAGGAGTACCAGCTCTGCGTGCTCACCGCCGCCGCGGGACTGCGGGGTCACGAGGCGCTCGACCGGCACCTGCCGTTGGTGGACGACCTCATGCTGTCCCTCGCCAAGGCTCCCCGGAACCCGGCGCTGCTGCTGTTGCTCGGCGTCGTGACCGGCCCGCCCGGTGACGACCACGCGCTGATCAAACGCAGCCAGTTGCTGCTGGCGAACAGCGACGCGTGGAGTCTCGCCCTCGCGCCGACCGGTTACGGCCTCCGCGCGCTGATGCAGGGCGAACTCGAGACGGCGGAAGAATTCCTGCGCCAGGGGGCGCAGGAATTCCGCTCGATCGGGGAACGCTGGGGCCTCTCGATGGCCCTCGACCATCTGTCACAGATCCTGATCTGGACGAACCGGCAGGCCGAAGCCCTCGAAACGATGAACGAGGCCCTGCGGCTGATGCGCGAACTCGGCGCGTCCGACGACAACGCGGACCTGCTGTGCCGTCGCGGCGGCAGCAAGCTGCTCCACGGCGACGCGGCGGGCGCGCGGGCGGATTTCGAGCTCGCCATCGAGATCGCGCGCCGCGCCGGGATGCCCGAAAGCCGGGCGGCCGGGTACATCGGGCTGGCGTTCCTCGCCCGGCACGAGGGTGATCTGCCGGCGGCCCGGGCGCTGAGCGAACGCGCGCTCGCGGAGTGTCCCGGTGGTTCGTTCGCGGCCGAAGGGGTGCGCGCCGGCGCGAAGATCTCCCTCGGCTGGGTCCTGGCCGCCGAGGGCGACCTGGACGGGGCCGAGGAACTGCACCGGCTGGCGCTGGTGTCGGCGGACCGCTGGCACGACAGCACCACCATGGCCTGTGCCGTCGAGGGGCTCGCCGGGGTCGCGCTGCTGCGGGACGACGCCGAGCGGGCGGCGGTCCTGATCGGCGCCGCGGTGACCGTCCGGGGCACCCCGTTCGCGGTCGATCTGGACGCCGCCCTGCTCAGGACGACCGCTCGGGAGCGGCTCGGCGACGACTTCGACCGGGCCTACCGCCGAGGGCTGGGTCTGCGGAGCGCCGCTCAGCTGGCTTAGGCACGGGTCAGCTGCGTGCCCTGCGGCGCGAAGCGGCCGACTGCTTCGGCGAGGAGACGCTGGTCGAGTTCGGTGTCCTGGACGGCGACGTACAGCGGCGCCGCGTTGACCGGGACCGCGCCGAGCCGGGTCATCCCGGGGCCGACCGGGTCGATGGTGAGCCGGGTGACGTCACGCCACGGCACGACGGTCCGCTCGATCCGGACACCCACCGCGTCCAGTTCGAAGAGCACCCACTGCTTGTCGTGCAGCGACTTCACGTAGCCGATGGCCGCGCAGCCGACGGCGATCGCGATGATCCGCAGCACCCCGGGCCCCTCCAGCGAGCCGACCAGTGCGATGAAGCCGAGGACGACCACGACCATCCCGGACAGCTTCGCGGCGCCGACCAGGCCCGCGTTCGGTTTGTGCACGCGGAACCGCACGGCGCGCATCAGGTGTTTGGTGAGCAGCCCGCCGCCGATCGCGGCGGCGAGCGCGAACATCGTCACCACCAGCGAAACCGGCGAGAAGTCCACGAGGACGTTGTAACCGGCGATCAGCGCGACGAACCCGCCGACGACGGCCAGCATCAGCGCAAGCTTGCCCTTGCGCACGTCCTGCTCGCGGCGTTGGAGGGAGGCCTGGTCGGGTGCGGCGAGGAAGCCGCCGTCGATGTTCCTCATCGGGCGTCACGCTGCGTTTCGGCGGCCGCGCGACGCTCACGCTGACGGCGGTCGAGGACGTACAGCAGCGTGCCGGCGCCGGCGCTCACCGCGGCGTAGAGGAGGTCCTGCAGGCCGTCGTCCGGGTAACCGGTGGAGAACTCGACCATCGCGAGCGCGACGAACAGGACGCTGATGACGCCCCCGGCGATGATGTACACCTTGTTGCTGAGCATGGCTTCCCTCGCTTGTCGTTGCCTGGTGGGACCACTTTCGCGCGGGGCACATGACATTCCGATGACATGCGCTGACAGCGTTCGGTGCGTGGACGGTCAGCGGTCGCGGAGACCCTCCGTCCATGACTTACTCAGCGGGATCTCCCGAAGACTTCCTCGCCGTGCGGCATCTGACGTTGCGCGGCACCCAGGCCGAAATCGGCCAGGCGCTCGGCGCCGAAGCGAAGGCGCGCTCGGACTGGTCGCCACCGCCGATCGATCCGATCGTGGCCAGGGCGCGGCGCACCTGGTTCGCGCGGAACTGGCCGCAGTACGCCGAACGGACGGCCGGGTTCGCCGAGGCCTACGGGCTCCCGGCCGACGCGTCGGTCTCCTTCGACAACGCGAGCGCCCTGCCGGCCGGGTCGGGCTGTTCGGCGCTGTGGACGGGGAGCACGCTCGGCCGGAACTACGACTTCTTCACCATGAGCTGGACCCAGCTGGGCGCGGTGATGGCGGGTGAGGAACCCGTCGACGACGGGACGGTGCCGATGGCGTCCCGGCCCTACGTGCTGACGACGATCCCCGACGACGGCATCGCCTCCACGTCCCTTTCGATGTCCACAATGGACGGTGCGACGGAGGGGGTCAACGAGGCCGGGCTCGTCGTCGCGCTGCTGATGGCCGAAGTCGAAACGGCCGCGCCGCTGGCAGACGATCCCGGTCCGCAGGCGGGCCTGTCGGTCTTGCAGGTGTGCCGGTATCTGCTGGACACCTGCGAAACCGTCGACGAGGCCAAGGAAGCGCTGATGCTCGCCAAGCAGTACACGCACGGCGCGCCCTGCCATTACATCGTCGCCGACGCTTCCGGCCGCGGCTTCGTCCACGAGCGCGGACAGCACGACATCGAGTACTTCGTCGAGGTCGCCGACGGGCCGCTGTGCGTCACGAACCACCTGTTGCACCGTCATCCGGACGTCGACGCGCTGCCCGAGGACACACCGGACACCATGCGCACCTACGAGCGGCTTCGCACCATCACCAAGGAAGCGGACGGCGGGCCGCGCGACGCGCTCGACGCGGTGTCCTTCCCGGTCGAGCCCGGCGCGCCGTGGCGGACGTTGTGGCGCAGCGTCCTCGACCCGGCGGCCCGCACCCTGAGCACCCGGTTCTATCTGGGCGACGGCGACAACGGCACCGCGCGGCACTCGCCGGAACTCACCTTCGGCGTGTCGAGGTGAACAACGCGGCGACCATCGGGAAGGGCCGCAAGATCGGCACCGTCGTGGTCTGCGTGCTGGCGCAGCTGCTGATCGCGATCGACCTGACCGTGCTGCACCTGGTGCTGCCGTCGCTTTCGGAGCAGATGCACCCGTCGACCACGGAACTGCTGTGGATCGCGGACGCGTACGGTTTCGCGCTCGCCGGGCTGCTGATCACGATGGGCAACATCGGCGACCGCGTCGGCCGGAAGAAGCTGCTGCTCATCGGGGCGTCGCTGTTCGGTGTCGCTTCGGTGATCACGGCGTACGCGCCGACGACGGAACTGCTGATCGCCGCCCGCGCGCTGCTCGGGATCGCCGCCGCGACACTGATGCCGTCGACGCTGTCGATCGTGCGGAACGTGTTCACCGGCAAGGAACGCGCGGCCGTCATCGGCGTTTCGAGCGGGCTGACGATCCTCGGTTTCGGCATGGGACCGCTCGTCGGCGGGGTGCTGCTCGAACATTTCTGGTGGGGTTCGGTGTTCCTGGTCAACGTGCCGGTGGTGGTGGTCATGGTGATCGCCGGCGCGCTGATCCTGCCGGAATCGAAGAATCCGGGGTCCCATCGGATCGACGTGCCCAGCGTGCTGCTCTCCCTCGTCGGCATGGTCGGGATCGTCTACACGATCAAGGAAGTCGCGTACAAGGGCTGGGGACACTGGGACGTCGCGGTCGCCGCCGTGCTCGGCCTCGGCTGCCTGCTGGCGTTCGTCCTGCGGCAGCCGCGGCTGGCCGAACCGCTGATGGACCTGCGGCTGTTCGCGCAGCGGGCGTTCTCGGCGACCGTCGGCACCACGATCCTGGCGATGTTCGCGCAGCTCGCGGTCTCGCTGATGTTCGCGCAGTACCTGCAGCTGGTGGCGGGCTGGTCACCGCTGAAGGCCGGGCTCGCCGGGCTGCCGGGGATGGGCGGCGCGATCGTCGGCGGGGTGCTCGCGCCACTGGCGATCAAGGCCTTCGGCCGCGCCGCCACGATCGCGCTCGGCTGTGCCCTGTCGGCGGTCGGCTTCGCGTTGTACTCGAGCATCGGCGTGACGATCGTCTACACGGACCTGCTCGCCGCGATGATCGTCTTCGGCGTGGGGCTGGCGCTGATCCTCACCGTCGCGACGGACACGGTGCTCGGCGTCGTGCCGAAGGCCAGGGCGGGCGCGGCGTCGGCGATTTCCGAGACGTCGACCGAACTCGGCGGCGCGCTGGGGATCGCCGTCCTCGGCAGTGTGCTCGGCGCGCTGTACCGGAACGAACTCGTCGTCCCGGCGGGCGTGCCGCCGGAGGCTTCGGCGGCGATCTCGGACACCCTCGGCGGTGCCGTCCAGGTCGCGGCACAGCTGCCGCCCGAGCAAGGCGCGCTGGTCCTGGCCACCGCCAAACTGGCGTTCGTCGACGGGTTGCAGGTGACGATGCTGTGCTCGGCGGGGCTGATGGCGTTGCTGGCGGTGAGCGCGTTGTTCAGCCTGCGTGGGGTGCCGAAGGTCCTCGAAGACCCTGAAGAGGCTTCGGCTGCTACGCCGGTTCCCGCGGCGGTGTGAAATGTCATGAACGACTCTTTCCTGACGTTTTTCGTCAGGAAAGAGTCGTTCATGACACTCGTCAGCGAGGCCCGGCCAACGGAACCGCCCGCTTGTCGCCGGACCGCACCATGGCCAGCAGGGGTTTCGCGGCCACTGCCAGTAGCCGGGCCGCGAAGGTGCGGCCATTGCGGCGCGATGTCCGGGCCGAAGGCGTCCATCAGCGCGACGAGCCCCGGCAGCGGCCGCACGAACAGTGTCACTTCGGCGATGAGCCCGGCGTCGTCGAGTTTCAGCACCGCCGCCTCTTCGACGTCCTCGCCGCCGATGCGCGCGGTGTAGACGACGACCCGCGTCTCACCGTCGCCGGTGTCGGTGTGGAACCGGACGTCGCGCAGATGCGAGTAGGCGACTTCCAGCAGTGGCCTGAGCTCCGCGTGCCCGGTGAACCGGACCCGGTCGGTCAGCGGCGAACGCACCACGGCGTCCGGCGCGAAGGCGCTCAGCCCGAGTTCGACGTCGCGGGTCTCGAGTGCCCGGCGGTATCGCTCGGTGGTGTCGGTGCTCATACGTCCTCCTGGATCAGGTTCCCCAGTCCGCGCCACAACAGATCCGTCGTGAGCGCGACGACTTGCTCCCGCGGGATGTCGCGGTTGCTCCACCACCAGGTGGCGATGGCGTTCAGCGCACTTTTCGCCGCTTCGGCGAGCGCTTCGTTCGCGCGGTCGCGCGGCAGGTCCGCGGTCAGCGCGAGGCCGGGCACGCGGGCGAACACCTCGGTCAGCCGTCCGGTGGCCCTGGCCTGCCCGCGCCGGTGCACCTCGGCGACGCCCTCGTCGGACGGCGTCTCGGCGAAGATCATCCGCCAGCCGCGTTCGTTCGTCTCCATCCAGGCGAAGATCGCCGCCACCCGGCCGCGCAGCAACTCCTCGGCGGTGCCCGCGAGCGGCAACTCCGCCCAGCCCGCCAGCAGACTGTCCACTTCGGACTCAAGGAGTCCGGCGTACAGCGCCGCCTTGGACGGGAAATGGTCGTAGAGCACGGGCGTGCTGATCCCCGCGGCCGTCGCGACCTCGCGCATCCCGGCCAGGTCGTACCCGGACGCGGCGAACACCCGCGCCGCCGCGGCCAGGATGCGTTCCCGGCGTTCGTCCCTGCTCAACCGCTTACCTGACATCGGTCAGGTACGCTACCAGTTAACCTAACGATTGTCAGGTAGCGCTCCGGGTAGCCTGGTCGATCGTGCGTACTGTCGTAGTGATCGGAGGCGGGATCGTCGGTCTCGCCACCGCCTGGGAGCTGACCAAACGCGGTCTGGACGTCACGGTGCTCGAAAAGGAGGACCACTGGGCGGCCCACCAGACCGGGCACAACTCGAACGTCGTGCACGCGGGGCTCTACTACAAGCCGGGTTCCTTCAAAGCCAGGATGTCCACCGCGGGCAACCGGTCCATTGTGGACTTCGCGCGGCAGTACGGGGTGCCGGTCGAGGTATGCGGCAAACTCGTCGTCGCCACCTCCGAAGCGGAGCTTCCGGCGCTGAAGGTGCTCGCCGAACGGGCCGAGGCCAACGGTGTCCCCGCCAAGCTGATCGGCCCGAGCGAAGCCCGCGAGTACGAACCCGAGGTCTCCTGCGTCGCCGCGCTGCGCGTGGAATCCACCGGCATCATCGACTTCCCCGCCGTCTGCACCGCACTCGTGCGGCTGCTCGACGAATCCGACGCCGACCTGCGGCTCGGCACGCCCGCGCTGGGGATCCGCCCCGGCCGCACCGGCGGCGTCGAGGTGGCGACCGGCGACGACGTGATCCACGCCGACGGCCTCGTCAACTGCGCGGGCCTGCACGCGGACCGCGTCGCACGGCTCGCCGGGCTCACCCCGAGCGCGCGGATCGTGCCGTTCCGCGGCGAGTACTACGAACTGAAACCCGAACGCCGCCATCTGGTGCGCGGCCTGATCTATCCGGTCCCGGACGCGTCGCTGCCGTTCCTCGGCGTGCACCTGACCCGCATGCTCGACGGCAGTGTGCACGCCGGCCCCAACGCCGTGCTCGCGTTGCGCCGCGAGGGCTACACCTGGCGCGACTTCTCCGCGAAGGACCTCGCCGAAGTCGCCCGCTTCCCCGGCGTCTGGCGGCTCGCGCGCAAATACGCGTACCCGACCGGGCTCGACGAGGTCCGCCGGTCGTTCTCCCGCCGCCGCTTCGCCGAAAGCCTCGCGCGGCTCGTCCCCGCCGTCACCGAGGACGACATCGTGCGGCACGGCTCCGGCGTCCGCGCGCAGGCACTGCGCCCGGACGGCGCGCTCGTCGACGACTTCCTGATCGAGACCGCGCGGAACCAGGTGCACGTCCTCAACGCGCCCTCACCGGCGGCGACCAGCGCGCTGGAGATCGCGAAGCACATCGCCGACGAGGTGACGGACTAGCTTTTCGCGTGACCGGAAGGCGATCTCGCGATCTCGCCAAAGTGACCTGGCACCTGAGTGATCGAGTGGTAGGGACGGTCATTGAGGGGTAAGGCAAAGGTGGCGTCAGTTCGGGGTGTGTGGAAATAGGGACGTTGAATGTCCCTATTTCCACACACCCCTTTCGGAACAGGTGTTCACACAGGACCTGTCACGCTGGACTGTGTGGATTTCGGGACATCTGACGTCCCGAAATCCACACAGTGAGGATCGCGATCCGACAGCGGGACCAGTCACCGGCACCGCCTCACCCACGCCACCTCCGCCTTACCTCTCACTAGACGGCGATCACGCGTGATCGAAGGCCGAACTCGCGTGATCAGGCGGCGAACTCGCGCTAGGACGAGGGCGGCAGGTTCCCGTTCAGCATCGGAACGGCGGCCTTGATCACGTCGCACGCCTTCGCGGGATCGTCGAGGTTGCCCGCGATGATCGCCACTGTCGACGTCGGGGTGATCGCGAGCCCCGCGGCGCACAGCTTGCTGCCCGACTGGGTGTAGAGCTTCCACTTGCGGTCACCGGAGTCGAAGTCCTGGGGTTCGCCCTGCGTGATCAGCGTCGGAGTCTCGTCCATCGGCTTCGTCGTGTAGAACCACAGGTCGAGCGCCTTCTCGCCCTTGTCGCCGTCCGTGTCGGCCCACTCGCAGCCGAACTGGTTCGGGTCGGCGCTGGACTTCATCGGCTCACCCGTGGGTCCGAGCCGCAGCTGGGCGGTCTGTTCGGGCTTGAGCATGGCGCACGGGTCGGTGGTCAGGAGCGGTCCACCCGGCTCGGCGGGCTTCTGTCCCGGCGGGGCGGTGATCTGCGGGTCCTGCTGCCCGCCCGGCAGCTTCGACGCCACTGCCGGGGCCGCCGCCTTGGCGAGGTCGCAGGAGTTGCCCTCGGTGTGGTCGGGGCTCTCGCTGGCGATCTCCACGAAGGAGTCGGGGGTGATTTCGGTGCTCAGCGAGCAGTACGTCGGGCCGAGGATGGTGGCGTACCGCGTCCAGGTGAAACCGCCGATCCCGAACTTCTCCCCGGCCTGCGCGCCGCTCATGTAGTCGTTCAAGGACAGGTCCTTGCTCAACGACACCTCGAGGTTCGACGCCTTGCGCACGTCCTCCAGTTTCCGGAACCGGCAGACCGCGGGCATGTTCCGCTCGGGTTTCGCGGCGCGCTCCTCACCGGGGTACGTGACACCCAGCGCGTTCGCGTGCTCCTGCGTCAGCAGCTCGCACGGCTCGGCCTTCGTGTTCACCGGTCCCTGTCCGGGCACCGGCGAGGCCGTACCGCCGATCGTCGACGTGCAGCCGCCGAGCGCCAGCACGACCAGCCCGATCGCGAGCGAATTCCGAAACCGCATGCGTCCCCTCCTCATCGGCTCGCACACTACTTGTGCGCGGCCGCCGTTCACGAACCGGCGGGCAACGCCGCGCTCACCGTCGGCAGCGCGGCCCGCAGCAGGTCACAGGCTTTCGTCTCGTCGTCCCAGTGGCCGCTGGAGACCTTCACGGTGGACGTCCCGCTGATCGGCAGCGCGGCCGTGCAGTACCTCGCGGTGGCTTCGAACCGGACCGTCCACTTGCGACCACCGAGGTCGATCTCCTCGGGGGTGCCTTCGAGACCGGCGACGTCGGCGACGGCCGTCGCAAGGAAGAGCGTCACGGTGAGCGGACGCTGCCCCTTGTCGCCGTCGGAGTCCTTCCACGAGCAGCCCTTGTCCTCGGGATTCGCGAGCTCGGCCGGGGCGATGGGGGTTCCCGGGGCGATGGCCAGCTTCGCGGCCTCGTCCGGCTTCAGCAGCGCACAGGGATCGACCTGCGGCAACGGCCCGGACGGTTCGGGCTTCTTCTGCCCCGGCGGCGCGACGATCTTCGGATCCGGCTCGCCACCGGGCAGCCTCGACGCGATCGCGGGGGCCGCGGCGAGCGCGAGATCGCAGGCCGTCGCTTCGGGCGCGCCCGTCTGGGTCTCGCTGCCGAGCTCGACGAACGACGCCGGCCCGAGTTCGGTGCTGAGGGAGCACGCGGTCGGGCCGAGCGGGGACGCGTAGCGCGTCCAGGTGAAACCGCCGATGCCGAACTTCTCCCCCGGCAGGGCGCCGGCGTAGAAGTCGTTCAGCGGGATGTCGACGCTGTGCGTGATCGAAAGGGACACCCCGCGCGGCGAATCGTCGCGTTCGGACAGCAGGCACATCGGCGGGAGCAGCTGGGCCTTGTTGCCCTTGGTCTCGACGCCGGGCACCTTGAGGGCCAGCGCGTCGGCGTGTTCCGTGCTGAGCAACGAGCACGGCGCCGCCTTGGCGGGCACCGGCCGGTGGCCGGGCACCGGCGACGCCGTACCCGAGATCGTCTCGGCACATCCGCCGAGCAGCAGGACCGCCGCGAGGAGCGCGGTGAGCGGCTTGCTGCGGCGGTTCATGCCTACTTCGATGCCGGCGTGAGCACCTCGGTTCCGCCGAGGAAGGGACGAAGCGCCTCCGGCACCCGGACCGAGCCGTCTTCGAGCTGGTGGTTCTCCAGGATCGCGACGATCCACCTGGTGGTGGCGAGCGTGCCGTTCAGCGTGGCGACGGTCTGCGGGCGGCCGTCGGCGTCGCGGTAGCGGATGCCGAGTCGGCGGGCCTGGAACGTCGTGCAGTTCGACGTCGAGGTCAGCTCGCGGTAGGTGTCCTGCGACGGCACCCACGCCTCGCAGTCGAACTTCCGGTACGCGGACGTGCCGAGGTCGCCGGTGGCGGTGTCGATCACCCGGTACGGGACCTCGATCTTGGCGAGCATCTGCTCTTCCCAGTCCAGCAGGCGCGCGTGCTCGGCTTCGGCGTCCTCGGGACGCGTGTAGACGAACATCTCGACCTTGTCGAACTGGTGGACGCGGATGATGCCGCGGGTGTCCTTGCCGTACGAACCGGCCTCGCGGCGGTAGCAGGAAGACCAGCCCGCGTAGCGCTTCGGCCCCTTCGCCAGGTCGAGGATCTCGTCGGCGTGGTAGCCGGCGAGCGGGACCTCGGAGGTGCCGACGAGGTACAGGTCGTCGTCGCGCAGCCGGTAGACCTCCGACGAGTGCGCGCCGAGGAAACCGGTGCCCGCCATGATCTCCGGCCGCACCAGGGTCGGCGTGATCATCGGGGTGAACCCGTTCGCGGTCGCCTGCGCGACGGCCATGTTCAGCAGACCGAGCTGCAACTGGGCGCCGATGCCGGTGAGGAAGTAGAACCGCGAGCCCGAGACCTTCGCGCCGCGCTCCATGTCGAGCGCGCCGAGGCCCTCGCAGAGTTCGAGGTGGTCCTTCGGCTTGAAGTCGAACTTCTTCGGCTCGCCGACGTGCTTGAGCACGACGTAGTCGTCCTCGCCGCCTTCGGGCGCGTCGGGGTGGACCAGGTTCGGCACCAGCCGGTGCAGCTGCTCGAACTCCTCCGAAGCCTCGGTCTGCTCGACCTCGGCCGTCTTGACCTGGGCGGCGAGATCCTTCGCCTTGGCGAGCAGCCCGGCCCGCTCGTCGCCCTGTGCCTTGGGGATGAGCTTGCCCAGCGACTTCTGCTCGGCACGCAGCTTGTCGGCGGCGGCGATGGACGACCGGCGGCGGGAGTCGAGGGAGAGCAGCTTGTCGACCACTCCTTCGTCCTCGCCACGGGCGCGCTGCGAAGCGCGCACGACGTCCGGGTCATCGCGCAGAGTCCTGGGGTCAATCACGAGTGCTGAGAGTAGTCCGTGCGAGCCGCACAAAATGTGCGGGTCCGCGCGGATAACCCGACAGTCTGATCGTTGCCGCCCGTTTCGGGCCGTCCCCATACTGAGATCTCCCTGCTGCGGACGGAGAAACCCGATGACCGATGCGGACCTGCTGGCGCGGCACAAGGCGGTACTGCCGTCCTGGCTGGCGCTCTACTACGACGAGCCGATCGAGATCGTGCACGCGCAGGACCGCCGGGTCATCGACTCGTCCGGGCGCACCTACCTCGACTTCTTCGCGGGCATCCTGACGAACTCGATGGGCTACGACGTCTCGGCGATCAGCGACGCCGTGCGCAAGCAACTCGACACCGGCATCCTGCACACGTCGACGCTGTACCTGATCCGCTCGCAGGTCGAACTGGCCGAGCGCATCGCGAAACTCTCCGGCATCCCCGACGCGAAGGTGTTCTTCACCAACTCCGGGACCGAAGCCAACGACACCGCGCTGATGCTCGCCACCCAGTACCGGCGCAGCAATCAGGTGCTGGCGATGCGGAACTCGTACCACGGCCGGTCGTTCGCGACGGTCGGCATCACCGGCAACCGCGGCTGGTCGGCGTCGTCGCTCAGCCCGGTGAAGGTGAGCTACGTGCACGGCGGCTACCAGTACCGCAGCCCGTTCCGTGCGCTGTCGGACACGGAGTACATCGACGCGTGCGTCGCGGACCTGGTCGACGTCCTGGAGACGGGCACCTCAGGCGACGTCGCCTGCATGATCGCCGAGCCGATCCAGGGCGTCGGCGGGTTCAGCTCGCCGCCGGACGGCCTGTTCAAGGCGATGAAGGAGGTTCTCGACCAGTACGGGATCCTGTTCATCTCCGACGAGGTCCAGACCGGCTGGGGACGGACCGGGGAACACTACTGGGGGATCCAGGCGCACGACGTCGTTCCCGACGCGATGACCTTCGCCAAGGGCCTCGGCAACGGGCTCGCGATCGGCGGTCTCGTGGCACGCGGCGACCTCGTCGACTGCCTCACCGCGAACTCGATCTCGACCTTCGGCGGCAACCCGGTCGCGATGGCGGGCGCGGCCGCGGTCCTCGACCACATCGCCGACCACGACCTCCAGGCCAACGCGCTCGCCCGCGGCAACGAACTGCTCGGCGGCCTGCGCGCGGCGGGGAACCCGCTGATCGGGGACGTGCGCGGCAAGGGGCTGATGATCGGCGTCGAACTGGTCGAGCCGGGCGGCATGAAGCCGAACCCGGGGGCCGCGGCGCGGATGATGGAGGAGACCAAGGCGCGCGGACTGCTGATCGGCAAGGGCGGGCTGCACGGCAACGTGCTGCGGATCGCGCCGCCGATGACGCTCACCGCGGAAGAGGCGGCGGAGGGCCTCGGGATCATCACCGACGCGCTGGCCGCCATCTCCTGACAAGTGAGATGAAAGGCCCCTTCATTGCAAATTTGCAATGAAGGGGCCTTTCATCTCACGCGCCCGATGCTAGGAAAGGACCGTTCCTTGCGAAATTTGCAAGGAACGGTCCTTTCCTGGCGTTCGTCAGGAGTTCACGAAGCGGGCGATGACCTCGCCCAGCCGTCCACCGGCGTCCTCCTGGAGGAAGTGACCGGCGCCGGTGATCGTCGGATGCTCGAGCTCCCGGGCGCCGCGCATCGAGCCCCGCAGTTCGAGGCCCCACGGCGCGGTGATCGGGTCGCCGTCGGAGAACGACACCAGGAACGGCTTGTTCAGTTCGGCGAGCACCTTCGCCGCGGCGCGGTTGGCCGCCGAGGCCGGGTCGTCCGGGGTGATCGGCACCAGCGACGGCATCGCCCGCGGCGCGGCCTTGTACATCTCGTTCGGGAAGGGCGCGTCGTAGGCGGCGCGGACGTCTTCCGGGAGCTTGGTCTGGCAACCCGACTGGACGAACCGCCCGACGTCGAGGACCTGGGCGTTCTCGACGGTGTCGCGGAACCTGTGCCAGAGCTCCGGCATGTCCGTGTCGCCGGTGGGGAGGCCGGTGTTGGCCGCGACGACCCTGGCGAACCGGTCGGGGTTCTCGGCGACCAGGCGCAGGCCGATCAGGCCGCCCCAGTCCTGGCCGACCAGGGTGACGTCGGTCAGGTCGAGCACGTCGAAGGCGAACGCGCGCATCCATTCGACGTGCCGCTGGTAGGTGTGGTCGACCATGTCGCCGGGTTTGTCGGACCGGCCGAAGCCGACCAGGTCGGGCGCGATGGCGCGCAGCCCGGCGTCGGCGAGCACCGGGATGACCTTGCGATAGAGATACGACCAGGTCGGCTCGCCGTGCAGCAGGAGGACGGGTGGCCCGTCCTCGGGTCCGGCCTCCACGTAACCCACTCTGATCACGCCGCCGTGAAGGTCGACGAGTTCCGCGTAGCGCGGTTCGAAGTCGAAATCGGGCAGGTCCGAGAACCGGTCGTCCGGTGTCCTTAAAAGGCGCACGACTCCCACGTTAGTGGGAATCGTGCGCCTATGCCGCTTTCAAGTGGTCAAGAAGTCACGAGATGCCGACGGCCACGACCAGGCCGAGGGCCAGGTGCGCGGCCGCGACCACGACGCTGACCGGTGCGAACTTCTCGCTCTCGATGGTCGAGCGGACGTCGATGCGGGTCGCCCACTCCAGCAGCCGGACGGCCAGCACCTGCACGACGATGCCGAGCAGGCCGTAGACCAGCGACGTGATGAGGCCCTCGGTCAGGTCGCTGGCGGAGTTCGCGATCGCCACGACGACGATGAACGCCATCGACAGCAGGCCCGACGCGGTGACGATGACCGCGTTCGGCAGGCCGCGGCTGACCAGCTGGGCCAGCTTGCCGGGCGTGGTCCAGTCGATCGCCCAGAACCCGGCGAACATCAGCAGCAGACCGACGACGCCGTACAGCAGGATCGCGCCGATCCCTCGCACGAGGTCGGAGCCGAACGTGTCGGACAGCGCAAGGGTGGTGGTCACAGGGGTTCTCCAGAAGTCAGGAATGTCAGGTTTGTGCGGTTGCTTCTATCACGACTCGACGATGCGATGCGGGACGAACGCCGCACCGTCGTCTGTGACGAGTCCTGCCGTCTCACGGATGCCGAGGCCGGCGGCCTGGTCCCCGACGATCCACGCGCCGAGCGCGGGCCGGTAACCCTGGAACTCCGGAAGCGGGTCGAACGCCTGGTAGACGAACCCTTCCGCGCCGTAGACGCCATCGGTCTGCGTCTCGTACCCGGTGGCGACGATCTGCACGTTCGCGCCCTCGCGGCCGAGTTTCGGCTTGCGGACGTACTCGGTCAGCAGACCGGGGTCGTCGGCGAAGGCGGGCAGCAGGTTCGGGTGCCCCGGGTAGTTCTCCCACAGGAGCGCGAGCAGCGTCTTGTTGGAGAGGATCATCTTCCACAGCGGCTCGACCCACAGCGTGCGCGGCATGGTCTCGACGGCGAAGCGGCCGAACTCCTCGTCGACCACCCATTCCCACGGGTAGAGCTTCACCACGGTCGCCATCTGCGCTTCTTCGAGGTCGACGAACCGCTTGAGCACCGGGTCCCAGCCGATCTCCTCGATCGACAGGCCGACCGTGTCGAGGCCGGCTTCGGCCGCGGTCTCCTGCAGGTACGCCGTCGTCACGTGGTCCTCACCGGACGGATCGGCGGACGACCAGGTGAAGTGCAGTTCGTTCGAGGGCAGCTTGTCGGCGAGTTCGGCCCAGCGCTCGACCAGCTTTTCGTGGATCGAGTTCCACTGGTCGTCCTCGGGGAAGACCGAGGTCTTCCAGTGCCACTGCAGCACCGCGGCCTCGAGCAGCGAGGTCGGGGTGTCGGCGTTGTACTCGAGCAGCTTCGCCGGGCTCTTGCCGTCGTAGCGCAGGTCGAAACGGCCGTAGACGTGCGGATCCTGCCGCTTCCACGACTCCGCGATATGCGGCCAGACCCACTCGGGGATGCCGAAGCGGTGGTACTGCTCGGTGGTCACCACGTTGTCGACGGCTTCGAGGCACATCGAGTGCAGCAGCTCCACGTCCGCCTCGACGGACAGGATCTCGTCCATGTCGAAGACGTAGTGGACCGACTCGTCCCAGTACGGCCGGGACTTGCCGGCGCCGTCACGGGCGGGGGTGCCGAAGACCAGGCCCTGTTCTTCGACGATGTTCTGCCAGTCCCGCCGGGGCGGCTTGGAATCCCGGTACACCTACGAGCCCCCGCTCTTGCCGCTGCTGCCACTCTTGCCGCTGATGCCGAACCCGCCGCGCTGGACGGACTTGCCCGACTTGGTGCTGACGTTGGCCCCCGGCGGCGCGGTGTACGAACCGCCGGACACGCGCTGCCCGATCTGGCCGGTGCCGCCGTAGTTGTAGCGGTAGCTCTGCATCGGGCCACCGAAACCGCCGATGGGGAGGAAGAAGAACCCACCGCTGACGTAACCGCCCTGCGACCGGACGTAGTTCTCGTCGCAGTTCCGGTCGTCCTGGACGATCTCCGTGTCCTTGGCGGCACAGACCGCCGTGACCTCGTCCGGCTTCGCGACCGTGTAGAACGTCGCGACCAGACCCACCAGACCGACCGTCACACCGGTGCCGATCAGGATCTTCTTCTTGGTCGAAGACTTCTTCTCGGCGGCGCGAGCGGCTTCGGCTTCAAGCACCTCTTGGCGTTCCTGCTCCGCCAGTGCCTGCTGCCGTGCCCGCTGCTCGGCCAGCGAAGGCTGGCGCGCCTGCGTGCTGTCGTCCTGGAAGCGCATCGAGCCGCGCCTCGGCGGCTCCTGGGGCGGCTGTGCCCCCTGGTTGTCATCCTGCGTCATCGAAGCTCCGTAAATCGCCCTCGCCACGAACCCGTGTCCAACACTAACCACCCGGTACGCGCACCTTACGTGCGGCGCGGGCATCATGGAGTGGATGTCTCAACAGGCCGAGCGGTTCCGTGACCCGCGAAACGCGCTGAGCACCCTGCGCACCCGGCTCGTCATGGCCGGTGTGTTCGCGGGCGCGATCATCGCGCTTTCGCTGAGTGTGGCGTTCTCGTGGAATGTGGGCCCGGAGGGCGGTGCGGGCGGCGGCCCTCCGAAGCTGTCCCCCGCCGCGGTCGAAGCGTTCCAATCTCCCCCGGGCACCTGCCTGACCTGGAACAACCCGGACGCCACCGACGCGCGGCGCGTGCCGTGCGGGGAGGCGCACCTGTTCGAGGTCACCAGCATCGTCGACATCGGCGCACAGTACCCGCCGGGGGTACCCAGCCCGAACCTGGAGCAGTGGCAGGAGATCTCTCGCTCCCGTTGCACCATCGACGTCAAGCCGTATCTCGGCCGCAACCTGGATCCTTACGGCAAGCTGACCATGAACCTGCTCCGGCCGACGCCCGCGCAGTGGGCGGACGGTGACCGGCAGTTGCGCTGCGGCCTGCAATGGGCGGGTCAGGGCGGCAAGCTCCAGCCGACCAAGGGGCCGGCGAAGGAGCAGAACCAGTCGGCGGTGTGGGAGCCGGGCACGTGCCTCGCGCTGCTCAACAACAGCTTCGGCGACCCGATCGACTGCGCCCAGCCGCATTCGTACGAGATGATCGCGACGATCGACCTCAAGACGAAGTTCAAGGACGGCTACCCGTCGCACGAGCAGCAGAACACCTGGCTCGACACCGAATGCTCGACGGCCGCGCAGGACTACACCGGCAACGCGGATTTGGCGGCGAAGAAGCTCATCCTCAGCTGGGACGTCCGCGAGCAGGAGAGCTGGGACGCCGGGTCGACGCTGGTGAACTGCAAGGTCGCGGCGGTCCTGCCGGACGACAAGGGGCTCGCACCGGTCACCGGGAGCGTGAAGGTCGGCAAGGGCGACGCCCCGCCGCCGGAGAGCGGCCAGACGAGCCCGCCGTCGTCCTCTTCGGCCCCGAAGACCGGAGGGTGAGCCCGTGCCCGTCGAGATGACCCAGCAACGCTTCGAAGAGCTGGTTTCGGAGGCACTGGACGAGCTCCCGCCCGAATTCGCGGACGCCATGGACAACGTCGTGGTACTCGTGGAGGAGTTCAACGAGGAGTCGCCCACGATCCTCGGGCTCTACCACGGGGTCGCCCTGACGGAGCGGACCCACGAATACGGCGGGGTGCTGCCGGACCGGATCTCGATCTACCGGCGCCCGCTGCTGCAGATGTGCGACACCGAGGAGGACGTCGTCGAGGAGGTGCTGATCACGGTGGTCCACGAGGTCGGCCACCATTTCGGCATCGACGACGCGCGGCTGCACGAACTCGGCTGGGGCTGAGCCGGTGGACGGGCGATAGCAAAGGTCCCTTGCTCCCCCGCGGCGGATTCCGCGCCGGAGGTGGCATGGTCGGTGATTTTTGTGCGTCGGGCACCAAGGGTTCTTCGGATTCTTAACTCGGTGTAACAACCCCGCCACTTTGGGCGACAGCCCCGCTAAACTTTTCGACACGTTGTCGTCGGCCGGCGCCGGCGAATGCCTGGGGAGGCGGTGCATGGCCGAGTCGACGGCGCGCAGGAGGGGTGACCGCCGGTTGCGCTGGCTGCTCGCCTCCAGTGCGGCGTCGAACCTCGGCGACGGGATCGGCAAGGTCGCGTTCCCGCTGCTCGCGGTCACCCTGACCCGCGATCCGCTGCTCATCGCCGGCCTCTCCGCGACCCAGTTCCTGCCGTGGCTGCTGTTCGCGCTCCCGGCGGGCGCGCTCCTCGACCGGATCGACCGGCGGCGCGCGATGATCCTCGCGAACAGTGCCCGCGCGGTGGTCGTCGGCGGGACGGCCGTCCTGGTCGCGGCGGGCGGGGTGACGATCTGGGCGGTCTATGCCGCCGCCCTGCTCATCGGCGTCGCGGAGGTGGTCGCCGACAGCGCCGCGAACGTGCTCATCCCGGCGGTCGTCGGCAAGGAATCCCTCGACAGCGCGAACAGCAAGCTCCAGGCCTGCGAGATCGTCGGCCAGACCTTCCTCGGCGGGCCGGTCGGCAGCGCCACCTTCGCGCTCTTCGCGACGTTCCCGTTCTTGCTCAACTCGGTGGGTTTCGCGATCGCGGCGGCCGTGCTGATCGGCCTCGCCGGAAGCTACCGCCCGAAGGCCGCGGAAGGCGGCGCCACCGACCTTCGCGCCGAGCTGGCGGAAGGTTTCCGCTGGTTGAAGGGCAACCGGCTGGTCCTGCGCCTGGTCGTCATCGCCGGGCTGATCAGCCTGGTCAGCGAGCTCGCGCAGGCGCAGCTGGTGCTGTACGCGATCGAGTACCTGCGTCTCAGCGAAGCGGCCTTCGGGCTCTTCGCGTTCGTCGGCGGCATCGGCGGCCTGCTCGGCGCGGCCGTCGCCCCGCGGCTGGTCAAGGCGACCGGTCGGCGCGCGGTGCTCCTCGGGGGCACGGCCTGCTGCGGCGCGGCGTTCACCGGCATGGGGCTGACGGCTTCGCCGGTGGCGGGCGCGGCATTGTTCGGCCTGTTCGCGGCGGCCGTCGTCGCGGTGAACATCGTGCTCGGGACGGCGCGGCACACCCTCGTCCCCGGCGAACTGCTCGGCCGGGTCCTCGGCGTATGGCGCACCGTCGTCTGGGGTGCGATCCCGATCGGCGCCCTGCTCGGCGGCGTCCTCACCCACGCCCTCGGTTCCCCTGCCCGGACCTTCCTCACGTCCGGGCTGCTGCTGTTCGGCGTAGCCGGTTTCGCAGTCGTCTCGTTACGCCGAGGAGCCTTCGATGACGAATCGGCCACGGAGGTACGGGTTCTCCACCAAGACCGGTGAAAACAAAGGACTTTGGTGCTGAAATAGCCCATCACCGCCACTGGTGACGGGGAGGTCCGCGATGCAGCAGACACTGGTGCCGGAGGCCGGCGTGGGGACGACAGAACCTTCCAGACGCCCGCAAGTGCTCACCGCGGTCGCCGGTTTCGTGATCGGTGGCGGCGTGATCGGCATGCTGTGGGCGCTCTCGGGCGTCAACGCGGGAGCCCTCGAAGACGCGCAGGACGCGTGCCGGGCACTGGCCAGGGTCGGCACGATCCCGGACACCACCGAATCCGCGCCCGGCGAACGGACCGTCGCCGTACTGGCCCCCGAAGTCCTGCACCGGATGACGGCCGCCCGCGAACTCTCCGCCGCGGCGGCCGCCGCACACGACACCTACCGGCCGCTGGCCGACCACATCGACGGCGTCAGCCGGATGGTGTTCAGCCTGCACTTCAACCAGATCGCCGGGCATCGGCATCTGGCGCAGGCCGAACAGCTCTGCACCCAGCTCTAGCCCTTGTGGACGGTCCTGACGGTCAGCTGGTTGCCGGGGATCTTCCCCGCGCAGCCGAGGCCCTGCACCGGCACGAAGTTCGACGCCGTCTCCTGCGGCAGGTACACCCGCAGCCCTCGGGTCTCGGTGGGCTTGCAGACCGCCTCGTCGTAGTTGCGGACGTTCACGAAGCCGACGTCCGCGACCGCGCTCTCGCCGTTGCCGAGCTGGACCGGCGCGCCCTTGTCGCCGTCGCGGAACGCGGCCTCACCGACCTGGTGGCCGTCCGCGCCGGTCACGTACGAGACGCCGGGGAAGCCCTGGATGGTGCACGAGTGCCCGCTCGCGTTGGTGATGACGAGCTTCCGGTACACCGTGCCGGCGGCGGCGTCACTGTCCTTGACCGACAGTTTGACGTCGCCCGCCTTGCAGAGCCCGTCGTTCTTCGGTGCCTGCGCGGGCGGCTGGACCGGTTGGGGGGACGGCGCCGGGCTCGACGAGCTCGCGCTGGGCGCGGCCGAGGTGTCCGGCGCCGAAGTGGACGGTGACGCGGACGTGTTCTGTGCGACGGGCGCGCTCTCCGAGCCGCAGGCGCTGAACAGCAGGAGTCCGGCGGTACCCGCGACGAGACCGCCGATGGAGATCATTTTCGAACGAGCCATGGTCATTCGCCTCCCTGTCGTCGAACTGCCGGGTGACCCACGTTCAGTAGACGTGTTGTCCGCCGCGCGGGTTGCGCTGGCCCGGTTAATTCCCCACAAGGTGTTAATAGATCTTGTGGGGTGTGTTCCCCGGCGGGAGTGGAGGCAAACGTTCCTGGTCAGGCTTCGACGGGGGTGCCCGCCCAGGTGAGGCAGGTCCAGCCGGCGGGGTTCGCGACGAGTTCGACGACACCGGTGTTCGGGATGAGGCCCTGGTTGGCGATCTCGGCGGTCACGTTCCCGGCGAGCCATTCGCCGCCGAGCCGGATCGCGCCACCGTGGCTCACCAGCACCACCGTGCCGTCGGGGTCGGCCTGCTCGTGTTTGGCGCGCAGCCGGGCGACCGCGTCGAGCAGCCGGGCGCGGACCCGCGCGCCGGTCTCGCCGCCGGGGATCGGCGGGTCGAGTTCGCCGAGGGTCCACCGGCGCACGACGCTCATGTACGTCGTGACCGAATCCTTGTCCGTCTTGCCTTCGAGGTCACCCGCGGCGACCTCGTGCACCCCGTCGAGCACCTGGACCTCGAAGCCGAATTCCGCGGCCAGCGGCGCGGCGGTCTGCTGGGCGCGGACCGCCTGCGAGGCGTAGACCGCGACGATCGGCTCGCCGTCCAGCCGCGTCACGAGATCCCTGGCCTGCTCGCGGCCCAGCTCGGTGAGCGGCGGACCTGGCAACGCGGTGTCGAGCGCTCCTCGCACGTTGCCCTCGGTCTGGCCGTGGCGGACAAGGAGAAGTTTCACGCCTGCACTCCCTTCCGTACCGACTCGACCCAGTCGATCGCGCCGGTGAAATCGTCGTTGGCCGCACCCTGCTCGATCTCGGTCGTGCCGTTGTCCGCGCGCGGGTGGGAGCCGAGGAACCGCACGTTGCTGCACCGGCGGCGCAACGCGGCCAGCGCGTCACCGATCCGGGGCTCGGCCACATGCCCCTCGAAGTCGATGAAGAAGCGGTACTCGCCGAAGTTGTGCCTGGTCGGGCGGGCGTCCAGCTTGGTCAGGTTGATGCCGCGGACCGCCAGTTCGGTGAGCAGTTCCGCCAGCGCGCCCGTCCGGTTCGTCGCGGCGGCGACGATCGACGTGCGGTCGGCCCCGGTCGGCTCCGGCAGCACGCCGGGCGCGCGGACCAGCAGGAATCGCGTCTTGGCGTCGCGGACGTCGGCGACCTCCGTGGCCAGCACCTCCAGCGGATAGTGCTCGACGGCGACCGGCGCGGTGACGGCTGCGTCGAACTCGCCGGCGTCGACCGCGACCGCGGCCGCGGCGGTGGACGACGTCGCGACCGGATGCGCGCCGGGGAAGTTCGCTTCGACCCAGTGCCGGACCTGCGCGAGCGCGTGCGGATGGCTCGCCACGGTGCGGATCTCGGTCGTCCCCGGCCGGGTCAGCACGCTGAAGTGGACCGGCAGCAACACCTCCGCCACCGCGACGAGCGGCTCGGCCTCGCTCAGGCTGTCGAGAGTGGCCGTGACCGCGCCCTCCACGGAGTTCTCGATCGGGACGCAGGCCGCGTCGGCCGCCCCCGAGCGCACCGCGGCGAGTGCCGCCGGGATGGTCTCCGCCGGGGTCAGCTCCTCACCGGGGGCGAGCCGGCGCGCGGCCTGTTCGGTGAAGGTTCCCTGGGGGCCGAAGTACGCGATCCGTGACACCCCGCCAGATTACGCACGACACGAGTGGCGACTTTCACTCGGACAGCCGGTACGCGCACCGGTTACGCCGGGTGCCTTTTTTTGCCATGCTTAGGGTGTGACCGCCGAACCGGGCACGCACACCGGCCACGACGACGTCGGCTCTTCGTTTCCTCCCCTGCCCGACCGTCCCACTCCGGAGCTGGTGCTGTGCGCCGTCGATGACCTGCTCGCGCAAGCCTGGACCACCGTCGCCGACACCGTGGACGGCCGGGTCTTCGTGCACCGCGGGTCGGTGCTCGACGTCGTCGCGCAGGCCGTCGTCAGTCCTGCGAACTCCTACGGCTGGATGCGCGGCGGCATCGACGCGGTGTACGCCCGCGCCTATCCCGAGGTCGAGCAGAACGTGCGCAGCGCCGTCCTCGCCTACCACGGCGGAGAGCTCCCGATCGGCCAAGCGGTGATCGTGCCCACCGGCGAGGCGGAGCCCGCCTGGCTGATCAGCGCGCCGACGATGCGGGAACCCGGCGAACGCCTCCCGCGCGACACCGTGCACCCGTACCTCGCCGCCAGGGCGGTGTTCCAGCAGTGGCGCGACGGCAGGCTCGACCAGGGCCGGGTCCGTGATCTCGTGCACACGATCGCGATGCCGGGGCTCGGTACCGGCGTCGGCGGGGTCGCGCCCGCCTCCTGCGCCCGGCAGGTCGCCGCGGCGTGGGACGAGGTCTTCGCCCCCGGCCGCCCTCGTCACGGACGGTAACGCCCCGAAGCGGGCTACATCACATCGCAGCGCGTTCGCGAGCCGTAAGCCCTACCGTTAAAGCGGCTTCATCCGGTTCGAGGCACGTTCACCCGCCGAGAACTCGTCAACACGGTTTTGTACGGCGCCAGCGCTGGCGACGGGCGAGGAGTGTGCGATGCCGCGGGTCCGTGAGCTCAGTCCCTACGTCGAGCTGCACCGTGAGCAGTGGCGCGAGTTGCGCAGGTCGACTCCCCTGCCGCTGACCGCCGCGGAACTGTTGCGGCTGCGTGGTCTCGGCGAACAGGTCGACCTCGCCGAGGTCGCCGAGGTCTATCTGCCGCTCTCCCGGCTGATCAATCTCCAGGTCGCCGCCCGGCAACGGTTGTACGAAGCCACCACCACCTTTCTCGGCGAAGACAGCCGGGGCACCAAGGTGCCGTACGTCATCGGCATCGCCGGCAGCGTCGCCGTCGGCAAATCGACCACCGCGCGCATCCTGCGCACCCTGCTCGCCCGCTGGCCGGATCACCCCAGGGTCGACCTGGTCACCACCGACGGATTCCTCCACCCGCGTGCGGAACTGGTGCGGCGCGGGATCATGCACCGCAAGGGTTTCCCGGAAAGCTACGACCGGCGGGCGCTGCTGCGGTTCGTCACCGACGTGAAGTCCGGCGCGGAACGGGTCAGCGCCCCGGTGTACTCGCACCTCGCCTACGACATCCTTCCCGACGAGGAGCAGGTCGTTCAGCGGCCCGACATCCTGATCCTCGAAGGACTGAACGTCCTCCAGCCCGGCCCCCGGCTCACCGTCTCCGATCTGTTCGACTTCTCGATCTACGTGGACGCGCCGACGACCGACATCGAACGCTGGTATGTCGAACGCTTCCTCAAGCTGCGGCACACCGCCTTCGCGGACCCGGCGTCACACTTCCACCACTTCGCCGGCCTCCCGGACGACGAGGCCCGCGCCGAGGCGCGCCACCTGTGGCGCACGATCAACGAGCCCAACCTGATGGAGAACATCAAGCCGACACGGCCCAGGGCGACCCTCGTCCTCCGCAAGGACGCCGACCACGCGATCAACCGGGTCCGACTGCGCAAGCTCTGACGGTCACGGTCCCCAGTACATGGCGGTTTCGCGTGTCTGGATGGACGGCACACGTGTTTCGGCGGACGGCACACGTGTCTGGACGGACGCCTCGCGGCGGAACGCGACCGCTCGCGTGTCGTCCGTCCAGTCACGCATGACGTCCGCCGGATCACGCGTGCCGTCCCCTCAGTCACGCGAAACTCGCGACCCTGCGTGACCGGGCGCCCTCGGATTCTCTACTCACGGCGAGCGTTCACGACGACTTCCAAGATCACGTAGCGAGAATCGGATCACCCGGCCGAATTCCGGCTGTTCCCTCACAAGGAGCAGGCTTCGCACCACCGGCGAGCCGATCGCGCGAGCCGGTCGCGCACCGCCACGGGCGGGCGGCGGCCCTCGGCCGATCGGCCGATCCACGCTCCGTACGTGTAACCGGTTGGCCGATACCGGCTACAGCCCCCCGAGGCGACCCTTGTGTCAGGGGTTCACGAGGTCTCAAAAAGGACCTTGAGCAGGGAGGAGGGTCACGATGTTCTCGATCATCCTGACCTGGATCGGCTCGATTCTCGGCCTCGCGCTCTTGGTGGCCATGGCCGTCGGCGCCTTCTTCGTCGACTTCGACGACGCCCGCGGGGACCGCCGCTGGAAGAAGCCTGAAGTCACGGAGAGCAAGGGCACCTCGGCCGCGCCGCTGGGCTGAACACGGGCCGAAGGCGGCTCAGTCGAACGGATTGTGCACCCGCGCACCGAGCCCGGCCATGTCGGCGAGGTTGCGGGTGACCAGGGTCAACTCGTGGACCCGGGCGGTCGCGGCGATCAGCCCGTCGATGGACGGCACTTTCCGCGGCGCGTACTGCCTGCCCCATTCGGCCGCGATTTCGGCGGTCACCGGAAGGATCCGTTCCGAGAACTGCGTGGTGAGCCCGGCCAGCCAGTCGGCGAGCGCGTCCGCGCGTTCCCTGTCCTGATCCCCGCGATGCCTGAGTTTGCTGATTCCCCTCTCGATCTCCCCCACGGTCAAAGCGCTCAAATAGAGCCTGCTCGACGACACCCCGCCCCACCACCGGGCGAAACCGGGGTTCTGGCTGCGGCGCCGGGCTTCGGACACGATGTTCGTGTCCAGCAGAAAGCTCACCCGCTGACCTCCACGACATCTCTCGGCAGGTCCTCGGCGCGTTCGGCGGCGATCTCCTCCAGCACGTCGGCCAGCGCTTCCCCGTACTCGGGATGGTGCTGCTCACCGGAGAGCACGAGCTTGAAATCGACGGCTTCACCGCCTCCTGCCAGCCTGCGGTAATCCATGATGTCCAGCACCACGGCCACCTCTTCCCCATGTTTGGTGACGAACTGCGGCCCCTCCGCCGCGGCCCGGCGCAACAGCTCACTCAGCCGCTGCTTGGCGTCCTGCACTTGCCAGGTTGCTGCTTCCATCTAGACAGACTAGACGGAATGGGGAGGGATGACAAGGATGTGGCCGGGGAAACGGCTGGTCAGGCGAGTTCGCCGAGTGCCTTCCGGTAGTCGTCGACGTCGTAGTCCATCTCGTGCTCGCCGGTTTCGGTCAGCTGGGCGGACAGCGCGTCGATGAGGCGATCGAAGATCTCTTCGCGTTCCTGTCCGGTCTCGCTCAGCCGCCGCACGGCCTGCCAGACCTCGGCGGGCTCGTCGGCCCAGAGCTGGTCGACGATCGTGGTCTTGAGCGCCAGCCGCATCCTCGGCTCGCCGTCGAAGGTCTCCTCGGCCAGCGCCTCGTGGTACTCGGGGTGTTCGCCGATCACCAGCAGACGGCGCTGCTCGGGATCTGCGGGCTCGAGTTCCAGTTCCTCGTCGCCGATCTCCGTGTAGACGGTCGGGACGGCGAACATCCGGCGGGCGAGGGCTTCCGCGAGGTCCGCCGGGTCCTCGATGCCCTCGGAGCCGTCGAAGTAGACGTCGAGCGTGGAGTCCTCGTCCTGCGCGAACTCCTCCAGGAACTCGGTCGTGCCCTCGAGCAGCGCCACGCGTGCGGCCTCGGGGAGGCCCGCGCGGTCGGCGGCCCAGGTGACCCACCCGAGCACGGCGGGCTCCAGCGCGTCTTCGTACGCCTCGTCGATCTCCACCTCGCCGTCCAGCAGCGACTCGAGGAACCGGGCGAGCTTCTCGGGCCCGACGCGCAGAGGGCTGCCGGGCTCGGTCGCACAGCCGTAATCGACGAGCAGGCGCGCGTAGAACCGTGTCGCTTCGGTGTCGTCCACGAGCCCGGATCCGATGAAGTCGGCGACGACCTCTTCGCGGACCTGCTCGGGCCATTCGGTGACCTCGGGCGACGGTTCGGGAGCGGGAAGCGCCCGGATCCAGGCCAGCGCGAGCGCGTGGAACCGCGCGTAGTCCTCGCTGACGTCGGGCTCTTCGACGACGTCCGTCGCGGCCAGCCCGTCCGCGAGCAGCTGGTGGGCGCGCTCGGGCAGCACCCGCTCCAGCGTGACCAGCTCCGGGTCGTCGGCGGCCTGCTGCCGCATCTCGGCCAGCACTTCCTGGGGCTTGTCGACCACGACGACGTCGCGGATCCGGCCGCCCTCGGTGAAGTCGACCAGCGCGAGCAGCCCGTGCTCGGCACCGCCACGCGAGAAGACGCAGAGAAGGGAGGACTCGTCACCGAAGACGTCACCGGTCCGCCAGCAGTCCCCGACGGTCACCGCGGCCAGGTCGCCGACCCATTCCGGCTCCGGGATCCCGCGCGCCAGCACCGTGTTCAGCGCCGCGTCGGCCGCCTCACGCTCCTCTTCGGTCTCGGCGAAGACCCGCAGCCCGGCCAGCAACGCGGCCGCGGCGGGCGTGATCTTCCGCTCGGCGAACGCGATGAGCTCCATGCCGAGCGGCTGTTCACCCTCCTCGACCTCGATCTCCCACCACTGGCCGAGCACCTCGGAGGTCAGCAGTTCGACGTCGAGCACCTCGGGTTCGGCACCCAGGGTCGAGAAATCGCGGAGGACGTCCTTGAAGAGGCCCGTCACACTCGGGGTGGAGGGCTGGGCTGCCTTCTTGCGGGCACGGCTGACCGGACTCATGGCGACATGTTTTCACGCGGGTCCGGCCGGGCTCGTCGCGGTGGTCCTGGGCGCGAAACACGGTGTCCCGGACGCGGGCGGACATCGGTTCCGGACCACCGCGACGACAACGGCCCGCCAGAGTGGCTCGACCTGCTTCGCCGGGTTTCCTCGGTTCACTTCGAATAACGAAGGGCGGCGGGCGCGGTTACGCCTTGGCCGGTTTCGGAATCGCGATCCTCGCCGCCTTGACCTCGGCGATCAGCCGCGTCTTCCGTTTGTGTATTTCCACCAATGTGCTCAGGTACGAGCTGAATTCTTCAGCCGTACCGGCCTTTTTGTGCACCGTGCGCAGTTTGCGCAGTTGCCGGGCCGCCTCACGGTAGGAGTTCGGATCTTTCCTCGTGATCAATTCTTCGACATGGTCCCGATACACGGGAATGGTTTCGGCGGGATGGGCGACGGAACGCGAATCTGCGAGTTCGACGCGCACCGGCAATGAGGCATCGAAACGCACCGCCGCCCGCCATGCCTCGTCGGCACGGTCCTCGCCGAGAAGCGCGCGGACGAGTTCGTCGGCGGCCTCCGAGCTTTCGGCGGCGAGCTCGCGCAACCTGGCCAGCGCGGTCTTCCGCTGTGCGACCCAGCGCCCCGTTTCGAGCGACTCCTCGCGCAGCGCGAGGTAGGTCGCGGCCCCGGGATTCTCGTCGAATTCCTTGCTCGACAAGGGAACCGACTCCTCTTCCGGCGGCGGAGCCTCCTCCTTTTTGTCGTGCGTGAGCGCCCGCGCTGCGTGCGCGATGGCCTCGCTGTGCCGTCCCGCCGCGCGCAGCACGCGCACGATCTTGAGGCTGACGTCGACCCTCGGCGGCTTGGCGGCGAGGATCGCGACGAGCGCGTCGACGTCGCCGGACACCTCCGCCAGCTCCTCGCGCAACCGTTCGGCCGTCTCGCGTTTCGCACCGGACGGCTGCTCGGCCAGCACGCTGTCCACAGTGGACCGGATTCGCGCGAGTCCCTTGTCTCCCAGGGCGGAGGCGAAGTCGGCCAGCTCGATGGCAGGCCAGCCGGGACCGTCGAACTCGACTTCGAGGATCCAGGCGGCCAGGCTTTCCGGATCCGGCGGGCGCGCGACGCAGGCCCGCGCGTACAACTCGACGGCCCTGTCCAGCCGGTCCGCGACCTCGCCCGAAGTGTCGTCGATCTGCTCCAGCATCTCGCTGATGTCGTCCACGGTCCGGCGGGCGAGCGGGGCCAGGTCGGCGCGGCTGCCGGCGTCGAGAAGTCGCTGCAATGTGTCGAGGACCGAGCCGACCTTCGCGGCGTACTCGACGTTGCCCGCCATCACCGCGGTGTCGAGGAGACGGTGCGCCTCGGCGAGATCACTCCCCTGGGTGGCGAAGCGGTTCTCCAGGGCCTGCCGTAACACAGGGTCACGCTCAGCATGGGCGTGAAGCAGCTCCGCCAGCGTTTCCGCGTCCAAGGTACGCAGGTAGGGGCGCAGATCCGTCGGGGAGCTCACCCGGACAAGTCTGCACGACCGGTTCGCCGACTCGTGTGGGCCAACAGCGTGCTCTTTTCGGCGTAATCGCTCACCAGGTGTGACCAGGCCGGTGGCGTCGCTTCGAGCCGCGAAGGACAGCGGATGATCGGGATCGGGAGCCGGCAGGCGAGCTGCATGGCGATCGCCATCACCACCCCCGCGAGCAGCGAAATCGCCGAGGCGGCGGCGAGGGCGCCACCCAGCACACGGCGTCCGCCGTCGATCGCGAGCTGCGCCGAATGCTCGATCTGCCGCGCGGTGAGGTCGCCGAGGGTCCGGCCGACGACGTCGGCCGAGGCGCGCCAGGCGTCCTGACCGACGGGCGGCGGCGTGGCCGCGCTGAGCGCGGTCTCGACCGCGCCGAACCGGCCCCAGTCCTCGCTCGCGACGAGATCGCGGTAAGTCCGGCGGCTACTTTCCGTCAGCTTCTCGGCGATCGCGTCGAGCCTGGACCGGTAGGCACCGACGGCCGCGGCGTAGTCGCGCCTCCCCTCGTCGTCGATCCCGGCGACCGCGAGGGAATCGCTGCGGTCCAGTCCTTCGACGGCGGCGAGCAGTTCGACGGCGATCGTCTGCTGATAGCCGACCTCGGCGTCGGGAGCGGCCCGCGCGATCTCGCGCAGAGAGGAAAGCGAGGTGTCGATGCGATCGGCGTACGCGGTGTAAGTGGCGGAACGGGTGCCCGGCGCCTGCAACGCGACCGCCCGCTCCCGCTGCAGCGAGGCGATCCCCCGGCTCGCCTCGGCCATGATGACCGCTCCGCTTTCGGCGTCGTCGCGGTCCTGAATGGCCTGCTGGACAAGGAATCCGCCGATGAACAACGCGACGAGCACCAAGGCGGCGCTCGGTACGAAGGCGATGGAGAGCATGCGAGACCGAAGGCTTCGCTGATACGTCAAGACTTTCCTTCCGGATCGGTCTCCCGACGCCGAGCGACGTTATGCAAGTTGCACTTTGCACGTCAACGCTCGTCCGCCATACGGCCGTTAGCGCACCGTGACGATCTGGTAGGCACGGCACGTGACTCTCGACGACCTCCACCAGCGCCTCCGCGACTTCGCCGCGGCACGCGCCTGGGAACCTTTCCACACGCCGAAGAACCTGGTCATGGCCTTGTCCGGCGAAGTCGGCGAGCTGACATCGCTGTTCCAATGGCTCACCCCGGAGGAATCCGCGGAGTGGCGCGCCGACCCTGAACTGGCACACAACGTCGTCGACGAGATCGCCGACGTCACGCTGTATCTCCTCCAGCTGGCGAACAGCCTCGGCGTGGACCTGATCGAGGCGGCCAACGCCAAGATCGACCGGAACGAAATCCGCTTCCCGGCGCCCGATTAGACGCCTTTCGGAGCTTGTGGGGCGTTCGATCCACGGAAAGACTGGGCCGACGTCCCTGGAGGTGGCCCTTGTCGCGTTCGGCTCGCACCGTGGTCCTGGCCCTGATGCTGTCACTGAGCGCGGTCGCCGCGCCGTCGTACGCGGCACCGCCGCCGACGTCGCCGCACCGGGATCCCGGCAACGGGCCGGAACGCAACGACGTCGCCGCGACCGACCCGCCGATGAGTGCCGCGCGGGCCGCGGCCGGCGAGAACGTCGCGGGCGACCGTGCCGGGTATCCGCGCAAGACCAAGCTGCGCGTGTACCCGGAGAACACGGCCGACAAGTCGATCAAGCTCGGGCTCGCGCCGTATCACGCGATCGCGCCGAAGCTGAACGCGTTGCAGGCGCGCAGTGATCGGCTCTCGGTCGAGATCGCCGGGCAGTCCGGCCTCGGCCGCGACCTCTACCTGGTGACGCTCACCGCGCCGGAGCATCCTGGCGAGACGCGGCGGCAGGACGCGTGGCGTTCGCTGATCGAGAACGACCCGGCCCGCGCCGCGCGCGACCCGTTCCTGCGCCACGGCTACAAGGCGCCGGTGTGGATCAACAACAACATCCACGGCAACGAATGGGAAGGCACCGACGGCGCGCTCCGCGTCATCGAGAAGCTGGCGACGTCGAACGATCCCAAGACCGTCGAACTGCTGAAGCGGAACCGCTTCTACTTCAACGTCACGGCCAATCCGGACGGTCGCGTCGCCGGCACACGGCAGACGTCGCAGGGGTTCGACCCCAACCGCGACTTCGTCACCGCGTCGCAGCCCGAGGTGCGGGCCATGCGCGGGATCGCCATCGGCAAGCAGCCGCTGATGATGCTGGACGAACACGGCTACGTCGAGAACACGCTCATCGAGCCGACCACCCCGCCGCACGGCCAGAACTACGACTTCGACCTCTACATCAAGCACGGGTACGCCAACGGCCTCGGCATGGAGAAGGCGGTCAAGGCACTCGGACGGCCGGAGACGGCGAAGCCGGAGATCCCGTTCCGCGACTACGAACCCGGCAGCTGGGACGGCTGGGCGCCGATCTACACCGCCCAGTACGCGATGTACCACGGCGCGGTGTCCTTCACGATCGAGATCCCGATGCGGGTCAACAACGCGGACTACGAGGCGCGGCCGGTGCCGGAACTGCGGCGGCGGGCGGTGATCAACACCGAGGTCGTCGAGGCCACCATCGGCAGCACGCTGGACTACGTCGACCGCAATCGCGGTGAGCTGATCGCGAACCAGATCGAGATGTTCCGCCGCGGCACGGCGGGCGAGGCGCAGCGCGAGATCCCCGACGGGTTCGTGCCCGGTTTCGGGCAGGAAGACCGCTACCGCACGGAGTTCCCGCGCGCGTACGTCATCCCCAACGGTGCGGACCAGCGTTCGGGCGTCGCCGCTTCCCGGCTCGTCGACCATCTGGTGGCCAACGACATCCGCGTGCGGCAGGCGGATCGTCCGTTCTCGCTGGCCGGACGCCGGTATCCGGCCGGTTCGTACCTGGTCGACATGCACCAGCCGAAACGCGGCCTGGCGAACGTGATGCTGGAGCAGGGCAGCGACATCTCGGCGAAGGTGCCGGTCATGTACGACATCTCCGGCTGGAGCCATCGCCTGCTGTGGGGCGCGTCGGTCGACATCGTGAAGCAGGGCAGGCTCGACGTCCGGGCGCACGACGTCGTCGCGGCGTCGCCGACCGGCGGCATCGACGCCGCGCCCGGCCGTGACCTCGCGCTGAAGCTCGTCGACGGCAAGGACGTCAGCGCCGTCAACGACCTGCTGAACCGCGGGCTCGCCCTCGGCCGCGCCGACGACGGCACGATCGTCGTCCCCGCGTCGGCGCGCCCGGCCGCCGCCGAGGTGGCGGACCGCTACGGCGTCCGGTTCACCGAGGCACGCGGAACGGCGACGCCGTTCACTCGCAAGACGATCGCGGCCGCCGTCGGAGCGGACGAGCTGAAAGCACTGCGCGACATGGGCTTCGACGTGCGGCCGGTGTCGGCGTCGGTGCTCAACGCGGGCTTCGACTGGTCCAAGGTGGACCTGCTGTTCGTCTCTTCGGGACTGCGGTACACCGACCTCGACCCGGCCGCGAAAGACGCCTTACGCGCCTTCCTCTCCCGCGGCGGCGTGGTCACCCGCGGTGCGACGGGCGCCCGTTTCAACACCGACGTGGGACTTCTCGAAGCGCGTCCGGTGGCGGGCTGGGAAGACGGGAACGGCGTCGTCTCGGTCGTCAACGGGACCGGCCCGGTCGGCGGCGGCGCGCTGCCGGACTCGTTCGTCTACGGACCGTTCTGGTTCACCGACCTCGGCTCCTCGGTGAGTGTCGAGCAGCGCTACGCGAGCGGGAATCCGCTGGTCGCGGGGCATTGGCGGACAAAGGACGACGGGACGGGCGGGCCACTGCAGGCGGCGGGACAGGCCGCGGTCGTGTCCGGGACGTCGGGGCTCGGCGGGCGGGCGGTGCTGTTCGGCACCGAGCCGCTGTTCCGCGATCACCCGAAGGGCTTGTACTCACAGGTGGCGCGAGCGATCTACTGGGCGGCCTCGCAGTAACGTGCGGGTATGCCCGTATCCCGTGGCCGGAAGCCGAAGAAGAACAAGACGACCAAGAGGACGGAGAAGCCGCAGGTCGTGGAGCCGGCGGCACTGCCGGATTGGATGCCGGAAGCGATCGAGAACGTCCTGAGTGAGGCCGGCGGTCTCCTGAAGGCGCAAAACCCGCGCGATCTGGAGGAGATGACGGCCTCACTGCTCGGAGCCGAACTGCACCGGGCGCTGCAGGGCGACAACGACGGCCTGGACTTCGATCTGTTCTTCGAAGCCGTCGTGCTCGCGGCGGCGAACGCGGAGCCGCGCCAGGAGCTTTGGTTGCTGCTGCAGGGAATGAGCGCGATCGCCCCGCCGGGATTCGAGTCGTTCGTGCGCGCGAGCGTGAGCAGGCTGCGGAAGGCGTTGCGGCCGGAAGTCCTGCCCGAATGGCCTCGGCTGGCCGCGAAGATCAAGGCGACCGGCGACGTCTGGGAACTCCAGGATGTCTACGGCACGCGCCTCGGCGTGCTCGCGACCTTCTCCTACCCCGGTGACGCGGCCACCACGGTCTACGTGTTCGAAGTCGACATATCGTGGATTCCCCGCCTCGTCGGTGGCGGCGTCTACGACTCTCTCGACCAGGCAGCCGAAGCATGGCGGAACCATTTCGGCGGGACGGCGGCGCCCGAGCCGGTCACGGACCCGGACCGTCTGGAAGGTCTCGTCAGCCGCTCGCTGGACATCCTTGGCGACGAATCGCGCGTCATCCTCGACAACTGGTATCGCGCCGAGCGGCGGTACCTGGCCCTCGACACCGCGCTGAAGAACCGCGGCCTGCGGTTGCCGCCGGGCAGCTCCTACTACACCGGCATCGACCCGACGGTGATGACCGTCCCGTTCAAAGCCTGGCACCTCGAGACCTTCGGCAACGAGCCCGACGATCTGGTGGTCGAAGAGCTGGCCGCCGAATGGATGGAGGGGATCGTCCCCGCCACGTGGTTCGCCGTCTCGCCGGACCGGCTCGGCCATATCCGCGCATTGATCGGTGACTGGTCGGACGACCCCGTCCGCCCCGCCGCGCAAGCGCTGCTGCCGACGTGGGCGCGCTGGCTGGGCGAGCGGGCCGGTCTGCCGTCCACGCTGGTGGAAGCGATGGTCGCCGGCGCGACGAAGTAACGTGGGGGTATGCCGATCCAGGTGCTGCTCATCGACGACCACGAGGTGGTGAGGCGCGGTCTGCGTGACCTCCTCACCGACGAGCCCGACATCGAGGTCGTCGCCGAAGCGAGCGGGGTCGACGAGGCCCTCGCCGTGGCGATGCACGTCGAACCGGACGTCGCGGTGGTCGACGTGCGGCTCGGCGACGGTGACGGCATCGCGCTCTGCCGTGAGCTGCGCTCGAAGCCGAATCCGCCGCAGTGCCTGATGCTGACCGCGTTCGACGACGAGGAGGCCATGGTCGGCGCGATCATGGCGGGCGCCGCCGGGTACCTGCTGAAACAGGTCCGCGGTCAGGACGTCGTCAACGCGGTCCGCGAGGTCGCGGCCGGCCGGTCGCTGCTCGACCCGCTGTCGACGGCGCGGGTGCTCGACAAGCTGCGTCATCCGCCCGAGGACGAACTCGGTTCCCTCACCGAACGCGAGCGCGAGGTGCTGGACCTGATCGGGCAGGGCATGTCGAACCGCGAGATCGCGGAGCGCCTGTTCCTCGCCGAGAAGACGGTGAAGAACTACGTGACGTCGGTGCTCGCGAAGCTGGGCATGCAGCGCCGCACGCAGGCCGCGGCGTGGATCGCGCGCCGGGACAGGTAGTGCGCGAAAAAGGTACCCCCCCCCCGTCGTTTTGGGCGAAGGTCCCGGTCGACCCGGAGTTCCGCTCCTGGTTGACCAACACGCCGGAACGACAGCTTCTCGTGGTCGTCCGGACGTTGACGACGCTGAACCGGCTCCAGGACATCTTGACGCTGACGCGTCCCGACCTCCGTATCCAGACGACCTTCACCTTCGACGAGGCCCGGCCGGCGATCCTCTCGGCCGGCGTGGGCGACGCGCTGCGTGATCTGCGTGCCGCCGTCATCCCCTGGGAACAGGCCGCGAAGAACACCTTCGACCTCATCCTCGCGGCGAGTGAGAACGACGCCCTGCACGAATTGAACGGGCCTGTTCTGCTGGTGCCGCACGGCATCGGCTACCAGAAGTACTACCCGGGAGGACGGGTCACGTCGGGGATGGACCCGAGCAGGCTCGTGACCCACGACCGGGTGGTCCCGGCGGCGATCGCGCTCTCGCACTCGGTGCAACGGGAGCAACTGAGGTCGGCTTGCCCCGAGGCGCTGGACCGGGCGGTCGTCGTCGGCGACCCCTGTCACGACCGGATGATGGCGAGCAGGCACCGGGTGGCCGCCTACCGCGCCGCGCTCGGCACCGGGGACCGGAAACTCGTCGCGATCGCGTCGACCTGGGGCACGAATTCGTTGTACGCGCGGCATCCGCGGCTGCTTCGCGCGCTGCTCGGCGAATTGCCGCTGGACGACTACCAGATCGTCCTCACCCTGCATCCCGGCGTGTGGGCGGCGCACAGTCCTTGGCAGCTGGAGTCCTGGCTGCACCCCGAACTCAGCGGCGGGGTCACGCTCATTCCTCCGGATCACGGCTGGCAGGCTGCCCTGCTGGCCGCGGACTGTGTGCTCTCCGATCAGGGTTCCGCCGCGCTGTACGCCGCCGCGGCCGACAAACCGGTGCTCCTCGCCTCGTCCGGTGCCACCACGACGGTGGACGACTCACCACTGGCCGTCCTGACCCGGACCGCGGCCGAACTGGCGGACAGCGGACTGCGCGGCCAGATCGACGCGGCCATCGAGGGCCACGTGCCGGGCCGTTACCGGTCGATCATCGACCAGGCCGTCGAGGACGCCGCTAGCGCTCCGCGGCTGGGCGATGTGCTCTACGACCTCTTGGACCTGAAGAGGCCCGAGCCGCCTCCCGACTTCCCGCCGGTGCCGGATCCTTCTCCGGTGAACCATCCCGTGGCCGCGCTCGCCGCCGGGATCGACGAATCCGGGAAACTCGTCCGTTTCCCCGCGTCGACACGGCCGGAAGGCCTGAGCCACCGGCATGTTCTCGCGCACGCGGATCAAGCGACCCTACGCGAGCTGGACGGCGCGGACATCGTGTTCGCGGAGCATCCGGCCCGCTTCGACGAGCTTCTCGCACACTGGCCGCTCGCTCGCCTGGTCGCCGCTCCCGTGCCCGGCGGCTGTCTCGCGCGCGTCCGGGGTGACGGGGATTTCCTGCTGTCGGCGGAAATCGATCCGACACTGCTGGCGAGCCATCTCTACACGAGACTCGCCGTGCTCACGGACCGCGCGGGGCCTCACGAGATCAACGGGCAGCCGGTCACCGTCACCCGGCGTTAGCCAGCACCGCGCGGAACTCCGCCTCCCGTGGATGTCCCGCGTCGAAGTACGTCTGCCAGGCGCGCTGGAAATGCGTATGCGCCCGGGCGTGGTCACCGCGGGCCGCGCAGAGCCTGCCGAACTCCTCCTCGAATTCGGCCGTGTACTGCGTCGCGCCGGACACCAGCCGCCACGCCTCGGCCAGTTCGCGTTCGGCGTCGTCGTGACGGCCGACCGTCCGGAGGTATTTGGCGCGCACCAGGGAAACCCGGCCGAGGTTCCGCGGATCCGTCGAGGGGAACTGCTGCGCGGATTCGGCGAGCAACGCCCAAACCTGGTCGTACGCGCCGGCTTTCAGCAGCACGTTCGCCAGCATGCGGCTGTGGATACCGAGCGACCGGCGTCCCGCGTCGGCCATCGCCCGATCGAGCGTGACGGCTCGCCAGAGGAAATCCGCGGCGGCCGGGAGGAGCCCCTTCTCCTCGTGGAACCGGCCGCAGAACTCCTGGACGGACGATTCCAGTGCCGGGTTGTCCAGCGTCCGGACCGTTTCGAGCGCTTCCTCCAGCAGTGGCCGGGCGCGGTCGAACTCGTGCAGCAGGAAGAAGGTCCGGCCTTGCTGGCTGAGGATTCTCGTGGTGAGGGCCGGATCACCGAGCCGTTTCGCCGCGAGCAGACCCCAGTGGTTGATGTGGGCGAAAAGCCGATGGTGCCCGCGATTGAGCATGAGCACTTCGAGCGCGCCGCAGATCTGCCCGAGTTCGACATCCCGTTTCCGCTCGAACGCCTGATACGCCAGCGCTCCGTAGGTCTCCCGCGCGTCGTCGACCCAGTCGAGCGGATGCTTGCCTTCGAAATCCGGGGCAGGCACGGAAATCGGCGCGTAGCAGCGCAACCGGTCCGGACTGGTGCGATGATCCGCAGCGACGGCTTGGTCCCGGTAGAACTCCAGAGCCCTGGTGATCGCGACGTCCTTCGTGCCGCGGCGTAGCGCCCCTTCGCGGATCAGGTTGAACAGTTGCTGCCGGGGTGTCCCCGTGGGAGCGAGGAATCCCGCGTCCGCGAGTTCGTCCAGCGCGTCGCCCGCCGGTTTCCCGAAAACGGCCGTCGCCGAAGCCGTCGTGAAGTCGGGGCCGGGATGGGACGCCAGCAGCCGGCAGAGTTCGGCCGCGTCGGGCGACAGTTCGGCGAACGACTGCTCGAACGCCATCGCGATGACGTCGATCCCGCCCAGTGCCCCGGTTTCCCGGAAACCGGCCAGCACCGACGCGACGGCGCCCGGCCCGCGCCGCAACCGCTTGCCGACCCGGATTCCGGCCAGCACCAGGGCGAACGGCATGTGATCGCACAGCCCCGCCAGTTCGACGGCGGCGGCGCGTTCGGCTTCGATCGCGGCCGGATCGGAGAACCTGCCGAGAAGTTCGAGGGAGAAGTCGCGTTCGAGGCCGCCGATCTCGATCGGCGGGGCCGGGTACTCGGCCAGCAGGTCGTCGCCAGGGCGGATCGCGGTCACCAGCACCAGGCTCGATGGTGAAGGGGGCACCAGCTCACGGAGGTCCGCGGCCACCTCGGCGTTGTCGAGTGCCAAGAGAAACCGTCGCCTCGCGGTCACCGAGCGATACTGCGCCCACAGATCGGCCGTGCCGGTGGACACCAGATTCGCCTCGACCCCGAGGCCGCGCAGGATCCGGGCCGCGACATCGGACCGGCGTACCACGCTGCCGTCGCGGTAATTCCCCAGATCGACATACAGCTGACCGTCCGGATAACGGTCGCGAAGATCTTCCGCGAGCTTGCAGACCAGCGCGCTCTTCCCCGCTCCTCGCGGCCCGGTGATCAGGCGGACGCCCGACGCCGCGGCATTTCTCCGTTCGACGTCCCTGTCGACGAAATGCACCGGTGCCCCTGGCACGTCACGTTCGCCGGCCGCGCCTTGGGCGAGAATCTCCTGAAGCCGCTCCGCGAAGGCGGGGTCGGATTCGAGCAGTTCCCGGACCGCGGTCTCCGCGCGGTCGGTGTCCGCGAGCAGCGACTCGACGTCTTGGGCCGCACGGCGCCGGGCGAGCCGCTTCGTGACCAGATCCTTCAGGCCGCCGGCCGCGCCGGCCGCCAAGGTCTTCGCCACCTCACCCGCAATGACTTCCCACACGACGTGTTCCCCTCGTCACGGCTGGTGCCGAGGCTACCAACCGGAGGGCCGGGCCGTCCCGGCGAGCGTCACGACCTGCCGGTTGTGGAAGTAGTCGTCCTCACGCAGCACCGTGACGCTGCCGGGTGAACCGCGGAAGTCGACGTACCCGGCCGATTCGAGCGGCATCCGGATCCAAGCGGCGATCACGAAAGTGAGCGCGCCGCCGTGTGTGACGACGATCTGGTGCTCGCAGTGGCTCTCCAGGATCGACTCCATGGCCGCGTACACCCTCGCGGCCATCGCGCCTTTCGTTTCGGCGCCGGGGATTCCTTCGTCGTGCCCGAGCCGGTCGCCGACGGCGGGAGGCGGGACGAACCGGCTGTCCAGCCACTCCCGCGGACGGCCACCGGCTTCTCCGTACGACTTCTCGCGCAGCCGCCGGTCGAGGATCGGTGTCACGCCGAGCCGTTCGCCGATCACTTCCGCCGTCCGGGCGGTACGGCGCAGGTCCGAGGAGTAGAGCTCCACCCCTTTCGGCACCCTCGCGCGCAGTGACTCGGCGAGCGCGGCGGCCGCGCGTTCACCCGCGGGCGTGAGTTCGGCGTCGAACCATCCGCCCACGAGGCGATCGACGTGATGGGTGGCCTCCGGATGCGTGACGACGTAGATGGTGCGCATGCCCCGAATCTAAGCGCGGGTGAGTTTCGCGTAGGCGATGACGTTGTCGAGGTAGTTGCCGGTCGAGGAGTCGAAATCGCCGCCGCAGGTGATCAGGCGCAGTTCAGGCCCGGTCGTGTCGCCGTAGACTCTCTCCGTGGGGAAGGACGCCTTCGAGTGCCGTTCGACCGCGTACACGGTGAACACCGCGGTGCTCCCGTCCACGCGGTGGACGAGGGCTTCATCGCCGGTCTTCAGTTCCTTGAGCCGGACGAAGACACCGGGGACCTTCTTGTAGTCGACGTGCCCGGCGAGGATGGCGGGCCCGATCTCGCCGGGGGCCGGGCCGCCGGTGAACCAGCCGGTGGTGATCGCGTCGTGCGGCACCTGCAGGGTGCCGTCACCGGCCAGGCCGAGGTCGACGATGTCGCCGGTGCGGACCCCGATCGCCGGGATCTCGAGCCTCGCCGGTTTCGCGGGCGCGAGCGGCGGCACTTCCGCGACCGAAGACACCGTGGAGGGCGACGCCGGCGACGCGACCTTGCCCGGCGGGACGGCGCACGCGGTCAACGCGGCCGCGAGCACCACCCCGAGAAGCATGCCGATGACCAGCGGAAACGGCCACCGGCGCCAGGAAGCCAGTGTCATCGTTCGGCACGCCGCCTGAGCACCAGGGACGCGCCCGCGGCCGTCGCGGTCAACAGCGCCGCGCCTGCCAGCGCGACCACGCCGATCTCCAGGGGACCGCCGTTGGCTTCTCCGCCGCCGGTCGCGACCCCGCCGACGGGTTTGACCTTCACCTGGCCGGATTTCGCGGGTTCGCCGAACCGGGATTCGCAGGCATACCCGTCGTGGTCACCGTCGAGCTTGTGCGGGTCTCGCGGGTTCTTCTTGAGCTCGGTCTGCGCGGCGGCCTGCGACGGGAAATCGGCGCAATCCTTGTCGGCCGATTGCGCGGGCTTGGTTTCCGTGACGATCGGCGGAACGGTGGGAGTGATCGTTTTGGTCGGCGCCGTTCCGCGTTTGGGCAGCGTTTCGCAAGCGATTCCGTCGTTGTCTTCGTCCAGGCGGTGCGGATCGGATCGATCTTTTTCGAGTTCGGCCTGTGCCTCTTCCTGATACCGGAAGTCGCCGCAGTCGAGATCGGCGATCGCGGGCGCTTCCACCAGCGCGAACGCGACGGAAGCGGGGCCGAACAAGGAGAATCCGGCAAGGATGGCGGCCGTGCCGATGGCGCGACGAACCGAGGACATGGGAAGTCCTTTCGCTGGGAATCCGCGCTGCGAGCGCGTTCGATGCCCTTAGAATCGCGCACCGGCCCCAGCCGTTACGGATTAATCCGAAAACGCCGACAGTCACTCTAACGAGCGACAAAGACCGTTAATTTCACACGATTTGGTCGAGCGGCACGTCGAAAGCGACCAAAGTCCCCAGACTCGGCGAAGAATTGATCGAAAAGCGCCCACCGGACGTCGTCGCGCGTTCGGCGAGATGACGGAGACCGCGTTTGGCGACCCCCTGCGGGACACCGGATCCGTTGTCCCGCACACGAAGTTTGACGCCTTCCGCGTCACGGCTCAGTGTCACGCGGGTTTCGCTCGCCCCGGAATGTCTGACCACATTGGACAGTGCTTCGCGCAGGGCGGCGCGGATGTGGTCCGCCTGTTCGGCGGGGATGTCGGCCAGTTCTCCGGAAAGTTCGAGGGTCGGCGGGTAGCCGAGCAGCTCGCCCGCGATCCGCACCTCGCCCCGCGCGGATTCGGCGAGGTCGGTGGCGGTGACCGTTTCGTTCGCGGGTTCCGGGCTGCGCAGGGCGCGCACGGTGCCGCGGATCTCCTCGATGGTCTGGTCGAGCTGGTCGATCGCCTCGGACAGCCGCGCGCCGTCGGCCTGCGCGAACCGCTTCCGCATGTTCTTGCGGACGCGGTCGAGCTGCATCCCGGCGCCGTAGAGACGCTGCACGATGACGTCGTGCAGCTCGCGGGCGATGCGTTCGCGCTCTTGGTAAAGGGTCACGCGGTGCCGGGCGTTGGCGCCTTCGGCCAGCGCGAGCACCACACCGGCCTGGGCCGCGAAGGCCGTCAGGACCTCGACCGTGCTGGCGGAGAACGGTTCCCCGCCGTGGCGGCGGTACACGGTGAGCGCGCCGAGGACGCGCCCGCCCGCGCCGAACGCCGACGCCGCGAAAGGCCCGAAGCCCTGGAGCTCCGGCGGCACGAACGGCGCCGTGCGGGGATCGACGGTGAAATCCTCGCTGACCACCGGCTTGCCACCCCTGGCCACCTGGCCGGCGGCGGAATCGGCGGAGAAGGCCAGCCCGCGAAGGCCTTGGGTGGTGTCCCCGTGCGCGGCCTCGGCGACCACCTGGCCGTCGTCCGCGCGCACCATCACGAGACCGAGGTCGGCCTCGGCCAGTTCGACGGCGCGGGCGACCACGGTCTCCAGCACGTCGCCCGGGTCTTCGCCGGACAGGGCGGTGCCGGTGATCTCGGTGGCGGCGGACAGTGCGCGCGCGGCAAGCGTGGGATCCATGAGCGCTATCGACATTAGGCCGTGTCCTGTGAGTCTGTTCGATGGGGCTTCGTGATCCAGGTGGTTCCTGACGGTACGGGCGGTTCTGCCTCGTACCGGGTCGTACTCGGCTGGACCGCCCGTGCCGTCAGGGACCGCCTGGGCGCGAAGACCGCGAACAGACTCACAGGACACGGCCTAGCCCGCTTCGACCTTTGTTCGCGCTGTGACCCGGCCCTCCCGCACTTCCAGGATCACGTCCGCGTCGCCGGCTTCGGCGGCGTTGTGCGTGACGTGGACGACGGTCTTCCCGGCGAGCGCCTCGCCGAGCCGTTCGCGGACGGTGCGCGCGGTCGGTTCGTCGAGATGGGCGGTGGGCTCGTCGAGCAGGACCAGATCGGCCCGCGCGGCACCGAGTACGGCGCGCGCCAGCGCGACCCGCTGCGCCTGCCCGCCCGACAGTCCGGCACCCGCGCTGTCGAGCATCGTGGTGAGCTCGACGTCCTCGAGAACGGCCTGGTACAAGGCTTTCCGCAGCTCAGCCTCGGACGCCGCCGGTTTGGCGAGCCGCAGGTTCTCGGCGACCGTGGTCGAGACGAGCATCGGTTCCTGCGGCGCCCAGGCGACGTTCTCGGGCGCGGCGACCTCGCCCTTGCTCGGCTTGAGGAAGCCGAGGAGGGCCGCGACGAGCGTCGACTTCCCGGCGCCGCTCGGGCCGACGACGGCGACGTGCGTCCCGGGCGCGATGTCGAGGTCGACTCCGGTGAGGACCGGGCGTTCGGTGCCGGGCCAGCCGAGGTCGGCGTTCCGGATCCGCACCCCGCCGGTGTCAGGAAAGGGTCGTTCCTGACGTTTTTTGTCCTGAACGACCCTTTCCTGACACTCGGCGAGGCGCAGACGCGCCTGGCGAAGGGTGTCCCAGTGCTGCGCGGCGGGCGGAAGAAGGGAGAAGACCTCCGCCAGCGCGAGCGGCACCAGGGCGACCACGGGCGCGAGAACCGGGTTCAGCGCGCCGGCGGCGACGGCGCTCAGAGCGAACCCGGTGCTCACGACTGTGGCGGCCCCTGTCGCCAGGATGATCAGGGCGTCGGCCGCGCCGGCGCCGAAAGCCTGTCGCCGCGCTTCGGCGGTCAGCGCCGCGTCGGTGGTGGCGATTCGGCGACGTCGCTCTTTGTCGGCCCCGTATGCGATCAGCTCGGCGGCGGCTTCGAACAGGCTCAGCACCTGCGCCGACACCGAACGCCGTCCGGCGGCCAGCGCACTGGTCGCGCGGCGTTCCGCCCGGAGCGCGAGCAGCGGCGCGAGCGCGCTGACCAGCACGGCCGCGGCCAGCGCGAGCCCGGCTTCAGGCAGTACGACGGCCTGGACCGCGACAGCGCCCACGGCCACCAGCGCGACCACGACCAGCGGCGTGATCACGCGCGGGAGCAGGTCGCGCACGGTGTCGGTGTCGCCGACCAGCCGCCGCTGCTCCTCACCCGCCCGAAGCGCGCGTGCCGGGCCGAGCCGCACCAGCGACTCCCACAGCCGGACGCGCAGGCTGCCGGCGATCCGGAACGCGGCGTCGTGCGTGACCAGCCGTTCGAGGTAGCGCAGCCCCGCGCGGCCGAGGCCGAACGTCCGCACGCCGACGATCATCACCGTCAGGGTCAGGATCGGCGGCTGTTGCGACGCCTTGGCGATCAGCCAACCCGAAAGCGCGGTCAGCGCGACCCCGGCGAGCAAGGCTGCGGCGCCGAGCAGCGCGCCACCGAAGACCCTGGGGTGCAGCAGGTCGCGCCAGGGCAGCGGCTTGGTCGACCGCGCCTCTTCCGTGACTCCGGCTTCCGCTCGCACGTCGGTCGACATGTCGACACCGGACGTGCGTTCGTGTGCGGCGATGATCGCGGCGGCACCGTCGTCGACGGCTTTGCGGACCGCGGTCATGACCAGCCCGGCGTTGACCTCGTCGAGGTGGGCGGTGGGTTCGTCGAGCAGGAGCAGCCACGCGCCCGACCGGATCCGCACCAAGGCCCGCGCGACCGCGACGCGCTGCCGTTGTCCCTGCGACAGCTTCGCAACCGGCCGTCCGGCCAGCCCGGTCAGGCCGAGTTCGCCGAGGATGTCGTCGGCGCCGACCTCCTCGCGAACCGTGCCCCCGCCGAACACCGGCGACTGCGGCACCCACGCGACCTTTTCGCGCCACTTCTCCAGATCGGCGTCGGTGAGGTCGGTACCGCCGACGGTGATCGTCCCGTCGTGCGCCTGCACGAAGCCGAGCAGCGTGGCGAGCGTCGTCGATTTGCCGCCGCCGCTCGGCGCGCGCAGCCAGGTGATCTCACCGGGCCGGACGCTGAACGTTTCGCCGTCGGGCGCGAATCCGCCGCGCCTCGCGACACGCAGTCCGCCGACGTGGACCTCACCCTTGGCCGGTGTCACGGAACCGTTGAGCGGCAAGGGTTCTGCCAGCACGTCCGCGACCCGGCGCACGGCCTCGACGCCGTCTTCGCTGGCGTGGAACGCGGCACCGACCGCGCGCAGCGGCTGGTAGCACTCCGGCACGAGGATCAGCACGCCGAGCCCGATGGCCAGTGGCAGTTCGCCGGAGACCAGCCGGACGCCGATGACGACCGCGACCAGCGCGACCGAAAGCGTCGCGATCAGTTCCAGCGCGAACGCCGACGCGAACGCGACCTTCAACGTTTTGAGCGTCGTGCGGCGATGCCGTTCGGAGATCTTCCGCACCGTCTCGGCCTGCGCTTCGGCGCGGCGGAACGCGCTGAGGATCGGCAGCGCGCGAACGAGTTCCAGCAGATGCCCCGACAGCCGTTGTTCGGCGTCCGCGGCTTCGGCGACCCGCTCGGCGGTGTGCTTGCCGATGAGGATCGCGAACAGCGGAACCAGCGGCACGGTGATCACGACGAGCAAGGCCGACGGCCAGTCGGCGAACAGGATCGCGGCACCGGCGGCGAGCGGCACGATCGCGGCGGTGACCAGTGCCGGTAGGTACTGGGTGAAGTAGGCGTCGAGCGCGTCGAGTCCCTTGGTGGTCAACGACGTCAGCTCGCCGTGACCGCGGCGCGCGATCCACTCCGGGCCGAGTTTCAAGGCGTGATCGAGCGCCTTCGCGCGTAATTCCTCCTTCGCGCGGGCGGCCGCGCGAACGGAAACGATCCGCACCGCCCAGCCGGTCACCGCGCGCCCTACGACGAGCGCGAGCAGCACGGCCAGCTGGGCGGTGCGGTCCCCCGGTGTTCCGCGGACGACCGCGGAGAGGACGTCGGCCAGCAGGAAAGCCTGGCCCACCAGCAAGATCGCGTTGACGAAGGACAGGATTCCGCTGAGGATCAACGCCCGGCGCGCCGCACTCGAAAGTGGAGCCAGCGCGCCGAGCGGACCCTTCCCCGGTCGCGCTGGGTCCATTGTGGACTCCGTGGCGGAAAGGGTGTCGCGGCCGGGAAGTTCGGTCATGGTGCGTGCACCGGTGGGATGTGCCGGGTGCCGATGCGCTTGCGGAACACCCAGTACGTCCAGCTCTGATAGATCAGGACGGCGGGCGCGCCGAACAGCGCGACCCAGGTCATCACGGTCAACGTGTACGGGCTCGACGCCTCGCCCGCGATCGTCAACGTGTTCGCCGGGTCCACAGTGGACGGAAGAACGTTCGGGTACAGCGCCACGAAGATCGCGACGGCGGACGCCGCGATGACCCCGCCGAGCGCGGCGAACGCCTGCCCTTCGCGGCCCGCGCGGATCCGGAACCACGCGACGACGGCCGCGAGGACGGCGACGCCGACGAGGAGCAGCGTCCACAGGTCGCCCGACCGCAGTTGCACGAGGACGAGGAACGCGAGCAACGGCAGCAACGCGACCGGGAGGAGACGGGTGGCCAGGTTCCGCGCCCGGTGACGGAGGTCGCCTTCGGTCTTGAGCGCGAGGAACGCGGCGCCGTGGACCAGCGAGAACCCGACGACCGCGAGCGCGCCGAGCAGCGTTTCGAGGCGGACGGCGGCGAACGCGCCACCGACCCGGTCGCCGTCGGCGTCGAGCGGGAGGCCGAGGACGGTGGTCGCGAGGAGCAGGCCGACACCGAACGGCGGGATCCACGAGCCGATCCCGATGACGCGGTCCCAGTTGCGGCGCCAGCGATCGGAGTCCACCTTGCCGCGGTATTCGAACGCGACGCCGCGACCGATGAGCGCGAGCAGGACCACCAGGAGCGGGAGATACGCGGCCGAAAACAGCGACGCGTACCAGCCGGGGAACGCGGCGAACATCGCGCCGCCGGCGACGATCAGCCAGACCTCGTTGCCGTCCCAGACCGGGCCGATCGTGTTGACCATGACGCGGCGCTCGGTGTTGTCCTTCGCGAGCACCGGCATGAGCATGCCGACGCCGAAGTCGAAGCCTTCGAGGAAGAGGTAGCCGAGCCAGAACAGGGCGATGACGCAGAACCAGATCGTTTCGAGGGTCATCGGATGCTCACTCTCGTGGCTTTCGGGACTTTTGTGGGCTTCGTGGGCTGAAGGACGCTTTCGCCGCATGCGACGCGGCGAAGGGAGCCTTCGATGCGTGCGATGCGGCGAAGGGCTTCTTCGGCCCGCTGCCCGGCCGCGTGTCCTGCCGTGTGTCCCGCCGACGGCGTGTGGCGCGTCGCGAAAGCCACTTTCGGGACGCTCAGCGTCGCGAAAGTGGCTTTCGCGACCCTCCCCGTTCCGCGCGAAACCCCCCACGCACCCCAGTCGCCCTGAGTTATCCACAACCGGTCGAGTTGTCCACAGATCGGCTGTGGGTAACCCACCCGAGCGATACCCCCGATACGCTGGGTGCGGGGCCGTCCCCCGGGAAGGGCGGGGGGCTGGGTAGGTGAGCTCAAGAGGCGATCAGTAGGCGAAGGCCAGCGCGTCGTCATCGCTGTCACCGCCTTCGGGGTCGCCGTTCTTGCTGGTCGGGGCCGGTTTCTCGGGTGGCATGACGGCGTCGACGCCGCCGCGGACGTACTTGCGCATCAGGAAGACTTCGACGACGCCAAGCGCCGCGTAGACGGTCGTCAGAGCGATCAGCGACGTCCACACCTCGCCTGTGGACAACTTCGAGACCGCTTGCGCGGTGAACATCCACACGCCGTCGACACCGGTCGGATTCGGCACCACCACGAACGGCTGACGGCCCATCTCGGTGAAGATCCAGCCGGCGCTGTTGCCGATGAACGGGGTCGCGATGCCGCCGAGCACGAGCCACGGGAACCACCGCTGCCCGGGGATCCGCCCGCGCCGCGTCAGCCACAGCGCGAGCAGGCCGATCCCGGCCGACATCGCGCCGAAGCCGATCATCGCGCGGAAGCCCCAGTAGGTCACCGGCAGGTTGGGCACGTAGTCGATCGGCTTGCCCGCGAGCGAACCGAGCTGCGGGTCATCCGGGTAGTTCGTGCCGTACTTCGCCTGGTATTCGGTGACCAGGTTCTCCACGCCCTTGACCTCGGTCGTGAAGTCGTTGTGCGCCAAGAACGAGAGCAGGGCGGGCACGTTGAACGTCTTGACGTCCTCGCAGTTGGCGCCTCCCACGTCCCCGATCGCGATGATCGAGAAGCTCGCCGGTTTCTCCGTGTGGCACAACGCTTCCGCCGAAGCCATCTTCATCGGCTGCTGCTCGAACATCAGCTTGCCCTGCATGTCGCCGGTGATCGCCAGCACCGCGAACGCCACCACGCCGGTCCAGCCGCCGAGACGCAACGACGAACGCCACACCGAGCGGTGCTCGTCGTCCTCCGAACGCTTGCGCCACAGCTGCCAGCCCGCCACGCCGACCAGGAACGCCGCCGCCACCGAGAAAGCCCCCGCCAGCGTGTGCGGAATCGCGGCCAGCGCGGTGTTGTTCGTCAGCACCGCCCAGATCGAGTTCATCGTCGGCTTCCCGTCGACGAACTCGACCCCGACCGGATGCTGCATCCACGAGTTCGCCGCGAGGATGAAGTACGCGGAAGCCACGGTCGCCAGCGAGTACGCCCACGCGCACGCCAGGTGGACCTTCTTCGACAGCTTGTCCCAGCCGAAGATCCACAGCCCCAGGAAGGTCGACTCGACGAAGAACGCGACGAGCCCTTCCATCGCCAGCGGCGCACCGAAGACGTCGCCGACGAACCGCGAGTACGCGCTCCAGTTCATCCCGAACTGGAACTCCTGCACGATGCCGGTGACCACACCCATCGCGAAGTTGACCAACAGGAGTTTCCCCCAGAACTTGGTCATCTTCAGATAGCGCCGGTCACCGGTCCGTACCCACGCCGTCTGCATCCCGGCGACCAGGACGGAAAGCCCGATGGTCAGCGGGACCATCAGGAAGTGATAGACGGTGGTTATGCCGAACTGCCACCTAGCGAGATCGAGAACCTCCACGCCTCAAGCCTGCTCACCCCGGGGTGCGCCCGCCAGTTCAAGTGGTCCCGTTCTCGCCGGGACGTAGGTCCCGCGCCCTGGTCAGCCGAGGCCGGCGAGTGTGAGCCGTGCCTCGTCGGCGATCTGCCGCCGCACACCCGAATCCCCCAGTGTCAGCACGTGGGCCAGCGCCAACGCGTATGCGGTGTCGAAAGCGGCCTCGACGTCGACGGCGATATCGGGCCGGACGCCGACGCCTTCCCAGTTGGTTCCCGTGACCGGGTTCACGGCCCGTCCACCCGGGACGGTGACATCCAGATGGGTGTCCACTTTGTACTGTCGCCGCGGGTTCGCCCCGCCACCGGTGACCGCGCCGACCGTCTTCGCCCGCCCCAGTTGCTGCAGCGAGTAGCTCAGATCCTCGGCACCGGAGAACGTGGTTGGTCCGGTCAGTACCCACACCGGCTTGTCCGCGCCGAACTTGCGGCCCGGTACGTACGGCAGCGTCCAGAACTGGTTGGTCACGTCACCGTCGCGCAGGTAAATACTGTTGAAATGCGTCGGCTCGTCGACCAGGTAGCTGATCAGCAGCGCGACCGCCATCGGATCCCCGCCCCGGTTCTCCCGGACGTCGACGACCAGCGCGTCGGTGGTCGCGAGCAACGTCATCGCGGCGGCCAGCGCCTCGCCGGCGATGTCCGGCCCGTAGAACAGCTTGGTCTCCAGGTAGCCGACGTTCCCGGCCAGCCGCCGCGCCGACGCGATGCCGTGGCCGTTCAGTTCCGCCTCGCGCCGGAACCGCTCGGGATCGAACGACTCCCCGTTCACGTCGGGCAGCGGGTCGACGTGATGCCGTAGCCGCAGGTGTTTGTCCCCGTTGACCGACTGCAGGTCCTGGGTGACCGCGACGGCGAACGCCTGATCGTCGAGCCCCGCGTACGCGCCGTCGCCCAGCCTCGCCCGCAGGAGCACCGACAGCTTTTCGGCGACGTCCGGGAACACGTAGTGGTCCTTCAGCCGCTTGCACACGTCTTCGATCCGCGCTCTCTCGTCCATGATCCGGACGCTACCAGCGGAGCCGGAAAAAAGAATTCGGTTCACCGAAACCTCAATTCCGCCCCGCCATGAAAAACGATTCGCCCGCACATGCCGTTCGATTCGGAAAAGCCATCAGCTTGCCTTTCTCTGAATCGCCCCTTTATCGTTGCAGTGAAAGGGGTGAAGAACCATCATGTCTAGCTCGATGCTGGCGCTGATCAGCGCGTTCGGCCTGGTACTCGCGGTGGAACTGCCGGACAAGACCCTCGTCGCCACCCTGGTTCTCACCACCCGTTTCCGCGCGTGGCCGGTATTCGCCGGGGTCACCGCCGCATTCGCCGTGCAATGCGCGATCGCCGCCACCTTCGGCAGTGTGCTCACTTTGCTGCCGGAGACACTGGTGGCCGTGATCGTCGCCGCGATGTTCGGTATCGGCGCGTTCATGCTCCTTCGTGAAGGGTTCCGTCCCGGCAAGGACGGCGGAGAGGACGCGTCGCGTTCCGGGCCGAGCCCCGCGACCTTCTTCCGCTCCGCGCTGACGTCGTTCGGTGTGCTGTTCGCCGCCGAATGGGGCGACGCCTCTCAGCTCGCGACGGCCAGCCTGACCGCCCGCTTCGGCAACCCGTTCGCTGTCGCGCTCGGCTCCTTCGTCGCGTTGGTCGCCGTCGCCGGGCTCGCCGTCTTCATCGGCGCGAAGGTGCGGAGCCGCATCCGCCCGAAGCTCATCCAGCGCGTCGCGGGCTTCGTCTTCGCCGGGTTCTCCCTGTTCGCGCTGGCCCAGCTCGCGTTCTGAGCCGCACGGGGTTTTCACAGGTTCGCCGGGTAACCTTTCGGGAACGAAAAGGTGAACACCCGCCCCGACGTGCCTGGAGAAACCGGTCGTGACCTCCCCGAAGATCCTCGCGGCCCGTGCCGTCTCCCCCGTGCACGGCAGGCTCGCGATCTTCGGCATGGCCGTCGCCGTCGCCATCTCGATCGATCTGCATCTGCGGTTGTCCGGCCAGGTCAGCCCGATCTGGCAGACGCTGTCCGAGTACGTCTACGGCTATCTCTCGCCCGGTTCGACGGCGGCGCCGCTGTTCGGCGCGATGTGCCTGGCGCTGGGGTTCGGTTCGCTCGCGCTGCTCGGCGGCATCGCGAAGGCGCATCGCAGCGGCTACGAATCCGTTCTCGTCCTGCTCGGCGTGTGGTGTGCGGGGCTGTTCGTCCTCGCGCTCGTCCCCGTCGACCCCGAGGGGCAGGCCCGTTCGCTGGCCGGGCAGATCCACAACTACGCCGCGCTGGCGGCCTTCCTCGCGCTTCCCGCCGCCGCGTGGCTGCTGACCCGTCCCGGCCGGGCGCGCTGCCCGTGGGAGCCGCGCCGCACGACGATCCGGCGGCTTTCGGTGGCCAGCTTCGCCGCGGTGGTGATCGTGCTCGGCGGTTTCGTCTGGACGATGCTCACCGGGCCGTCGCAGCAGGAGGTGACGCTCGGCCTGTTCGAGCGGCTGCTGTTCGCGGTGGACCTCACCCTGCTGGCGACCATGGTGCGCCCGCTGCTCAGCCACCGCTGACGCGCTACTCGGGCTGTTTCAGTACCTCGGCCAGCCGGACGGCGGCCGCGACGACCGCCGGGCCCACCACGGAGGCGTCCAGCGGCTCCAGCGACACGACGCCGAGGCTGGCCTTCAAACCCGGCACCCCGCGTACGGGCGCGGCGACCCCGGACGCGCCCGCCTCCAGTTCACCGGACGAGGTGACCCAGCCTTCGCCGCCGGGGCGCAGCGTGATCGCCTTGCCCGCGGCGCCGGCGGACAGTGGATGGCGGGTGCCGACGCGGTAGGCCACGTGGAAGCTCGTCCACGACGGCTCGACGACCGCGACGGCCTGCGCCTGGTCGCCCTGCGCGACCGACAGATGCGCGGTAGCGCCGACCTTCTCCGCCAGTTCGCGCAGGACCGGCCTTGCCGCCTCGCGCAGCTGCGGGAGGACCTGTCCGGCGAGCCGGAGCAGGCCGACACCCAGCCGCACCTTGTTGCCGTCGCGCCACACCAGACCGCGTTCGGACAGCGGGACGAGCAGCCGGTAGACGGCGGCCCGGCTCGCGCCGATGGCGACGGCGAGTTCGGAGATCGTCGCCGCCTCGCCACCCGCGTCCGCCACCGCCTGCAGCAACGCGAGCCCTCGGTCGAGCGTCAGCGACCCCTCACGAGTCACAACAACCCGAGTTCTCCGAGGTCGGCGACGGGCTCGTCGAAGGACGCCGCCGCGTACGAGGCGAAGAACCCGCGAACGGCCTTCGCGGCCGGCTCCGACAATCCCTTGGCCTCGGCGGCCAGTGCGGCGCCGTCGGTCGATTCGAGGGCGGCGCGCACGTCGCCGCCCGAGAGGCACCGTGCGGACGCGACGATCAGGTTCAGGAACCCGTGGTGGGTGAAGCCGCTCGACTCCTCGGTGTGCCGGACGGCGCGGTGCAGGCTGTTCGTCGCCTTGAACGACGCCCCGGTCGAGCCGCTGACGACCGCGAGGAAGTCGGCGACCTCGTCGACGCTGGGGAAGTTCTCGCCCGCCTTGCCGCCGCAGCGGATCTTCGGCCAGCTGCCGTGCTCGATCACCTTGCGCACGCCGTCCAGCCAGCCGACGCCGCGGCGCGGCTCGACCACGCGGATGACGTCCTCGGGCACGAACTCGGAGACGCGCTCCAGCCAGACCTCGTCGACGTCCGACGGCGCCGGCATCTCCACCATGCGCAGCGCGAGGATCTCGCTGCGCGATTCGACGATGGAGATCGCCTTCGGGACCCCGCCGAGGCCGGTGTCGATGATCAGCGACAGCGGCAGCGGTTCCTTGGGTTTGATCTTGATGAGTTCGGTGATGAGCTCGGGCAGCCTCGACGCCTGGCACAGGAACACACCGAGGATGCCGGAGTGTTCACCGGCCCTCGACGCGAAGTACGCACGCAGCGCTTCGGGCATGGACGCCTCGCCGGGCGGGAACAACGCCGAGTCGTCGACGAGCCGCGCGAACAGGGGAGGGATTCCTCGGGGGCCGGGTGGCGTGAGTTCCACAGCGCTTGACACGACTGACACGCTAGTAGCGTACGACATCAGGACAAAATCGTTCGCACAACGGACACGTTCCGGGGAGATTCCGATGCCTTACTACCGGCAGGTAGGCGAGATCCCGCACAAGCGCCACACCGCGTTCCGCAAGCCCGACGGGGGCCTGTACGCGGAGGAACTGATGGGTGTCGAGGGCTTCTCGGCGGACTCCGCGCTGCTCTATCACCGCGGGCTGCCCACCGCGATCGTCGACGCCGTCGCGATCGAGGACGAACGTGGCCCGATCGCCCCGAACCACCCGCTCAAGCCCCGCGCCTTCAAGACCCACGACCTCAAGTTCGGCGACGCGGACGCGGTCACCGACCGGCGGCGGCTGTTCGGCAACGCCGACGTCACCATCGGCTTCGTGCACGCGACGCGCCCTTCGCCGCTGTACCGCAACGCGGCCGGAGACGAGCTTTTCTACGTCCAGGGCGGCAGCGCGACCGTCGAGACGATCTACGGCTCGCTGGAGGTCGGCGACGGCGACTACCTCGTCATCCCGACGTCGTGCACCTACCGGGTGCTTCCGCACGACGATGACGGGGTCAAGCTGCTGACCATCGAGGCACGCGGCCACATCGGCCCGCCGAAGCGGTACCTGTCGGCGAAGGGGCAGTTCCTGGAGCACTCGCCGTACTGCGAACGCGACATCCGCGGCCCGTCCGAGCCGCTGGTCGTCGACGGCACCGACGTCGAGGTCCTCGTGCGGCACCGCGCCGGGCTGACCCGCTACACCTACGCGACCCACCCGTTCGACGTCGTCGGCTGGGACGGCTGCCTGTACCCGTGGGTGTTCAACATCGACGACTTCGAGCCGATCACCGGCCGCGTGCACCAGCCGCCGCCCGTGCACCAGACGTTCGAGGGGCCGAACTTCGTGGTCTGCTCGTTCTGCCCGCGCAAGGTCGACTACCACCCCGAGTCGATCCCGGTGCCGTACAACCACGCGAACGTCGACTCCGACGAGCTGATGTTCTACGTCCGCGGGAACTACGAGGCGCGCAAGGGCTCCGGGATCGAGGTCGGCTCGCTTTCGCTGCACCCGTCGGGTTTCACGCACGGGCCGCAGCCCGGCGCGGCGGAGGCGTCGATCGGCGCCCAGTTCTTCGACGAGACCGCGGTCATGGTGGACACCTTCGCGCCGTTGGAACTCGGCGAAGCGGCCGACGCGTCGGAGGATCCCGGCTACGCGTGGACCTGGTCCGGACGCGGCCCCGGCGCGTGACGACCACGCAATTCGTCACCTGCTTGCGGCGTTCGAAGACGTGCACCGATAAGTGCCCGCGCAAGTAGGTGACGAATTGCGCCGAAACGTGGCGGGATAAGTACCGCCACGTCCGCAACGGTTCGGCAACGCGACCCCAGGCGCGGTGAAACCTCCGGATAATCGGTGTCCCCACCGCTGGAGGTCTTCATGGTCGTGAAACCCGGGCAATCCCGAGGCGGCCGGAAGGTCCTGGCGTTCGCGGCCGCGGCGGTGGTCGCCATCGGCCTGATCATCGGCTTGCGCGCGCTCACGAGCGACTCCGGCGAGGAGGCCGCGGAAGCGAAGTGCACGACGGGTGACGCGGTCAAGCTGCAGGTCTCGTCGTCGCCCGAGAAGGCAGGCGTCGTCACCGAGATCGCCAAGGGTTACAGCGGCCGCACGGTGGCCGGACGCTGCGTCGACGTGCTGGTGCAGTCGAAGTCGTCCGGAACCGCGATGCAGGCGCTGTCCCGTGGCTGGAACGAGGCGGTGGACGGCCCGCGGCCGGACGTCTGGACACCCGCGGCGTCCGGCTGGGTGAACCTGCTTCGCCAGAACCTCACCGGCACCGATCATCCCGCTTTGGTGCCCGAGGGCGATCCGGAATCGGTCGCGAACGCGCCGCTGGTCGTCGCCATGCCGAAACCGATGGCCGAAGCGCTCGGCTGGCCCGGCAAGGGCATCGGCTGGAAGGATCTCGCCGCGCTCGCCACGGATCCGCAGGGCTGGGCGAAGTACGGCCACCCGGAATGGGGGAAATTCCGGCTGGGGAAGACGAATCCGAACATTTCGACCTCCGGCCTCAACGCCACCATCGGCGCCTATTACGCGGCGACGGGCACGTCCTCGGACCTCACCGCCAACGCGCTCGCGAAGCCGGAGGCGCGGACGTTCGTGCAGAACGTCGAGCAGGCCATCGTCCACTACGGCGACAACACGCTGACGTTCCTGACGAACCTGCAGAAGGCCGACGACCGCGGCGCCGCGATGTCGTACATCTCGGCGGTGACGGTCGAGGAGAACTCGCTCGTCGGCTACAACCAGGGCAACCCCACCAACGACCCGGAGAAGCGCGGGCAGCACGCGCCGCCGAAGGTGCCGCTCGCCGGGATCTACCCGAGCGACGGCACGCTCAACTCCGATCACCCGTTCACCGTGCTGAACTGGGCCGACGATCTCCACAAGCAGGTCGCGGCGGACTTCCTCGCGCATCTGCGCGGCGCCGAGGCACAGCAGAAGTTCAGCGACATCGGTTTCCGCACGTTCGACGGGAAGCCCGGCTCGCAGACCACCACGGAGAACGGCGCCCAGCCGGACACGAAGCTCAACCTGATCCGCCCGCCGAGCCCGCCGGTGCTGACCGAGGTGCTGAAATCGTGGAAGGACCTGCGGAAGAAGGCGAACGTGCTGCTGGTCGTCGACGTCTCCGGCTCGATGGGCGACAGCGTCGGCGGCACGGGGAAGAACAAGATGGATCTCGCGAAACAGGCGGCCGTGGCGTCGTTGCCGCAGTTCAGCGACGCGGACAAGGTCGGGCTGTGGATGTTCTCGACGAAACTGAGCGGCGACAAGGACTACGTCGAACTCCGGCCGGTGTCGCCGATCGGCGGTGAGCCGGGCAGGCGGGAGCTCGCGTCGCGGCTGAACGGGCTGACGCCGCAGAACGGGACCGGGCTCTACGATTCATCGCTCGCGGCATACGAATTCATGAAGCAGCGGCTGGATCCGAACGCGATCAACGCCGTCGTCGTGCTCACCGACGGCCGGAACGAGGATCCGGGCGGGATCGATCTGCCGAACCTCGTCGGCCAGCTGCGGGCCGAGGGCGGCGGCGAAGCGGTACGGATGTTCACCATCGCCTACGGCTCCGACGCGGACTTGGACGTGCTCAAGGAGATCGCCGAGACCACCCAGGGCGTCGGGTACGACTCGTCCAAACCGGACTCGATCGACCAGGTATTCACCGCCGTCATCTCGAATTTCTGAGATCCTCGGCTATGCGCTTCGTCCGTGAGTTGGGTGAGCCGTGGGGACTGCTCCTCGCGGCGACGTCGGCCGGTGCGGCCTGGGCGGTGCAACTGCCGGTGCTCGCCGCGCTCGGTGTCGGCGTGACCGTGCTCGCCGCCCGCGCCGGGGTCGCCGCCGCCACGCGGCCGAAACCGGAGCCCGAACCCGAAGAGCGGGCTCTGCCCGACGTCGAGCCTGGCTCACCGGAGGCGGGTTGGCTACGGCGCGCGGAAGCCGCGGCCGAAGGATTCCGGTCGATCTCCGGATCGCTCGACACCGGCCCGCTCGCCGACCGGGTGGCCGACATGGAACCGGTGGTGCGGGAAACCGTCGACACCCTCCGGCGGCTGGCCGGCCGTACGTCCGCCACGGGAAAAGCGTTGGCCCGCGTGGATCTCGGCGCGGTATCGGCCGAGAAAGCCCGGCTGCGCAAGGAATTGAAGACCGCCGACGACGACATCCGCGGCGACCTGACGCAGTCGCTCGAGGCCGTGCAGGCACAGGAAGACGTGCACGCGCGGCTTTCGAGCGCGCAGCGGAAACTGCTGGCACAACTACGATCCGGCGCGCTCGGACTCGACGGCCTGGTCGCCAGGGCGGCCGAACTTTCGGCCGCCACCGGCGATTCGCTGCTCGACACGACGACCATCGGCGAGTTGAGCGAGCAGCTGGAAGGGATCCGGCGGGGCGTCGTGGAGACCGAAGAGGCGACGCGACGCTCGCTCAGTTGAGCGGTCGCGCCAAGGTGACCGTTCGGTACAGGTGGTCGGGAGTGGCGTTTCGGGTTATTGAGGGGTAAGGCAAACGTGGCGTGTCTCGGGTGAGGCGGGGGCTGGGCGACGCGGCACCGTACTCGCGTGCTCAGACCCGGATCTCGTGTGTTCAGACTCCACACTCCCGAGTGCGGCATCCAGACACGCGAGTCACGTCCGACGGTAGCGAAAGCCACCTTCACTACCCTCAGAGTAGGCAAAGAGGCCCTCACTACCAGAAGAACGCCTACGCAGAAGCGACACCGGCCCCACACCACGACACGGTTGACTTACCCCTCAAGAGAACCCGAAACGCCACTCACGACCCGAACTTGACCTGACCGAAAACCGCGTGACCGGGCACTCCGGCCTTCGCCATCTTCCCGGCCACCGGCACGCCGAGCACCCACAGCCGTCCGGTCGCGGCGATGTTCGCGGCCAGGGACGGATCCGAGCCGGCGGCCTGGACGGTGACCTCGCGACCGCCGGGCAGGACCGTCCGGCCCTTCAACGTCACCATGCCGAAGAGGTTGACCGACGCCGGTCCGGAAACGACGGCGAGTTCGGTCCACCGCGGTTCGGGTGACGGCCTGGCGACCACGAGTGCCGCGATGCCGAGTCCGATCGTCGCGAGACCACAGAGGACGGCGAGAAGCCGCGTGTTCGGCACGATGAGGCTGTCGCGGTCCGGGAAGTCGAACGCGACCCAGAGCGCGAAAGCGCCCGCCACCACGGTGATCCCGGCGCCGAGCAGGTAGTACGAAGCCAGCAGCCGTCGTTGCAGGGTGAGCATCCGTCCCGGCGTGACCGGCTCGGCGGGCAGCGGCGCCGAACCCTTCACCGGCGCGTCCCGGAACACGCCGCGCCGGGGGCCGATGACACCCGGCAGCACGACGAACGGGCCGAGCACCCAAAGCCGGCGCTGCGCCGCGAGTTGCGCGCGGAGCGGGGCGGGCAGCCGGACGATCAGCCACCGGCCGTCGAGCGGGACGCTCACGCGAGAACCGGCGACGACGGCGCCGTCCAGCCCGCTCACCAGGCGGAACGGCTTGGCGCTGAGCTTCCGCATCGGCGAAGATCCGGCGAAGACGTGGTAGCCGAAGTAGAGCGAAACCGGTGTCATGAAGCAGAGCAGGAAGGCGGGCGCGGCGATTCCGTACCGCCCCGACACCGCCAGGAGGATGCCCAGCACCACGAGCACCCCGGCCGCGACCGACGTCGTGCCGAGGGTCGTGATGAGGCGGTCGAGGAGGGGCCGCAGGACCGGCATGTTCGACGCCGGAATCCCTTCGGGTGGTTCGAGCACCCGGATTCTGTGGTCTTCCACCTGGTCAACGTATACGGACGCGGTGAGACGTGATCCAGGCTACTTCCGCTCGGCGGCCAGATCAGGTTAGGCTCACCTAACTAGGAGGTGAGCCGTGACCACACCGACGTCCATTCGCCGCCCGCCGGCGCCGAACCCCGCGGAACGCGCGAAGACGATCGCCACCCGCAACGGCCCGGCGACACTGATGCCGACCGCCGAACAGCGTGACCGGCCAGGACCGTACGGCCGCGTGATCCCCGAGCTGCACCACGTGCACACGAGCGGCAGCGTCAGCATCCTGCTGCCGGACGAGCACCCCCTGGTCGAACGCGCGCACGAGGCCCAGCGCGGCGAGCTCGCGGTGATGGTCGAACTGACCGATCAGGCACCGGTCGACCTGCGCGAACCCATCCGCGGGCTGTTGTGGATCACGGGCTGGCTCCGCCCGCTCTCCGAGGTCTCGGCCCGCGCCCGCGCCGTCTCCATCGCCGAAACCCGGCCGGACGAGCGGCTGCTGGACGTCGGGCACGGCCTGACGCTGCTGCGCCTGACCCCGGCGTCGCTGGTGCTCGCCGACGCCGAGGGCACGCATTCGCTCCGGCCGCATATGTTCAGCGCCGCACCACCGGACCCGTTCCACGACTACGAGGCCGCGTGGCTGCGGCATCTCGAGACCGACCACGCCGACGTCGTCCAGCAGCTCGCCAAGCACGTGCCCGCCGACCTGCGCGGCGGCTGGATCCGGCCGCTCGGGCTGGACCGCTACGGGCTGCGGCTGCGCGTCGAGGCCGACTCCGGCGACCACGACGTCCGGCTCGCGTTCTCGCGTCCGGTCGAAGGGCCGCAGCAGTTGAGCGGCGAGATCCGCCGTCTCGTCGGCTGCCCGTTCTTTCCGGAGGGCTAGGCCAGTTCCGGCGGGAAGCCGCCCTTCGCGATCGGACCCCACGAGTCGATGGTGACGCGGATGATGCTCTTGCCCTGCTTCACCATCGCTTCGCGGTATTCGTCCCAGTCAGGGTGTTCGCCGGAGATCGCGCGGTAGTAGTCGACCAGCGGTTCGACCGAGTCGGGGAGGTCGAGCACCTCGGCGGTGCCGTTCAGCTGGACCCACTGGTCGTTCCACTCGTCGGAAAGGACGCAGGCGGACACCTTCGGCTCACGTCGCACGTTCACGACCTTCGCGCGCTTCGGGTACGTGGAGATGACCAGACGGCCTTCGGCGTCTACACCGCAGGTCACCGGGGAAAGCTGGGGTCCGCCGTCTGCCTTCGTGGTCATGAGGATGGCGCGGTGGCGGGTGGACAGGAAGTCGGCGAGCGCGGCGCGGTCGACGGTTTCGTTGGTCGCGATGCTCCTTGGCATGACTCGACGGTAACGTGCGGCCGATGAGCTGGCTGCGTCCCGAACGCCCGGCGCTGCCGGAATTCGTGGAAGATCCGGCGCGCCGCCGCGCGATCGTCATCGAACTGGTCGTCGTCTTCGGCATCACCCTCGGCCTGTCCGGGCTGCGCAGTCTGCTGTCCCTTGTGGACTCACTGCTGCAGCCGGTGCCGCTGGCACAGCAGCAGGCCCAGCTGAACGTCCCCCAGGCGACACTGAGCCTGGTCGACCTGCTCAAGCAGCTCCTGAGCGCCGGCCAGCTGGTCGGCTGGGGCGCGCTCGGGCTGTACCTGTTGTGGCGCGGCGGGATGAAGCTCGCGCAGATCGGGCTCGACAGAGAACGCCCCGGCCGCGACATCGTGCACGGGCTGCTGCTCGCCGCGGTGATCGGGATTCCGGGGCTGGGGCTGTACTTCCTCTCCTACAGCCTCGGGTTCAGCCTGTCGGTGCAACCGTCCACTTTGGGCGAAACGTGGTGGCGTCCGATCACGCTCACGTTGTCGGCCTTCGGCAACGCGTTCGCCGAAGAGGTCCTCGTCGTCGCGTACCTGCTGACCAGGCTGCGCCAGCTCGGATGGCGTGAGAACACCTCGCTGGTCGCGTCTTCGGTGCTTCGCGGGTCGTATCACCTGTATCAGGGTTTCGGCGGTTTCGTCGGCAACGTCGTGATGGGCCTGGTGTTCGGCAGGCTGTGGCAGAAGACGAACCGGCTGTGGCCGCTGATCGCCGCGCACACCGCGCTGGATTTCGTTTCCTTCGTCGGATACGCGCTGCTCAAAGGGCGAGTTTCCTGGCTTCCCTAGTTAGGGTGAACCTGTGATTGACGAGACGACTCCACCCCGAGTTGACAGCGAAGTCGGCCCCCTGCGTGCGGTGCTCCTGCACAGGCCCGGCAACGAGCTCAAAAGGCTCACGCCTCGCAACAACGACCAGCTCCTGTTCGATTCCATCCCCTGGGTGGACCGCGCGCAGGAGGAGCACGACGCGTTCGCCGAGGTGCTGCGCGGCCGCGGTGTCGAGGTACTGCTGCTGGCCGACGCGCTGCGCACGGCGCTCGCCGACACCCGCGCTCACGCGGCCGGGGTGCACGCGGCGGTCGACGAGCGGCGGCTCGGGCCCGATCTGGCCGATTCGCTCCGTTCCCATCTGTCGAGCGTCTCCCCGGCGGTGCTGGCCGAGGTCCTGATGGCGGGGATGACCTTCGAGGAACTGCCGGCCGCCGAGGGCGCCTCACTGGTCCGGCTGATGAACCATCCGAATGACTTCGCCGTCGATCCGCTGCCGAACCTGCTGTTCACCCGTGACTCGTCGGCCTGGATCGGCGACCGGGTCGCGGTCTCCTCGCTCACCATGCCCGCCCGTGTCCGCGAGACCGCGGTGCTGGACCTGATCTACGCCTACCACCCGTGGTTCCGTCACGCGTCCCGCGCGTACGGCGCGCATTCGGCGCCGATCGAAGGCGGCGACGTCATGCTGCTCTCGCCGGGCGTCCTGGCCATCGGCGTCGGCGAGCGGACGACGGCGGCGGGTGCGGAGTCGCTGGCGCGGTCGGTGTTCGCCGACGGGATCGCGCACACCGTGCTCGCCGTCCCGATCCAGCAGACCCGCGCGACGATGCATCTGGACACCGTCTGCACGATGGTCGCGGCCGACGCCGTCGTCATGTATCCGCTTTCCCGTGATTCGCTGACCGCGTTCACCATGCGGCCCACCGACGACGGTTCCGTGAAGGTCGAAGGCCCGGCCCCATTCCTCACGGCGGCGGCCGAAGCAATGGAAATCGAACGGCTTCGCGTCATCGACACCGGGCTCGATCCGGTCACCGCGGAACGCGAACAATGGGACGACGGGAACAACACCCTCGCCCTCGCGCCCGGTGTCGTCGTCGGGTACGAACGTAATGTGGAAACCAACGCACGCCTGGCGGAAGCCGGGATCGAGGTACTCGCGATCACCGGCTCCGAGCTGGGCTCCGGCCGCGGCGGGCCACGCTGCATGTCGTGCCCGATCCGGCGCGAAAGCATCTGAAACAGAAATTAAGTAAGCCTTCCCTCATTGATTCCGATTGATTAGGGAAGGCTTACTTTATTAAGGCGGACCTATTGTCGGTAATGGTAACCTAATAGGGGGTAGATCACCAGACATAAGTGGAAATCGAATAGGCGATGACGTATCTTTGAACGCATGGCCCTCATCAAGAAGCAACCGCGCTCGAAGTTCTATGAACTGCTGCAGGCGCAGATCCACAACGAGTTCAACGCCTCCCAGCAGTACATCGCGCTGGCGGTCTGGTTCGACGCCGAGGACCTGCCGCAGCTCGCGAAGCACTTCTACAAGCAGTCCGTCGAGGAGCGGAACCACGCGATGGCGCTGGTCCAGTACATGCTGGACACCGACCACCACGTGGAGATCCCCGGCACCGGCGACGTGCGCAACACCTTCTCCGACGTCACCGAGCTCATCGAGCTCGCGCTGCAGCAGGAGAAGGACGTCGCGACCGACATCCAGCAGCTGGCCAAGGCCGCCCGCGCCGAAGAGGACTACATCGGCGAGCAGTTCACGCAGTGGTTCCTCAAGGAGCAGGTCGAAGAGATCTCCCAGATGTCCACGCTGCTCAACATCGTCAAACGCGCGAACGGCAACCTGTTCGAGGTGGAGAACCACCTGCACCGCGAATCCGTCGGCGACGGCGGCGCCGACTCGGGGATGCCCCCGGTCGCGGGCGGCGCGCTCTGACGCACTGACGCTGTCCCACCACACGGAAAACCCGGGCTCTCCCCCTTGGAGCAGCCCGGGTTTTCCCGTTTCGCGGATGCCTCAGCTGAACTGGCACTCCTGGTTGATGCTGGTCAGCAGGATGCTGACGGCCGCCCCGTCGTTGGACACGAAGATCCGGTACGCGCTGACCGCGCTGGCCGGTGCCACGTAGGCGGTGCCGTCCTTGGTGGTGCCGGGATACGCGGCGAGGATGTCCGCCTCGGTCGAACCGACGCCGATCCCCTCCGGGGTGTGCACCGTGCCCGCCGGGTTGATGACGGTGATCCCGTCGCCCTCGGTCAGCGACACCGACGTCGGCCCCGGAACGGCCGCGCCCTCCGCGTAACCGTAGGTGCAGGCGCCCCGGACTTCCCTCGCCCGTAGCGGACCGGCGGTGGCCTCCGCCTCGGACTCGCTCATCCCGAGCCGGAGCTTGCCGAAGCCGACGGCGGTCAGCAGCGCGCCGGAGGTCACCTTGCCCTGCGTCGGCGGCTTCGTGGCGGCAGTGCTCTTCGGCGGCTTGACAGGCCCGTCCGGGGCCGTCGACGTCACCGGCGCGGACACCTGGCTCGACGGCGCCGCCGGCGAGGACACCGGCGGCTGTGGACTGGCCGGCCCGGGCTGCGCCGAACTCGACGAGGCCGCCGCCCCCATGGTGAGCTGGTCACCGCCGGGGAAGGCCGCGCCGTTGTCCTTGTCGTGGATCGTGAAGATCGCGAGCCCGCCGCCCAGCATGACCACCGCGGCGGCCATCCCGCTCGTCGTCTGCATCAGCTGGCGGCGCCGTCGGCGACGACGGGCGCCCGCGACGATCGTCTCGGGATTCAGCGTGGAGCCCACGCCCAACCGGTCATCCGAGAACAGGTCACGCAGCTTCTGCTGCACGTCCTCTTCGGACATGTTCATCCCGCTTCCCTCCCTTCGTCCTTGGGCTCGATCAAAGCGAGCTTCGTGCGCAACGAAGCGATCGCCTTGCTCGCCTGGCTTTTGACGGTGCCCTGGCTGACCCCGAGCGAATCCGCGATCTCCGCCTCGGACAGTCCCTCGTAGTAACGCAGGACCATCACCGCGCGTTGCCTCGGCGGCAGTGCCCGTAACGCCTGCCACAACGGCTCGTGTTCGAACGGGTCGGCCGGACTGTACGGCTGGGTCTCCGGCAGGTCGGCGACCAGGCTCTCGCGTTTGGTCCGGCGCCAGCGGCTGATGTGCGCGTTGGCCATCGAACGGCGGATGTAGGCCATCGGGTCGCCGGTCTTGTGCTGGACGTACGACCAGCGGGAACCGATCTTCTCCAGCACGGTCTGGACCAGGTCGGCGGCGTCGTGCGGATTCCCGGTGAGGGCGTGCCCGTACCTCAGCAGCCCCGGCAGGCCGGCCCGCACGAAGTCGCCGAAGTCGGTGAGTTCACCCGGCACAGCACTCTCCCGGCTCTCGCCGGTCCACTGGACGTCCGTCTCCGGCCTGACCGTCGCGGCTACGGTCACCGTATCGCCTCCTCCCGGGGTCACCTGGCCAGATTCGCCTGGCTCACCTCTCCCGAAACGCATGACCGCCCCCACAGGTTGTCTTCCGCCGCGAACCAATTCGAGAGACGCCCGTGCTCCCGAGGAGCCGCCTGCCTCAACGTCTCGACAGGGACTCGGGAATTCTGAACGAACCATCCTTCTGAACAGGGAATTCGTGTACGGCCACCACAGCGTTACGCGGTATCGGACCATAGACGTGCGGGAACTGGATACCGGCCGGATGCGGCGGGTCGCCGTCCTCCCAGACGACGGGCGCGCCGACGAGCGCCGGGTCGATCTCCAGCAGCACCAGATCGGTGCGGCCGGGGAACACGGCGTTGGCCGGGATATGCGCCGTTCCGGGGTCTGAGCAGTGGATGAAGCCGTCGGAATCGAGCGACGCGGCGGTGTAGACGCCGCCTTCGGGCACCGCCGCCCACTCGGCTCGTCCGCAAATGTGGAGGATCACGCGCCCATCCTCGCGCAATTCGGCACCTGGTTGCGGCGGTTGCGCGCGCAACCACCGCAAGCAGGTGCCGAATTGCGACGGGGTCTGGTCAGCGGATGGTGAGCTGGCGGCCGATCAGGCCGTCGCGCGAGCGGCGCTCGGCGGCGTTGAGCGGCTCGGTGTCGAGGGACTTCAGCGCGGCCTCGAGCCGGACGCCGAGCTGGTCCTTCGCGTCGGCCCACTCGCGGGCGTGTGCCTCGGTGTCGAGATCCCACACCGGGACCAGCAGCCCGTGCGCACGGAACGAACCGGCGTAACGCGAGCCCTCGCCGAGGCCCAGTTCACCGGCCGCGGACAACCGCGCAAGCGCTTGCAGCAGCAGGTTCTCCGGCTCGGGGCGGACCCAGCGCAGGTGCGCCTTCTCGCCGGCGAGCACCCAGTACGCGCCCGCGCCGAGACGTTCGGTCGGCATGATCGCCGCGTTCGCGCGCTCGAGCGACAGCGCGACGTCGCCGCTCGCGTCGGCGTCCTCGGGGAGCCACCAGGCGAAGTCGTTGTAGAGCGTGACGTCGAGTTCGGCGTTCACGTCGAGCAGGTCCTGGAGCCGGGCCTTCTCGTCGGCGGTGGGCGGCGTCGTGGTGTCAGGCACGGACAGCACGTCACCCTCCTTCGCGTCCAGCACCCACCGCAGCGCGCGGCCGAGGTCGCGGCTGATGTCCGAGGACCGGGTCTGCACCTGCATGCCGATGTAGCGCTCGCCGTCGGACCGGACGAACGCGGCCGCCGCCATCGGCAGCACCGTGCCGAGGGTGACCTTCTCGCCGGAACCCGCCAGCGTGAGCGTCGCCGTCGCCGACGGGACGAACTCGCGCAGCGCGATCAGCTCGGTCTCCGCCGCGAGCCCCTCGAAGGGCTGGCCGACGAAGACGTCGCGCACCTTCGGCTTGCGATCCGAGGTCGTCTTGGGACCCTTCTTGCGCGAACCCTTGCCCACGTCAGCCTCCTCAAAGCTCGGTTCGGAACGCTATCGCGGGAAGGCTCCCGCCCGGTAAGGCCCCCGGGGTTGGTGACCAAGACAGCGCGGACGACACCCGGCAGCCCGCCGGATCGACCGGATCGGCTGGCTTCGGCGGCCGTTCGGGTATCACGGAAATGTGATCGCGAAAGGCCGCCGCCATTCGGACGATCTAATCGCGGGTGACGAGTCTGCCCTTTCCCGGTATCTCGTCGAATACTTGATCTTGGCGCTGATCGCGCCGTATCACGAGAAAGGGATCACAGATGAGCAACTCCAAGCGCCGGGCCGCGCTGGCGGCCTTCCCCGTGGCACTCGGACTGTTGGTGGCGGGCCCCTCGGTGGGCATGGCTTCGGCCGCGCCGCAGCAGGCCGAAAAGAGCGACCAGGCGCGCTGCCTGCTGCTTTGTTTCGGCCATTACCACCACCATCACCATTTCCATCATCACCACGGTTACCCGGGCTATTGGCTGTACTGACGGCTCTGTGACCGCGTCGGGGTGGGCTCCCGGCGCGGCCCGGCCGGGTTACAGTCGGCGAGTGTTCGACGTCGCCGACCCGGCCTTCCTCGCCAATCCGTACCCGTATTTCGCCGATCTCCGCGAGCGCGGCGAAGTCCATCGGCACGACGGTCTCGGCATCGCCGTGGCGGTGTCGCACGCGGCGTCGGCCGCCGTCCTGCGGCATCGCGCGCTCGGCCGGATCTGGCAGGACGCGCTGCCGGTGGAGCGGTTCGCGTCGTTCAACCTGCTGCACCGCAACTCACTGCTGGAGAACGAGCCGCCCGCCCACACGCGGCTGCGCCGGGTGATCGCGGGCGCGTTCGGCCGCGGGCACGTCCAGCGGCTGCGGCCGATGGTCACCGCACTCGCGGACGGCATGGTCGACGGGCTCGCCGCCGAAATCGCCGAGACCGGTTCGGCCGACCTGCTGGCGCATCTCGCGCAGCCGCTGCCGGTCGCGGTCATCGCGGAACTCCTCGGTGTCCCGGTCGAAGACGGGCCGCGCATGGTCACGTGGTCGAACCACATCGTGAAGATGTACGAGTACGGCCTCGCCGAAGAGAAGCGCGACGCCGCCGAAGCCGCGGCCGCGGAGTTCGTCGACTACCTGCGTGACGTCGCGAAGCAGCGCGCGGTCTCCCCTGGCGACGACATCGTCAGCGATCTACTGCGCGGTGAACTCACCGAGGACGAACTGGTCGCGACCGCGGTCCTGCTGCTGATGGCCGGGCACGAGGCGACGGTGAACGTCATCGGGAACGGCGTCAACGCGCTGCTGACCCACCGCGACCAGTGGGAGCGGCTGGTGGCCTCGCCGGATCTGCTGGACCCGTGCGTCGAGGAGCTGATCCGCTTCGACGCGCCGCTCCAGCTTTTCGAGCGCACGGCGACCGCCGACGTCGAGATCGCCGGCTTCCGGGTGGCCGAGGGCGAGAAGATCGGCGCGCTCCTCGGCGCCGCCGCACGCGACCCGAAGGTGTTCGATCGGCCCGACACCCTCGACATCGGCCGCACCCCGAACGCGCACCTCGGCTTCGGCATGGGCATCCACTACTGCGTCGGCGCCCCGCTCGCGCGCGTGGAGATCGCGGCCGCGCTGGCCGCCCTCGCCTCGAAACTGCCGGGCTTGAAACTCGCCGAGACCCCGGAACGGCGGCCCGAGTTCGTGATCCGGGGGTTGCGCTCGCTGCCGGTCACCACGGGCTAGGGGTACTCGACGACGACCTCGTAGAGCGCGGCGTTGGGGGTCGCGACCTCCGCGGCGCGGTCTGTCGACGCCTTGAACACCTGGTTCTTGCCTGCCGCTTCCCAGGCTTCCTTGCTGTCGTAGTGCGTGACGTTGACGAGCTGGAAACGCGAATCCGGCAGCAGTGCCCGGTGGAGCTTGGCGTCACGGAAGCCGGGCGCGTCCCGCATCAGCTTCGCGCGCTCTCGCCACGTTTCGACGAACTCGTCCACCCGGTCCGCGGGAATCTCGAAGACGTTGATGAAGGTGACGCCGTCGTCGCTCATGCTCGTCATTGTGGAACCTCCAGCGGACTGGAGGTCAACGGTGACCTGGCTCACCTCGCGGAGGGCGGTGACAGCAAAGGTCCCTTGCTCTCTTTCGGCAGGTCAGCGCGCAGATTCGGGATAGAGCGTGAAATGGGAAACGTGCACCGGCTTGATGTGTTCGAAATGCCGGCGATCCACGGTGGCCACCTCGACCGTTTTCAACCGTTCCGCCGTGGCCACGACAGCCGCGTCCGCCAGGCCGAGCGGCCAATCCGAGTACTGGCGCATCAGCACGGCCATCCGCCGGAAATCGTCGTCCATGGGGTGATAGATCGCGAACTGAGGCGAGCGCATGAGTCCTTCGATGAACGCCGCCTCGGCTTCACCGCCGAGATACTTCTCGATGTAGTGGCATACCTCGGTCAGTACCAGCGACGGCACCAGCAGATCACGCGTGGCCGCCGTCTCGAGCCACGCGACCACCGCCTGATGGTGATCATCTTTTCGGCTGACCATGGCTATGAGCGGACCAGCGTCTACCACGATCGGACGCGCCATCGACCTTCGTTTGTTCCCGTCGTGAAGTCAGGCGACCTCTTGGCCGCGTACCACGGCCTTCACGCGCTCGGACGCATCGGCGGGAAGCTCGAACATTCCCAAGAAGGGCGGCAGTGAGTGCGGCTTCGACGGCTCGTCCGCGACCGGCTCAGGCCTGCGGATCCCATGACCGGCGAGCCCTGTTTTCACGCCAGGAGGAAATCGCCGCGCAGCAGGCTTCGTCCTGGCGGCAGAGGGCTTGTACAGACCGCTCGCAGCAGACCTCGCCCGGCCGGTCTCCCCGGCGGGCAGGTCACACTTCTGCTGCTCGCTGCTCATACCTCCATGTTACAGAACAGATCCGCTTTCAGCGGAGTGCGTAGATCCGCATTCAACGTCAAGTGGAGAACTTGCGTCAGCGCAGTGCGGAGGCCGGACGTTCGCGCCGGTCCGGGTCCGGAGCCCCGTCCACCTTCAGCACGCGAAGCAGCCGAAGCCGCTTCTCCGCCACGGGCGCGAGCAGGCCGGACATGCGCTTCACGAGCAGCGCCGTCATCACCGCCAGCCCGGCCGCGGCCAGGTCGGTCAGCGCGACGAGCACGACGCCGTCGGCCAGCGCTTGGACGCCGTCACGGAACCGCCAGACGATGACGAGCCCGAGCAGCAGCCAGTTGAGCATCCAGACGCCCCACCAGATCAGCACGAGCCGCGACGGCTTCGGCCGCGTTTCCCGCGTCCGGCGCAGGACGGCGTGTTCGAGTTCGGCGACGATCGGCAGCACCATGATCAGGTTCACCACCGGCACCAGCGTGAACACCAGCACCTGCCACTGCGGCCTCGGCGGCACTTCGCCGGAGGCGTCCGCGGCGGCGTGCCTCGCCACGAGCAGCCACCACACGGTGAGCCCCGAGGGCAGCAGCGAAAGGATCGTCGTGAGCAGGCCGGTGGTGATCACGAAGCTGTCGGAGACCGAGACGACGGACGTCGACAACGCGGAGTCGCGGCTCTGCACGAGCAAGACGTAGCGCCAGATCTCCGACGCCGAGGCGGCGACGGCGAGGGCGGCGAAGGTCCACAGCACCGGCAGGAGGCTGCGCGTGATCACCCGCAGCCGCTCCCCCGCGGTGACCTCACCGGACGCCGTCCCGGGGACCGCGGTCGGGCGGCGCCAGACCAGGTTCGGGAAGCCCCACCGCGGCGGGACCGGGTACGACGGCGGGCCGGAGTAGCGCTCGGCCACGGGTTTGCGCCGCTGCGGCCAGGCGCCAGGTGGCGGCGAAGCGACCCAGCGGACGCGATGGTGCGACGGCTGCCGCATCGGCGCCGGACGCACCGGCGGCACCGGTGTTCTCGGCGGGTAGTGGCCTGGCTGCACGGTTACAGCACTTCGGGTTCGACGCCGGGATGCTCGCCGACCATCGGGCGCCCCTCCTGCTTCCAGGACCCCATCCCGCCGGCGACGTTCACCGCGTCCCAGCCGCTCGCGTTGAGCCACGCGGCGGCGCGGGCGGACCGGCCGCCGCTGCGGCAGATCACGTAGACCGGCTGGTCGTCGGGCAGTTCGTCGAGTTCGCCGACCCGCGCGGGCAGTTCACCCATCGGGATGTGCTTGGCGCCCGGGGCGTGTCCGGCGGCCCACTCGTCGTCCTCGCGGACGTCGAGCAGCGCGACGCCGTCCTTCGGCAGGTCACGGACGGCGACGGTCGGAATGTCAGCAGGGCTCACCACCCTGCCATCCTCGCATCCCGTCCCGTTGCGCGCGCGTGAAGAGGCACTCAGTGCCGGACGGCCTTTTCGGCGCCGACGCCGGTGAGCGAGCGGACCTCCATCTCGGCGTACTTCTTCTGGTTGTGCTCCTTGGACAGCACGGTGCCGAGCCAGCCGAGGAAGAACGCGATCGGGATCGAGACGATGCCCGGGTTGTCCAGCGGGAACCAGTGGAAGTCGACGCCCTGGATCATCGAGGCACTCTTCCCGGTTTTCGCGTCGACGGGCTTACCCGAGACCGCGGGCGAGAAGACGATCAGGATGACGCACACGCTCAGCCCGCCGTAGATGCTCCACAGCGCGCCCTGGGTGTTGAAGCGCTTCCAGAACAGCGAGTACAGGATCGTCGGCAGGTTCGCCGACGCCGCCACCGCGAACGCGAGCGCCACCAGGAACGCCACGTTCTGGTTCTTCGCGAGGATGCCGCCGACGATCGCGACCGCCCCGATCACCAGTGCGGTGATCCGCGCGACGCGGACTTCGCTGTCCGGGGCGGTCTTACCCTTCTTGATCACGTTGGCGTAGACGTCGTGCGCGAACGACGCCGACGCCGTGATCGTCAGGCCCGCGACCACCGCCAGGATCGTCGCGAACGCCACGGCCGCGATGAACCCGAGCAGGATCGGGCCGCCCAGTTCGAGTGCCAGCAGCGGGGCCGCCGAGTTGGTCGTGCCCGGCGCCTTCGCGATCACGTCGGGGCCGACGAGCGCGCCCGCGCCGTAGCCGAGCACCAGCGTGAACAGGTAGAAGATGCCGATCAGCGCGATCGCCCAGACCACCGAACGGCGCGCGTCCTTCGCCGTCGGCACCGTGTAGAAGCGCATGAGCACGTGCGGCAGGCCCGCCGTGCCGAGGACGAGCGCGATACCCAGCGACAGGAAGTCGAGCTTCGTCGTGCCGGTCTTCCCGTACTGCTTGCCCGGCCCGAGCAGCGCCTCACCGGTCTGGCCGCCCTTGTCGACGGCGGCCTGGAACAGGCTGGACAGGTTGAAGCCGTACTTTCCGAGCACCCACAACGTCATCGCGAACGTGCCCGCGATGAGCAGGACGGCCTTGATGATCTGGACCCAGGTGGTGCCCTTCATCCCGCCGATCAGCACGTACAGGATCATGATCACGCCGACGACGGCGATCACCAGGTCCTGGCCGAGGTTCCCCTCGATGCCGAGCAGCAGGTTCACCAGGCCGCCCGCCCCCGCCATCTGCGCGAGCAGGTAGAAGAACGAGACGGCGAGCGTGGAGATCGCGGCCGCGGCGCGGACCGGGCGCTGTTTCATCCGGAACGCCAGCACGTCGCCCATGGTGAACTTGCCGGTGTTGCGCAGCAGTTCCGCGACCAGCAGCAACGCCACCAGCCACGCCACCAGGAAACCGATCGAGTAGAGGAATCCGTCGTAGCCGTTGATCGCGATCGCACCGGCGATACCCAGGAACGACGCCGCGGAAAGGTAGTCGCCCGAAATCGCGATCCCGTTCTGCGGTCCGGTGAACGCGCGCCCGGCGGCGTAGTAGTCGGACGCGGTCTTCGTATTCCGGCTCGCCCGGAAAACGATCACGAGCGTGATCGCGACGAAGATCGCGAAAATGGTGATGTTGAGCGCCGGATTGCTCCCCTGTACGCCCGCTGCCAGCGTATTCACCGTTCGGTCCCTTCGACCTCATGCCGGATCTTGTCGGCGAGCGGATCGAGTTTGCGGTTCGCGTAGCGGACGTAGAGGCCGGTGATCACGAAGGTGGACACGAACTGCAGCAGGCCGAAGACCAGGCCGACGGTGATGTTGCCGAAGAGCTTGGTGCTCATGAACCCGGTCGCGTAGTCGGCGAGGAGCACGTAGAGCAGATACCAGAGAAGGAACAGGGCCGAGACCGGGAAAACGAATACCCGGAGCCGCCGTCGCAGCTCGGTGAATTCCGGGCTCGCCTGCACCTTTTCCCAGTCGGATTCCGGATCGGACCCGAGGTCTTGATCGGTATCGCTCACGTCGGACCTCCCACCTGCCGCAACCATTCGGTGATTTCGTTGTCACGAAAGATCATGCCCCTCATGGGGCCCGAGAGGGGCAATCCATTTGAGTGAACGGTACGACTCTGCGTAGAGGTTCGCGACTCGAAAGAGTGAAGCTACTTCCGGTGACGGCCTTTACCGGTCTTTTGTGTCTTCGCTGTGTCCTCCCCGGCCTGGCCGAACCGCGCGACCGCGCGATCGCGCATGAAGCCGAGCGGATCGGGCGCGTGCAGGCGCAGCATCACGCCGTGGACGTCGTCCGGCCGCCCGTAGCCGGTCGCGCGGCTCACCACATAGGTGGTCAGGAACGCGGCGGGCACGGTGATCAGCGCGGGCTGGTTCGAGAACCACGGCGCCCAGCCGCCGGTGTACTTGCTGACGATGTTGACCACCAGCGCGGTCAGCACCAGCCCACCGCCGACGAGCATCCCGGCCAGCGCGCCGGGCCAGCTGAGCTTCCGCCACCAGACCCCGAGCAGCAGCAACGGACTGAACGTCGACGCGGCCAGCGCGAACGACATCCCGACCGAAAGCGACAGGTCCTCCGACGGCAGCAGCACGGCCAGCGCGAACGGGATCAGCGCCACGATCGCCGTCGCCACCCGGAAATCGCGGACCCGGCCGGGCAGGACGTCGGTGGACACGACCCCGGCCACGCTCACCAGCAACCCGGACGAACTCGACAGGAACGCCGCGAAGGCACCGGCCGCGGTCACCGCGCCCAAAATCTGCCCCCAGAACCCGGGGAGGACCGCGGAGGGCAGCAGCAGGACGGCGGCGTCGGTCTTGCCGGTCACCAGCAGTTCCGGGACGTACATCCGGGACAGCGCGCCCAGCAGCGTCGGGAACAGGTAGAACAGCCCGAGCAGCAGCAGGACGTGCACCGTCGTGCGGCGCGCGGCCTTGCCGTCGGGGTTGGTGTAGAAGCGGACCAGGACGTGCGGCAGGCCCATGGTGCCGAGGAAGGTCGCGAGGATCAGCGAATAGACCTGCAGCAGATCGGTGAGACTGCCCGAACCCGGCCGCAGCCAGTCGCCGTTGGACGCGGGCGCGTCGCTGACCACCGGCACCGGCGTGCCCGCGGTGAACTTCAGCGTCGTGCCCTTCTCGACCTTGTGCCCGGCCTCCGGCGTCCACACCGCGAAACCGTTGGCGCGCGCGCCTTCCACCTGCCCGTACGCCTCGAGCACGGTCACCGAGGTGACCTTCAGCGTGACGTCGGCCTGCACCGAGACCGTGGTGTTCTCGAGGAACGTCGGCGGCGCGGGCTGCCCCAGCGGACGCGCGCTGCCCGGCGCGCCGGCGCCGAGGAACACGATGCACAGGATGAACGTCGGCACAGCGATGGCGAACAGTTTCAGCCAGTACTGGAAGGCCTGGACGACGGTGATGGCGCGCATCCCGCCCGCGATCACGTTGAAGCCGACCACGCAGGTCACGAGGATCGCGCCCGCCCACGCGGGCACGGGCAGGATCGTCGCCAGCGTCAGCCCGGCGCCCTGCAACTGCGGGACCATGTAAAGGATCCCGATGAACACCACGAACGCCGTCGAGACCCGGCGCAGCATCGTCGAACCCAGCCGCATCTCGACGAAGTCCGGCAGCGTGTAGGCGCCGGACCGCCGCAGCGGCGCGGCGACGAACAGCATCAGCGCGAGATAGCCCGCGGTGAACCCGATCGGGAACCACAGCGCGTCGGCGCCGTCCTTGAGCACGATGCCGGCGACACCCATGAACGACGCGGCGGACAGGTACTCGCCGGAGATCGCGGCGGCGTTGCGCCGGGACCGCACGGTGCGCCGCGCGACGAGGAAGTCGTGCGTGCTGACTGCCGACCTCGAGGAGCGATGCCCCAGGTAGAAGGTCAGGACCGCCACCAGCACGATGCCGGCGATGGCCCACGGATTCAGCGTCATTTGATCGCGCGCTGACAGTGACTCTTGATCGCGCGCTGACGGAAACGCGTCGACAGAGCGCAGTGATGCTGGTATCTCACGAAGGCTGGGAGGCGCCCTGCCGCCGCGTTTCCGTGGCCTTCGGCCGAAAGAGGGCGCGCGACTGTGAAGTCTCTCAGCGCCGGCGCGCTTCGAGACCGTGTGGCTGAGCCGACCTCACCTCTGATCACGCCAAGGATCCTCGCATGTGCAGCTCCGCGGTCAGTTCTCGATCATGTCGACGAAGTCGCGTTCGTGTCGTTCGGCGAGCCGGTTGTACCAGAGGCCGATGCCGAACAGGAACGGGAACGGCGCCACCCCGAGGATCAGCCAGGGCAACGGAATGCCCACGACGGCCACCCGCCCGAAGGACGGGATCAGATAGAACAGCACGGGAAGTGAACACAGCGTGACCATCACCAGCAGCGCCAGCAGGGAGGCCGTCCGCAGCTGGATCTTCACCAGATCCTTGATCAGGAGCTTGCCCCAGCTGGTCTGTTCTTCGAGTTCGACCCTGGCTCGCAGGGTGCTGGTGGCCTGCCGCGGATCGGCGAGGATCACCCGCTGCCGCTTGGGTTTCGCGTGATGTTCGGGTTTGACCTGCTCGTGCTTCGGGCCGGATGGCGCACCTGGCACGGGCTCGACGGCGGCGCCCTCGGGCACCGCCGGTTTCCTGCTCTTGCCCAGCGTCGGGTCCGGCTCGCGGACGCCGTTGACGCGGCGGTAGAAGTCGTCGGTCACGTCGACCGGTTGGCGCCGACCAGCCTGTCCTTGAGCGCGCGCGTGTGACGGCGGCTCACCGGCAGCACCTTCTCCTCGTTACCGATCACGACCTGGTAGCCGCCCTGGCCCATGCGCAGTTCGGTGATCAGCGGCAGCGAGACCAGGAACGACCGGTGGATCCGGACGAAACCCGCCTTCTCCCAGCGTTCCTCGAGCTGCGCGAGCGGGATGCGGACCAGGTGGCTGCCGTCGTTGGTGAACAACCGGGCGTAGTCACCCTGCGCCTCGACCCAGCGGACCGAAGACCGCGGGATCAGCTTCGTGGTGCCCGCGAGCTCGACGGGGATGACCTCGTCGTCGTTCTTGACCTGCCCCGGCCCGCCCTCGGCGCCGAACTTCGGCGCGGCGTTGGCGGCGAGTTTGTCGATCACGCGGGTGATCGCGCGGTCGAGACGATCCTGCTGGTACGGCTTCAGCACGTAGTCGAGCGCGCCGAGGTCGAAGGCGTTGACCGCCTCTTCGGCGTGCCCTGTCACGAACACCAGCGCGGGCGACGGGCGCAGCGCGGCGAACACGCGCGACATCTCCATCCCGGACAGGCCGGGCATGTCGATGTCGGCGAACACCGCGTCCACGATCGGCAGGCCCCGCGACTTGCGGTCGGCCAGCCTCGGATCGTCCGCGGACAGCAGGCGCAGCGCCTCCGAAGCGTCGATCGCCGGATAGACCAGGGCGACGTGCGGGCTGTTCCGGAGACAGTGGACGAGTTCGTCTAGCCCTTTGGGCTCATCGTCCACCGCCAGGACAATGAGCTTCCGGGTGTCATCGTGAGCACTCACAGTGAGACGCATCCTGCCCATTGCCGCGTTCCTTGTCCAGCCCGCCGGCCGAAAGTCGAACGAAAAGGACGGCACCGGCACCCCCGCGCCCGGGGTGGCCGGTGCCGTCATCTTTTCCGGTGACACGAACCGCCTCGCCGTGCCACACCTATCCCTTCACGGGGTGAAGGTGAACCAGTTGACGCTCACGAAATCGGCGGGCTGGCCGCTGGTGAAGGTCAAGTAGACGTCGTGCTTCCCGGTGATCCCGCTGATGTTCGCGGGAACGGTCCGCCAGCTCTGCCAGCCGCCGGTGTTCGCGACGGCGAAGCTGCCGACAGGCGGGTTGGACCGGCTGTCGAGCCGGACTTCGACGAGGCCGCTCACGCCGCCCGCCGCACCGGACGCGACGCGCGCCTGGAACTGCCTGCCGGTCTGTGTCCCGAAATCGATGCCCGGGTACAGCGCCCAGTCCCCGTTGCCCGCGGGGCCGATGTTCTGGCCACCGCCGGAATCGGACGTGGCCTGTTTGGCGATCCCGGCCGCCTGGCCGTAGGACTCCGCCTGGATCTGGCTGTACGCGCTGCCGCCGCCGGGACTTCCCGTGGTCGTCGTCGGCGTGGTGGTCGTGGGCGTCGTGCCGCCGCCGCGGGTCAGGACGGTGACGTAGTCGACGAGCATCGGATGCCCCGGCACGATCCCCGGCCCCGGCGTGGTGGTGCCGGAGTTGTTGTTCGGGAACGCGCCGCCGATGGCGACGTTCAGCAGCACGAAGTAGCCCGCGTGGTTCGTCATGTTGGCCCACGTCGTGGCGTCGACCTGGTTCTGGTTGACGGAGTGGAACTGCTGGCCGTCCACCAGCCACCGGAACACGTTGGGGCTGACGCTCGTGTCCCATTCGAAGGTGTAGGTGTGGAACGCGCTCTGACAGCTCGCGCCGGGGCAAGTGCGGCTGCCGACAAGACCGGTCGTCTCGTCGCACGGGCCACCGGGGTTGACGCCGCAGTGCAGCACACCCCAGACCGTGTTGATCCCGTTGACGTTCTCCATGATGTCGAACTCGCCGACGGCGGGCCAGTTCCAGTAGTTGCCGCGATACGGCGAGCCCAGCGCCCAGAACGCGGGCCAGTAGCCGAGCGCGGCGGCGCCGGTGACGTTCGGCATCTGGATGCGGCCTTCGATCCGCAGCGCGCCGCCCGCGGGCGGCTTGAAGTTCGTGCGCTGTGTTTCGATCCGCGCCGAGGTCCAGTTGCCCGCACCGTCACGCCGCGGCGTGATCCGCAGGTTCCCGGAACCGTCCTGGGCGAGGTTCGCGGGGTTCGCGGTGTAGTTCTGGATCTCGCCGGTGCCCCAGTTGCCGGGGCCGCCGGGGTAGCCGTGGCCGGTGTCGATGATCCAGTTCGCGCTCGACGGGAGCGAACCCGCGGCACCGGTGAAGTCGTCGGTGAACACGGTGGTCCAGCCGGACGGCGGGGGCGGGACGGCGGCGGAAGCGGGCAGAGTCAGGGGGACGGTGATCAAAGCCGCCCCGGCGGTCGCGGCGAGCGCGATCTTCCAGCGGCTCGTTCGGGGAGAAGTAACGGACATCGGACCTCCTCGTCAACGCTGTCGAGGTTTGTTGCCGTTCACAACAAAGCGGTATGTCCGATATGAGACCTGGTCTGAACCACTTACGCCTACCACCGTTCGGGTGAATCCACTCCCTACCGCAGACGCAATGAAGGGGCCTTTCATCGCAAAATTTGCGATGAAAGGCCCCTTCATTGCACGTGGTCAGAGGCCGAAGCGGCTCCAGGCGGCCTTGGACTGCACAGCGTCCAGCAGCGCGCTCGCCGCGGCGGGAGCGCCGATGCCGAGCCGCGCCAGCAGCGGCTTCTTCGGTTCGGCGATCGCGATCTCGGCGTCCGGGTACCGCTCGGTGATCACCTGGCGGAGGCTGCCGACGCCGTCGATCAGACCGAGTTCGACCGCGCGGGCACCCAGCCAGACATCGCCGGTGAACAGGTCCTCGGAGCCGGCCAGCCGGTCACCACGGCGTTCGGTGACCCAGTCGACGAACAGTTCGTGAAGCTGGCCGTGCATCTTCTTCAGCCACTCGACGTCTTCCTGTTTCTCCGGGCTGAACGGGTCGAGCCGGGACTTGTTCGCGCCCGCGGTGTGCAGCCGCCGCTCGATGCCGAACCGCTCCAGCAGGCCGGTGAACCCGAACCCGCCGCTGATCACGCCGATGGAGCCGACCATCGACGTCCGGTGCGCGTAGATCTCGTCGGCCGCGCAGGCCAGCCAGTACCCGCCGGACGCGGCGACGTCCTCGGCGAAGGCCAGCACCGGCACGTTCTTCTCGTCGGCGAGCTGACGGATCCGCTCGGCGACCAGGCCCGACTGCGTCGGCGCGCCACCCGGTGAGTTGATCTGCAGCGCGACGGCCTTCAACCGCTCGTGCCCGAACGCGCGCGTCAGCGCCGATTCGATGGCGGCGAGGTTGATCGCGCCCCTGGCCAGCGGCGACGGGGTCGGCGTGATCACCCCGTGCAGCTTCACCACGGCGACGATGTCCTTGCGTTCACCCCGATCGCCGATCATGGGGAGACGGGAGGTCAGCTTGTCCGCAACGCTCATACCGCCAGGTTACCGACGTTCACGACGGCAGCACGCCGCTGCGCGAACCGCTCACCCCGCTGGACTCGTTCGGGCCGCCCTGGGGCGGGACGGTGGCGCTGTCGGCGGAGAAGTCCGGCAGATTCGGCCGCACCCCGGGCATGAACTTCGGCACCCGCAGGGTCACCTTCATGCCGGCGCCGGGTGCCGTCTCGACCATGAGCGCGTAGTCGCGGCCGAACACCTGCTGCATCCGCTGGTTGATGTTGCCGAGGCCGACGTGCGCGCCCGTGCGGTGCTGGCTGCGGAGATCCGCGAGCTTGGCGGGTTCCATGCCGATGCCGTCGTCCTCGACACTGATCAGCGCCTCGGCGCCGTAGTCCTCGGCGATCACCGTGACGCAGCCGCCGGACGGCTTCGACGCGAGACCGTGTTTGACGGCGTTCTCCACCAGCGGCTGGATGATCAGGAACGGCACGACCACCGAAAGCACCTCGGGCGCGATCTTCATCCGCACTTCGAGCCGTCCGCCGAAACGGGCGTTCTCGATGGTCAGGTACCGGTCGATGTTCCGCAGTTCCTCGGCGAGTGAGGTGAACATGCCCGACGTCCGGAACGAGTAGCGCGTGAAGTCCGCGAAGTCCTGAAGCAGCTCTCGCGCTTCCTCCGGATCCGTCCGGATCAGCGACGAGATGGTGTTGAGCGCGTTGTAGACGAAGTGCGGGGAGATCTGCGCGCGCAGCGCCTTGATCTCCGCCTGCTGGAGCTGGTTCTTCGATTCGTCGAGGCGGGCCAGCTCGAACTGGGTGCAGACGAACTGCGCGACCGCGTCCGCCATCTGCACCAGCCGCCCGCGGGTGCGCCCGACGACCAGCAACGCGGCCTCGGTCTCGCCCTCGACGATCAGCGGCACGATCACCGCGGTCCGCATCCGGCAGGTGCCGCGGTGGTTGCACGGCATCTTGTCGTGCGCGACGACCTCGCGGCGGTGCTTGCGGATCGCGTTGCCGATGGCGTCGACGAGGTCGACGTAGTGGTCGTTGGCCTCGCCGTCCCAGGACAGCAGCGTGCCTTCGCTGTCGGTGATGCCGACGGCGACGCAGTCGAGCATCTCCAGCAGCTGGCTGGTGATCTTGTCGGCGACCTGCTCGTCGAGCCCCTCGCGCAGGTCCGGTGTCGCCTTCGACATCCGGTGGACGGCCTGCAGGACGGCGTTCTCCACGATGCTCGCGGGACGCCGCAGCTTGATCAGCAGGACGACGACGAGGATCCCGAGCAGCAGTGCCACCCCCCACGGGATGATCTGCGCGATTTCGAGCCCGGACACGGCGTCCATGCTCTGCGCTCGACCAACCGGGTGCAAGGCCTGCTCCCCACTTTCCGTTGAGTTGTGACAACCGAGGGTGGGGCCGACCCTACCCAAGACCCGGGCGCGGTCCCCATGGTCACTCCCCGTCGCGCGGGAAAGACTGTCCGCAGGCAATCGCTTCCGGGGGAGGAACACAATGCGCGGATCGGGGAAGGTCGCGGCGGGGGTGCTGGCGGGGGTCCTGCTGGCGAGCGGGACGGCGGCCGCGGCCGCGGATCCGGTGCGCGCGGCCGTCGGCGATCTGGTCGGCGAAGGGGGTTTCCCGGGCGCGGTCGTCCAGGTCCGGAACGGTGAGGCGGTCTCGCGCTTCGGCGCCGGGTACGCGAACCCGGCCACACGCGAAACCGCGGGGCCGCACCACCGGTTCCGGATCGCCAGCAACACCAAGTCGTTCGTCGCCGCGGTGGTGCTGCGGCTGGCGGGCGAAGGCGCGCTGTCGCTCGACGATCCGGTGGAGCGACGGCTGCCCGGTGTCGTACGCGGACCGGGCTACGAGCCCGGAAAGATCACGCTGCGGATGCTGCTGAACCACACGAGCGGCGTGCACGATCCGCTCGACCCGCACTTCTTCGACCCGTACCTCGTCCAGGGGAACCGGGCCCACATCATCACGCCGTCGGAGGTCATCCGGCGCTCCCTCGTCGACCGGCCCTCGTTCGCACCGGGCACGGACGTGAAGTACTCGAACACCGGATATCTGTTGCTGGGCAAGGTGATCGAGAAGGTCACCCGCAACGACGTCCGCGAGGAGATCCAGCGGCGGATCCTCGATCCGCTCGGCCTCGGCCACACGTACTTCCCGCTGTGGTCGCCGTTCCTGCGCGGTCCGCATCTGCACGGGTACGACATGAGCGGCGAGGACATGACCGTGTTCAGCCCTTCGTACGACTGGACCGCGGGTGCGATGGTGTCGACCGTCGACGACCTCGCGACGTTCCACCGCGCGTTGCTGGCAGGACGGTTGCTGGCACCCGCGCAACAGGCCGAACTCAAGCGGCTCGTGCCGTCCGGCGAGTTCGGCGCGTACGGCGCCGGCGTCGAGACGCTCGATCTGCCTTGTCCGGGCGGGCCGAAGACGGTGTGGGGGAACACCGGCGCCGGGCCGGGGTTCTACAGCGTCTCGATGAGTACCGAAGACGGCTCGAAGCAGATCGTGCTGGCGCTGAACGTGTACGACCTCGCCGCGGAACTGCACGGCGGGCAGCGAGTGCCGAAGCCCCCGATGCCCGCAGTGATGGCCGCCCTGTGCTGAGGTGCAGTACCGGCGATGTCACGTGACTGAACGGACGACACGCGTGATCCGGCGGACGACACACGTGATTGGACGGACAACACGACCGCGGCCGGACTCACTTGAGCAGGCGCGACATCCGCCGGTCCGCGAGGGGCTTCCCGCCGGTCTGGCAGGTCGGGCAGTACTGGAACGACTTGTCCGCGAACGAGATCTCGCGGATCGTGTCGCCGCAGACCGGACACGGCAGCCCGGTCCGCGCGTGCACCCGCAGCCCGGACCGCTTCTCCCCCTTGAGCCGGGCCGCGGACTGGCCGACCGAACGCGTCACCGCGCTGGTCAGCACTTCGCGGATCGCCTCCGAGAGCCCGTCGAGCGCTCCTTCGGACAGCTTTCCGGCTGTGGCGTAAGGCGAAAGCTTCGCCATGTGCATGATCTCGTCGGAGTAGGCGTTGCCGATCCCGGCGATCAGCGACTGATCGGTCAGCGCCGTCTTCAGCCGTTCGGTGCGCCCGGCGAACAACTTCTCGAGCCCCGTGCGGTCCAGCGAAAGCGCGTCCGGCCCGAGCCGCGCGATGCTGGCGACCTCTTTCTCCGGGTCACGCACGATCCAGACCGCCAGCCCCTTCTTCGTCCCGGCCTCGGTGAGGTCGAACCCCGGCCCGGCGGCCGCGTCGAGGTGGACGCGCAGCGAAATCGGCCCCTTGCCGGGTTTGAGCGGCGTCGGCGACAACGCGTCGGACCAGCGCAGCCAGCCCGCCCGCGCCAGATGGACGACCAGATGGAGGTCCCCGGCGACGAGATCCAGATGCTTGCCGAAGCGGCCGGCCCCGGTGACCTCCCGGCCGTGCAGCTCCGTCCACGGCGGTGTCGCCGTCTTCAGCACGCTGAGGGACGACACGTCGACGCGGAAGACCGTCTTGGCCACCGCGTGTTCACGCAGGTGGTGGGCGAGCGCTTCGACCTCGGGTAACTCGGGCATGGCCCCAGTCTCGCGCGTTCAGGCCGCCGCGACTACTCCACCGGGTGCAGCGGGCCGTCGAAATCCGGCAGCGAATGCTTCTGGATCGTCTTGCTGATCTTCGAAACCTCGCCGCGCACGGTGAACATGCCGCGGATGGTGCCCACCCAGCGCTCGGACGGCCGGTCACCCGCGAGATCGCCCTCGGTCTCGGCGACCACGGTCCACGGGCGGCGCAGGATCCACCGCAACGGGAAGAACAACGCGACCAGCAGGAGCGCCAGCGGAACCCAGGACGGGATTCTCACGTCGGCGGGTGTCCACATGATGAGCACGATCGCGAGCAGCGCCGTCACGGCGACCATCGCGATACCCGGGCCGTAGCTGCCAGCCACATCGTGCTCGAAATCGTCCGCTGTCGCGGGAGCACGCCATTCCATCTGGGCTCGGACCACCCAGTCACGGCCGTCCTCGCCGTGCACCAGCCGGTTCATTCAGTCGCCTCCCGCGCGGCCGCTCGCTCGTCGTGAGCGAGCTCCACCGTACCGTGACGGCGGCCGGATTCGCGAGAGTTCGGAGGCGATATCCCCGCTCGGGCGTTATGGGCAGGTCGGGTAGTCGACGCCTGGTTCCGGATAGTGGGAAGTCGGTTTCACCGGGCTCTGCTCGTCTTCCGACGGCGTCCCGGTCGCGCTGTCGGGGGTGCCGGTCGCCGGCGAAGAGGACCCTTCCGGGTCGGTCGTCGACTCCGGCGTGTTCGACTCCGAAGGCTTTGACGGCTCGGTCGTCGAGTCCCGCGGCGTCGTCGTCGTGGTCGGGCTCAGCGACTCTTCGGTGGGATTGAGCGATTCACCCGGCGGGACGTCGTCCCGCTTCGAAGTGGTCTGGTTCGAGCCGGTTTCCGGACCCTCGTTCAGCGGCGTGGTCTCCTCCTGCGACGGAGTCTGCCCGGACGGAGGCCGTACGACGTCACCGCCGCCGAGTTCCTTCCGCGACGTGCCCACGCCGGGCAGGCTCGGCATGTCGGCCACGCCGAGTTCGGCGTTCCGGCCGTTCGGGCCCAACCCGGTCTTGACCGGCTGGGCGCCCTTGCCGTGCATCTGGTCCTCGGCGATCCGCTGCGGCGGGAGCTCCACCGGCTGCCCCTGCGCGGGCGGCGCGACCTGTGCGGGCAGCAGCGCCAGCTCGGGCAAGCCGCCTCCGGACAGGCCGACTGTGTGCGTCACGTCCGTGCCGAACACGGCCGGACCGGCGACGATCCCGACCGCGCCCGCGGCGGCCGTCGACGCCACCGCCAAGCCGACCTTCACCTTCGACCCGAGCAGAAGCCCCTTGACCGACGCGGCGAGCCCGGACAACGCCCCGCTCGCGTGGGCCCCCGCGGCAGCCGGCACCAGCAAGGCCACCACACCGGCGTGCGCCCGCAGCGACGAACAGACGTCACGCAGCTCGTCGTGCGTCGCCCGGCAGGACTGGCACCCGATCAGGTGGGTCTTGATCCGGCGCGCCTCGGCCCCGGTGACGCTGCCCGCGGTGAACCCGCCCAGCTTCTCCACCACCGACCGGCACGAATCCGGCCCGCGGCTCACCGACAGATGCGCCTGCAGGTACGCGGCCCGCAACCCCTGCCGCGCCCGCCTGGCCAACGCCGCCGTCGCGTTCGCGCTCAACCCGAAATGCGGCGCGACCATGGCAGGCTGCTCGCCCTCGACCTCGGTCTGCCACAGCACCGAACGCCACCGCTCGGGCAAACTCGTGAAAGCCGTCGTGATCAGCGAATGCTCGGCCGTACGGGCGTTCGTGTCCGCCCCCGCCCCGGCCCGGAAACTCAGCTCGTCGTCGCTCACCGGCACGTCACGACGCGCGCCATGCCATTCCCACGACACCCGGCGAGCCACCGTCAGCAGATAGGCCCGCACGTAATCCCGCGGCCCGGCACCCCGGCGCAACGCCTGAAGCACCCGGAAGAAGGTCTCGGCCGTGATGTCCTCCGCCTCCGACCGATCGGAGGCAAGACTGCGGGCCAGCCGCCGCACCGCGGCGGCATGACGTTCGAAAAGCTCCCCGAAGGCGGCGTCCTCCCCATCACGGAGACGCTGGAGCAATGCCTGCTCATCGGATTCCGAGGCCGCCTGAAGCGGCACCGTGCCCTGCTCGGTCATCCGGCCAGGCACCTCCTCCCCGAAGGACTCACCATTCGGTCGAATGGGGACACCATACGGAGGTATGCAGCCGTCGTCACCCCTTGTACGCCAGGTGTGACACCGAAGCACCTCCAGGGGTGGGTCGAAACCGCTACTGACGGTCGGTGTATGGTTGTTCCACTGCTTCAAACGAGTGCCGGAGCAGAGCAGGACATGCGGATGTAGCGCAGCTGGTAGCGCATCACCTTGCCAAGGTGAGGGTCGCGGGTTCGAATCCCGTCATCCGCTCGCAAGTGGGCGCGGTGTGTCCAGGGAACGCCTGGACCATGCCTTGCTCACCATAATTCCCGGGGGGCCGAGCCCCCCGGACCCCCACGGTTCGTTCACCTCACCTTCTCGGGTGGGCATGGGGCACGTCGACCTTCTCGGTCTTTCTTCGGCCCCTGTCGGGCGATCGTGGCGGTTACTAAGTGCTACAGGTTCGGTGAGCGGAGTCACACGACCGTAGTAATTCGGATTTGTGCATATGCGGGCGAGGGCGCACCGGTGAAGACCGGTGCGCCCTCGTGCTCAAGAGGGCACGCAGGCCGGCTGCGGCCGATGCCAAAGGGTCACCAGCCGACCGTTCGGTAGGGCGTGCGTCGCGACCGGGCTGAACCCCGTGGCGGTGGCAGCGGCCGCCATCTCGGATGGATCGACCTTCGGCACGAACTCGTTGTTCAAGCCGGTCGCGGTGAACAGCAGGCAGGCGGCGCTCGCGTCGCCGGAAATACTGTCCTGATACCTGGTCAGCCAGCGCTCGTAGTCCGGTCGTGTGTTCCCCGCTTCGACCGGCCTGATCTGCGGCGCGGCGACGCCGTAACCCAGCTTCCGGAGCACGGCCAGCTGAACCGTGTTCGTATTGAAGATCAGGTCACGGAACCCGAAGGCCGTCACGCCGCGGATCGCGTGCCGGTCGACGATCTGCTGCGCCGCCCAGTCCGCGGCGACGATCCACTGCTTCGCGTCCTCCGCGCTCACCGGCTCCGGAACATCGGTCTCGAGCCCGACCCCCGCGAACTTCTGCGGGGCACCTCGGCCGTCGGTGACGATCACCCGGCCGAACAACGGCAACTCGGCCTCCCACAGCCGCGCGGTCGGCGCTCGCAGATCCAGCTGCGGGACCAGCGCCACCACGCTGATCACCGCGACCACGACAGGCAGCGCCTTACGAAGCCGGCCATGCACGCGATAGAGCCCCCACAGCGCGACCAGCGTCATCGACGGGACCAGCGGGAGCGTGAACCCGTTCCCGTTGGTCTTGGACGTCACGAAGGCCATCACACCCTCCGCCACGAGTACCGCGGGCGGGAACAGCGGCGACGCGACCATCGCTTTGATCGTCTCCTTCGCCTGCCCACCCTTCAGCTTGCGGATCGCGACGAAGATCGCCACGACGAGCCCGGCACAGATGAAGAGGACGTGCGGCAGATACTGCTCAAGGGTCAGGAGCCGCAGCCGGTATGCCCAGGCCGCCGGGTTGAAGATCCCCGCCTCGGTCCCGTACTCGGCGGACTGCGGCCCATAGCCGAAGCCGGTCAGATAGCGGTAGACCTGCGCACCGTTGGGGATCAACCAGATCGCGGCGACCGCGGCGGCGACAACCGCGGCGATCCCGAAACGCGTCAAGCTCTTCTTACGATCCGGTCCGAACACGGCCTGGAGGAAGGCAGCGAGTACGAGAGCGGGCACGAAGGCGATGATCATCGTCCTCGTCAGCGGCATCAGCCCGACGAAGGCACCAAAGGCGATCGTCGACTTGGTCTTTGTCAGCCCCTCGGAACGAATGAGGAAGTAAACGGCCGCCAGTGTCACCGCGGCCGCCGGCGCGCCGAAGTGGTACGCCCTCGCGTCGACGATCACGCCGGGCAGCGTGGCGACCAGCGCGGTGGCGAACCACGCGAACGGCCGGCCCGCCACCCGGTTCGCCACCGCGTGCGTCAGCAAGACGATCGCCAGACCCGCCAGCATCGGCACGATGAAGGCGGCCACCACACTCGTCCCCGTCACGAAGAACTGCAACGACGTCAGCGCGGGAGTGACCGGGGCCTGGATTCCAGGTGCCTCGACGGCCTGGATCCAACCGAGGACTCCGTCGCGTACAGCCGCGTAGTGGTCGTTGAGGGCCATACCGATGTAGCCGGCCTCGTCGATTTCGAGGATCTGCCCCCGGCGATAGACGATGATCCACCGCAAGTTGACGGCGACCCACACGATCGCCACGCCGAGCAGTGCCCATGTGTTCACCTGAACGCGGCGAATCCCCCTGGTCAAGACCATGGCCGAGAATCTAGTCGCGCCTCTGGGCAGGCTAGAGCGCGGGCGTTTTGAAGGGGTCGTGCTCGGCGAGAAGCTTGTCGACGCGGGCCTGGTCGACTCTGCTGACGACGGTGTTCTCGTCCTGCCGGTCACGGATGCACTTGGCGAGAGTGAACGCCGAAGTGGTCAAGAAAAGCATGCCGAGAGCGAGGAAGCCCCGAACCCAGCCGTCGACCGGCAGATACCAGATGCCGACGACGACCGCGAGCAGCGCCAAGCCGAACGAGAGGGCGGCCTGGACGAAGAACGCGACGGTGGTGGGAGGCGCTGCGGAGGTTTTAGTCATGCGTACCAAGGTCGCGCCGACGGCACCTCGGTGTCTTGAGTACGGCTACTCAAGAAGGGTTGCGATTCAGTTCTCAGAGCCGTCGATCACGGCCGGCGCGAGCGGAACCGAGTGAGCGCTCACCCGCTAGTCACCACCGGAAACCGACCACAAGACGGGTTGCCGTTCCACGAGATAAGCAGAGACCCCTTCCTCCCACGGAAAAAGCCCATTCTCATCCGGCCAGTACACCGCCAGTACTGAAAAATCTTCCGTCCTGTAGAAGTTCACAGCCTGCTGAACATATTCCGCATAGAGGGTTTTGTCCAAAAGACGGAAACAGACTTCCTTACCGTCCAGAACAGAATCCGAGCGAATCATATCCCCGAACTCGGCACCGGATCTCACCAGCTCGACCAGGCTGTCAATGATGGCGAACTCTACTTCGATTTCGAGCCCCATGACCAAGACCTCGGAATGCCCGAGCAGGTGTTCGAGACCCACCGTATAGCTGAAGTCCGGCTCATGGTCGACCTCCGAGAAGACTCCGACTTTATGGTAGCCATACTCCCTGATATCGGAGATCAACCGAACCGCCTGCGGAATTTCGGCCACAGAGCTCTCTCGATCGGCACCACAAAGTTCACATGAATTGTCATGTTGCATGCTGCTCACCACCACTTATTCGACTTCGCTCGATTGCACACTCGGCACAGCAGCTGCCCATTCGAGGGATCACCGGAACCATTATGCGACTTCGGCACCACATGATCAACTTGACCCTCGTTCACCGGAGGCGTCACCCCTCGCTGGTGCCTCGTCGGTTTGACTACCTCGACTCCGCAGGACTCGCATGTGTATACACCATTGTGAGCACCAGCGTTCTCGGTCCACACCTCGCGTTTGCCCGCCGGGGTGAAATTCATATTCGGACGCGAGCCTGGCCCACAGCGCGACGCGTTATGCCCGAGGAGCGCGACGGCTCCCGCAACCACATAGTAGGTGTGGTCGGCATCGACAGTGAAGTTGTGGACGCGAGCGGACGTGTCCGAAGTTCGGGTGAAGGTGACCTGAACCCAGCTGCCAGAGCCGGTTTGCAACCAGCTGCCAACCGTCAGCTCACTGGCGGGGACCCACTTCCGCAGGTCGGGGACCCAGAACGGGTGACCATCGGTGGCGACGATCGGCGCCTCGGCGGCGATGCCGATCTCGACCAGACGCTTCTGCCCTTGTCCGATGATCGTGGCGACGACCTTCCGAGCCGTGGTCTCACCGGTCTCGGGGTCTGTGGCCTGCACCTGATCGCCAAGCGTCACCTGCTCGATCGGCTTCGTCGTGCCATCCGACATCAAGACCTGTGTGCCGGGGACAAAGCTGTTGCAGTCCGAGTCACTGGCCGCGGCGGCACCGCCCATGGCCGCGGCCGCGGCACCGACGACGCCCTCGCCTTCGCTCACGGCGACCACCACTTGCACCGCGTTCGCCGCCATCGCGGCGTCGGAGAGGATGCGCTCGGTATCGGCGATGACCTTTTGAGCCTTCTCCACCTCACGGCCGAAGGTCGCTAGAGCACGCGCGCCCTTCCAGAAGCTCGCGACGATCTCGCCGACCTTCAGGATCTTGCCCCAGGGGATGAAGTTGAGGAGGGTGCTGATGCACGAGCCGACCGAGCCCTCGATGCAGCCCATGATGTCGTCCCAGCCGATGAGGCTCTTGATCAGCTCACCGGCCGCGTCTATGAAGACGTCCCATTTGGACTTCTTCACGACGGCTTGCGCCTCTTTGTAGGACTTCTCGTTGTAGCCCCGCTTGGCCTTTTCCCGCTGCTCGGCCGCGTACTTCTTGCCCTGCGGCGAAGAGGGGGAGCTGGCCATGACGGTGCAGCTCTTGCTGCCCCTGGCATTGCAATAATCAGCTTGTTCGGTGCCTTCGCGGCAGAACAGGCCGTCCTCACCCATGTGGAAGCAGGCCGACATGCCCGACGGGTCCGTCATGGTCACCGGCGAGTTGTTCGCGTAGGCGTAGGGGTTCCACAGCTGCGGAACCGCCGGATCCAGGACCGGGTCGGTCTTGGTGAACCGGCCGAGCGCCGGGTCGTACTCGCGTGCGCCCAGGTGGGTCAGACCGGTCGCGTCCTGGTAGCCGCCGACGAAACCGTGCTTGTCCGGCCAGGTGGACGGGGCCGGGCCGCGTGCATTGCCGAACGGGTCCATGTAGCGCTGAGTGGGTGTGAGCGTCCCCGCGGTGATGGCCAGGCCGTTCGTTCCGTGGAGATCACCGAGCATCCATTTGAGGGCGGAGCCACCGACTCGCACCGCGACCTGGACCCCGCCGTGCTGGTAGAACCGGGTCGCCGAAACACCGGTCGTGCCGGTGGTGACGACCAGCTCGAGATCGCCGATCGACAACGTGGTGCCGGTCGGGGCGCGGGTGACGAGCCGGTTGCCGTCGGCGTCGTAGAGGTACTTGCTCTCCCCTGTCGGCGCTGTGACACCGGCGGTTCTTCCCTCGTGGTCGTAGCTGAACGTCTGGGTGTCACCGCCGACGTTCCGCGTCAGCATCGAGCCGGCTTCGTCGTAGGTGTAGCCGCTCGTCGAGGTTCCGTTGGGGCCGCTCGTGTCCACCTTCTGCAGGGCGTGTGGCTTGACCGCGCTCGGCCCTGCCGCCGGATAGGTGGAGGTGCTGGTCACGTCACCGGTCGACTTGTGGTCGACCTCCTTCGTGCGGTTCCCGGTCTTGTCGAAGGAGTACGACTTCCAATACGGCGCGGCACCACCGAGTGAGGACGCCGACTTCGCCGTCGCGCAGTCACTCGACGACGGAGTCCATGCCTCGGTCAACCGCCGCTGATAGTCGTATTCGAAACACTGGGTGTCGGCCGGCGCCCCTGACGGGGTGTCCGAAATCTTCGTGACGTTGCCCGCCGGGTCGTAGCCGTAGGTCCGGTTGGTCAGCTGCGATCCGACCTGCGTCGCCCGGTTCACGGTGGTCGTCTGCGGGCGCCGGGTGACCTCGTCGTAGGTCTGGGTCACGCCGACGTTCGCGGTGGACTTCTCCCCGTCGAACTGCATGCGGGACATCTCGTTGAAAGAGGTGTAGTCGGTCTTCGACACCAGGTTCGTGGTGGTTCCCGAAGAGTCGATCGCGTACGTCGTCGACGGCAGTCCGAGCTCGTTGTAGGTGTGCCGGACGTGTTCGAGCGGCAGGTTGCCGGCCTTCGGGCTCACAGTGGACGCGACAGCGCCCGTCGCCGTGTACGCGGTACTGAACTCGTAAGTCCCGGCCAAACCTTTTTCGGCCGCGGGAACATCGACCGCTTTCTTGGTCGGCCTTCCGTACTTGTCATACGCCACTACGCGGGTGACATACGCGTCCGCGCCCACCCACCGGGTCGACGAAGCGGGCGAGCCGATCCCGTTGGGAACCGTGTCGTAGGTCCAGCTCGCCAATTTGGTGCCGGTGACCGAGTCCGCGTTGACCTGGGTCTTACGTCCGAGCTTGTCGTAGCTGAAGGCGACGGTCTTGCCGCGGGCATCCGTGGTCGACGTCAGCTGCCCGCCGTCGTCATAGGTGTAGGTCGACTTTCCCGCGTCCGGGTCGGACTGCCAGATCTTTCGGCCGCGCAAGTCGTAGCCGGTCGACCAGACGTTACCGGCGGCATCGGCCATCGACGTCATGGCGCCCGCGGCGTTGTACGTGTAATTGGTCGCGTCGGCCGGATTGGCCGCCCCCGGTGTGTAACCGTCCGTGTGAAGAAGCCGCTGGACGGTTTGGCCGTGTACGTCGGTCACCACGGTCTGCGGAGACGCGCCCCGCGGCGGGATGGTCGTGACCCGGTCGCCGCCGTAGATCGTCGAGGTCTGCCACTGCTTGACGCCCTTCGACATCAGGATCGACGCCGTCACACGGGCACGGCTGTCGTACTCCGTCACGGTCTGGTTCAGCACCGTGTTGTCCGCGACGGTCACGAGCTTCGCCACGGGCCCGGAAGCACTGTTGAAGTAACCGTTGTTCGTCTTGAACGGAAGACCGCGCGAGTCGTAGACGGTGTCGCTGATGATCCGTCCACCACCGGACGCCGCGGACTGTGCCTGCCTCGTCCGTCCGAGACCGTCGTAAATCGCGTACGACGTCGTGTACTCACCGTTGTCCTGCAGCGCTTTCGTCGCCACCGTCGTGGGGACGGCGACAGGCGACGTGGATGCGTCGGTGTATTCGAAGGTCGCCGTCGCCTTGTCGCCATCGAGCTTGCTGCGCCCTGGATTCCAGACCGCTGTCTTGCGCCCCAACGCGTCGTAGGTGATGTCCGTGCGGACCTTGTTCACGTCGACTGAGAACACCGGGTTCCCCCGAGCCGGTTCCTTGGTGGTCGTCGAGACCCAGCCGAGGGGGTTCGTCACGGCGATTTCGGCGACTTGTCCTCCGGCACTGTGCGTGTACGCGGTCTTCGTCACCGCGCCTGACACGTCGGTCGACAACGTCTCACGGCCGTAACCGTCGTACTCGTTCGTCGCGGTCGTCACGAACTTCTTGCCCGTGGCGTCCCAAGCGCTCAACGTTTCGGTACGTGTGATGTCGCCCGCCGCCGGCGGAACACCGAACGCCTGCTTGTCGTAAGAGACCTTGACGTTGGTGATGACCGTGGAGGCCGTCGCCGTACCGGTACAGAGCCCGGCGAACATCACGACTTCGCTCGACTTGTCGAACATCCCGGTAGCGGTGTTCGGGACGTAAGTCGTCTTGGTGCAGGTGTCGTCCGTGGTGACGCCGGTGTCACCGAGGTCCTCCTGCTCGATGACGAGACCGTTGTCGTCGAACTTCTTGTTCACCTGGTTGCGGCGATAGGTCTTGCCGTCGGAAAGCAGAGTGCGTCCTCGCACGGTCGCGGTATCCACCGAATGCGCCTTGAGCAGGCCGTCCGCGCTCGTCGCCGTCGGGCCGCGTACCCAGGGGTCGTTGATGGCCGCGTTGTCCACCGTCGTCGTACCGGGAAGATAGGTCCTGGACTCGCGGAGGAACCCTTGCAAGGGATCCTGATCGACGATCGTTCCCTTTTCGGAGTCCTCGACGGAGACCGCGCGTTTGCCGCCGTTCGGCAGGTGGTCACCGTCCATCCCTCTCAGATACAGCGACTCCGTCACCGTCTGCGTGGCGGACGGATGGCCGATGGACGTCCGCACGACGCCGTAGCCACGCCACTGGCTCCAGGTCTTCCGCTCTTTCGGCGTGAACTGGCCCTCGTCGTAGTGCCAGGCCGCGTCGCCGAGGTAGTCGTAGTGGGTCTTGACCGCGACTCCACCCGCGGTCAGGTCTTCTTCGGAAATGTCCGTGACGACGTACTTGTGGAACCAATCGAGGACCGGGTCCTTCGCCGACGGAGGGCTCCAGAAGGACGCGTAGCAACGCATGGTGTCGGTCTCGGGTGACGCGGGCATGCGTGTCCCCGCGACACAATCAGGGCCGGAGTAGGCGACACCGATCCGCCCGCCGGTCTCGGTCCTGATCTCGTTGACCCGGTAGCGGGTGATCGGGGAGTACTGATCGTTGGCCGTGTCGACCCGGTTCGCGAACATGAATCCGCCGAACGTGGTGGCGGGGCGCGTGATACTTCCGCCGCCGCCCTTCCCGGTGTGGGTCACCGAGGAGAGCCACAGCGCGGACGGCGAAGCGTCCCCGGTTCCGGGGAACGTGTGGGCCAGGTTCCAGACGTCGACGTCGGTCTGGGTGCCCGCGTTGTTGTACTGCGTCCGGACCGTGGTCAGCCGCTTGCGGGTGAAGAAGGCGGGTGAACCGTAGTCACAGGGTTTGTCCTTGGCACAGATCTGTTCGAAGGGGACGTCCGGCCAGGACGAGGCTGTCGTGGCGTTCAGTTGCTCAGGAGCACAGGTCACCGCTCCGGACGGGAGGCAGCGCTCCGCGGTTTCGAAGACGACCTGATTCGTGGGTGCGGAACCGTAGACACTGCCGTCCTTCAGCCGCAGGCCGTACTCGATCCGCAGGGGATATCCGCCCGCCGTGTATTCGGTTCCGGCGGTCGTGACATTCTGGTTGAGCCCGTAGTAGTTGATCTCCGGCTGGTAGTAGTACGTGCTGGCGTTCCCGTGGGGATCCACCACGTAGTCGAGGTTCCAGCGCCAAGGCTGCCGGCAGGACGAGCCTGCGAAGTTGTTCGGCTTGTAGCAGGCTTCGCCGTCGTTGTTGCCGAACACCGGGACCGTCCAGGTGGACTGGGTCTCGGGTTTGCCGGAAGACCAGCCCGGCGGGCGGTTGAGTCCCAAGAAGTACTGGGTTCCGTCTCCGGTGGTGACCTTCCAGTGCTGGCCATCCTGGGCGTTGTTGGCCGCACCGCCGAGCAGTTCGATCTTGGAGCCGTCGTCGTTCTTCGGCCGCCACTGATTCGTCCCGGCGAGTTTGATCAGGTCCGTCGACTTGCCGCCGAGGACGAGGGTCGCGTTGTCGATCCCCCAGCACTGGTCACCGGTCTTGGTCTGCCCGTTGTTGCCGCCGAGGTCCTCGCTGCACGGCAGGTAGTTGCGGACGACGTAACCGCCCGGGGTGAAATCCCACCCGTCACCGACCCAGGACGCCTGGTTGTTGGTCGCGGAGGTCAGCCCGTCGACGCCACTGGACGAGTACGAAAGCGCGAGGCTCGGCACCGCACCACTCGGAGCGGACGGTGCCGGGAACGGATGGCTGTAGGAGAAGCTCCCGGAAGACCCACCACTGGACCATGACCCGGCCGCGGACAACGGCTGGGCGGACACATTTCCGGCGGAGCCGTTCACGGCGGCCGTCACCGCGAAGACCCTTGGTGCCGTGCCGGCCAGCGCGACGTCCGCCGAAACCTGCCGCGTCTTGCCGTTGTTCACCGTCCCGGGCACCGGCGTCTTCGTCCGGCACTCGGCCTTCGACGGCGTCACCAAGGCACAGCCCGGCAGTTCCACCAACCGCAGCCGGTCGGCCCAGCCACCGCCGTAGGCGCCGCCGAACGCCTGATAGTCCACCGCGAGGTTCATCGGCTCGGCGCCGACGCCCGTGTCGGTCACGGAGAGCACCACGCCGCGGAGCCCGAGTGCGTCGCTGGTCTTCTGGTCCGCGACACGCACTCGGACCTTCGGGGCTAGTCCCGCCTTCTTAGCCGCGGTGGCGTCCTTCGCCCGCGCCCAGCCGACCCTCACCGGGGTGCCGTTCACGGCGTTCTGGACTCCGAGCCCCTGCGGCTGACGGCCGTCACGTGCTCCGGCCGTCAGTTCGACCTCGGCTTCCGTCGCTCCCGGCCAAACCGGCGGAGTCACCTTCGCGTCGGGCAACACCGGCGGCGGCGACGGCGGAGCGGCAAGCGGTGTCACCGGGACGCTCTGGTCCCTCTGCCCCGGACCGAGCGACCAGCCCGGCGCGTTCCCCTTGTTTTCGAGTGCGATCGCAGCGCCACCGGACGCGAGCATGATCGCGGTCACCGCCAAGGAGGTGACGCGGGAGAACCGGCCGATGCGGGTCCAGCGGGTTTCTTTACGCATGACGAAGCCTGCCCAGGGTTCAGATGGAGCGTCTGCCTAGCCGAGAATCAGGGGTGGTCGAGGATCATGTCCGCGGCGATCCGTTGCGCGTCCAGCACACCGGTGTAGACGCGAACTCCGCGGACATCGCCGTACCAGTAGTCGGACTTGTATCCGTCCCAGATACCTCGTCCGATGAACAAGCTCGCGATATCACTGTTGCCGCTCCAACCGACGACACCGGTCCGGCACACGGGCTGGAACTGCCTCTCGTCGGTCTCCGCGTAGAGGCAAGCCACATCGGAGACCGCATCGTAAGTTCCGGTCAGGTGCGTCCAGGTGTTTTCGTCGACGCTTTCCGACGTGACCTCGATCGCCGGAGTCGGCTGCCCGGCGACGGCCGACGGCGAACTCGCCAACCAGCTCCACTTCCCGTACCAGTTGCCGGCCGCGTCCTTGGACGGCCTGTATCCCAGAAGGAAGGGCGAGAACTTCGGGTCGTTCAGCGCGACAGCAGCTCGAGTGGCGTCATCCCCACCCACACTGTTCGAAGGACTGCGCAGCTTGGCGTCTTGGACATCCTCCGGAGACCACTTGTGCCTTACCCAGGCTTCCACGGTGAAACTCCGGTCGGCGCGAAGTGCGGGTGGGCGAGGACCCTCGATCTCCCCAGTCCAGGACTTGTCGAACTTCGCGACGTTGACGCCGTTGTCGTTCACCATGGCGGCACCGCCCGAAATGACGCCGGCCGCGCCTGTGACGCCGTCGATGGTGCTGCCGTCGAGTTGGTAGTTCGCGCGGAGTACAGCGGTGTTGGCGAGGCCGGCGGCCTCAGCGGCGGGTAGCGCGCGATCCCAGACCTGGACCTGGTCGATACTGCCCTTGAAGGGGGTCGACGACATACCGTTCCACCGCGCCCGCCCGACGGCGAATGCACCTGTCGCCGTCCAGGTGGTGCCTGCGGGAATGGCGGTCTGCCCTTCGAGGACGCCGTTCACGTAGATCAGCACTTTGGCGGTGGACGCGTCGTAGACACCGGTCAAATGCGTCCAAACGCCTACCTGCGGGATACTGGTGGGAATCGCCCACCGGTATCCGTCTCCATCGATGTCCTCGGCGGGAAGACCGATGATCCAGCGTTTCGCGTCTTTGGAGTAACCCATTTGGAAGCCGCTGGAACGGACGCCGTCTTGCCCGACCACAGCGTAAGAGTCGTTGGTGTCGGCCAGCTTCACCCACGCCGAAACGGTGAAGCTCTGTGCGGTGTCGATGACCGGCGTCTTCGTCTGCCCATATCCGGTGCCGTCGCCGACGAAAGCCTGCCCGGAGGCCTGTCCGACCTTGCTCTCGGTCGCGGACTGCCCGGCGGAGTCGCTATAGCCGGTTTCGAACCCCGAACCGGACGTGAAGGTGAGCGCGCCGTCGTTTCCGGTCCCGTCCACCGTGTTGCTCTCGAACGCGTACTCACGGATGGCCGACTGACCGGTCGGAACGCCGTTGTTGCCGTGCAGCGTAGCGACTTCCTGCCCGGTCAACGCCCGGTCGAAGACCGCGGTCTCATCGACTTTTCCGGAGTACAGGTAAGTCCGTACTCCACCGGACTTCCCACCACCTGCGACCAACGGCCCCGCTCCGCCCACGCCAGTGGCCGCGACCGTGGCCTGCGGTTGTCCATTGACGTAGAGCGTCGCCGTTCGCGCGGCGGCGTCGTACACGCCGGTGAGATGTGTCCACACCCCTTCCGCCGGGGCAGCGGTGGAGAAGGCGGAACTCTGCGCCCCGTCGGCGATGCTGAACGCCCATTTCCCGGATTCGTGATACTGCAAGGCGAAACCGCTGCTCTGAGTGCCGTCCTGGGACAACACGACCCGCCTGCTGTTCAGCCCGGCCGGGTTCACCCACGCGGAAACCGAGAAGGACTTCATCGTGTCCACCACCCGCGCACCGGTCGCGAAGTAGTCGCCTGCCTGGCCCGACAGAACCGCGCCTTCCCCGATCTTCCCCGCGGCGAACGTTCCCTTGCCTTCACCGACATACCGCAGACCAGTCGCTTGAGAAGCGCCGTTTCCTTCGAACTGCCAAGACGCGAGAGGAGCTGTCACATCGCGGACGCTGAAGTTGTAGTCGACTCTGGTCGACGGTGTCTTCGCACGATTGCACGACCAGACACTCAGCACATGCGTGCCCTTGGTCGGTGGAGCGATGGCGACGGTGGCGGGCCCGCTGTACGCGGCGGGCTTCACGGTCCCAGGCTCAGTACCGTTGCAGGTGGGCGGCGCGGTGTTGTCGAGCTTCCACACGTAGCTGCCGACCGAAGTCGGGGAATTGGCCACTGTGAAGGTGAAGTCGCCCGCCCTGCCGGGACCACCCCCGAAGCTGCCGCTCGGGTATGTCTGGGACGACACCGATGGCGCGGCGGGAGCGGACAACTGCACTTCGACCTCACAAGCGAATGACCAGCTGGTTTCGCGGCCATCGGTGACGTGCGCGTCGAAGGAGTAGATCCCGTCCGCGTTCATCGACGCGGTGGACAAAGTGGCCTGAGCGTTGCGATTGGCGCCGTTCGGGTCGCTCAAGACGTTGTCGACGCCTGCTTCACGACCGTCCCACGCGTAGTTACCAGTGCTCACCCAACCCTTGTAAACGCGGAAACCGGCGTAGAGCATGCCGCCGTCCGGGTCCTGGACGTTGGACTTGACCACGTAACCCGTACTGGTGCGGCCGAGCACCGGACGGATCCGTGGCATGCCGGAGAGGGGCGGAAGACAGGAATGCGTCGAAGTCCCGTTGACGATGGCCAGGTTGAACGGCGCGTTCGGGCGCGAGTTGTAGGTGACCGAGAACCCGACCTGGGGGGAGTATCTCTTCCAGGTGTTCTGGTCGTTCTCGTTGGGCGAGACGATGCCGAAAGTGAAGGTCGAGCCCCCTGCGTCCACCAGTTCCTTGATCGTCGTGGTGACGTTGAATCCGACGTTGGTCGGGCAGCCGCTCACCGTCCCGAAGCCTGCCCACAAGGCGGGGCCGCTCCCGAACCTCAGCCCTGGGCCGATCGGATTCGTCAGCATCACGTTGTTGGAACCAGCACAGGACTTCGAGTTGTTCACCGCGAGTGTCAGCGACGCGTCGTAAATCAGCTTTCCAGCCAGACCGCCGAGGTTCATCTCCACGAACGAACGCGCGGTGACAAGGTTTCCCGCACAGCTCGAGCTGGAGTCGTAGATGTACCCAGCCCTGAGCTGGTCGGCCGAGTCCCAGACCGCGTCTCCCGGCGTCTTCGAGGCACCGCAGGCGTATTGGACCAGGTAGTGGTTACGGCCACAGTTGGAGCAGTAGTTCGTCTGCCATGTGGGGTCGACGTAGACCGGGTACGCGGCGTTCGCCAGCAGGTCCGCGTCGGGCGTGAGGAGCAGCGTCTTGCCCGAGATCTCGGTCGGCACCTTGGCCTGACGGCCACCGGTCGCCGGACCGCGGACGAAATCCGTCGCCTCCGGCTCCGCACCCGACGAGTCCCACATCAAGGGCGCCTTGGCCAGGAATACATCCGCTCCCGTGGAGTCCTTGACCCGGAGAGCGCCGTCGTCGTCTTTGGTGAGCTTGCCGTTTTTCACCGGTACGCCCAGCTTGATCTTCGCGATGGCCGGGTTCTTCGCCGCCTCCGGCGTCTTGATCACGACGACCTCGTGGACCTTGTCCACGTCCACCTCGACCTTGAGGTCGATTCCCGGAAGCACCTCGGGATAGGTCGCGGTCGCACCCGAAACCACCGGCTGGGGAAGCACGCCCGGCCAGTCGAGTCCTACCGACGTCCCCTTCGCGCTCAACTGCAACAGCGGCGCGCTTCCCGCGGTCTGAAGATTCCTGCGGCGACCTGCGGAAAGGGAGATATCGGCCATCGCGGCCTTCGGCGACAGCCCACCGTTCACCCCAGGGCTCAGGGTGGAGTCAGCGGGAATCCAGCCACTGTCACGAGGGACCCGAACCGGGCGCGTGTTCTGCGTCAGGGTCATGGAGCCGTCCGGGTTCGCGACGGTTTCCGCACGCTCGGAGGTCAGCTCGTCGATCCGGACCTTCTTCTGGCCCTGCTTCGCGAATTTTGTCGCGGCCGCGGTGTCGGGCGCGGAATCCGGCACCGCCGACGCCGCTGGGGTCGCGGCGACCCCCGGATATGCGAAAGCCGTGGCCGGGAACAACCCGAAAGCCACGGCCAACACCACGACGACGACACCGAGACGCGATCTCAGGCACGACGATCTCACGGCGAATCCCCCTCGTTCCGCGGGGATTTGCCACCCGCGCCCAGATGAACTCTGTCCTATCGGGACTGGGCGGGGAAGCAGCCGAACAGCCTAATTCGATCATCCACGAAACGGCAGGCTGGACGGCTCAGATCTCGTAGCCGTCCAGCACGGTCGGCGCGACCGGGGACAGGTGTTCGTCGCCGCGTTCGGTGACCACACCGCGGGCCATCCGGTACACCTTGAACTCGTTGTCGTGCTCGGGATCTTGGTCGTCCCAGACGTGCAGGAGGCCGTAGGAGCCGGGGGCGAGGTCGCCGACGCGGGTGAACAGGTCCACCAGCTCGGGCGCGATCGCCGTGCCGTGCTTGTCCATCCCGCCCAGGTGCAGCACCGGCGCCCCGGCGGCCCAGCGCAGGTCGAGCAGGTCGGCGTCGCCGAAGTCGCGAACGGCGCGGTGCACCCGCTCGACGATGCGTTCGAGCAGCGCCGCGTCGTCATCACCGGAAGGGCTCGCTTGGATGGTCACCCACCCGTGGTATTCGAACACCCGCCTGAGTTTAGGCAGGTCCGCCCGCCGGACGGTGGTCAGCCCGCCATCGCGGCCGGTGCCCCGTTGCGCCGGAGCTCGTTCTTGAAGACGCGTTCGCCGTGCTTCTCGAAGGCGGGCACCAGCTTCTCGCCGTACACGCACAACGTCCGTTCCCACGGATGCCCGAGCGTGCCGAAGCGGAAGTCGTTGGCCAGGAAGAGGTGGTAGTCCGTGCGCGGGAACACCGGGACCGGCCACGGGTCGAGCGCGGCGTGCCGATGCGGGAAGAAGCGGTACGACTGGTGCTGCCAATGCAGCACCCATACCCACTCATCCTCGGCGACGCAGTCCTTCAGCGCCGAGAGGGCGACACGGGCGACGTCGTTCTGCTCGACGGCGTACGGGCCCAGCCGGAATTCGGCCGACGAGCGGTCGAGTCCCCCGGGCGCGAGATCCCACGCGACGGAGGGAGCGGGTTCACGGAAACCGGGCCAGGCGTGCGCGTAGGTGCTCGGCCAGAACGCGAGCTTGTCGTAGACCCAGTACCAAGCGGGCTCATCTACGACCCTGGAGATGGCTTCCCAAGCGTTGTTCACGAGCGACCCTCGGTGGTTCGGCCGATTAAGACTGGGAAAGCTTCGTGTTCAGGGCCCAAGTTGTCCAGCTCGTGGGCATACTCCGCGAAACTGTCACCTGATCAGGTGTCTTGCGCCGCCGCCGGAACCGTGAGAATGACGGTGCGTGAACGGCGGGCCCGCGGAAGGCGGGCCCGCCGTCGTTCGCTCACGCGGCCGCCTCCCACAGGCTCATGAAGGCCGAGGCCTCACTCCGTACCCACGGCCGCACCTTGTCGCGATCGCGCGGCGACAACGCGAACTCCTTCGAACGCCGGACGTCGACCACGAGCGGCCGTCCGCCAGGGCGCAGATCGTCCATGGTCTGTTCGAGCAGCCACAGCACCATCTGCGCCGCGTCCCGGCTCAACGGCTCCTCCTTGAAGTAGAGCCAGGTGACGTAGACGGGGCCGTCGCCCTTGCGCAGGCCGAGATGCGGGTTGATGCCCACCTCGAGCGACCCGAGCCGCCATCGTGACCGGCCGACCTCGGCCAGCCGCAGGTCACGCCGCCCGACGTAACGCAGCCAGCCGTTGGCGATCTCCGTGTAGTGCGGCCGCGTGCGCTCGTCCGCGTTCTCGACCAGCGCCCGCAGTACCTCGCGATCCCGCCCGGAGATCCGTCCGGCACGGATCGCGTTCGCGGCGCGGAGGTAGAAGTTGAACCCGCCCCTGGCCGGGTCCTCGTACTGACGGCGCCAGCGCCGGACGAACGAGGAACGCGAAGGACCCGAGCTCGTGCTGTACCCCACGAACGTGGGCAGGGTGATGTAGGCCATCCGTGTCTGCCTTTCGCCGCTGTTCCTGCTGTACAACACCCATTTTAGAACACATGTACGACAGAAACCGGGGCTTTACGGGTGACGCGGGGAAGGCGGCCAAGGACCTTCGAGCAGCTCGGCCGATTCCTCGAGGATCGGCACCTCGCAGACGTCCCTCGGGGTGAGGTCGGTCGGGATCCAGTTCTCGAGCATCGCCGACCAGCGCGTGATCCCCCGCAGCGACGGCGGGGACCCGAGCAGCTCGCCGACCTCGCTGACCAGCGCGCCGCCGGCCGCGGGCGAGAGGCGGCCGTCGACCATCGCGGTGAGCCAGCCGTGGATCAGCGACCAGCGGGCGGCCGTCGGATCGGCGGGCAGTTCGAGGCCCAGTTCGTCGACGACCTGGCCGAACGCCTTGTCGACGGCACCTTCGGCGGAGGACCCCATCCCGGCGAGCAAGGCGAGGGACGGGGTGTCGAGTCCGGCGACGATCGCGTCCAGACCGGCCTCGACCAGGTGGGACGCGCGGACGTCACGGCCGGCGAGCCTGCCGATGGCCAGCTCGCGCAGCGCGCCGCGACACTCGTCGATTTCCGTCATCCGGCACTTCCCACATCAGCCACCGTACCGGCGGGACCGGCCATCCGCGCCTGACCAGCCGAAAGAGCATCACACCGTGGAAAGACGCGGAGTGATGCGAACGTCGAGATCGGCTTCGAGAGCACGTGCCAGCCGTTCCAGCACCGGAATGGTCGGAACCGTTCCTCCCGCCTCGAATCGCGCGACGGCGGACTGCGTCATCCCCGCCTCGGCGGCGAGCCTCGTCTGGGACCAGCCACGTGCCTCGCGCATTTCCCGCACGGTCTTGCCCAGGTCGTAAGCCAGCTTCGCGGCGTCGTACGCGTCAACGGCGCCTGGCTCGGCCATCCGCCGCTCGCGGAGACGCCGCCAATCGGTCCGCTCGGCCATCGCTCTCACTCCCCTCCGTGCGCATCGGTCGTATGCCGTCGAGCAACCAGCGACAACGGGCCTCGCTCCGCAAGCAGGTCCATAGCGTTGATGCTATATATGCAGGTCCAATTACTATCGGACGATCTGTTTGCGCTTCCGCAAAGGGAATTCCCCGGTGGGCGGCAACTGGTCGCGATCGAGGTCCGCACCGCCGCCCGAACCGCGCGAGATCAGTGCTGGACCAGGTCGTGAGTGGACGCAAGAATGGGGAAAGACCACATCAACCACCCATAAGGGTGCATGCAACACTGGCTGCCCACACCCGGCGGCAGGGGGCTAAATGAGCTGGCAAGACGAGCTTCGACAGCTGGACGTCGAGCTGGCCGCGGGTCGCATCGGGCACGCCGACCACCGCCGTAAGCGTGACGAGCTCTTGGCAGAGGCCTCCGGCGGGACGATGCCGTCCCCGGTCCCCTCGCCATTGCGGCGTCCGGGTGGGGCGTGGCACAGCACCAATCCCGCCGCGCGGCCGGTCGAGCCGCCCGCCGTCACCGTCCAGCAGCAGCCGTTCCAGCAGACCCAGCCGTACCAACAGGTCCAGCCGGTGTACACGCCCGTCGAGCAGCCGGAGAAGAAGGCGGGCATCCCCCGGATCGCGGACCACAAGACCACCGCGCCCTCGCCCGCCGACATCAATCCGACGGTCTATCTGCGTGCCACCCCGCCGCCCGCCAGGAACCAGCCGTCCACTCGCGAGTTGAACCGGCCGCTTCCGCCGCTGGCGCCCGAGCCCGGCCCGCGCCATGAAGCGCCGGCCGAGGATTACGCGGTGGTCGGCAAACGCAAGCCGACGTGGCTGTTCATCGGCGCCGGGGTGCTGGTGGTGCTGGCGTTGATCATCGGCGGAACGCTGTGGCTGGGCTCTTCCAGGTCTTCGAACGTCGCCGAGCAGCCGCCGGCGCAGAGCGTGGCCCAGCCGCCGAACGGCCTCGCGCCGTCGGGTCAGCCCGACAGTGCCCAGACGCCGCTGGAGGATCGGCTCCCCGCGCTGCCGGGGACACCGTCGAAGGACAACTCGACGATGTCGGTCGCGAAGGGTGTCGAGCTCAGCCTCTACTCGAAGGCCGCGGGCGACTACCTCGCTTCGAAGAACGTCGCTTCCGTCACCTACAAGGGTTCGAACGAGGGTACGAGCAGTTACCTCGTCCTGGTGATTCCGGCGAACGACGCGAAGGACGCGGCTTCGATCGTGAAGTATTTCCGGGAGAACTCGATCGACGCCGGACTGCGCGAGCAGCGCGTCGGCGATCGGCTCGCCCTCGTCGGCGCGAACCAGAACGGTCAGCTCAGCGGCATCGGTTACGTCTCCGGGACGATGGCCGTCACGACCTGGGTCTCGCAGCCGCTCGGTGGCGACCCGCAGGCGCTCGACACCCGTCTGGAGCAGACGCTGACCTCGTTGGACACCGTTCTCCCGGCGGGCTGAGAAACGCAGGTCGCGGGGAGATCACGATTCGACCCGCGGGGGCGCGGCCAGTCCGGGCAGTGCAGAATGTGCGAGGTCACCGCAGTGGTGGTATCGCGACGGCCGGGAGCGTTCCTCCCGGCGGGAATCGGATAAGGGGGCCGGTGGTGTCCTGGCAGGAAGAGCTGCGCAATCTGGACGAAGAGCTCGCATCTGGACGGCTCTCCGCCGATGATTACCGGCTCCGCCGTGACCAGGTGCTGTCCTCGGCGGTCGCGTACGGCGACCCCGCGCAGCAGCAGGTCCAGCAGCCCGGCCAACAGCCGCAGCAGCCGTTCCAGCAGCAGCCGCCCGCGCCGCCTCAGCAGCAGGCGCCGCAGCAGACCGGTCAGCCCAGCGCCGACTCGACGCAGATCATCGCGCCGGTGAACCAGCCGCAGCAGAACGGCGGCGAGGGCGAGCGCACGCAGGTCGTCCCGAACTGGCAGCAACAGCAGGCCGACCCGAACCGCACTCAGGTCGTGCCGCCGGTGGCGTCCCCGCCCGGCGGTTTCCCGCAGCAGGGACAGCAGGCGTCCCCGGCAGGCGGCTTCCCCCAGCAGGGTCACGCCTCGCCCGCGGGCGGTTTCCCGCAGCAGCAGCAACAACAGCCGCACCACGGTTACCAGCAGCCGCAGCAGCAGGGCTGGACCGACAACGACGCCAGCCCGCCGTGGGGTGGTTCGGACTTCCCGCCGATCTCGCCGGTCGGCAGCACGGAATGGGTCAAGCAGGGCCCGGAGCTGTTCGAAGACAAGCCCAAGGGCAAGGGCGGCAAGATCGCGATCATCGCGATCGTCGCCGTCCTGGTCCTCGCCGGCCTGGGTGTCGGCGGCTACTTCGCCTTCTCCGGTGGCGGTGACACCCCGCCGGATCCGACGGCCGCGCCGCAGTCGTCCCAGCCGCAGCCCGCCCCGCCGTCGTCGACCAAGCCGAAGACGCCCGAAGAGCTGCTGTTCGAGAAGATCCCGGAGCAGTCCGGCGAAGAGGACCCGAAGAGCGGCGCGATCCCCGTCGCCCAGCTCGCCGAGCTCACCGGCATGGAGAAGGCCGAGGCGGATCTGGTGATCGCCGCCGGCGTCAAGCAGGTCGCGTACCGCGGCTCGCAGAAGCAGCCGGACGAGACCGGGCCGCAGCCGGCGAAGATCTCGGTCACGGTCATCCCGCTGACCAGCCCCGGTGCCGCCGGTGACCTGGTCAAGCAGCTGCGCCAGTACCAGACGACCAACGGATTCGTGCAGATCACCGAGCCGCTGCCCGGAATGCCTCCGAAGCTGAACTTCCAGAAGAAGATCGACGGCGACAAGGGCTCCTACCGCGGCACCTGGATCAGCGGCAACAACATCGTCCGCGTCGACATCCTGCAGAACCCGCTCGGCGGGGAAGAGGGCGAGAAGGCGTTGAGCGGCACGTACCAGCGTGCGGTGAAGAAGACGCTGGAAAACTACGCCGTCACCAGCTGAGAAATGACCGCCGAGACGGCACGGCTGCTCACCACCCTGCTTTCCCTGGCCGAGGACACCGGTTCGCTGTCCGACGAGCTGCACTTCGCCGGCCGGGACGCCGCCGAGCGCGTTCCGCTCGACCACGGTGCCGCGAACGTCCTCCGGGCGCTCGTGGTGCCGAAGGCGGCGCGGGTGCTGGAGGTCGGTGCCGGTTTCGGTGGTCTGACGCGGTATCTGGGCGAGACCTCGGAGACGGTGCACGCCGTCGAGGCCGACCCGATCCGCGCGGCCGCGGTGCGGTTTCGCACCCGTGACCTCACCACCGTGACAGTGCACGACCGGCCGCCCGCCGACGGCTACGACCTCGTCGTCGTCCAGCAGCCGTACGCGACGCGAAGCCTGCTGGACTCGGTTCGCGAACGGCTGTCACCGATGGGCGCCGTCGTGGTGCTGACGGCTTCGCGCGGTGTCGCCAAGACGCTGGCGGCGGCGGGCCTCGAAGTCCAGCGTGAGCTGCTCTGTTCCCCCGGTCACGAGGTCGCCCGCGCGGTGCGCGGTGCGCAGATCGACACCGAACTTCCCCGGCTGTCCGCGGCGATCGCCGGCGGTCCCGCCAACGGACTCGCCCTGCTCTGCGGTCCCGGCGCCGCCGCGCTCTGGCCCCCGTATCGGCTCGCGACCTACTTCAACACCGCCGAGCGCGCCGCTTTCGCCTGCACGCGCGCCGACGTCGTGCGCACCGGGGAGGGTGCCGAGGTCCGCCGTACGCCGCTGGTCGCGTCGCCGCCGGTGGCCGGGATCTCGGTCGGACCGTGCGCGGACAAGGTGTACGACGCCCCGACGATGGTCGAAGTCCTGCTCGACGAGCCGGAACGGGCCGCGGAGCTGCTCACCGGCTGGCGGGATCTCGTCCGCGCGGAGGCCTCGCGCGGGGTCGAGGCGTTGTGGGATCTGGTGCCGCACAACGTCCTTGTCGATGGCGAGACGCTGCGCCCGATCGACCTCGAGTGGCGGAACGAAGGCGCCGGAGTGTCCGAGGTGATCGAGCGCGGAGTGCTCGTGCTGGCCGACAAACTCGCCGACGCGGGCTGGTCCGGGGCGGCGGAGGGCGGGTCGATGCGCGACCTGGCGGGCTGGCTCGGTGTGCTGATCGGACTCCATCCCTCCTTTGTGGACAGTGCGCTGGCGCGTGAGGTCGCCTTCTCGGCGATCGCCTCGTGCGGCACCGCGCACGGCACGGACGAGGTACGGGTGGCGATCGACGGGATTTGGCGAACGCGCCTGGCGAGAACCGTCCACGAGTACCGTTCACCCAAGGTCGGCGCCGGTGTGGCGGCGAACGAAGACGAGGTAGCGAAGCGATGACGAGCCTGCATACCGCCGGCATCCTGACCCCGGCCCGGCCGGTCGGGCACATGTTCGAGCTCCGGGGCTGGACGACCGGGATCAGCCGGATCGGTGAGATGTCCGTGACCATCGCGGACGTCGAGGCGAACCTGTTCCCCGAGCCTTGCCCGGGCGCGCCCGAAGGCACCTTCGGCTGGCGCGCGGTCCCGGGGTCGTGGGTCCCCGCGGGCACGCAGGACATCGTCGTCACCGGTCCGGACGAGCGCGTGCTGAACCAGGCGACCGTCCACGTCGGAACGTTGCCGGGCGAAGAACCGCTGTGGCTGGGCGAACTCGAAGCGCCGAAGCAGGGCAAGGTCAGCGAAGGACACGTCGTCTACGTGACGGGGTGGGCCCTGTTACAAGGGCGGGCACCCAACTTGATCGAGGTCATGGTCGAGGGCGGTGGCACGGTCAGCGCCCGCACCCGCCTGCCACGCAAGGACGTTCCCGAGGAATTCCCCGGATTCGACGACGCCGCGGTGAGCGGCTTCGAGGCCTGGGTGCCTGTCGATCTCCCGTACGGCGAAGAGCGGACGCTGTCGCTTCGCGTCCGGTACCGCACCGAAGGCGTCGGCGAGGTCGTGTCGGCGAAGCGCACTTTCACGCTTCGCAACCCCGTCGCGGACTTGGACGACGCCGAACTCGCCGACGAGCTGGCCGGGGACACCGCCCGCGCGATGGCGCGCGTGAACATCCCGACCGACCCGAAACATGTGCTGGTGTTCACGCACAGCCTCGGCGTCGGCGGCGGGCAGCTGTGGCTGCAGGAACTGCTGAGCCGGATGGTGACCGATCACGGCTGGCAGGTCAGCCTGGTCAGCGAGACCGACGGCCCGCTGCGCGCGGACTGCCACGAACTCGGCATCCCCGTGCACGTCACGACGCACTACCGGAACCAGACGGTGCCCGCCTACGAAGGCCACGTCGCCGAGCTGGCGCGCTTCGCGAAGTGCTCCGGAGCGGGCGTCGCGCTCGTCAACACTCTCGGCGGCTTCGTCGGCGCGGACGCGGCGAAGCGCGCCGGGATGCCGACGGCGTGGGTCATCCACGAAAGCTTCTCGCTGCCCGCGTTCGCCTACCAGAACTGGGGCCCGGTGAAGCCGCCCGCCGCGGTGTGGCGGCGCTGGGAAAGCACCCTCGCCGAGGTCGACAGGCTGCTGTTCGTCGCCGACGCGACGCGCGAGATGTTCCTCCCGTACAGCAAGCCCGAGCGGTGCCGGACGGTCCGCTACGGCACGCCGATGCACAAGTTCGGCGGCCGGACGCGGTCGGAGACGCGGCGGCAGGCGCGCAACATGCTCGGTTACTCGCCGGACGACATCGTGCTGGTCAACATCGGCATCGCGGAAGCCCGCAAGGGGCAGGCGCCGCTGATCTCGGCGATGGAGCGGATCCACAAGGTCCACCCCGAGGCGAAGCTGTCGATCGTGGGCCTGCACCCCTCGCCGTACGGGCTGGCGATGGAGGAGTCCGTCGAGCGCGCCGGGCTGGAGAAGTCGGTCAGCCTCGTGCCGATCCAGCCGGATCCGCTGCGCTGGCTCCAGGCCGCGGACATCTTCGTGAACAGCTCCGACATCGAGTCCCTGCCGCGATCGATCCTCGAAGCCGTCTGCTGTGGCGTTCCCGTCGCGGCGACCGACGTGTTCGGCGCGCGGGAGATGATCGTCGACGGCGAGACCGGCTGGCTGTTCGAGACCAACGACGTCGACGCGCTGACGGCGGCGCTGCTGCGCGCGCTCGGCACGTCGGCCACGCGCCGCCGCGAGATGGCGAAGGCCGCGCACGAGAAACTGCTGCCGTGGCTCGACCCGGCGGGTTACGCGCGCGAGTACTCCGAAATCCTGACCGAACTGAGTGGGGGCGTTCATGTCTGACACCGACATTCCCGGCCGTGTCCAGGCCGAGCTGACCCGGCTCCGTGCCGAGCGGCAGGTCTTCACCGCCGAACAGGACCGGCTGAAGGCGAAGCTGGCCGACACCGAACACGAGCTGCGCGAGGCCACCGCCGCCGCGCCGGACGAAGGCGAGTCCGCCGAGGTGAACCAGAGGCTGGCCACACAGCAGGAAGAACTCGATGTCGCGAAGGCGCGGTCGCAGGCGCTGGAGGCCGAGGTCCTGCTCGCCCACCAGCAGCGTGACTCGCTGCGCGCGGAGCTGAAGACCTGCCGCGAGGAGCGGGACAAGCTGCGGCTCGCGCTGCTCGACGCCGAGCTCGTGGTGTCGGCGGGCGTCGTCGACGCGGACGTCCTGCCCGGTGGCGAGCCGTCGGCCGACCGGCAGCGGCTGCTCAACGCCGAACGTCTCGCCGCCGAGATGGCCAGGGAACTCGACGCGACGCGCCGCACCGTCAGCTGGCGGGTCACCGCGCCGCTGCGGGTCGTGCGGAAGAAGATGGACCGGTCGTGACCGAACTCTGCTTCGTCTCCGCCGAGGGCGGTTCCGCCTTCATGGAGGAACTGCTGGAGGTGGTCGCCGACGCCGTGCGCACCGCGGGCGGCAAGGCCGGTACCGCGATCGGCAGGTTCCCCGACGCCGGGAACGACACGGTGTACGTCGTCGTCCCCCACGAGTATTTCGTGACCGTCCCGGACGCCGACTTCCCGACCGCCGCGCAGTGCCGCCGCACCATCGGGTTCTGCGTGGAGCACCCGGGGACGGCGACCTTCGAGCGCAACGCCGAACTGCTGTCGATCCTGGGCGGCGCCGTCGACATCAACACCGATTCGACCGCCGAACTGCGGCGGCGCGGGATCGCCGTCGAGCATTTCCAGCTCGGTTACAGCCCGCTGTGGGATCTGTGGGGCGGAGACCTCGACAGCCCGCGCGACCTCGACGTCACCTACCTCGGCACGGCCGAGCGGCGGCGTTCGGTGCTGCTCGGCTCGTACGCGCGGGACCTCGCCGGGCTGCGGACGCGGCTGCTGACCCCGCCGCACGAGCCGATGACCACCGCCCGCGTCGACTTCCTGCCGGGCAAGGCGAAGTTCGAGCACCTCGCGCGGTCGCGGTTCCTGCTGAACCTGCACCGCGAGCAGAAGCAGACCCTGGAATGGGTGCGCACGCTCGAAGCCATGACCAACGGCTGCGTGGTGGTCAGCGAGACCTCGGCCGACGTCGAACCGCTGGTCCCCGGCGAGCACCTGGTCCTCGCGCGGCCGGAGGCGCTGGGCTCGGTCGCCGCCGCGCTCGCCGACGAGCCGGAACGGGAACGGCACCTGCGTTCGGCCGCCTACGGTTTCGTGAAGTCGCTGGACATGGCGGCGTCCGCGCGGCGCCTGATCGACCTGGCGGCTTCGCTGGGTTCGGCGCCTGCCGCGGACATCGCCCCGGCGCGTGCGCTGGCGACGAGCCTGCGGAATCCGGAGGACGCGCTGGCCGTCGACACCCCGTCTTTCGACGCGCGGTTCGCGGGCGACCGGTCCATCGGTGGTCCGGCTTCGGCACGCGGCACGGCGTTGTCGGCGCGGATCGCGCAGCGCGCGGCAGGTGCGCGGCGGGTCGCCACGCGACGCTGGGAGCCCGCGGCGGCTTCCTTGGCGGGCACCGCCGACGTCGACGTGCTGATCGTGCGCCGGACCGGTGAAGTCGATCCTGACGAACTCGCGAACGACCTGCTCACCGGCAGCGTGGTGCCGCGGAAGGTGCTCGTCGGCGAAGACGGTGTGCATCCGTGGCCGCGTCCGCGCCCGTACGACGTCCTGCTGCACGACACCCCGCTCGGCCGCGGGCTCACCCGGAACTCGTTGCTGGAGCGTTCGACGGCGTCGTGGCTGCTGGTTCTCGACGGCGGGATGCGGGCTTCGGAGTTCCTGCTGGAGCGCCTGCTGGCCGCTTCGGAAGGCGCGGACGTCGTGCACTGCCCGGTCGCGGACCCGGTCGACGGCCTGGTCGGCGCGCTGCCGCCGGAGGAACGGCGCCTGCGGACGCTGCCGTATCTGGGCAGCGGCTACCTGGTGCGGCGCTCGCTCATCGACGAATTCGGCGGGTGGAACACCGAGGTGCTGTTCGAGGGCCTGGAGGATCACCTGTTCTGGCGGCGGGTGGCCGCGGGCGCCCGGCCGACGACGCTGGTGCAGCAGGTGCTGCTGCGGCGGCTGCGGCCGGATCCGGACTCGCGGCCGATGGACCTCGACCCGCATCGGGTGTGGGCCGCGGTCGGCAGCGCTCTGTAGCTCCCTCGCTCGCAATGAAAGGCCCCTTCATTGCAAAATTTGCAATGAAGGGGCCTTTCATTGCACTCGCGGTGGGCGTGGCGTTAGTCCGAAAGTGTGAGTTAGGCCGTGTCGGTGAACGTCCTCCCCCGGTGATGCGCCTTATGGGCAGAGCATCGGAGCGTTCGGATGCCGGACGAGGAGGAGCCGCCATGGCCTGGGAAATCGCCCTGGTCGCCGCGCTGGCCGTCGTATTCGTCATACGGCTCGCGCTTCAGCTGAAACGCGGCTGACCTCGTCCGGTCAGCCCATCGCCACCCGCCTGCCCAGCCGCATCTGCGGAATCCGCCGCGGCCGGGCAGGGAGCGGGAAAAGCGGCGGGCCGTCCTCTCGCAGTCGCTTTTTCACGTGGATCGTCTTGTATCCCGTGGTCAGATAGCCCTCTTTCTTCAGTTTCGTTATTTCGGCGTTCACCGATGCGGGCGAAGCGCCGATCGCGGACGCGATGTCCGCGTGATTCAGTCCCACATCGATGACGACCCCCTCCGCGTGGGGAATTCCGTAAAGCGCCTGCAAACGGGCCAGGAACGCGGTCAGCCTGCTCCGCACCTTCGCCGTCGCGAAACCCAGCGCGGTGTCCCGCCGCCGCAGCCGGAGGGCCGAGTGGGTGGCGATCCACGCCATCGCCTGTTTGTCTTCGCCGAGAAAGCCGTGGAAGGCGTCCTGCGGGATCTCCAGCACGCGAACCGGCTTCGTGGCCACGAACGAAAGGTGACTCGGGCGGCAGGCCAGACAGGCTTCGACGCCGAGGACTTCGCCCGCGCTGAGCAGGTCCACGATCATCGGCACCGTGTCACCCTGTGCCGTCCGCAGCGCTTTCACGAAGCCGGAGCGCAGGATCAGCACCGGTGGCGACGGCTCCCCCTGGTTGATCAGAGTGGCGCCGGCCGGGTGGTCGACGTGTCTGCCCAGTTCGAGCAGCCGCTGTCGCCGGCGTTCGGTGGCCGCCGTCAGGAAGTCCGCGCCCATCAGCCGATCACCGCCGCGAACGCGTAGAGGATGGCCGGGAGCCCGGCCACGAGAGCCGCGACCGACCCGATGACTTTCGCCGGCTGAGCGACCTTTCCGGCGAGCAAGAGCCGGGTGAGGATCACGGCGAAAACGATGTAGGCGAGAACGACGACGCCCGCGGTGATCACCAGAAGGGGATCAGGAGTATTTGTCGTCAATAGTGACTCCCAGTGAGAAGTGAAAGCGATCAAGCCCCTGCCCGGCCGGGTGAGAATCACGTCCTGTAGGTGACGTGCCCTGCGGCCGTTCGTCCGAAGAGTACTGCTCAGCGGCATTGCGAGAAAGCAACCCGATACTCGCGGCACTCGTACAGGGTGCCCCAATTCAGCCGTTTCACGACGGAAAGTGACAATTGCTTCGACGTCCACCGAAGAAGAAAGTCACGGACCGTGTCCGAAAACGCCGCCAGTTTTCGCGGATCACCGGTGAAAACACCGGGAAATCCGGATTGGCCGTACGGGCATATCGGTTGGCCGCCTCGAACGGAAAACGACGGCCACTTCGCCAAGCCCGACATTTCCCCTGGTCGAAGCGAAGGTCTAACGACCGTGACGATGCACGTGCAGATGCACGACCCCGCCGGAGCTGCCCGCAGCTCGGTCGGATCGAGGACGATTTAACGGAGGGTCAGCAATCCAGCGCGCTCGATCACGACCCGTGATCTGCGACGAACTTCGGCAATCTCAGCTTTTTGGGGGAATCTCACTCACCCCCGGCGAGGACTGACCAGCCCGGATTCGTAGGCGAGCACCACCAGCTGCGCTCGGTCGCGGGCACCGATCTTGGTCATGATGCGGCTGACGTGCGTCCGCGCGGTGGCCGTCGAAATCACCAGATGCGCGGCGATCTCGTCGTTCGACATGCCACCGGCGACCAGGCCGAGCACCTCGCGTTCGCGGTCGGTGACCTCGCGGACGGCGCTCACGTCGATGCGGCGGTTCTCCGGCCGGTCGACGAACTCCGCGATCAGCCGCCGGGTCACGGTCGGCGCGAGCAGCGCCTCGCCCGCGGCGACCACCTTCAGCGCCCGCAGCAGCTCCACCGGATCGGTGTCCTTCAGCAGGAAACCGCTCGCGCCGGCACGCAACGCCTCGTAGACGTACTCGTCGACGTCGAAAGTGGTGAGGACCAGGACCTTCACCCCGGCCAGCTCCGGATTCGCGGTGATCCGCCGCGTCGCTTCGAGCCCGTCGACGCCGGGCATCCGGACGTCCATCACGACGATGTCCGGCCGGTGTTCGACGGCGGCCGCGACGGCCTGCTCACCGTCACCTGCCTCGGCACAGACCTCGAACCCGTCTTCGGTCTCCAGCAACACCCGGAAACCGGCGCGCACCAGCACCTGGTCGTCGGCGAGGACCACCCTGATCGTCATCGTTCCCCCTGTATGGGTAAGTCCACGCGCACCTGGAAACCACCGTCCACCACGGACGTCGTGAGCGTGCCGCCCAGCGCGGCCGCCCGTTCGGACATCCCGCGCAGCCCGTGGCCGGGCGTTGGTTCGACGGCGTCACGGCCATCGTCGCGGACGAGCAACGTCAGCGCACCGGTTTTCCGCTCGAACCTGACGTCGACCCCGCTCGCCTGGTTCGCGTGGCGGACCACGTTGGTCAGCGATTCCTGGAGGATCCGGTACGCGGCGCCGTCGACGGGCGCGGGCAGCTCGCCCGGCTCGCCGTCGACGCGGACTTCCAGCCCGGCGGCCCGCGCGTGCTCGAAAAGCTCTTCGGCCTGGGAAAGGCTCGGCGCGGGCGCCTTGTCCTCACCCGAACGCAGCACGGCCAGCGTCGCGCGGAGGTCCTTCAGCGCCGAAGCGCTCGCCTCCTTGATGTTCAGCAGCGCCTCTTTCGCCTGCTCAGGACGCCTGTCGGCGACGTGCGCGGCGACCCCGGCCTGGACGTTGATCATCGCGAGGCTGTGCGCGACGACGTCGTGCACCTCGCGGGCGATGGTGAGCCGCTCCTGTTCGGCCATCCGGTGCCGATGCTCGTCGGCCTGCTCGCGGCGGGCCCGCGCGGCGGCCATCCCGTTGCGCACCGCCGTCCCGACCCCGACGACCGCGACCACCCAGACCAGGCCCAGCCCGGCTCGCAGATCGAAGCCGTCGAACCCGTGGCGGACGAACAACGCCACCCCGGCCGCCAGGAGCAGCGATCCGCCGGTGATCCCGGCGACGATCGGCCCGCGGATCTTCGTGAGCACGAACAACGCGATCGTCGGCAGCACGATCACCGGCCCGCCGGGATTGTCCGACGCGTAGTAGCCGAGCGTCAGCGCGGAGGTGAGCAGGAAGACCGTCATCGGGAAGCGGTGCACGATCAGCAGCAACACCGCGGTGGCGACCAGCCACCACACGCCGGACGTGGTCAGCGGCGGCGCGTCCGGCTGCCAGCGGGAAGCGCTGCTCGTGGCACCGAGGACGAACCCCAGCGGCAGCACCACGCGCAGCACGCGGCCCACCCAGGGGCTCCACGGAAACCGTTCTTTCAGCAGCACAGGACGAAAGCTACCCGTGGCGGGGGCGAACTGGCGTCCGTTGAAAAGCGGCTTCTCAGCTACGCCGTGTGCGGTAGCCGCCGCAGGATCGACGTCATCAACAGCACCCCGCCGATCGCCTGGACGGCCAGCACCGGCACCTGACCGCCGGATCCCATGGTGAACGCGCTGAACAGCCCCCAGGCTCCCGAGCCCGCCATCGCCCCGGCGCCGGTCCACACCAGCACCAGCCGCGGCCAGAACCGTCCTCGTGCCACCGTCGCCAGCGCGATCGCGGCGAGGACGCTGAGCACCGCGATCACCACGTCCTGACCGCGGGCCGACATGCCGCCGGAGCCGAACGCCCAAATCGAGTGGCCGATCGCGGAGACCAGTGCGGCGGTGATGCCGAGCCCGCCCGCCACGCCGATCGTCCCCGGCCGGACGGTGCCGGTGACGACGAACCACCAGCGGTCGCGGGCGTAGAGCACGAACGCGGTCAGCAGCAGGATGCCCTGCCAGGCGAATCCGCCGTAGACCACGGCGAAGACCCAGTTCTCCAGTGGCAGTTCGGCCAGTTGCGGTTTCATCAGGTCGGCGACGATCACCGGGAGGTTCAGCACGATCGGGGCGAGCAGCCCGGTGCCGATCCAGATCGGGAAGAGTACGAGCGGCGCGGGGATCCGGCGGCCCCAGGAGTAGGTGAACGCCAGGGCGAGGATCACCGCGACGACGTCCATCCCGCCGGTGAGCAGATTCGCGAAGAGCATCAGCTGGGAGTCCACAAAGGACGGATCGCGGAGGCCGAGGCTGCCGCCGGTGACCCAGGATGCCTTGAGGGTCAGGTACGGCAGGGTGCCCAGAATCGCGGCGTAGCAGACGATCAAGCGGGAACTGGAGATCTTGGGGGCGGAGACTGCTGCGGTCATGCTCTCAGCGTCGGCGTTCCCGCCGCGGAAAGACTCCCTCGCGAGCCTGGTCCGCCTCCCCCTTCAGAAGGAGCGGGGCAGTTTCGCCGCGGTTTCCTCGTCGGCCGGGGTGAGCGTCGCCAGCGAGATCTCGGAACGCCGCCCGAGGTAGAGGTACGAGAACTCGAACCGCAGCAGGCCGACGTCCGGGTGCAGGTACCGCTTGAGCACGATCCGCTCGCTCGAGACGTCGTGTTCCTTCCACATCCGCTCGAAGAGCTCCGACTCCTGCCGCAGCCGCTTCACCAGGTTCTTCCACGCCGGCTCGGCGAGGTGCCCGGCCATCGCCGCGCGGAAACCGGCGATCACGCGGGGCAGGTTGAGCTCCCAGTCCGGGAGCCTGCGGCGCCACTCGGGGTTGGTCAGGCACTGGATCAGGGTGTTGCGCTCCTCGAACGGGATCGCGTCGATGCCGCCCATCAACCAGTCGTAGGCCCGGTTGTAGGCGAGGATGTCGCACCGCGCGTTGCGCACGCAGACCGGGAACGGCTCCAGTTTGCCCATCATCCGGTGGATGTTCTGGCTGAGGAGCTTGCAGTCCTTCTCGAGTGGCGGCTCCGGCGCGCCGGCGAGGGTGAACAGGTGCTTGTGCTCGTGCGGGTCGAGCCGGAGCGTGCGGGAGATCGCGTCCAGCACCTGGTCGGACGCGTTGATGTCGCGTCCTTGTTCGAGCCACGTGTACCAGGTGACCCCGACGCCGGCCAGTTGCGCGACCTCTTCGCGGCGCAGCCCCGGTGTGCGGCGCCTGCCGCTGATCGGCAGGCCGACCTGGTCCGGGGTGATGCGCTCGCGGCGGCTGCGCAGGAACGCGGCCAGTTCGTGCCGCCGCACCTCGGCCACTCGCGAATCGACGGTCATGGTCACCTCATCAGGTTCGCAAAGCTCGAAGCCGGTCACCAGGTAGTGGTGGTACCAGGATAAACACACTCCTGGTACCAGGTTCGCGATCGGCTGATCGTGGTACTCATGACTTCGACGCAAGTTCCGGCGACGCCTGCCCGCGTCGCCACCGGACCGGCCCTGACTTCGGCGGGCCTGGTCACCGTGCTGCTGGGGGCGGCACTTCCCCTCATCGACTTCTTCATCGTCAACATCGCCCTGCCTGCGATCGGATCGGATCTCCGCACCTCGTCAGCCACCTTGGAACTGGTGGTCGCGGCCTACGGGATCGCCTACGCCGTCCTGCTCGTCGTCGGCGGCAGGCTCGGCGACGCCTTCGGCCGCCGCAAGCTGTTCCTGATCGGGCTGGCCGCGTTCACCGGCACTTCCCTGCTCTGCGGGATCGCACCGACGGCGTTGACGCTGGTTCTCGCGCGGGCCGCACAGGGGGCGGCGGCCGCGCTGATGCTGCCGCAGGTGCTGTCGATCATCCAGGCGACGACGACCGGTGAGCCCCGGTCCAAGGCGCTCGGTCTCTACGGCGCGACAGCGGGCCTTTCGATGGTGCTCGGCCAGTTCCTCGGCGGGGCGCTGGTGGCCGCCGATCTGTGGGGCACGGGCTGGCGGCCGATCTTCCTGGTCAACGTGCCCGTCGGGATCGCGGGCCTGGTGATCGCGCGGCGGCTGATTCCGGAGAGCCGCTCGCGGAATCCGCTCGGCATCGACCGTCCCGGCACGGTCTTCCTGGCGATCGCCCTGGTGTCCTTGCTGCTTCCGCTGGCGGAAGGGCCCGCGCTGGGCTGGCCACTGTGGACGGTCGTGCTGCTCGTGGTGTTCCCGTTCGCCGCGGCCGCGTTCGTCCACGTCGAACGGCGGATGGAACGCCAGGGCGGTGTGCCGCTGCTGCCGCCGTCGGTGATGCGGATGCCGAGTGTGCGGCAAGGATTGCTGGTCGGGGTGCCGTTCTTCATCGGGTTCAGCGCGTTCATGTTCGTGTTCGCGGTGACGCTGCAGGACGGTCTGCACCTCGGCCCGCTGGGGTCCGGCCTGGTGACGGCGCCGCTTTCGCTCGCGTTCTTCGCGATGTGCCTGGTCAGCAGCCGGCTGGTGACGCGGTTCGGGCAGCGGGTGGTGACCGTCGGGCTTTCGGTGCAGTTGCTCGGCTTGCTGACGTTGATCGGCACCGTGCTGCTGGGCTGGCCGGAGCTGGGTGTGCTCGATTTCGTGCCGGGGATGCTGCTGTGCGGTCTCGGTCAAGGGCTCGCGATGACGACGGTGTTCCGGATCGTGTTGTCGAAGGTGCCGCCGGAGATCGCCGGGGTCGGCAGCGGCATGCTGACGACTTCGCAGCAGGCCGCGATGGCGCTGGGGGTGGCGACGCTGGGGACTTTGTTCGCTTCCGCCGGCACGGGCCCGCTCGGCATGAAGGGCGCGTTCGTGCTGGTCATCGGCATCCAGGCGGCGCTGACGGTCGGCGTGATCACGGTGGCGCGGCGGCTGCCGGATCCGCGGAACTGAGAAAGTTCGATTTCACCCGTCGGAGTCCGGGCTCCCCGGACGACGATGGGGATGTGACGGAACCACGGGTGCACCGGGACCCGGCCTTCGCGCTGCTGTCGCTGTACGAGACGGCGTTGCCGGAGGTCTACGGGTACCTGCTGTCCCGGTGCGGTGACCGCACCCTCGCCGAGGAGTTGACGTCCGAGACGTTCCTCGGCGCGGTGAGGTCCTGTCGCAAGGAATACGCGCCCGCAGTGAGCACCGGGTGGCTGATCGGCGTCGCCCGGCACAAGCTCGCCGATCACTGGCGGCGCAAGGAACGCGAGGAACGCGGGCTGCGACTCGTCCACGAGGAGGAGTACACCGACCCGTGGGACGAACGGCTGGACGCGCTTCTGGCGCGCGATGTGCTCGCGTCGCTCGGGGCACATCACCAAGCCGCGTTGACGCTTCGCTACGTCGACGGCCTCCCGGTACCGGAGGTCGCCGACCATCTGGAGCGCACGGTGCACGCCACGGAGGCGTTGCTCGTGCGGGCCCGTGCCGCGTTCCGGCGTGCTTATCAGGAGAAGGAGGGTCGCGATGACTGATCCGTTCGACGCGCTTCGCGCACCTTCGCGACCCCTCGATCCTGACCCGCTCTTCGCTGCCGAACTGCGCGACAACCTGCGTCGCGCCGTCCTGAACGGAGCCGATATGACTCAGACAGATACCGCCGAAGTACGTTCGCTGACGCCCTATCTCGTGGTCACCGACGCGCGTGCCGCGCTCGACTTCTACGTCGAGGTGTTCGGGGCGCGGCGGCGGTCCGAACCGATCGTGATGGAGGACGGCCGGGTCGGGCACGCGGAACTGGCCATCGGGAACAGCGTGCTGATGTTCGCGGACGAATTCCCCGAACTGGGCAATGTGGTGGCACCCGAAGGCGGCACACTGATCCGGATCGAAGTCCCGGATGCCCACGCGTCGGCGCGGCGGGCCGCGGAACTGGGCGGCGTGCTGGAGCGGCCCGTCGCTGACGAAGGCCATGGGCTGAGCGGGACGATCAAGGATCCGTACGGCCAGCGGTGGCTGGTGTCGCAAGCCGCTCCGCGTCCCTCGTCCGGCGCGAAGCCGATCCGGCACGGCGAAGCCGGCTACTTCACCTTCCAGGTCCCTGACGACGAGCGCGCGAAGGCGTTCTACGGCGCCGTTCTCGGCTGGCAGTTCTCGCCCGGGCGCGTCGAAGGCGGTTGGGGCGTCGAAGGTTCCGGCCTGCAAGGCGGACTCTGGGGCGGCCCGGGGCGCCAAGTGGGCTGGAAGGTCATGTACGCCGTCGACGACCTCGCCGCCGCACTCGACCGTGTCCGAGCCCAAGGCGGCCAGGCCGGCGAAACCGAACAGCAGCCCTACGGCCTGAGCGCCGACTGCGTGGACGACCAGGGCATCGAATTCTGGCTCTGGGAACAGCCGCGCTCTTGAGTCACTACCCCAACCCCCCGCCCGTCCCAGGGGGGCGACCCCGAAGCCAGTCTATCGCCGATGGGGGCGGGGAAACGGACGTGAGCCGAGTTGTCCACAGTTGGGAGGCATTGTGGACAACCTAGGGGCCGGGGTCCACGTAGTGAGGGCCTCCTTCCCTACTTTGAGGGTAGGGAAGGAGCCCCTCACGGCATGGGAGCGTCAGCGGCCGGCGGCGTAGCCCTGCATGCCGCGCGCGTTCGCGGCGGCACGCAAGAGACCGCCAGAACGCGAAACGGCCGAAAGCCGTCCGAGCGCCCAAGGTCCGGCATCAACGACGGCGTGTCCGCGCGCGGTCAGCGCGTCCATTGTGGACTGACCGAGCCGTGACTCGACCACGAGTTCCCGCGGCGTCCACGAGCGCGGGTAGAACGAACTCGGGAACGCGGTCGTATGCCACGCGGGCGAGTCGATCGACTCCTGCAGGTTCAGCCCGCCGAGCGTGTGCGCCAGCCAGAAACACAGCTGCCACTGGTCCTGCTGATCACCACCGGGAGTCCCGAACGCCAGCACCGGCTCGCCGTCACGCAGGCCCATCGACGGCGAAAGCGTGATCCGCGGCCGCTTCCGCGGCGCCAGCGAGTTCGGCAGGCCCTGTTCCAGCCAGAACATCTGCCCGCGAGAGTCGAGGCAGAAACCGAGTTCCGGGATCGTCGGGCTCGACTGCAGCCAGCCACCCGACGGCGTCACCGAGATCATGTTCCCGGCCGCGTCGACGACGTCGATGTGCACCGTGTCGCCCCGGGTCTCACCCAGCGGCCCGACCGTCGGCTCCCCCGTCGCGCCGGAGCCGGATTCCAGTCCGCGCAGCTTCTCGAGAATCGCGGGCAGCTTCGGCGAGGGGCCACCGGGCCGGAGTTCGGCGGACGCTTCTTCGGTGATCAACGCCCGGCGGGTTTCCGCGTATTCACGGGAGATCAGCAACTCGATCGGCACGTCGGGGGAATCCCCGTACCAAGCCTCGCGGTCGGCGAACGCCAGCTTCGTCGCCTCGACGGCCAAGTGCACGGTGCGTTCCGTCGGAATTCCGTCCACATAGGACAGTTCGTCGCGCAGACCGTCCAGCAGTCGCGCCTGCTGCAGCAAGGCCGGACCTTGCGTCCACGCGCCCATCTTCACCAGGCCCCACTCACCGAAGTCGACCTGCAACGCGTCCTCGTACGTCGCTTCCCAGCCCGCGATGTCCTCACCGGTGAGCAGACCGGCGTGATCGCGACCGGAGTCGTCGCGGAACGCCTTGCGGCTGAACGAATCGATGGCCTCGGCGACGAAGCCCTGCGACCAGGCACGGCGTCCGGCGTCGATCTGCGCCTCGCGTCCGCTGACCGACTCGGCCTCGGCGACCAGCCGCTCCCACGTGTCCGCGAGCGCCGGATTGCGATGCAGCCCCTCGGCGGGTTTGCCGTCCGGCAGCCAGAGCGCCGCCGACGTCGGCCAGTGCTCGGTGAAGAGGTCCCGTACCGCGCGGATCGTGTCACCGACCCGGCTGACCAGCGGAATCCCGTTGCGCGCATAGGAAATCGCGTAACCGAGGACCTCACGCAACGACTTCGTGCCGTGATCCCGCAGAAGCAGTAGCCAGCCGTCCCACGCCCCCGGCACGGTCGCGGGGAGCAGACCGCTGCCGGGAATCAGGTCCAGCCCGAGATCCGCGAAGTACTCGGACGTCGCCGCCGCGGGCGAGACCCCCTGACCTGCGAGGACGCGCGGCGTTCGATCGTCGGCGGTGACGAAGATGCCGGGGACCTGCCCCGCCGGGCCGCACAGATGCGGCTCGGCGACCTGCAGGACAAACCCGGCCGCTACCGCCGCGTCGAAGGCGTTGCCGCCGTTTTCGAGCACCGCCATGCCGGTGGCCGAAGCCAGCCAGTGCGTCGATGCCACCATGCCGTGGGTGCCGGCCAGTTCCGGCCTGGTCGTGAACACGCCGCTAATACTACGCTTTGCTAACTACTTTTTCAGTCCCAGCAGTTGAAGAGGATCTTGCCAAGACTGTCGGGCCGCCAGTGCTCGGCGACATAGTGGCGCTTCCAGCGCGGTGCCGTGAGGTCGATCGGCGCTTCGAGTTCGGCCCGGGAGTACAACCGGCGCCCAGGAAGAAGCTCTCCCAAAACAGCCAGCAATCCCGGCTCGTCGACAAAGGTGATCGTTCCGAAGGTGATGAACGCGTCGGCGATGCCGAGGATTTCGCGCCTTCCGTCCTCGTCCCAATCCTGCGTCCACACCACCGCGGCGGTTCGATGATCATAAGTGATCTCGCCGGTTTCGAAGTTCCGTCCCACGTCGGACGGTACAAACCGGACGACCTGGCCGCGTGTTCGCCGAGCCGCCTCGTAGCAGGCCTTCCGGAACGCCTTCTCATCCCTCACCCGCCGAAGCTATCCCCGCGCGGCGGCCGGAGCGTCATAGTTTTCCAGCGTCGCCGCGTTGGCCGCGCGCGAAGTCAGCCACGTGAACACCCCCGTCATCGGCTTCGACCCCAGCACGCGGTACAGGAAGTTCCGGTAGCCGACCATGAAGCGGGTCTTCGGCGCGAGGAACGTGCCGATCCCGGCCGCCTGCTTCTGCGAAACCTTGATGGGACCACGCATTTTCTCTTCGTAGCGGGCGAAAGCGACTTCGTGGTCACCGTGAGCAGCGGCGAGTTCACCCGCCAGGACGTACGCGCCCATCATCGCGAGTCCGGTGCCCGAACCACCCGGACCCGCGCACCAGGCGGCGTCGCCGAGCAGCACGACCCGGCCCTGCGACCACTTGTCGAGGTGGATCTGGCTGAGCGAGTCGAAGTACAGCGCGGCGGCGTCGCCGAGGCCTTCCAGTAGTGCCGGAACTTCCCAGCCGAAGTCGGCGTAGCGCTCGGCGAGGGCCTTCTTCTGCGCTTCGACATCGCGGCGGTCGACCTCCAGAGGCCCGGACGCGAAGACGAAGCCGACGTTGAGCGCCGAGCGATCGCGGCCGCTGGCGACCATCACCGTCCGGCCGGGGACGCTGCAGATCTGGCCGAGGTGGTCGAGGTCCAGATGGTTGGGCGCGGTGAAGCCCGCAGTGTGGAAGCCGAGGTCGGTGCGGAACCGCTCCTCCTCGCCGAATGCCAGCCGACGCACTCCGGAGTGCAGGCCGTCCGCGCCGACGACCAGGTCGAATCTGCGCGCTTCGCCGTGGGCGAAGGTGACGTCGACACCGTCCGGCAGCTCGCCCAGGCCGGTGATCCAGTCGCCGAAGACGTACTCGACGTCGTCCTTCGTGTGGTCGTAGAGGATGCGAGTCAGGTCTCCGCGCTCGATCTCGACTTCGCCGCTGAAGAACACCGACGGCATCTGGGCGACCTTCTTGCCCCGCGTGTCGACGATGACCTGCGCGCCCATCGCGGTCTCCTTCGCGCGGATGTCCTCGAGGATTCCCATGCGCTTGAGCAGGGTCATCTGCTCGCCGCGGAAATCGACCGCGCTGCCGCCTTCGCGCAGGGCCGGGGCGCGCTCGACGACGGTCGGCGCGAAACCGCGCTTGCGGAGCCAGAAGGCGAGAGCCGGGCCCGCGATGCCGGCGCCGGAGATCAGAACGGTGGTCGTCATGGCTGCTCCCTGGGGGTTCGTGGTGATGAGACCGACCGTACGGCAGATTTGCACGCTTGGTCAAGCCGCTTGGTTAAACCAGATGGATAAACCGTGTGGTCTAGGATCTCGGGCATGGGTAATCGCGAGGACCTGATGGCGGGCGCCATCCAGTGCTTGAAGGAAAAAGGCTGGTCACGCACGACGGTGCGAGATATCGCGACGGCCGCCGGGGTCAGCCACGCGGCGATCGGCTACCACTTCGGATCGCGCGAAGCCCTGCTGCTGACGGCGTTCTCCCAGGCGATGGACGACTGGGGCAAAGAGATCCAGGTCGAGATGCGGGGCGCCGTCGACCCCGATGCGTCACCGTCCGAGCAGTACGCGGCGTCCTGGCGCGCCATGATCGACTCCTACGGGCGCAACCGGCAGCTGTGGATCGCGTCGATCGAGGCGTTCGTGCAGTCCGAGCATCACCCTGAGCTGCGAAAACAACTCGCCGCCGCGCAGCGCGAGGGTCGCCGGGGAATGGCGGCGGGCATTCTCGGGATCGACGAGGACACCCTCACCGAGGCCGACGAGCGCCGGATCGGCGCGGTGGCCACGGCCCTGAACTCGGGCGTGATGCTGCAGCACATGCTCGACCCGGAGAACGGCCCGACGGCCGAGGAGGTCGTGGACGGGCTGTTGAAGCTCGTCTCCTTGGTGCAATGAAAGGACCTTTCCTTGCACCAAGGAAAGGTCCTTTCATTGCACCCGCGGGAGGCAGGTGGGTCAGAAGACGGCGACCTTCCGCCGCAGCGCCGCCCGCGGCCGCCCGACGCCCTGCCACGACAGCCCGGCGTCCAGGATCCGTTGCGGGTCCAGGAGATTACGTGTGTCGACGACCGCGTCGCCGTCCATCTGCTCGGCCATGTACGTCCAGTCGAGCCGCTTGAACTCGTCCCATTCCGTCAGCACGACGACCGCGTCGGCCGCCTTCGCGACCTGGTAGGGGTCGTCGACCACGGTCATGCCGTCGATGTGGCCGCCGACGGCGGGGTCGTAGGCGGTCAGTTCCGCGCCGAGCGCGCCCAGTACGGAAGCGACCGCGAGGGCGGGCGAGTCGCGCAGGTCGTTCGTCCCCGCCTTGAACGCCAGCCCGAGGATTCCGATCCGCGAACCGGCCAGTGTGCCGCCGACGGCGCCGGCGATCTTCGCGACGATCCGGTCCCGCTGGGCGATGTTCTCCTCGATCGCCGAGGTGAGCAGGGTGAAGTCGTACTGCACCGACTCGGCGACCCGGACCAGCGCGCTGGTGTCCTTCGGCAGGCACGAGCCGCCCCAGCCGGGGCCGGGTTTGAGGAACGAACGGCCGATGCGCCGGTCGTAGCCCATGCCTTCGGTGACCAGGTCGATGTCCGCGCCGAGGCGTTCGCACAGTTCGGCGATCGAGTTCACATAGGACAGTTTCATCGCGAGGAAGCAGTTCGCCGCGTACTTCACCAGTTCCGCGCTGGCCGCGTCGGCGACGACGACCGGGGCGGCGAGGTCGGCGTAGAGATCGCCGACCCAGCGGGCGGCCGCGACGTCGTCCGAGCCGACGACGATCCGGTCGGGGCCGAGGAAGTCCTCCACCGCGGTGCCCTCGCGCAGGAACTCCGGATTCGACACGACCGGCACGTCCGTGCGGCCGAGCATCGCCTGGATGCGCTTCGACGTTCCCACCGGGACGGTCGATTTGGTGATCAGCGCGCAACCCGAAGGGATGACGTCGCCGATCTCGGTGGTCACGGCCTCGACGGCCCGCAGGTCCGCCGAGCCGCCCGCGCCCATCGGCGTCGGCACACAAAGGAAAACGGCCTCCGCGTCGCGAACGGCGTCGCGCGCGCCGACCACGAACTCGAGTCTTCCGCTGGTCAGCCCCCTCGACACCAGCTCGGACAATCCCGGCTCCAGGATGTCCACCCGTCCGGCGGAGAGCCTTGCGACCTTGGCCCGGTCGACATCGACGCAAGTGACTCGATGCCCCAGGCCTGCCAGGCAGGCTCCCGTGGTCAATCCGACGTAACCGGTCCCCACCACCACGATCCGAGCAGTGCTCATGCTGCTGAAGGTGACAGCCGGAGTTGACCTGTAAGCGAACGGAACGCTTCAGGCCCGAATACTCCTCACGACATGCTTCGCATCGACGTGAGCCAACACACGCGCCCCCGATATGCGAACGAGCGTTAACCTGGACCCGGTTGTCGACGAAAGGGAGAACATGCAGATCACCGATACCGCGGCGCTGGTCACGGGTGGCGCGTCCGGGCTCGGCGGCGCGACCGCGAAGGCGCTCGCCGCGAAGGGCGCGCGGGTCTTCGCGCTGGACCTCGCCGGTGCCATCGCGAACGCCGAGCAGGTCGAGAACATCACCTACGTCGAGGCCGATGTCACCGACCCGGAGCAGGTGCGGACGGCCGTCGCGACCGCCGCCGAGTCCGGGGTGCCGCTGCGGACCGTGGTGAACTGCGCCGGGATCGGGCCGTCCGCGCGGATCCTTTCGAAGAAGGGCCCGCACGACCTCGCCCTGTACGCGAAGGTCGTCCAGATCAACCTGATCGGCTCCTTCAACGTGCTGACGCTGGCCGCCGAGGCCATCGCCAAGACCGAGCCGCTGGCCGACAACGCGCGCGGCGTCATCATCAACACCGCGTCGGTCGCCGCCTTCGACGGCCAGATCGGGCAGGTCGCGTACTCGTCGTCCAAGGGCGGCATCGTCGGGATGACCCTGCCCGCCGCGCGCGACCTGGCGTCGCACGGGATCCGCGTGCTGACCATCGCGCCGGGCATCGTCGACACCCCGATGCTGGCGACGGTGAGCGAGGAGTTCCGCGCTTCGCTGGCCGAAGGCGTGCCGTTCCCGAAGCGGCTCGCGCGGCCGGACGAGTACGCGCAGCTCGCGCTGTCGCTGATCGACCACGACTACCTGAACGGCGAGGTCATCCGGATGGACGGCTCGCTGCGCATGGCTCCTCGCTGAGCCTCCCCCGCGTGCAATGAAAGACTCCTTCATCGCAAATTTTGCGATGAAGGAGTCCTTCATGTCAGGTCAGGGGCGGGTGAGGCGGACGTCCAGGCCGATCCCGGCGGTGGTGACCGCACAGGTCCGGAACGCGGTTTCCGCGACCAGCCCGCTGAAGTCGACAGGTGTGTACGCGCGCCGCCGCAGTTGGCCGAGCGTCTGCCGGGTCGTCAGAGCGGCCAGCTTGCCGAGCTTCATGCTCGCGACCTCACGCAGGATGTCGCCGTCGGTCGCGTCCCGGTTCATGTCCTGAACCACCGCCGTACCGCCCGGACGCAGCACGCGATACATCTCGTCGAGCGACTTCACCGGCCACACGAAGTTCTTGAACGCGGCCTGGCAGACGACGAAGTCGAACGACTCGTCGTCGAACGGCATCGCCGCGACGTCGCCCTCGCGGAACGAAACCTCGACGCCTTCGGTCCGTGCGTATTCGCTCGCGATCTCGACGAAGGTCGGCGCGACGTCCAGTCCGGTGACGGAGAACCCGAGCCGCGCCAGTTCTACGGCGAAGTAGCCGGGGCCGAAGGCGACCTCGAGGATCTTCGCGCCTTCCGCCAGGCCGGCCGTGAGTTCGCCGGCCTGCTGCCGCCAGAGTTCGATCTGCGGTTCGGTGCCGCGCTGCCGGGCGTAGTTCCGCGCCAGCGCGCCGCCCATCTCCGGGATGAGCTTGAACCGCTTCCTGTCCTTGATGTTCGTCATGGTCACTCCAGGTTGGTTTCCCGGAGCCCGGCTATTCTCGAAGTGCCGTCTCGTGGCCGGGTTCCGGTTGCGGGATCGTCACCCCGGCGGGGTGCTGCAACACCTCGCCGGGGTTCTTTCAACGGCCGGTGCTCCCCCTTTCGGCCAACAGGGCCCGCCATTCGGCGAGACCGGGCATGGAACAGGAAGTCAGTTCCCCGAGGATCGAGCGGACCCATTCGGCTTCCGCCATTCGGATCGCCAGGTGGTACTCGAGCTCGAGCAGCACCAGCCGCGGGATCTCCTCGATGAGCCGCGCCAGTTCGGCCCGGGTCGAGGCGATGTCTTCGTCCAGCGCCGCCAGCCGGGTGCGGAAGAGGGCGATGACCTCGTCCGGACCGAGCCACCCCAGCACCGACAACCCGGCGACGAACTTCGGCTCCTCGGGCGCGAGTTCGCCGAGCAGTTCGCGCAGCCAGTCGAGCATTTCGTCACGGCCGGCGTCGGTGATCCGGTACACCGTGCGTTCGGGACGGGCACCCTCGCGGCCGCTCTCGACGGCCTCGATGAAGCCGTGTTTCCGCAGGTTGCCGACGACCGTGTAGAACGAGCCCCATTTGATCCCCATGTCGCGGTCCTTGCCGCGGCTCTTCAGGATCGAGGCCATTTCGTACGGATGCATCGGGCGCTCGTTCAGCGTCGACAGGATCGCCAACGCCAGCAGATTCCCGACCTTCCGCCGCTTCACGACGCCTCCTCGTTTACGAGTACTCGTCCACGAGTATCCGCAGAAGCGCACTTGATCGCAAGTCGTTCGGCGACCGGGAGATCAGAGGTCGTTCATGTACGGCACTGACGTCTGCGCGTGGTCGGTCATCCAGTTCCGCAGCGCGTGCGTCGCCAGGACGTCGTCCTCGTTGTAGCGCAGCAGCCGCTCCCGCTGGACGGCGTCCGGGATTCCGCCGTCCATGCCGACGGCGTCGCGGTACCACCTCATCGACGCCTCGCCGCCCGCTTCCGGATCGCGCCAGGCGAATCCGGCGACCGGCGCGATGACCTTGAGCCCCTTGCCCTGCGAGCACAGGAACTGGTCGGTGACGCTGCGGAAGAGGTCGATCCATTCCTCGGAGTCCACAAAGGACGCGATCTCCGCCTTCTTGGGCACACCGGGGTATTCGCCGAACCGGTCTGCGGAACCGAAGAGCCAGCGGTTCTCGGCGAGCGCGTTGTAGCAGTAGGCGCGGAACGTCAGCCCCGCGGCGAGCGTGCGCTCGCGGACTTCGGTGAACCAGGCCCAGAACTCCGCGAACGACCGGGCCTCGTCCGCCGTCGGCAGCGGCTCCCACGTCGCGAACGCCCGGTAGCCCTGCTCCATCCCGATGTCGGCGCCGGTCAGCAGCGAACCCCACAGGTACGCGCCGGAATCGCCGAAGCTCTCCATGTCGACGTCGACCTCGACGTCGCCGCGCGAGACCTCGATGCGGTCGACCTTGCGCACCATCGTGAGGTCGGCGAGCCAGGCACGCGCGAGGATGATCGCGTCGGCGAAGGTGCCGCCGGTCCAGTTCATCGGCGGGGGTTCGTCGGCCGGATCGAGCGCGGCCAGTTTGTCCACTGTGGACACCCCGGCGCGGCGGAGTTCCATCGCGTCCTCGCCGCGGACGACGAGGCTGACGTCGCGGGTTTCGGTGAGCACGACCTCACAGGTCGGCCACCACGGGCAGCGCCGGCATTCGAGGACGCGGGACGGTTCGGCGAGCGGTTCCTCGCCTTCGGCGGCCGCGCTCGCGATGGCGAGCCTGTCGGCGAAGCGGCTCTGATACTCCGTCAGCGCGCTCCGGCCGCCCGGCCAGGTGCCCGCGGCCAGGTCGTGCCAGACGACGACGTCCGCGTCGAGTCCGATGACGCCCCCGATGGCACGGTGTCCTTCGTGCTTCCCGAGCGCTTCGAGCATCCGATAGAGATGTGCGAGCCGCATCTGGTCCCGCGGCTGCGAGCGGACCTTTCGCGCCGGATCGGGCAGCCGGTTCGCCGGGTCGAGGTCGGTCATCACCGTGGTCGGCGCGCCCGAGCCGCGATCGGTGATGCGGTGGCGCACGACCAGCACCGGCACGTAGCCGGCATCGGTGTGCACGAGGAGTTCGGAGCCACCACGCCGGTGACCGGCGCGATCCACCGGGAGCAACGCGCCCCAGATGTAGTGCGCTTCGGCGGCGAAGGCGTCTTCGGTGAGCTGCACGCGCTCGGCGGCCGGGAGGTCGCGAGGGATCTTCACCCAGGTCGCGCCGGGTCCCGTCGCGTCCATGAGCTGCCGCACGATCGCCTCGCGATGCGCCGACGCGTCGGCGATCCGCTGCTGCGCGGCGGGGTCGGGCGGGGCGAGCGGGACCTCGCGCATCGCCGGATCGTTTTCGAGGTGCACGCGACGCCGGCAGCGGCTCACCGCTCCCGCGTCCAGTAGCACCTCGTTACTCACGGACAACACTCTAGAAGGCGACCGGCAAGCCGACATGCCCGCCACTTCGGGGACCAGTAAGTTCGTCAGTGACACAGCGTGGGAGGTGCCATGGCGCGCAAGGCCAAAGCCATCGAGGGCGAAGGCAGGTTCACCCCGAAGAAGGCGAAAAACGCCGTCGCGGTGGCCAAAGTGCTCGGTCCGGCCGTACTGCCGGTGATCGCGCCGTACGCCGTTCGAGCGGCGGGTGCCGCACGGGAGCTGTACGACCGTTATCAAGCGAAGAAGCTCGGCGTCGCCATCGACCAGCTCGGCGAGTACAGCGGGCGCGGTGCCGCGCTGCACGCGCGCATCGCAGGGCTGACGCAGGGCCTCGCGGAGCTGAAGAGGTCCGCGAAGGCGACAGACGCCGACGCGGCCTTCGCGAAGGACACTCAGGGGACGCTGGAGCAGCTCTCGGCGACCGTTCGCGCTTCGGAGCGGATGCCCGCCGCGCGGCGGAAGGCGGCGCACCGGGCCGTGGCCGGGGAGCTGGACCAGCTGGAGGGAAAGCTGCTGCACCGGCTGGGGATCTGAGCCTCCGCTTCTCAGCCCCTCAAGTGCAATGAAAGCGTCCTTCATAGCGAATTTTGCTATGAAGGACGCTTTCATTGCACACGCGGGAGGGAACGGGAGGAAGGGGAGGGGACGCGGCCGAAGCGGGCAGTGACGGCAGGCGAACTCAGCCCAGAGGTCTCCCCAAGGGCGCCCCGCGCCCGACGGAGACTTCACCGTCGAGCGCCCTCTTTCGGGCCGAAGGCCCACGGAAACTCGATGAAGGGGCGCCTCCACTCCCACCCCGAGGTGGAAGCGGAACGACGCCCCTTCGGCGAGTTTTCGTCAGCGCGAGATCAAGAGATAAAGCCTTTCTTCTTCATCCATTCGTAGGCGACTTCGCCCTGGTCACGGCCGTCGACGTCGACCTGTTTGCACAGTTCGATCATCTGCTCGTTGTCGATGGCCGCGCTGACGGCTTCCAGCGGTCCGCGGATTTCCGGGTGCTGGTTGAGGAACTCGGTCCTCAGCGTCGCCACGGCGTTGTACTGCGGGAACGCCTTCTTGTCGTCTTCGAGGACGCGCAGGTTGAGTCCGGCGATGCGGCCGTCGGTGGTGAAGATCTCGCCGATCGGGCAGGTGCCGCTCGCGACGGCCGAGTAGATCGTGCCGATGCCGAAGTTCTTGATCACCGGGTTCTGGAAGCCGTACGCCCGCACGGCGGCGGGGAAACCGTCCTGGCGGCTGGTGAATTCGGTCTCCAGGCAGAAGACGTTCTGGTCGGGCTTCTGTTTGAGGAACGCCGCCAGGTCCGACGTCGTCTTCAGGTTGTTCGCCGCCCCGTATGCCTCGGTGACCGCGAAGCCGTACTGGTCGTTCAGCGGCGAATAGTTCAGCCAGGAGATGCCGAACTTCGCTTCGTCGGCCGCCTTCGTGGCTTCGTACTGCGCCTGTTCTCCGCCGGGGACGGGGAGTTCGTTGCCCTGGTAGTTGATCCAGCCGGTGCCGGTGTACTCCCACGCGACGTCGGTCTGGCCGGTGAGCAACGCCTGCCGCGACGAGTTGGAGCCCTTGATGTCGGTCAGGTCGATGACGTCCGCGCCCGCCGCGGAAAGCGCCATCTCGGCCATGTAGCCCAGGATGATGTTCTCGGTGAAGTCCTTGGACCCCACCGTCACCTCGACGCCCTTGAGCGACTCGATGGGCTTGATCGAACCGGGTTCGATCTTGTACGGCAGCGCGGTGTTGACCTCGAGTCCGCACGCGGAAAGCGTGCCGCACAACAGGACCGCGCCGAGGATCGCCTTGAGCCGCATGTCAGCGCAGTCCCTTCGGTCCGAGGAGCTGTTCCGCCACCGCGCCGAGCCAGTCGACCAGCAGCGCCAGCGCGACGGCGAGCACCGAGCCGGTGATCAGCACCTTCGTCAGGTTGAGCTTGTAGCCGGTGTCGATGAGCAGGCCGAAACCGCCGGCGTTCACGAACATGCCGAAGGTCGCCGTGCCGACGGCCAGCACCAGCGAGGTGCGCAGGCCCGCCAGGATCAGCGGGATGGCCAGCGGGAACTCGACCCGCCACAGCACGCCGGACGCCGACATGCCGATGCCGCGGCCGGCGTCGATCAGCGAGGGCTCGACCTGCTGCAGGCCGACCATCGTGTTCCGCAGCACGGGAAGCAGCGAGTAGAACGCCAGCGGCAGCGCCGCGACCCACAGCCCGCCGGTGGCGCCGGTGACGATGAACCACAGCACCAGCACGCCGAGCGCGGGCGCGGCCTGGCCGATGTTCGCGACGGCCAGGAAGACCGGCGCCGCCCATTTCGCCCATGGCCGCGTCACGAGCACGCCGAGCGGCACCGCCACGGCGACCACGATCGCGGTGACCACGACGGTCATCGCCAGGTGGTCGCGCAGCGCGGTCAGCAGTCCGGCGGCGTTGAGGGTCGCCTTCTCCGTCGCGGTGAGGTCGCCGGCGAAGACCCAGATCAGCACGCCGGCGACGATCAGCAGCACTACGGCGGGCTGGGCGAAGAGCCGGACCCGTTCGGCGCTTCTCGACGAGGACTCGGTGGAGAACCCGGTATCGACGGCCGTCATGCGGTCACACCTTCCGCCGGGCTGTCGTCGGAGTGCTCTTCGCGCAACTGCTGGATCGTCGAAATGACGGTGTCGAGTTCGATCGTCCCGGCGTATTCGCCGCGGGCGCCGGTCACCGGGACGCTGCCGCCCTCGGCGAGCATGGCTTCGAGCGCGTCCTGCAGTGTCGACTGGAGGCTGACGTAGTCGCGCAGCGGTTTGCCCGCGGTCGCCAGCGACGTCGCCGCGGTCAGCTCGCGGACGTGCACCCACCGCATGGGACGGCGGCGCTGGTCGAGCACCAGCACGAAATGCTTGCGCTGCCGAGTCAGCTTCTCGCGGACGTCCGACGGCGATTCGCTCACCGTCGCCGTCAGCGCGTCCTGCTTCAGCTCGACGTCGCGGACCCGCAGCAGCGTCAGCTGCTTCAGCGAGGCACCGGCGCCGACGAAACCGGCGACCGTGTCGTCGGCGGGGTTCGCGAGGATCGCGTCCGGGGTGTCGTACTGAAGGATCTTCGACTGGTTGCCGAGCACCGCGATCTTGTCGCCGAGCTTCACGGCCTCGTCGAAGTCGTGGGTGACGAAGACGATCGTCTTCTTCAGTTCGGTCTGGAGCCGCAGCAGTTCGTCCTGCAGGTTGCCGCGGGTGATCGGGTCGACCGCGCCGAACGGTTCGTCCATCAGCAGCACCGGCGGGTCGGCCGCGAGCGCCCGCGCGACGCCGACGCGCTGCTGCTGCCCACCGGACAGCTGACGCGGGAACCGGTCGCGGAAATCGGCGGGGTCCAGCCCGACCAGGTCCATCATCTCCTCGACCCGGTCGTTGACCTTCTTCTTGTCCCAGCCGAGCAGCCCGGGCACCACCGCGATGTTCTGCGCGACGGTGAAGTGCGGGAAGAGCCCGGCCTGCTGGATCGCGTAGCCGATGCGGCGGCGCAGGGTGTCGACGTCGAGCTTCAGCGCGTCGTCACCGCCGATGGTGATGCGGCCCGACGTCGGCTCGATCAGCCGGTTGATCATCCGCATGGTCGTGGTCTTGCCGCAGCCGGACGGTCCGACGAAGACCACGATCTTGCCGGCGGGCACCACCATCGAGAAGTCGTCGACCGCGGGCTCACGGGTGCCGGGGTAGCGCTTCGAGACGTTCTCCAGCTGGATTTCGACGCCGGATACGGTTTCAGGAGACTCAGCCACGGACACCCCTAGAGACGGTCAAACGGTTGATCAGGACGTAAACGGCGTCGAGGACCAGTGCGAGGACGACCACACCGAGCGTCCCGGTCAGTGCCTGGTTGAGGGAGTTCGTGCTCCCCGCGTTGGTGAGGCCGGAGAAGACCTCGGAGCCGAGGCCCGGGCCCTTCGCGTAGGCCGCGATGACCGCGATGCCCATGAGCATCTGCGTCGCGACCCGCATCCCGGTGAGGATGGCGGGCCAGGCGAGCCGCAGTTCCACCCTGGTCAGCACGCCGAACCGGCTCATGCCGATACCGCGCGCCGCGTCGCTGACCGCTGGATCGACGCCGCCGAGCCCGACGATCGTGTTCCGCACGATCGGCAGCAGCGCGTAGAGCACGAGCGCGATGACGGTGGTGTTCACCCCGAGGCCGAACACGGGGATGAGCAGCCCCAGGAGAGCGAACGAGGGGACGGTGAGGATCGTGCTCGCCAGCGCCGTGGCCACGGCCGACCCGATCGGGCTGCGGTAGACGGCGACGCCGATCACCACGCCGAGCACGGCGGCGATGATCGTGCACTGCACGACCGCGCTGACATGGAGAAGCCCTTGGAGGGCGAGTCTGTCCCACCGATCCGAGATGTACTCGAAGAGATTCATCGCGTGCTGGTTCTCCCGCCGCCTCTGGGTGAGACTCCTCACCCATTCGGAGTAGCTGTATCGGGAGCCTGACTACCCAAAAGCCGCGCGGTCAAACCCCTGTTTACCGCCATTTATCCCGTAAACCTTCCCCATTCGGCCTAGATGGGCAAACGCACGCGCCGTCCCGCCGGTGTCTTTCCCACTGCTCAACTGCCGGGAGGAGATCGACCACCCGGGAGTACGTCGAATACTCTTCACCCGTGAGTAAGGGCAGCCATCACCGAAGCGCGTTACGCGCCGTGCGTGGTGGTTTGCTCGGTGTGAGCTCCGCGGCGCTGGCGGTGACCGCTCACATGATCGGGGACGGCGATCTACCCGATACGGCGATGACGTTGTTGCTCACCGTGCTGATCGGCTGGAACGCCGCCGCGCTCGCCGCGAAGGCCCGCGGGCCGCTGGCCACCATCGTCGATCTCGGCGCCGGTCAGGTCGTGATGCACCTCGTGCTCAGCTCGCTGAGCACCCACGAACCGCACGGCGAACCCGCCCCTCTTTCGGGTGGGCTCGCGATGACCATCGCGCACGTCGTCGCCACCCTGGTCACCGCGTTGCTGCTGGCCAAGGCCGACGGACTGCTGCTCGGCGTCCTCGCCTGCCTGCGCGCGCTGGTCCCGTTCATCCTCAACGCGCTCCCGGTGCCCGCCGCGGTCGCGTCCCCGGTGCTCGCCCGTCCGGCCGGGCCCGGCCACCTCGTCCGCGTGGACCTCCGCCGGGTCCACGGCAGGCGCGGCCCGCCGCTGTTCTCCTGAACCCCAGCTCGTCCCCCGTAATCGGCGAGGCCCCCGAGCCCGCCGTCTCGAATCACGTTCAGGAGTACTTCGTGTCCAAGCACGTCTTCAAGCGAGCCGGTTTCCTGGCCGCCGCCATCGGTGCGGCCGGTCTGCTCTCGGCAGGGGTCGCCTCGGCTCACGTCACCGCCAACGTCTACGGCTCCCAGCCCGAAAAGGGCGGCTACGGGTCGATCTTCTTCCGCGTCCCCAACGAGGAGAAGGACGCCGGCACCGTCAAGGTCGAGATCACCCTCAAACCCGAGTACGCGCTCAGCTCCGTGCGCACCAAGCCGATCCCCGGCTGGAAGGCCGAGGTCGTCAAGTCCAAGCTGCCCAGCCCGGTGACCACCCCTTCCGGCACGCAGATCACCGAGGCCGTCACCAAGGTCTCCTGGACCGCCGAGCCCGGCACCAAGATCGCCGCCGGTTCGGCCGAGTTCCAGGAGTTCCAGATCAGCGCCGGCCAGTTCCCGGCCACCGTCGACGCGCTGGAGTTCCCGGCGACGCAGACGTACGAGAACGGCAAGGTCGTCGAGTGGAACCAGCCGACGCCGGCCTCGGGTGAGGAGCCGGAGCACCCCGCGCCGACCGTGAAGCTCGCCGAGAAGAGCGGTGACGGGCACGGTGGCGGCCACGGCACCGACGCGAAGGCCTCCGAGGAATCCCACGCCGCGTCCTCGTCTTCCGACAACACCGCCCGCTGGCTCGGCGGCGCCGGACTGGTCGTCGGCGCGCTCGGCCTCGGCGTCGGCGCCGGTGCCACCCTGCGCGCCCGCCGCGCCACCGCCGTTTCGAGCAAGAGCAACACCGAGGGAACCGAGTAAATGCGTAAAGCGCTCGTCGCGCTGGCGATCACCGGGGTGGCGTGGCTCGCCACCGCCACCCCGGCGCTGGCGCACAACGTCCTGATCTCCTCGGACCCGGCGAAGGGCGCTTCGCTCGCCGCCGGGCCCGCGAAGGTCACGCTCACGTTCGACCAGTACGTCCAGAACGCGAACGTCAACCAGATCGCGGTCATCGGACCGGGCGGCGGCCAGTGGGCCGAAGGCCAGGTCGAGGTCCGCGACAGCGTCGTGACCGTGCCGCTGCGGCCGCTCGGCCCGGCGGGCGAGTACAAGATCGGCTACCGGATCCTGTCCGCGGACGGGCACGCCGTGACCGGTGAGGTGCCGTTCACCCTCACCGCCGCGGGCACCGGGACCCCGGCGAGCGCCGACGCCGCGCGCAGCAACGCCGGCCAGGCCGAGACGACCCCCGCGACGGGTGGCGAAAACTCGTCCGGGGTGCCGATCTGGGTGTGGATCGCGGGCGCCGTCGTGCTGCTCGCCGTCGGACTGACCGTCGCACTGCGCACCGGCGCGGGTGACAAGGAGAAGAGCGGCTCATGACACAGGCCGAGACCACCTCGCGTACTCGCGTCGCCGTCCTGTTCTGCCTGGTGACGGCGGGCATCGTCGGCGCCCTGATCGGCGTCGCGCTGACGGCGACGGCCCCGGTGCCCGGGGTCGCGCAGGTCAGCGAGGTGGTCTCGGTCTCCATCCCGATCGTGCGGGTCCTGCTGGACATCTCGGCGGTCGCCACGATCGGGCTGGCGCTGCTTTCGGTGCTGGTCGGCTACGACCGGCCGAAGCTCTCCGAGCCGATCATGCGGATCGCGCGGCCCGCGAGCGTCGCGGCCGCGCTGGTCTGGGCGACCACCGCGCTCGTCGCGCTGATCCTGCAGACCGCCGAATACCGGCCGGGTTCCAGCACGCTGTCGATGTCGGACGTCGGGAGCTACATCGCCGACGTCGGCGCCGGGAAGGCACTGCTGATCGTCGCGGTGCTGGCCCTGCTGCACGCGGGACTCGGCGTCCTCGCGCTGAAACACGGCGAGAAGGTGCCCGCGGAGGTCCGCGTCGGGCTGGGTCTGTTCGCGCTGCTGCCGCTGCCGGTCACCGGGCACGCGTCGAACTGGAACTACCACGACTACACGATGATCTCGATGGAACTGCACGTGATGAGCGCCGTCGCCTGGACCGGCGGGCTCGGCGCGATGACGGTGCTGCTCATCGGGAACCGGACGCTGCTGGCGCACGCGATGCCGCGGTTCTCCAAACTGGCGACCCTGTGCCTGATCCTCGGCGCGGCGACCGGGCTGTTCAACGGGCTGATCGAGATCACGCTCAACCCGTCGATCGGCTTCTGGGAAGGCGTCTTCACCACGCCGTATGGGCAACTGGTGCTGCTGAAACTGTTGTGCACCAGCGTGATCGCGAGCCTCGGCGCCTACACCCGGTGGAAGCTGATACCGCATATCGTCCGGCACAACCGCACGGCGCTGGCCGCGTGGGCGACGCTGGAACTGACGGTGATGGGGCTCGCGTTCGGCTTCGCCGTCGTCCTCACGCGAGCCCCGGTCGTCCCGACGACCTGAGCGGGATCAGGCCTTCTTGTCCAGCGAAACGATCATCAGCGTCTCGGTGGACTCCGGTTCGAAGCGGACTTCGGCGATCCCGGACAGCTCTTCGTTGAGGTTCACCCTGCCATCGTGATTCCAGACGACGAGCGCGTCGCCTTCACGGCAGAAGTTCCACTGGTGCAAGCCGTAGTAGTTCTCGCGTTCGCCCTCGTTCACGTTGAGCATCAGCACGACGGCGTGGCCCGGCTTGACGACCTCGAGCATCTGACGGGTGCCGAGCACCGGGTCGTACACGTGGTCCAGCGCGTTCTGGCAGTACACCAGGTCGAAGTGGTCCACCGGGAACACCTCGGACAGCTTCTCCACCTCGGCGTCCTGGGTGGCCACCAAGGGCGTCAAGTCCAGTTCGGCGAGGAGGGCGTTGTACCGGTCGGCGAGCGGGTCGACCGGGGTGATCTCCACCGTGCGGCCGGGCCATTGCTTGCCGACGCAGGTCAGCGGGCCCGCGCCGACGTCGAGGATGCGGACCGTCGATCTCTCGGGCGCGAACGGCTCGAGGTTCCGGGTCAGATGCGGCTGGTTGCGCAGGTCGGAATCGGGGCTGGTCCGCCACTCGTAGTCGTTGAAGCCACCGCCGGCGAAGGCTTCGGGCCCACCCGAGAGCCAGATCCGCCAGTGGTCCAGCTCGTTCGACAGTCCTTCTTGCCAGCGGGTCTTGCCTGCTGTCTCCATCTGAATCCCTCTTTCACCCGATAGAAGTCTTGAACCCCATAACGGCCCCAATGTACTGACGCCCGGCCCGGCACCCGCGCTTGCTCCATCCGGCCGCATTTGGCCGGTTTCACTGTCCTCTCCGGACGTTCACCGGAATGCTCTACGCGATCGCTGGGACAGAACCGAAGAGGGGAAGGTAGATGGGCGGCCCGTTGCCGGGTGAAAGTGAAGTCAGCACGCCACAGGTACCGCGCCAGCGATCGGCGGTCCGGCTCACCAGACAGGTGAGTTCGGGGCCACGGCAGCTTCCGCCGGTACCCGCCCATTTCACCAACCGCACGGCCGAGCTCGCGCTGCTCGAACGCCTGCTGACCGAGAACGACACCACCGGACCGGCGGTGCACCTGATCAGCGGTCAAGGCGGGATCGGGAAGACGGCGCTGGCCACCGCTTGGGGCCGTCACCTCGGTGACCGGTTCCCGGACGGGCACCTGTGGGCGGATCTCGGCGGGTTCAGCACCAACGGCCCGCTCTCCGCGAGCGAAGCACTCGGCCGGTTCCTCCGGGCCTTGGGTGTCCCGCCGGAAGGGCTGCCCGGCGACGTCGAGGAGCTCACCGCCCTCTATCGCACGACGACCGCCGAGCGGCCACTGCTCGTGCTGCTCGACAACGCGGCGTCGACCGAGCAGGTGCTGCCCCTGCTGCCCGCCGGCGGGGAAAGCCTCGTGATCGTGACGTCGAGGCGCCGCCTGGGCAGGCTCCAGACCGAACATCGCGCGAAGCTGGTCGAGCTGGCGCCCTTCGGTTCCGCGCACAGCGCCGAGCTGCTGGGCCGCGCGGTCGGCGCGGAGCGGGTCGACGCCGAAGCCGCCCAGGCCAGGACCATCGCCGAGCTGTGCGGCGGCCTGCCGATCGCCCTCACCACGGTCAGCGCCAAGCTCGCGGGACGACCGAAGATGTCGCTGGAGAAGATCGCCTCCGAACTGGGAAAGGAATATCGTCGACTGGCCACGCTCTCGACGAAAGAGGCGCAATCGGTGGAAGCCAGCTTCAACCTCTCCTATGACGAACTGCCCTCCGACGCAGCCGCGCTGTACGCGGCGCTCGGGCTGCATCCCGGCCCCGACTTCGGCGTCGGCGTGGCGGCCGCGTCGATCGCCGTACGCGAGGAGGTGGCCGACGACCTGCTGGACCAGCTCGTCGACGTCGGGCTGCTGATCGACCGCGGCGACGACCGGTACACCTTCCACGATCTCGCGCGGCTGCACGCCAAGGAGAAGACGGCGGGCAACGAGTACGACCGCGACATCGCCGTTCGCCGCATGCTGGAGTGGTACCTCTTCACCGCCTCCGCGACGGCGGGCCTGACCACGCCCGATCAGGAGCCGATCCCGTACCGGTACGAGTACCGGCCGTCGGCGCGGGCGTCGTTCGACAGTGACCAAGAGGCGCTCGACTGGCTGGAGCTGGAACGCGAGAACCTCATCGCCGCGGTCGAGACGGCGCATGACTGGGAGCTGCCGGAACTCGGCTGGCAGCTGGCCGCCGCGATGTGGCCGCTGTTCCTGTTCCGCAAGCACTATCCGGATTATCTGCGGGTGAGCGAGATCGGCGCCCGGTGCGCGAAGGCGTGGGGCAACGCCTCCGCGGAGGCGTTGATGCGGAACCGCGCCGGCGCCGCGTGCCGTGCCACCGGGCGCTACGACGAAGCCGTCCGGAACTATCTGGCCGGACGCGAAGCCGCCCGGAAGGCGGACGACAGCGTCGTCGAGATCCGTTCGGTGGAAGGGCTCGGCCTGGTCGCGTTGCAGCAGGGCAGGCTCGACGACGCGATCGAGTGGTTCACCGAAGACCTCCTCCTCGGTGAGAGGCAGGAACGTCCGCACGACATCGGGCTGGCGCTGATCAACCTCGGCGCGGCCCGCGTCCGCGCCGGACGGCCCGAAGCCGCGATCGCCGACCTCACCCGCGCTCGCGACATCCTCGACGGCGACGACTACAACGTGGCCCGCGCCCGGATCGAACTCGCCCGCGCCCTCACGGTCGCCGGGGATCTCGCGGCCGCACGGGCCGAACTCGAACCCGCCCGCGCCACCATGGAGGCGAGGGGGTCGAGGTTCGAGGTGGCCAGGACGCTGGCCGCGTTCGGCGAGATCGCCGAGGCGGACGGCGATCGGGACCGGGCACGAGGCCTCTACGACCAGGCGTTGCCGATTTTCGTCGGTCTCGGCCGTCCGGAGGCGGACGCTCTGCGTACGCGTTTGGAACAACTGTGACCCCGAAGGCCCCGATCGGTGCCCAGCGACAAGGTGAACTCCCCGAGCCGAATAACACAGCGTAGCTGCAAGTTGCACATTTGGGGGAGCATTGGGCCGGGAGAAGTGATCAGCCCTGCCGAATTCGTCACCGATTGATCGGCGAATTCGGACAAGCGGCGAACGGTCATTCGTCGTCGGCGAATGCACGTGCAGATCCCTTTCCCGGGTGAGTCACCGATAGCGGTTCCAGCGTGCGCCGGTACGTCCGTTCCGGAGATCGTCCAACCGTTTCCGCAGCTCATCCCGCACGCCGGGATGACTGCGGAGAATCGGGAGCACACTCGTCGTGAGCTTCAGTTCACGGATCGCGCGCAGTACCGAGAACCCGGACCACGTGGTCACGTCGAATCCGTACCGCTGCGCGAACACGCGATAGCGGGCCGGTGGATCACCGAACCGTTCACGGCCGACGGCGAGCGGCGTCAGATCCCATTCCGGCGGCCCGACACAGGACGAATCGAAATCGCACAGCACCGGCCCATCGGGCCCGTGGATCACATTCCCCGTATGCGCGTCACCGTGGACGAGGCCGCGGGGCAGGGGGAAGTCGAGCGTCGCGAGGGCGCCTTCGACCTCGGCGCAGCGCTCCAGCAGGAACCGCCGGTCGCCCTCGTTCAGCTCCTCCGCGTCCGAGACCCGGGCGCGGACCGCGGCGAACGGCGCCCATTCGGCGAGACCCGCCGGCGGCTCGAGGTCGTGGACCCGGCGCAGCAGCGCGGCGAGGTCGGCCGACTTCGCCTTCCGGCCGGTCGCCGTCACCTTCCACCACACCGTCACGAGCTGCTCGCCGACCGGCAACGGCTGGTCGAGGGCGGAAACCAGGCGGATGGCGGGCACGTCGTGCCGTTCGAAGTGCCGGGCGACCCGCACGACCGTCCCGACGCGGTGCCGCAGCCGGGTGGAGCCGACGATCCGGACGACGAACGGCGCGCTCGCCAGCTCGTAGACGGCGTTGTTGGTGAACCTCAGCAGCCGGGCGCCTTCGGGGTCCACGCCCAGCAGCTCGCACGTCCGCCCGAGGGCGTCGCGCAGGATGTCGGGCGTGAACCGGCCGCCCGGGCCGGTCGGCTCAGGCGGCGTAGAACGAGTTGAGGCGGTCGGCGAGGTCACGGGCGTCGGCGTTGTTCCGGCGGCGTTCCGCCTCGACCTGCAGGGGTCGCATCCGGTCCTTCACCCGCTCCGACTTGATGCCCTCGGCACAGTCGATGGCCTTCGAACCCACCTTCGAACCGTGGTCGAGATCGCCTTCGAGCAGGTGGTTCGTGGCCAGGGCGCTGAGCATGAACGTCTTGCTGCGGGCCATGTCGTCGGTGTAGGACTCGACGGCCTTCGTCAGCGCCGGGATGGCGTACTTGGTGTGCTCGGCGTTCTTCTCCGCGAGCACGGTGTGCACGGTGCCGATCATCGCGTAGACGTCGGTCTCGGTGAAGAACTTGACCCAGGACTCGGCCTCGGCCAGATCGGCGCGGGCGAATTCGTCCTTGCTCCGGCCGAGCAGCTTCGTGGCCTGCTCCTCGTTGCCCATCATCGCGTAGGCCCACGCCTCGTTGGCGCAGAGCACGGCGACCGCCAGCTCGGAGCCCGATTTCTGGGCGGCGATCTGGCCGAGCTGGAACAGTTTCAACGCGTCGTTGGGGGCGTCGTTGTGCAGGTAGACCCGGCCCATCCGGTACAGCACGTTGGCCACCAGCGGATGACTGTCGCCCTGTTTGGCCAGGTCCAGCGCGTTCGCGAAATGCCCGCGCGCGGAATCCATGAGGCCGGTGTCGAAGGAGGTCCAGCCCGCCAGGCTGTGCAGGTCGGCGAGCGCGACGTACAGCCGGTTCTTGACCGGCTCGGTGCCGGTGGATTCGAGCATCTGCTGTCCCCAGGACAGCTGGGCGACCACGGCGTCGCGGCAGAAACCGCCGCCGTACTGGTAATCGAGGGAACGGAGAGCCCTGGTCGCGGCTTCCACCTGCCGGACGTCGGTCATCCCGATCCGCCCGGGGGCGGGCGTCTTCGCCGGTCCGGCCGACCACGTGCCCGATTCCGGGCCGAACACCGCCGCACCCATCGTGACCTGGGCGGCGTGCGCGAGGAACCTCCGTCGCTTCACGGACTCGTCCTCCTCCGCCTGCTGGCCGTCGGCAGCACCGACGACCTTTATCGCTGTCGCCTCGTCATAGGCGAGACCCATGTATCCCCTGGGGACACCAAGGCCGTCAGCGATGCGGGTGAGCACGTCGTACGCCATCACCTGGCGACTCTTGAGGATCTCGGACACCTCGGACTGCGACTGGCCGGTCATCGCGGCGATCTGACGCTGCGAAACACCGTGCTTGCGCAACAGCCGGTACACGGAGGAGATCTCCCGTGTGGCCAGTGCGGCTCGCATCTCCGGCTGCTCCCAGGCATCCGGCGGCACGGGGTGGCTCTGCCTGCCCGAAGCACCTGCCGCGTCCGAGCCGGCGACAGCGCCGCCACCGATACTGGCGTCCATTGCGCCCCCTCACAGTTCCGTTGGGGTCGAGAAACAGCGTAAGCACACCTATTCAACCGTGCGAAACACCGGATTGCCCGTCGTGATCGGCCCGGCAGAAGTCGTTTGACCGCTTACCGTGAAACCTCGTCCGGTCACCGCTATGACGGCGGTTCGACCTTCTATCGAACTCGGTTTCACATCACTGTAGTTGTCAGATCTCCGTGACCGACTCGCCACCGGCAGCGATCACAGAGAGCTACCAAGTCTCCGAACCCCTCAAGGGTGCGGACACGCGGAACGAAGACGACGTGGAACGAGAGAGCGGAGAAGAGCCAGTGGAGTTCGTGGACTCGATCGCAACAGGCTCCATCACCGCGGGACGGCCCGGTATGGCCACGCGCCACCTGCGTGCGGCCGGCCCCGCCGGTCAGCAGCCGGTCGCGGTCGCCCCCGGGGTCAACCGGCCGGTCTCCCCTTCCGCCCCGGTCGACCCCCGTACCGCGAGTGTGCGCCGTTACGAAGGCGGACAGCTGGTCTGGCGGGTGCAGTGCGGCGATCTCATCAGCCGCGAACGCGCCGTCACCGTGTTCGTCGAAGACAACCAGGTGGTTCTCGTCTCGCCGCCGGGAGAGACCGCGCGCATGACGTCCGGCCAGCTCGGCCAGCTCAGGGCAGCGCTCAACGAAGCCGCCAAAATGGCGGAAAGGTAACGGTGAGTTCTCCGTGGATCAGGTCCTAGGGCAAGTCCTCCGCAACGCGGTTTGGGAACGCCTCGACATGCTCTCCGATCTCGCGACCCGGGCCGACGCGCAGTCGCTCGTCTCGGTCGCCCGCTCGGAGCTCCCCCGCCTGACCGAAGGCTGGCGCGCGATGCTGCAAGCGCACGAGCCCGACGAGCGGGGCGACTGCCCCACCTGCTCGACCCGCTGGCACCGGTGCAAGGCCCCCTGTTCGGTATGGCAGGTCGCGCACGAACACCTGGTCGCCGGCGGCCTCGCCCCCCAGCACACCGCGGCATCCCAGGACCACCGGCGCGAAGCCCGCCGCCGTGTTCCCGGGCAGGCCAGGGTGAGTGCGGCCGAAACCACCGGCAGGCACGCGCTGGTCAACCCGCGTCGTCCCATCACAGCTTGAAAGACCGGCGAGTGAACGGCGGTCCGAGCGCCCCCTCGGCAACCACGCCACGATCTCGCCTTCGCCGGCGGCGGTTCGCGCGTACCCCCGAACGCGACGAGCCGCTCTCGGTAATCACTCCGGTCCCCACCGCGATTAATCGAAAATTCTCGGCAGAACACCTAGCGAAGGCAGTAATCGGTCGCTAGGTTGATGATCACCAACGCAGCGCGATACCTGCCCCGGAGCGCGCTGCCATCCCCCGAACCCCGCGGGCCGGTGCCGTTGCACTCCCCTCCCCCGACCGGCACCGGTCCGCGGTCTCCAACGTTCTAGCCGACACCCTTCACCCGCGTGACCAGCACCGCGGCGATGACGGTGGACAGCGCCGAAGTCGCGAAAAGGCTCGGATATCCGCCCAGGTAGGCCAGAATCGGCGCGGTCAGCATCGGCGCCACCACCTGCGGCAGCGAATTCGCGATGTTGATGACGCCGAGATCCTTCGCCCGGTCCTGTGCGGCGGGCAGCACCTGCGTGAGCATCGCGAGCGCGACGGCCATGTACGCGCCGAAACCGACGCCCAGCAACGGCGACGCCGCGAGCGCGGCCGTCCAGTTCTGCCAGACGACCAGCACCAGCGCGGCCACGGCCATCACCGCGGACGCGGCGAAGACGTACGGCTTGCGCCGTCCCGACTTGTCGGAGAAGTGCCCGGCGATGAGCGCGCCGACGACGAGGGCGGCGCCGTAGAGCCCCATCATGATCAGCAGCCCGGTGTCCGGATCTTCGTGGTGCACCGCGTCTTTCAAGAAGAACAACAGGTACAGCGTCCCGAAGGCGTTGCCGAGGTTGATCATGAAGTGGCAGGCCCACGCCCAGGCGAAGTCGGGATGCCTGCGGGGAGAGATCCACAAGTTCGCCAGTACGTCCTTGGCCCTGGCCGACGGCCGGTACGCGACCGGCAGCCGCGCGTCCGGCGTGCGCAGGACGAAGGCCGCCGCGCCGGCCAGCACGATGGCCGCGCACACCGCGTAACCCAGCGGGAGACCGGCGAAGTCGAGCATCACCACGACCACCACGGCGCCGAGCACGGTCCCGAGCATCTGCGCGATGCCGACCAGCCCACCGACCTGCGCGCGCTGCGGCACGGGCACCCTGTCCGCGATGGCCGAGACCAGCATCGCGAGCATTCCGTTCAGGCCGGCCTGGACCAGGCACCAGCCGAGCACCATGACCGCGACGTTCGGCGCGAACGCGAGGACGAGCAACCCGGCCGCGGCGACCGCCGCCCCGGCCGCCGTCCACGGATGACGGCGGCCGCGGGCGGCGCAGGTGCGATCCGAAAGCAGGCCGACGGCCGGGTTGGCGATCAGCGCGACGACCGCGCCGATGCCGGTGACCAGGCTGAACACCGCTTCCTTGTTGGCCGCGTCCAGCAGTTCGGCCTGTTTCGGCAGGAGAACCTGGATGGGCGCGTAGACGCCGAGCCAGAGCGCGATGTTCGCGAAGAACAGCAGGCTCATCCAGCCCGCGCGGACCCTGGCGACCGGTTCCGCGAGCGCCTCGGGCAGCTCCCTGACCTCACTCATGGCGGATCAATTTTCGGTACCAGCCGAAGGAATCCTTCGGTGTCCGCTTCAGCGTTTCGTAGTCGATGTGCACCAGGCCGAACCGCGGCTGGTAGCCCTTCGACCATTCGAAGTTGTCCATCAGCGACCAGACGAAGTACCCGCGGATGTCGACTCCGGCGTCCATCGCCTCGCGCACCGCGACCAGGTGGCTGTCGAGGAAGTCGATGCGCTCCTGATCGTGGACGTGCCCGTCTTCGGCGACGACGTCGTCGAAACTGCACCCGTTTTCGGTGATGTAGACGGGCGGGAGGTGTTCGCGGTAGCGCTCGTGGAAACCGACGAGCAGTTCGCGCAGACCGTGCGGGACGATCGGGGAATCGTTGGTGGTCATGGGATAGCCCTCGATCGCGCGAAGCTCGAAGGGCAGCGGATTGCCTTCGCCCGGCGCCGCGACGCCCTGCGGCTCGTAGTAGTTCACGCCGTAGAAGTCGAGCGGCTGCGCGATCGTGGGCAGATCGTCGGCGAAACCCGCCGGGAGATGTTCGACGACTTGTTCGGGATAACGGCCCAGCAGCACCGGATCCGCGTAAGTGCGATTGATGAGAGCGTCGATCCATTCGCCCGCGGCCTTGTCCTCCGGCGAATCGGAGGCGGGCCAGATCGGCGAATGGTTGTTGGCCGTGCCGACACTGCGGGCGCCGGCCGCGCGGAGGGCCTGGACGGCGAGACCGTGCGCGAGATTCTGGTAGTGCGCGGTCGGCAAGGCGTCGAGCAGGAGTGTCTTGCCGGGCGCGTATTCGCCGATCGCGTAGCCGAAGATCGACATGACCATCGGCTCGTTGAGCGGGATCCACATTTTCACCCGATCGGAGAACCGCTCGCCCAGGATGGCGGCGTACTCCGCGAAGCGTTCGGCGGTATCACGGGAGAGCCAGCCACCCTTGTCCTCGAGTGCCTGCGGGAGGTCCCAATGGAACAGCGTCCCCGTCGGCGCGATGCCGGCGGCGCAGACCTCGTCGATGAGTTCGTCATAGAAGGCAAGGCCTTCGGCGTTCGGCTTGCCTTCACCGTCGGGCTGGATCCTGGGCCAGGCGAAGGACATGCGGTAGGCGCCGACGCCGAGTTCGGCCATCAGCGCGATGTCCTCGGAGTAGCGGTGGAAGTGATCGGCCGCTACCTTGGCGTGCTCAGCCCGCGCGATCTTCCCCTCCGTTTCGGTGAAAGTGTCCCAAATGGACTGTCCTCGGCCGCCTTCCCCGGTCGCCCCCTCGATCTGGAAGGCGGAGGTCGAAACACCCCACAGGAATTCGGACGGGAAGGTCGGATTCTCCACCGGCGGCACACCTTTCCTCTTCAGACTCGGCCGAACATGAAAAGTTCTCAGATACTATGCCTTCACTCGACCGGGGGGAACCCTGTCGGCACGATAAAGTCGCAGATCAGCGAAGGAGGAGCCCGAGTGTCCGACATCCAGGCCGCGAAACCACCAGCGGAGACCACTCCGCTCCGGCGGCAGCCCGTCCAGCAGCGCAGCGCCAAGCGGGTGGAGCAGATGCTCGACGCCAGCGCCCAGCTGATCGACGAACTCGGTTACGACGCACTGACGACCACGCTGATCGCGAAGCGCGCCGGGGTGGCCGTCGGTTCGCTGTACCAGTTCTTCCCCGACAAACGGGCCGTGGTGCAGGCGCTGACGCAGCGGAACCTCGAACGATTCGTCGCTTCGGTGTCGGAAACGCTGAACGAACTCGCGCCCGAACACTGGTGGGACGTCGTGGACTCGATCCTCGACATCTACCTCGCCATGCACCGCGAGGTCCCCGGCTTCTCGAAGGTCCACTTCGGTGACGTCGTCGACCGGCAGCTCTTGGACGAGACCCGCGACAACAACGCGGTCATCGTCGACGCGCTCACCGACGTGCTTTCCGCGCGGATCCAGTCACCGCCGGACGACATCCGGTTCGCTCTGACGATCGCGAACGAGACGGCCGACGCCTTGCTGAAGCTGGCCTTCCGCCGCGACCCGCGCGGGGACGAGCGGATCGTGGCGGAGGCGAAGTCGGTGGTGAAGGGGTACTTGGCGGGCAAGTTCGGGGAAGCCTGAGGGTTTCTTCGGCTCGCTCGGCCGCGAAGTACATGACGGCCCCCTTCCTTGCGCCTAGGTACAGGAAGGGGGCCTTCATGTATTTGGGCTGGCGTGAAGGTCGAGTTTCCTCGGCTGAGCCGAGGGGCCCTTCACGCGCCATCGCTGTGATCCGGAAGCCTCTCGGTTCCACCACCTGGCGCTGAAGGACGCTTTCCCCGCGTCCTTCACCCCACGTCCGTCCACTATGGACTCAAACCCCACTGCCCGGACGTCGCGAAGGGGCCCTTTGAGACGCTCAACGTCCCAAAGGGCCCCTTCGCGTCACCGGTGGATCCCCCTTGCTCCATTCGTGTCCACCGACGCCCGGATCCCCTGCCCCACTAGTCACACAACCCCCAGGAACCCCGTCGACACAGCCTCTGACCTGGCCTTACCGACTTGTCCACATAAGTTGTCCACACCCACCCACAGTTGTGGACAACCTCGCCCCTCACCCTGCGGAACCGCCCTCCCCGACACCCCCTCCCGATACGCTGGTGCGGGGCGCGCCCCCCAGGGATGGGTGGGGGTGGGGTCACGCGGGTCAGCCGAAGTTTTGTGATTCGCCTCGGTAGGTGGGGACGGTTCGGTCGACGCGGTCGCCGACGACGACGTGGTAGTGCGTGAAGCGTTCGGCGAGTTCGCCTGCTTTCGCGTGGCGCAGCCAGACGCGGTCGCCGAGCCGCAGGTGCCGGGCGGCTTCGCCGGAGACGGGGGTTTGGACTTCGCCGGCGCCTTCGAATCCGAGCAGCGAGAGGCCTTCAGGCAGGTAAGGCGTCGGGAGCCGCGAAGACTCCGCAGGGCCTGAAGCGATGTAGCCGCCGGAGAAGAGCGTCGCGACCTTGGGTGCCGGGCGGCGGACGACGGGGAGCGCGAACATCGCGGCTGGGCGCGGCGAGAAGTGCGCGTAGCCGTCGAAGAGGGTCGGCCCGATCAGACCCGAACCCGCCGCGATTTCGGTGACGGCCGCTTCGGCGCCGGTCGATTCCACGCTGCCGCTGCCGCCGCCGTTGACGAACTCCAGATCCGCCAAGGCCCGCACGGCGCGGACCGCGGCCGCGCGGCGCTTCGCGATTTCCACAATGGACTTCCGCTGCATCCAGCCGATGAGCGAGTTCTTGACGCCGCCGCCTGCCGCGTCGCCGAGCCCGGCGATCTGACCTTCGTACGCCATCATCCCGACGAGCCGGAAACCCTTGCGAGACAAGATGGTCCGCGCCAGATCCGCGGCCTGCCGTGGACTGAACACCGGCGAGCGCCGGGTGCCGACGTGCACTCCGGGCAGTGGCCGCCACGAAGCGTCGAGCTCCAGGCAGACGCGGATTTCGGGATGGTTCTGCCCCAGCGCGGCATCGACCAGGTCGAGATGTTCGGGCGAGTCGACCATGATCGAAATCGCCGCCCGCGCCCGGTCGTTCGCCGCCAGCCGCCGCAGCGCGCCGTGATCGGCGGTCGGGTACGCGACCACGATGTCCTCGGACGTCCCCTGCTCGACGTGCCAGACGGCTTCGGCGAGCGAGTAGCACATGAGGCCTTCGAAACCGGGCCGCGCGAGGACCCGTTCGAGCAGATATCGGCAGCGCACGGATTTGCTGACCACGCGGATCGGCTTGCCGTTCGCCCGCCGCAGCAGGTCGGCGCCGTTCGCGTCGAACGCATCCAAGTCGACAACCGCGAACGGAGGATCCAGGTCCTTCGTCGCCAAGTCGTACACCGTCGCACTGGTCACCCGAACTAAGGTACGACAGAAGGGCTTGAAACGCGAATACTATTCACTTACTGTTTCGGCACTCACAAGAAAGGTGGGCGCATGACACGGTGGAGCAACTGGGCCGGCACCGCGACGGCGTCGCCGCTGCGCGTGCACCGGCCGCGCGACACGGACGCGATCGCCGAGGCGATCGGCCGGACCGCCGCGGACGGACGGCGCCTGCGCCCGCTGGGCAGCGGTCACTCCTTCACGGCGATCGCCGCGGCGGATTCGGACGCCATGGAGCTGACCGGCTGGACCGGCGTCGCGGCGGCCGACGTCGCGAAAGGCCTGGTCACGGTCCGTTCGGGCACCACGCTCAAGCAGCTCAACGCGGAACTCGACGCGCTGGGCCTGGCGATGACCAACCTCGGCGACATCGACGCACAGACTGTCGCGGGCGCGATTTCCACCGGCACTCACGGCACCGGCGCCCGGCTCGGCGGCATCGCCACCCAGATCGCCGCGCTCGAACTCGTGCTCGCCGACGGCACCGTGGTCACCTGTTCGGCGGACGAGCGCCCCGATCTCTTCGCCGCCGCGAGGGTCGGCCTCGGCGCGCTCGGCGTCATCAGCACGGTCACACTGCAGTGTGAACCGTCCTTCCTGCTCTCCGCCCAGGAGCGGCCGGAACCACTCGAACAGGTCCTCGAAGGCTTCGACCAGTTCGCCGACGAGAACGACCACTTCGAGTTCTACTGGTTCCCGTACGGCAAGAACGCCCTGGTCAAGCGCAACAATCGGCTTCCGGCGGGCAGCGAACGCCGTCCGTTGACCAAGGTGAAGGAGTTCATCGACTACGAGGTGACGGAGAACGTCGCATTCGGCGGGCTGTGCCGCCTCGGCCGCGCGGTGCCGAAGCTGGTCCAGCCGCTGGGCCGGTTCGCCTCGAACATCCTCTCCGCCCGCGAGTACAGCGACACGTCGCATCGCGTCTTCGTGACCCATCGCGGTGTGCGGTTCGTCGAGTCGGAGTTCGCGATCCCGCGCGAAGCACTGCACGACGTCTTCGCCGAACTCCGCGCTTTCGTCCCGAAGCTGGAGAATCCGGTCGCGTTCCCGGTGGAGGTGCGTGTCGCCGCGGCGGACGACATCTGGCTCTCAACCGCGAACGGCCGCGACTCCGCCTACATCGCGATCCACCAGTTCGTCGGCATGCCCTACCGCGAGTACTTCGCCGGATTCGCGTCGATCGCCGGCGAGGCCGGCGGCCGCCCGCACTGGGGCAAGATGCACGACCTCGACGCCGCGACGCTGCGCTCGCGGTACCCGCGGTTCGACGACTTCCTACGGATCCGCAAGGAGGTGGACCCGGCCGGGGTCTTCACGAACACCTACCTCGACCGGGTCCTCGGCACCGCTTAGGCGCTGTCGAACAACGCGCTGACCGACTCGCCGTTGTGGATCCTTCGCATCGCCTCCGCCAGCGCGGGCGCGATCGAAAGAACCTGCAACTTCGGGCTCTGCTCCTCGGGCGGGATCGGCACCGTGTTCGTGCAGACGACCTCCAGCACGTCGGGCTGACTGCCGATCCGTTCGAGCGCGCCGCTGGAGAAGAGGCCGTGCGTGCAGGCGACGCGGATCGAGCGCGGTTTCAGTTCCCGGAGCTTGCCGAGCAGTTCGATCACCGTACTGCCCTTGGCGATCTCGTCGTCGAGGACGATCACGTCGCGGCCGGCGACCTCGCCGATCACCGAGCTGATCTCGACCCTGTCGTCGGCGAAGCGCTGCTTCGCGCCGGCGGCGACCTGAACACCGAGCAGCCGGGCGAAATGCGCGGCCTCCTTGGCGTTGCCGAGATCCGGCGAGACCACGGTGGTCGCGGAGAGGTCGTACTGGCGGAAGTGCTTGGCCAGCTCCTGCAACGCGTGCAGGTGATCGACCGGGACGCTGAAGAAGCCGTGCACCTGCGGCGAATGCAGGGTCATCGCGAGGACGCGATCGGCGCCGGCGGTCGCCATCAGGTCGGCGACGAGACGGCCGCCGATCGAGATCCGCGGCGCGTCCTTCTTGTCCGATCGGGCGTACGAATAGTGCGGCATGACGACGGTGATCCGTTTCGCCGACGCGCCCCGCGCGGCGTCCAGCATCAGCAGCAGTTCGACGAGGTGTTCCTGCACCGGCCGCACCAGCGGCTGGATCAGGAAGACGTCGCGCTCGCGGCAGTTCGCTTCCAGCTGCACTTCGAGGCAGTCGTTGGCGAACCGCTGCACCTTCACCGGATGCAGCGGGATACCGAGATGAGCGCAGATCTCTTCGGCGAGCTCGGGATGTGCGCTGCCACTGAAGACCGCGATGTCCTCGCGCAAGGACCTACTCCGTTCAGTCAAAAGACGGATTACGTCCACACACTATGGTTTCACAAAGCGGAAAAGGCCTGAGAGATAGCAGTATCACCCGAGATCGCCTCCAGGACGCGGCCCGCCGTCGACGGGTCGTCGAGCAACGCGACGAGGATCGCGGCGACGTCCTGCCGGGGAATGGGTCCGCGTCCGGTGGCTTCGGCGATCAGGACCTTGCCGGTTCCCTCGTCGTTGGTGAGCTGCCCCGGCCGGAGGATCGTCCAGTCGAGATCGCGGGCGCGCAGATCGTCTTCGGCCGCTTTCTTGGCCTTGAGGTAGAGCCGGAAATCGTCCGGTACGTCCGCGGTCTCCCATTTGTCGGCGCCCATGGAGCCGACCTGGATGTGCCGCCGCACGCCCGCGCGCTCGGAGGCCGCCGCGAAGAGTTCCGCGGCGGCTCTGTCCACAGTGTCCTTGCGAGCGGTGCCGCTGCCGGGGCCCGCCCCGGCGGAGAAGATGGCGGCGTCGGCGCCGTCGAGTACCTGGGCGACGGCGTCCACATCGGACTTTTCCAGGTCGAGGACGACGGCTTCGGCGCCGACCGCTTCGAGGTCGGCGACGTGGTCGGGGTTGCGTACGATCCCCACCGCCTGATCACCGCGCTCGGCCAGGAGTTTCTCCAGCTTCAGCGCGATCTGCCCGTGTCCACCCGCAATGACGACTCGCATACGCCCGACGGTAGCGCGTTCAGTCCACTTCGGCAGGGAGCTCGGTGCCGCGCAGCAGCTGGTCGTAGACGATCTCGTTGACCAGGCGCGAGACCGGGTCCTCGTCCAGGATCATGCGCTCGTTGTGTCCCTCGAGGTCGAGGTCGGTCACCGCGTTGGGGTCGGCGGAGACGATGCCGAGCCCGTAGGCGCGGGCACGCGGCAGGCAGTTGCCGACGTAGTCTTCCGTCAGTACGGCTGGCGATGGGAGAACCATCGCGGCCTCGCCGTAACGTGCGAACGGGACCGCGGAGGCCATCGCGGTGCGCCAGTGCCGGGCGACCGCGAGGACGCCGATGATCTCGGCGGCCGGCGCGGGTGCGGTCGCGGCCAGCTCTGGCCAAGTCCAGGTGTCGACGGTGGCGCGATCGACGACGGGACCCATGCCCATCGCGATGCGCTCCGCGTGCACGTCGGTGCGGAGCCGGGCGACCACGCAGATCTTGCGGCCGAGCACGGTGGTCTCCGGCAAGACGATGCCGTTCCAGCCGAGCAGGGCCGCCGCCTTGCGCGAAAGCTCCTCGACGCTCGCGGGCAGTTCGATCGGCGGCACCACCCGGCTCGGCAGTGACCGGCTGCGCTTCGCGCCACCGGCGACCGTCGAGCTCTCCATGTTCGGTGTAGCCGCCACGTTCCGCCTCCTTCGAACCTGGTTTCCCAAGGGCTCTTCATCCCGTGCCACCTCGGTGGAAGCGGCACATGAACTGTCTAACAGGGCAGGAAGGCGGCGGCGCCGGACAACGGGAGTGGCTGCGATCGGCGGCGCCTTGTCATCGGTGACCGGTCGGTAGGCGGTCATCGGACTTCAGTCCGACCGTGCCGCCAACCGAGTGAGCGCGAGGTAAGTGGTGTTACCCGGCGTCTCCGAACGGTCACCGGTACGCGATGACCGCTACCGAACACCGGCGCGGCAAGCGAAGCAGCCCATTAGGCCATTCAGCCCAATGAATACTCATTCCACTGTGGACTTCGCAGGTCGATCAGGAGATCGTCGCGGTACTGAGGAGTTCCTCGACGCCCGGTGTCCGCCACTCGTCCATCACCACGATCTGCCTGTCCGCAAGGAACCAGATCCGCTGGGTCACTCGCGCCTCGCCGCTTCCGCCGGTCTGTCCACGAGGAACACACTGGATCGTCCACTCCTCGTAGGTCGCCGTCGACCCGCCCACCGGTGCGGTGGTGGAAACCGTCCGCACGGCGTCACCCTCTTGGCGGAGGTCCTTGCGCCCGGCGGCGTTGCAGGCCCGGCCGCCCGCGCTGCGCCGGTAGAAACCGCCCGGCCGGTACGGCGGTTGCTCGGCGGACTCCTGGGTGTTGTCCGTGAGGAGGACGTATTGGCAGTTGAAGTACTTCTTGGGATCCGGGCAGCCCGGGGCGACGATCACCTTCTCCAGCCCCTGCGAGACGGCGGTCCAGCCGTCGGGCAGGTGCAGGGTCAGCGCGCCGACCGGGACGTCGGTGCCTCCTTGCGCGGGCGGCGCGGACGAGGTCGCCTTCAGGGGTTTTCCGCCGGTCACGCCCGCGACGAGGTCTGGGTTCAGGAGATCGGCCAGCTTGTCGTAGGTCAGCGTGTAGTCCTGGACACTGCAGGCGGTGGCGAAGCCGAGCCTGTTGAGGTCGACGGTGACCTCGACGGCCGCGGGGGTGAACGTGAGCCACACCTTCCGGTCGTCGGTGAGGTCGATCGTCTTGAGGGGCTGGTACGGAAAGGTGCTGCTGATGGCACCGCACTGTTCCTTGTCGGGCCAGAGCAGTGCGGCGAGGGTCCGCAGTCCGTCGTCGGTGAACTTCCCGGGGGCGAACAGCTCGGCGGGGGTGAGCGCCTTGCCCGCTTTCAGGTCGATCGTCACCGCGTTCCGGCCGTTTCCCCAGGTCGAGTGGGGTTTGTTCTCGAGGTCGTGTGTGTAGCGCACCGAGAGGTACCGCTCGTTCTGCGAGCGCACCTCGGCCTTCGTGAGGAGCTTGTACGGGCCGCGTTCCGGCTCCAGCTTGGCGGCGCCCGGGCCGGTTTTGCGGTTCCACTCGTCGATCGGCGCGGTCAGTGCGTCGTTGACGCGTTTCAGCCAGGCTTGATCGGGCGAACCGGTCACCTCGGGGTTGTCCCCGCTGTACGGGAGATTCGTGCCGGGCACGGTTCCGCTTCGGGTCTTCATGGCGACCTTGAGCGCGACGGCCTGCTGAGTGGTCGGCGACGGCGGCGGGGTGCTCGGGTCGGCGAAGACGACGACCGAGCCGACCACGGCGGCGGCCGCCGCGGCGACCCCGACGGCGATCTTCAGCCCGGCCGCGATCCCGCCGGTCGACGCGGCGACCGCGCCCGTTCCGGCGGCGGCGACCCCGGGCGCGGCCGCGGTGCCGGCGCCGAGCAGGACCAACGGCGTCGCCGCGGCGAGCACGCCTGTCGCCTTCGCCAGCCGTGACCAGCCTTTGCGCTCCCACTCGTCGCCGTAGCCCGCACGGGCGACGCGTTCCAGTTCGCTGACGAACATAAGCGCGTCGACCGGCCGTTTCGACGGGTCCTTCGCCATCCCCAGCGCGACGAGTTCGTGCACCGGCTCGGGGACCTCGCCGAACGGGACGGGCGCGTGTTCGTGCAGCGTGCGGAGCACTTCGGTCTGTTCGGCCTCATACGGCCGGTGCCCGGCGACGCACTGGAAGAACACGCAGGTCGCGGCGTAGACGTCGGTCGCGGGCGTGGCCTGGCCACCTGCCCACTGCTCGGGCGCCATGTACGCGGGCGTGCCGACGGACGGGCCGCGTTCACCCGCCAGGACGGCGGTGCCGAAGTCGACCAGCTTGCTTTCGCCGGTGTCGGCGACGAGGACGTTGGCCGGTTTGTAATCCCGGTGGACGACGTTCACGGAGTGCGCCGCGGCCAGCCCGAGCAGCGAGCCTTTCAATACCGCGAGAGCGGCTTCGGGTTCGAGAGCGCCTTCAGCCTGGAGCACCGCGCGCAGCGAGACGCCGTTGATCGCCTCCATCACGATCGCCGCGCCCTGCGGCGTCTCGAAGAACTCGTGGAGACGGACGACGTGCGGGCTCGACACCCGGTGCAGCGCCAGCGCTTCCTGCCGGAAGGCGGCCAGATACGCCGGGTCCGCGGCGAAGCGGGAGAAGAGGTACTTGATCGCGACGACGTGGCCGGTGTTGTCCTGGCGCGCGAGCACCACGCGGCCGAAGGTGCCCGTGCCGAGCTGTTCCAGTTCGGTGAAGCCGGGCAGTCTCCACGCGTCACTCAGTTCCATCGGGCCTCTTCCAGAATCTTGTCGAGACCTGGAGTGTTCCACTCGTCGACGATCACGAGCTGCGTTTTCGGCAGGAACCAGACCCGCTGGGTGACGGTACCGCCGCCAGTGCACGTGAGCAGCCACTCCTCGTACGCGGCCTTCTTCGTCCCGACCGGGCGAAGCTCCTTCTTCTGCAGTACCGGTGACCCCTGAGTCTCCTCGGGTGCCCCGAGGGAATGACACGGCCGCGGGCCAGAGGACCGGTTGTACGGCTTGCCCGGTTCATACGCCGGAGTGGCCGGCTCGACCCGCGAGTTGTCGCTGAAGAGGACGCCCGCACAGTGGAACGGCTGCATGCCGCTGTTCGAGCACTGGTCGGCGGTCACCAGGTAGCGCTCGATGGGAGCGCTGGAGAGCAGCCACCATTTCTCCGGCGTGGTGATGGTGAAGGCGCCGACGTTGTCCTCTTTGGTCCGCTCGCCCTGCGTGCCGCCGGGCGCGAGGCCGAGGAGGTTCATCACCGCGGGGCTCAGCAGGTCGAGCAGGCGGGGGTATCCGACGGTGACCTCGGTCGGATCGCAGACGCGCGGGTAGCCGAGCGCGGTGCCGTAGACGTAGAAGCGCATTCCGTCGGAGGTCGGCGCCGCCTGCACGATGGAGTCGTAGTCGAAGGTGTAGCGCTCCGACATCGACGTCGCCGGGAGGTGCTCGGTCGAGTTCCGGCTGCCGGTGAGGCAGTCGCCCGGCTTCGCGGACTCGAGGAGCCGGTCTTCGAGCATCCGCATCCGCGCGGCGGTGCCGTCGACGTTGTCGAAGAGATGCGCGGTGGAGATCTGCTCGCCCTTCGTCAGGTCGATGACGATCGGGCGGACGCTGAACCCGCCGTGGTTGCCGAACTGGACGGAGTCGATCGAGCGTTTGTAGACGACCGAGAGCAGCTTGTCGTCCCGGCGCAGCACTTCGGCTTCGGTCTTCATATGCGGGATGTCGCCGTCGGGCTCCAGTTGTGCCTGGTAGCTGTCGGGCCAGAAGTTCTCGAGCCAGCCTTCGATCGGTGCCATCAGCGCCTTGTTGACCCGCTCTTCGGCGGACTTGTCCTTCAACCCGCTGATCCGGACGTACTTGCCGTTGTAGTCGAAGCCGTCGAACTTCTCGGTGCGGGTGAGGAGGTCGACCTGCATCGCGGCGACGGTCGTCGTCCGGGGTGGCGCGTCGTCACCGTCGGCGTTGACCACCACGACCGTACCGACGGCGGCCGCGGTGACGGCGGCGACCGCGGCGGTCACCTTGAGCCCGAGCGCGATCCCGCCGCCGGTGGTCGCCGCGACCCCGCCCGCCGCGCCGCCCGCGATGACCGGTGCGGCGGCGGTTCCGGCGCCGAGCAGGGCCAGCGGCGACAGGGCGACCAGGACACCGGCGCCCTTGGCGAGCCAGTGCCAGCCGTTGCGCTCCCAGTCTTCGCCGTACGCCTTCCTGGCGGACGACTCCAGTTCGGTGACGAACTCGGCCGCGCCGGACGGCCGCTGGGCGACGTCCTTCGCCATGCCGCGCGCGATGAGGTCGCGGACCGGTTCGGGCACTTCGCCGAACGGGATCGGGGCGTACTCGTGCAGCGTGCGCAGCACTTCGGTCTGTTCGGCCTGATAGGGCCGGTGTCCGGCGACACACTGGAAGAACACGCAGGTCGCGGCGTAGACGTCGGTCGCGGGGGTGGCGATGCCGCCGGACCACTGCTCGGGCGCCATGTACGCGGGCGTGCCCGCGGCGACACCGGTCTGCCCGGCGAGCACGGCGATGCCGAAGTCGACGAGTTTGCTCTGCCCCTCGGGGGTGACCAGGACGTTCGCCGGTTTGTAGTCGCGGTGGACGGTGCCGGCGACGTGCGCGCCGGCGAGGCCGAGCAGCGAGCCCTTGAGGATGGCCAGCGCGGCTTCGGGTTCGAGCTTCTCCTGGCGGCCGAGGATCTCTTTCAGGGAAATTCCGTGAACGGCTTCCATGATGATGGCGGCCCCTTGCGGGGTCTCCACGAACTGGTGCAGACGGGCGATGTGGGGCCCCGAAACGCGACTCAGGATCTGCGCCTCATGGCGGAATTCGGCCAGCCGCTGCGGGTCGGCCGCGAACCGCGCGTACAGGTATTTGATGGCCACGACCTGGGCGGATTCATCATGACGGGCCAGCACGACCCGGCCGAATCCGCCTTCGCCCAGCGACCCCAGCTCGGTGAAACCCGGCAAGGCCCAGTCGTCCACAGAGTCCTCCGTGATTCCCGATCGTGTTCCCTTGGAGGTGAGCTGCGCCGCAGCGGTTCCCCACCTTCCGGGTTTAGGGTTACCCGTCGGTCACTTAGCCCGTTGCGATGGAGGAACGATGCGTTCGCCGAAGGATTTCTTCGCCCCGCTCGCCGTGGGGGCGCCGGAACCGCTCCGCCAGATCCCAGTGCCTCCTTCGCGGATGATCCACTTCTTCGACCCCAGCAACGAGAAGATGGCCGCCAAGGTCCCGGATCTTGCCAAGAAGGTCGACGTCCTGCTCGGCAACCTCGAGGACGCCGTACGCGCCGACCGCAAGGAAGCCGCGCGGAACGGGCTCGTCTCCATCGCGAAGTCGACCGACTTCGGCAAGACGCAGCTGTGGACCCGCGTCAACAGTCTCGACTCGCCGTGGGTGCTCGACGACCTGATCACGCTGGTCAGCGAGATCGGCGACAAACTCGACGTGATCATGGTGCCGAAGGTCGAAGGCGCGCAGGACATCCACTACGTCGACAGGCTGCTCGCACAGCTCGAAGCGCGGGCCGGGCTCACGAAACCGCTGCTGGTGCACGCGATCCTGGAGACCGCCAGCGGCGTCGCGAACGTCGAAGAGATCGCCGGCGCGAGCCCCCGGATGCAGGGCATCTCGCTCGGCCCGGCCGACCTCGCCGCGAGCCGCCGGATGAAGACCACCCGGGTGGGTGGCGGACACCCCGGTTACCTGGTGCGCACGGACCCGACCGGCGAAGACCTGAACGAGGGACGCACGACGTACCAGCAGGATCTGTGGCACTACACCGTCGCGCGGATGGTCGACGCCTGCGCGGCGAACGGGATCCTGCCGTACTACGGACCGTTCGGCGACATCCGCGACGTCGTGGCCTGTGAAGACCAGTTCCGCAACGCGTTCCTGCTCGGCTGTGTGGGCGCCTGGAGCCTGCACCCGGTGCAGATCGACATCGCGAAGAAGGTGTTCTCCCCCTCGCCCGAAGACGTCGCCTGGGCACGGCGCGTGATCGCCGCGATGGGTGACGGCACCGGTGCGGTGATGATCGACGGGAAGATGCAGGACGACGCCTCGGTGAAGCAGTGCCGGGTGGTCGCCGAACTCGCCGATGCCCTCGCCGCCGACGATCCTGAACTCGCCGCCGCGTACGACGCGGCCACGAAGGAGGCTTCCGAATGAATCCCCGGCGTTCCGTCCTCTACATGCCCGGCGCGAACGAAAGAGCGCTCGAAAAGGCCAAGACGCTGGACGCGGACGGCCTCATCCTCGACCTCGAAGACGCCGTCGCACCCGACGCGAAGGAAGCCGCACGTGAACGCGTTTGCGCCGCCGCTTCGTCGAAGGAGTACGGCTCGCGCGAGGTGACCATCCGCGTCAACGGCCTCGACACCGAATGGCACGACGCCGACCTCCGCGCCGCCGCGCAGGCGGGCCCGGACGCGATCGTGGTGCCGAAGGTGAACTCCGCCGCCGAAGTGCACAACATCGAGCGCGCGCTGGAACTCGGCGGCGCACCCGACCACACGAAGATCTGGGCGATGGTCGAAACCCCGGTCGCGATGCTGCACGCCGAGGAGATCGCCGCGGCGTCCGACCGCCTCACCGTGCTGGTCATGGGCACGAACGACCTGGCGAAGGAACTGCACGCCGAGTTCGTCCCCGGCCGCGCGCCGCTGCTCGGCGGACTCTCGCTCGCGCTGCTGGCCGCGCGAGCGACCGGCAAGGCGATCCTCGACGGCGTCTACAACGACGTGAAGGACCTCGAAGGCTTCGAGGCGGAATGCCTGCAAGGACGCCAGTTCGGCTTCGACGGCAAGACGCTGATCCACCCGGCGCAACTGGAGCCGTGCAACCGGATCTTCGCGCCGTCCGAGGAGGAGATCACGCGGTCACGCAAGATCATCGCGGCGTTCGAGGAGGCCACGGCGGCCGGTCAGGGCGTCGTGACCGTGGACGGGCGGATGATCGAGAACCTGCACGTGGACAACGCGCGGCGGATCCTGGCGCTGGCCGAGGCGATCGGCGGTTAGCCGGGACGGGCGGCCAACAGCCTCGTACACGAACTGTTGGCCGTGATGTAGGCGGCGACCTGCGGGGAGATGAGTGCGGCGAGGTTTTGGACGTCCTTCCAGTGACCCTGCAGGTCGACGGCCAGTAGTGGCTCATGGTGAGCGACCCGGTTGCGAAGCCTGTGCAACCGCTCGACGTGCTTGTCGACGTCACGGCGATCAGCACCGGCCCGAAAGGCCAGGTGCAGATAAGGAATCCACAGCGGGTCGTGATGACGTCTCGCGGACAGATATCGCCAGAAGCCGAAACTCAGCTCGGCGATCACCTTTCCCGGCGACGGTGGCGCACTCGCGGCACAGGGGCGTTTGACCTTCGGGGTCGCGTTCTTGATGGCTTCGGCCAGCAGCCTCCGGCTCGTCTCGTTGACGTCGTACCGCGTACCGTTCGCCGCCTTCTGCCACCGCGACGGGAAGATCGCCGTCGCCTGGAAGACCCAGTGTGGCTTCCCTGCCGCGACGGCGTGGCCCAATGCCCGGTCATAGGCGTTGCGCAAGGCCACTTCCAGATGGGACAGGTCGTGATGGAATGCCGCGGATACCGCCGTGTTCCATTCGTACAACCGCACGGCCAGCACTCGGTCTTGGTCAGCCGCTTGCAAGTAGACCGCGAACCTCGGCCTCGACAGCCAGGCATCGATCCAATCCCCCGCGCGAGCGCTGGTCACTCTGGTGGCTCCTCTGCTAAGCTGGCCGACGAATAGCCCCGGATGGCCCCTGACCTTTGGTCATGTCACCGGGGCTTTGATCTTTCTGTTGCCGGTCGGCAAAGCAACGTTCCTCGCGATCGCAATCAGGTGCCGAATCGCGCGATGGGACGCCCAGGGCCGCTGGCGATCGCGGACCTGGGCGTCGAGGGCCTGAAGGCGCAGTGCCCGCACTTGGCCGCCTGGCTTGCTGAACTCGACTCCAGGGCCTGACGCAATTAGTCCTCTAGTTGCGGTGCTTGCGCGTGCAACTACCGCAACTAGAGGACGAATTGCGGAGTGGGGTCAGGGCCAGGGGCGTGGAGTGGGGCGAAGGGTTTCGTAGGCGGCAGCGGCGCGGAGGACGTCGAGGTCGGCGAAGCGGCGGCCGCTGATCTGGAGGCCGATGGGCTGGTCGTCGCTGGTGTAGCCGCAGTTGATCGAGACCGCGGGCTGGCCGGACATGTTGTACGGCACGGTGAACGCGATGTGCTCGAACGGGCGGCGCGGGTCGTTGGTCGGCGAGGGCCAGTCGGCGGGTGGGGCCGACACCGGGCAGGTCGGTGACAGGACGACGTCGAAGCGTTCGGTCGCGCGCAGGGTCGCGACGGCGATGGCGTCGATCTGTGCGAAGCCGCGGTAGGCGTCGACGCCGCTGACGTCGGCGCCGCCGGCGGCCCAGTCGGCGATGTACGGCAGGACCTTCGAGCGGCGTTCCTCGGGCAGGGACGACATGTCCGACCAGGCGCGGACGCGCCAGAAGGTGTCGAGTCCGTCGAGCATTTCGCGGCGCAGGAACGGCGAAACCTCTTCCACCACGGCACCGGCGCTCTCGAACAGCCGCGCGGCTTCGGTGACCGCCGCGAGGATGCCGGGCGAGACCGGGAGTCCGACACCAGGATCGAGATGCAGCCCGATCCGCAAGCCCTCGACCTCGCCCGGCAGGGAAGCCCAGTCGACCGGCGAGGGCGGCAGCGAAAGGTGATCGCGACCGTCCACACCGGACAGAACGCCCATCAGCAACGCGGTGTCGGCCACGGTCCGCGTCATCGGTCCGGCGACGCGGCCGAGGAACGGCGGATCCACCGGCACCCGGCCGAAACTCGGCTTCAGCCCGACCAGGCCGCACCAGCCGGCGGGCAGCCGGATCGAGCCGCCGATGTCGGTGCCGACGTGCAGCGGGCCGTAGCCCGCGGCGGCCGCCGAACCGGCACCGGCGCTGGAACCGCCGGGTGTGCGCGTGGTGTCCCACGGATTCCGCGACGCGGTGTGGAAACTCGACAGCCCGGACGTCAGCATCCCGTAGTCCGGCATGGTCGTCTTGCCCAGCAGGACCCCGCCGGACTCGCGCACGCGAGCGCCCGCCGGGGCGTCTTCGGGCGCGGGCGTCAGCGCCGTGGCGGCCGTGCCGAGCGGAACCGGAGTGCCGCGGGTCGCGATGTTCTCCTTGAGCGTCAAGGGAACGCCGTCGATGGGGCCGAGCGGTTCCCCGGCGTGCCAACGGCTTTCGGACGCCTTCGCGTCTTCGCGCGCGCCACTCGGGTCGTACGCGTAGAGCGCGTGCAGCTCGGGTTCGCGCGCCTCGACGCGGGCGATGACCGCTTCGGTGACTTCGACCGGCGACAACGTCCCGGCGCGGTACTGCGCGACCAGTTCGACGGCGGTCAGATCAGGCAACTCCGGCACGGACAGGCTCCTCACGTCGCGGGCGGTTCGAAGCGGCCGTCGACCGCGGTCCAGCCGCCGTCCACCGCCAGCACGGAGCCGGTCACGAACGACGACGCGTCCGAAGCCAGGTAGACGACGGCGCCCGCGAGTTCGTCCGGACGCGCCCAACGGCCGAGGGCGCCCTTGGTCGCATACGCGTCGTACCAGGCCGGATTCGCTTTGATCTGGGCTGTCAGCGGAGTCTCGACGACGCCGGGCGCGATCGCGTTGACCCGCACCCCGGCCGGGCCGAACTCCGCCGCGGCCGTGCGGAACAGCTGCACCAGCCCGGCTTTCGTCGCCGCGTACGGCCCTTGCCCCGGCTCGACGGTGGTGCCGCGGATCGACGAGAACCCGATGATGCTCCCCCGTCCGCGTTCGACCATCCCGGCGCCGAACGCGCGGACGACCTCGAAGGTCGCGCCGAGGTTCAGCGCGATCACCCGGTCGAATTCCTCGCGCGTGTACTCCAGCAGCCGTTTGCGCACGTTGGTCGCGGCGGTCAGCACGACGACGTCGATCTCGCCGAGTTCCGCCGCCGCCCGCGCGGCGGCACCGTCGGAGAGCAGGTCGATCTCGTACGCCTCGCCAACGCCGGTTTCCTTGGCGGCGGCGACATCGCGGTCCGCGACGATCACCTCGGCGCCGTGCGCGGCCAAGGCTTTAGCCGCTTCGCGACCGATCCCGCTGCCACCGCCGAGGACGACGGCTCGCTTTCCGTCGAGCCGGAACAGGTTTTCGTAGCTCACGGGCGCAGCACCGCCATCCTCGTCACGGTCAGTTCTTCGACCGCGAACCGCGGCCCTTCCCGCCCGATACCGGAGTCCTTCACGCCGCCGTACGGCATGGTGTCGGACCGGAAACCGGGCACCTCGTTGACCACCACACCGCCGACTTCGAGTTCGTCGAGCGCGCGGAACGCCGTCTTCAAGGACGTGCTGAACACCGAGGCGTGCAGGCCGTACCGCGACGCGTTGACCGCGTCGAACGCTTCGTCCACAGAGGACACAGTGCGGACGCAAACCACCGGGCCGAAGATCTCCTCGTCCCAGCATTCGAGGCCGTCGGGCACGTCGAGCAGCACCGCCGGACGCAGCACCGTGCCTTCCACACCGCCGCCGACCAGCCGCGCACCGGCCGAAGTCGCTTTGTCGACCCACTCCTGGACGCGCCTGGTCGAGCCCGGGTCGATCAGCGCCGATACCCGCGTCTTCTCGTCTCGGGGGTCACCGATGACGACCTCGTCGAGCCGCGCGAGCACCCGTTCGGTGAACTCTTGGGCGACGGCTTCGACGACCAGAACGCGTTGCACCGAAATGCACGCCTGCCCGGACGCGTAGAACCCGCCGCGCAGCACGGCGTCCACGGCCGCGTCGAGATCGGCGTCCTCGGCGACCACCAGTGCTGCGTTGGAGCCCAGCTCCAGCAACGTCTTCGTGGGTGCGGCGTCGCGGGCGATCCGATGTCCGACCAGCGCGGATCCGGTGAACGACACCGCGCCGACCCGCCGGTCGGTGACCAGCGCCGAGCCGACGGCCGCGTCGCCGGTGACCAGCTGGACCATCGCGGGCAGGTCGGTCAGCGAGCGCACCAGATGCACGAGCCACAACGTCGCCAGCGGGGTCTGCGGCGCGGGTTTCACCACCACCGGGCAGCCCGCGGCGATGGCGGGCGCGATCTTGTGCGACGCCAGGAGCAGCGGATAGTTGAACCCGGCGATGCCGACCACGACGCCGATCGGCTTGCGTTTCCAGAACCCGACCAGCCCGTCGCCGGACGGCAGCAGGTCGAGCGGCACGGTCTCGCCGTGCAGCCGCGAGACCTCCTCGGCGGCGGCCTGCCAGGTGACGATCGTGCGCGCGACCTCGACCCGGCAGTCGACCAGCGGCTTGCCCGTTTCGAGAACGAGAAGCTGCTCGAATTCGGAGCGCCGGGCTTCCAGTGCGGCGGCGACGTCGTTCAGGAGCGAACGCCGGGTGCGCGACGGCAGGGCCGCGACCTGCTTGAACGCCGCGACGGCCTCGTCGATCGCACGCGTGGCCAGCTCCGGCGTCCCGACCGGCGCCCGGCCGATCTCGCTCCCGTCGTACGGGAAGTCCACCGACGAGTAGTCCACAGTGGACACCCAGCCGTCACCGATCGGCAGTCCCTCGGGGTATTCAGCCATCGTCCCCTCCCCTCAACCGCGCCAGTTCGGCCCGCAGATTCGGCGCGGCCGCCAGCAGTTCCCTGGTGTACTCGTGTTCCGGCGCGTCGTAGACCTGGTCGACGTCGCCGATTTCGACGATCTCGCCGCGCCGCATCACCGCGACCCGGTCGCAGACGTGCCGCACCACGCCGAGGTCGTGCGAGACGAAGATCAGCGTCAGCGAGTACAGCTCGACCAGCGACGCGAGCAGGTCGAGGATCTGTTTTCGCGCGGAGACGTCGAGCGCGCTCACCGGTTCGTCCGCGATGAGGACGCTCGGGTTCGGCGCGAGCGCCCGCGCGATCGAGATGCGTTGCCGTTGCCCGCCGGAGAACTGGTGCGGATAGCGGCCGGCGGCGTCTTCGGGCAGGCCGACCGCTTTCAGCAGCTCCGAAACCCGCGCGGGATCCCGGCGGCCCAACGGTTCTGAGATGATGTCGCGCACCCGCATCCGCGGATCGAGCGAACCCATCGGGTCCTGGAAGACGATCTGCAGTTCCGACCGCAGGAAGCCGAGTTCGCGTTCGGGCAGGGTGTCGATGCGCTTTCCCTGGAACGAGACGCTGCCCGCGGTCGGCTTGTCGAGCGCGGCAAGCAGCCGGACCAAAGTGGACTTTCCCGAACCCGACTCGCCGACGATGCCGAACCGTTGACCAGCCTCGACGTCGAACGAGACTCCGCGCAGCGCATGCACATCTCGCCGTGTGTAGCGGCGTTCCAAGTCTCTGACCGAAATCATCATCGGCTCGCCTCCAAATCCGAAGCGGCCAACAGCTTCTTCGTGTAGTCGTGCTGGGGCGCGGTCAGCACCTCGCGGGTGGTGCCGGCTTCGACGATCTCGCCGTCCAGCATCACCAGCACCCGCTCGCACACCGACGCCACGACGGCGAGGTCGTGCGTGATGAACAGCAGCGCGCTTTCCCGCTCCCGGACGCCGTCGAGGATCAGCTCCAGGATCTGCGCCTGCACGGTGACGTCGAGCGCCGTCGTCGGCTCGTCGCAGATCAGCAGCTTCGGATCGTTGGCCAGCGCGATCGCGAGGACGACGCGTTGCCGCTGCCCGCCGGACAGTTGATGCGGATACGCACGAGCGACACCGGGCAACCCCACGGAAGCCAGCAAAGCCTCGGGATCCTTCCCGCCGTTTCGATGGATCCGCATCGGTTCGGCCACCTGCGCGCCGACCCGCATCGCCGGGTTCAGCGCGGTCATCGGTTCCTGGAACACCATCGACATCTCGTTGCCTCGCAGCCGCGACAGGTCCTTCTCCGGCGCGCCCAGCAGTTCGCGGCCGTCGAGTTTCACCGATCCGGACGCGGCGAGTTCGTCGGGTAGCAGCCCCATGATCGACAGCGCTGTCAACGACTTCCCGGAACCCGACTCGCCGATCAGCCCGACCCGCTCACCACGCGCGATGCCGAACGAGACACCGCGGACCAGACCGGAGATGCCGAGACCGTGGACTTCGAGAGTCATAGCCGCGCCGCCAATCGGGGATCGAGACGATCGCGGAGGCCGTCACCGAGCAGATTGAAACCGAGGACGGCGATGGCGATGGCGACGCCGGGCACGAGCGCGAGCCGCGGGTGCAGGGTCAGGAACATCTGCGATTCCTGCAGCATCCGGCCCCACGACGGCGTCGGCGGCCGCGTGCCGAAGCCGAGGAACGACAGCGCCGCTTCCGCGAGCACGGCGATCGCGAACGACACCGACGCCTGCACGATCAGCAGCCCGGAGATGTTCGGCAGCACGTGCCGCGCCGCGATGTTCGGCCGCGAACGTCCGGCCGACCGCGCGGCCAGCACGAACTCGCTGCTCATCACCTGCAGCGTCCCCGACCGCGCGATCCGCGCGAACGACGGGATGGTCGCGATGCCGATCGCCACCATCGCGGTCAGCGTGTTCGCCCCGAACACCGCGCCGAACATGATCGCCAGCAGCAACGCGGGAAACGCGAGCACGAGATCGTTGACCCGCATGACGAACTCGCCGAGCCAGCGCGACGACATCCCGGCGAGGATGCCCAGCGGTGTCCCGATCAGCGCGGCGATCCCGACCGCGACCACGCCGACGTACAGCGTCGTCCGCGCGCCGACCATGAGCTGGCTGAGCACGTCGCGGCCGAAGCTGTCCGTGCCCAGCGGGTTCGAGCCGCTGAAGTCGTGGAGGCGGTTGGCCGCGTCGACCTTCACCGGGTCGAACGGCGTCCACACGAACGAAAGCAGTGCGGCCAGCACGATCAGCGCGACGAGCACACCGCCGATGACGAGAGTGCGGTTACGCATCAGGAACCCCGCAATCTCGGGTCGAGCACCGTGTAGAGGACGTCGACCACGAAGTTCACCAGCAGCACACCCACCACCAGGACCAGCACGATCCCCTGCACGGACAGCAGATCCCGGGACGCCACCGAGTCGAGCAGCATGCTGCCGAGACCCGGCAGGACGAAGACGCGCTCGACGACGACGGCGCCGATCAGGAGGGTCGCCAGTTGCAGGCCGAGCACCGTCACCACCGGCACGGCCGCGTTGCGCAGACCGTGCCGGAACAGCGCTTGGAACGGCCGGAGCCCCTTGGACCTCGCCGTGCGCAGGTAGTCCTGCCCGAGCGTGTCGAGTACGGCGGACCGGACATACCGCGTGAGCACGGCACCCTGAACGAGTCCCAGCGACATGGCGGGCAGGACGAGGCCGCGGAGGAACTCGCCGGGATCCTGCACCGGCGGCGTCCACCCACCGGACGGCAGCCAGCGCAACTGCACCGCGAAGATCTGCACCAGGATGATGCCGGCGAGGAACGCGGGGATCGCGACGCCGAGCTGCGAGAGGCCGGAAACCGCGGCGCCGCCGGCCTTCCGATGCCGCACCGCGGCGAACGTCCCGGCCGGGACGGCGATCAGCAACGCCACCAGCATCCCGGCCCCGACCAGCCACAACGTCACGCCGAGCCGGTCGGCCAGCGCGGGCCCGATCTCCTCGCGCGTGACGTACGAGCGGCCGAAGTCGCCTTGCAGGACACCGCCGATCCAGTCGAAGTACTGCGTCACCAACGGCCGGTCGATACCGAATTCGGCGCGGGTCTTCGCGACCAGTTCCGGCGTCGCGTTGACGCCGAGCGCGACCTGCGCCGGATCGCCCGGCAGCACGGCCATGAACAGGAACACCACGATGGACGCGACCAGCACGCTGGCCACCAGGATCCCCAGGCGGCGGAGCACCTTGACCGTCATCGCGGCGCCAATCCCGTGAGATCGAAGGACTCGCTGACCTGGTTGCGGACGAACCCGGTCACCTTGTTCTTCGCCACGATCACGTTGGGGAACAGGAAGAGCCAGTCCGCGGCGGCGTCTTCGGACAGGCGCCGCGCGACCTGCCGCATCGCGTCGGCCTGCTCCTGAGGCGTTCCGGCGTCGGCCTTCGCCAGGTTCTGCTGGACGGGTTTGCTGTCGTAACCCCAGTAGTACTTCGGCCTGCCGAAGGTGACGATGTCGCGCGCCTCGACGTGCTGGATGATCGACAGGTCGTAGTCGCGATCGGTGAAGACCTGCTTGAGCCACACCGCCGGGAAGTCCAGCGGCTCGATCGTCACCGTGACCCCGACGTCCGCCAGTTGCGACGCGACCACCTGCGCGGCCGACACCGCGTACGGCAGGTTGGGAATCCTCAGCCGCAGCGACGGATTCGGTTGCCCCGCTTCGGCGAGCAGCGCTTTCGCCTTCGCGGGGTCGAACGGGTACGCGTTCGAAAGGTCCTCGTACCAGGGATCCGTCGGCGGGACCATGCTGCCGATGAGCGTGCCGCGGCCGGCCCAAGCCGTGTCCAGCAAAGCCTTCCGGTCGATGGCGTACGACAGCGCCCGTCGGACGCGGACGTCGTTCAGCGGCGGGCGCGAGTTGTTGAACGCGAGCGTGACCTCGCTGTTCGTCGTGCCTTCGACGACGGTGAACCGGTCGTCACTCTGGAACTGCGGGATCGAATCCGGCACGGTGATCGCGGAGATGACATCGATCCCGTTGCTGAGCAAGGCGTTGTTGAGCGCCGTCGGATCCTTGATGTACTTGAGGACCACCGTGGAGTACGCCGGTTTCCGGCCCCAGTACGCGGGATTCTCCTTGAGCACGATGGAATCGCCGCGCCTGCGCGAGGACACCGTGTACGGCCCGGTGCCGACCGGTTTGTTCGCCAGATCCGCGACACCGGTCGGGCTGAACATCGCGCCGAGGCGGCTGGTGAGGCTGAACAGCCAGCCGTTGCTGGGTTTCGTGAGCACGACCCGCGCGTGGTCGGGCGCGACGACGTCGACCCGATCGACGACGTCCATTGTGGACTTGATCGACACCGTCCAGCCGGTCTTCACGCGCATCAGCGAGAACTTGACGTCTTCGGCGGTGAACGGAGCGCCGTTGCTGAACTTCGCGTTCTTCCGGAGCTTGAAGTCGTAGGTCTTGCGGTCTTCCGAGACCGTCCACGATTCGGCCAGCAGCGGCACGATCTTCGCGTCCGCGTCGAGTTTCACCAGGCCCTCGTAGACGTTGTAGAGCAAGGCCTGCGGGATGGCGGCGCCGTCGGTGCGGGTGAAGTCGAAGTTCGCGGGTTCGGCGGTGTACCCGACGGCGAGCGTCCCGGGATCCTTGGCGATCGTGGCACTCGAACCGGCGGAGCACCCGGACGTGACCAGCAGCAGAGCTAGCGCCGCCGCGTGAATCCGGGCTTTCATCCTGCCCCCTAGCCGGTAGACTGGTCTGACCAGTAAACCAGACGAGACGGCAGGGTCAAGATGGAATTCGAGCCGGTCGCCCCTGTCCGCGCGTACCAGCGTGTCGTCGAACAGATCGAGGAAGCCGTGTTCAGCGGCCGGATCAAACCCGGCGACCGGCTGCCGAGCGAACGCGAACTGATGGTGCAGCTCGACGTCGGCCGCTCGACCGTGCGGGAAGCGCTGCGTGTGCTGCAGGCGGCGGAAATGATCCGCTCGCGGCCCGGCGATCCGCGCGGCCCCGAAGTGCTGGCCGCCTCGCCCGCCGCGTTGCACCGGTCGATGCACCGGCTCGCGCGCGCCGACCACCTCGGCCTGTCCGAGCTGTTGCAGTTCCGCATGGTCCTCGACGGTTCCGCACATCTGCTCGCCGCGCAGCTCAGGACCGAAGACCATCTCGCCGAACTGGACACGGCGCTCGCGGCGATGCGCGCGGGCGTCACGGAGGGTTTCGCCGAGTTCTCCCACGCGGACGTCGCGTTCCACGAGGCCATCGCCCGCGCGACGGGGAATCCGCTGCTGGTGATCAGCGGCGAGGTCGTCCGCGGCGTCGTGCTGGAGCTCATCGAAGACAAACTGGAGCACGCCGACGACCGGACGGCGTTGATGCGCAACTGGCTGGCGCATCACGAAGAAGTACTGGGAGCGATCAGGGATTCCGACGGCGAGCGCGCGTCAAGGCTGGCGAAGCAGGCGCTGTACGACAACTACGCCGAGTACGTCCCCGAAGAGCAACGTCGCCTCTTGCGGCCGCTGCTTGCTTGACCGCCTCTACACTCGCTCAGGTGGGGGATACCGAGAAGCCTTCAACAGCCCGTCAGGGTGTCGGTCTCGCGCTGTCCGGCGGCGGCTACCGCGCGATGTTGTTCCACACCGGCGCCCTGTGGCGGCTCAACGAACTCGGCTGGCTGTCGAAGATCTCGACGTTCTCGAGCGTCTCGGGCGGCTCGATCGCCGCGGGCGTGCTCGCGCACGCGTGGTCGGACCTGAAGTTCGAAAACGGTGCCGCGAACAACTTCTACGACGAGGTCGTCGCGCCGGTCCGGAACCTCGCGCGCACCCGGCTCGACATCCCGGTCACCTTGCTGGCCATGGCGATTCCCTGGCGGAGCGCCGGTGAGGAACTCGCGCGGGTGTACGCGAAACACCTGTTCGGCGACTGCTGCCTCAAGGACATCGACCCCGGCGGTCCGCAGTTCGTCTTCACCGCGACGAACCTCCAGGACGGCGCGCAGTGGTGGTTCTTCCGGCAGAACGGGCCGCACGGGAACATCCCGCTCGCGACCGCGGTCGCCGCTTCTTCGGCGTTCCCGCCGATGCTTTCGCCCGTCGTGATCCAGGACCCGCATTCGGACGACCGGAAACGCAAGATCGTGCTGAGCGACGCCGGCGTCTACGACAACCTCGGCCTGGACCCGGTCGAAGGGCACGCGACGGTGCTGGTCAGCGACGCGGGCAAGCGGATGAAGGTCACGCGGAAGGTCAACCGCGACTGGGGCAGGCAGCTGCTGCGCGTCCTCGACGTGATCGACAACCAGGTGCGCGAGCTACGGCGCGGCGCGCTGCTCAAGTCCTATGTGGAGAAGGATTTCAGCGGCGCCTACTGGGGCTCCTACGTCGACCTCGAGAACTTCGAGCTCAAGGATTCGCTGAGTGCGCCCGTGGATCTCACGCACAAGCTGGCGGAGACGCCGACGCGCCTGACGAAGCTGCCGGAAGTGCTGCAGGAGCGGCTGATCAACTGGGGTTACGCGGCCTGCGACGCCGGGATGCGGAAGTGGGTCGACGGCGAAGCGGCCGCTCCCGCCGGGTTTCCGTTCCCGGCCGCAGGCCTGGGTTGATCTCGTCCTCCCGATGCAATGAAAGGCCCCTTCATTGCAAAATTTGCGATGAAGGGGCCTTTCATTGCAGTCGTCAGGCGACGAGATTCGCGTAGACGATCACGTTGTCCTTATAACTGTATAGCTGTGCTCTTCCTTGTCGAAGACATCGACGAGCCGACGTCGCCGGGCACCGGGGAAAGCCGGTACCAAGCGGCCTGCACCGGTGTCTTCGCCGACGGATCGGTTGCGTTGCGGACCCGGCAACCCGAAGGTCACGATCAGAACACCAGGAACAGGGCCACGGCGAGGGAGACCGCGCCGAGGAGTCCCGCGAAGAACAGCCAGAGCTTCGGCGACGTCCGGTTCCGCACGGCCCGGCCGCCGCCCACCACCGCGATCAGGAGCCCGAGGCCGAACCCGATCGCGGGCAGGAAGGTGGCGAAGGTCCGGTTTTCCGCGTCACACGCCCAGATCCCGTCGTTCGGGCAGGGCGACGCCGCGAATTCGGCCAGCAACCCCGCCGCGACGATCGCGAGGAAGCCGAGCACCAGGAGCCAGAACAGGCCCCACAGCAATTGACCGAGCCGCCGAGGCGGTTTCGTTTCCTCCACGTGCTCAGGTTAAGGCGCTAACCCAGTGCCGAGGCCAGATCCCTCCAGAGATCTTCCGGGTCTTCGAGCCCGACGCTGAACCGGACGAGCCCGGCGGGCACGTGGGCGTCGCCTGCCAGCCAAGCCCGGCGCTCGACCAGGCTCTCCACCCCGCCGAGGCTGGTGGCCGCGCGGATCAGCCGCAACGACCCGATGACCTTGTCCGCGGTCTCCGCGTCGGGGAGTTCGAACGCGATCATCGTGCCGGTGCCGGGATACCGCACCCGGGTGATCGCGGGGTGGTCGACCAGCCGCGCCGCGAGGAGTGCGGCCGTGCGGGTCTGCTCGGCCAGGCGGACCGGCAGGGTCCGCAACCCGCGCAGGGCCAGCCACGCTTCGAGCGCGCCCGGCGTCGCGCCCAACCTGGTGCGCGCGTCGCGGAGGTCCTTCGCGACGCCTTCGTCGGCCGCGATGGTCAGGCCGAGCAGCAGATCGCTGTGGCCGCCGATGAGTTTCGTCGCGCTGTGCACGACGATGTCGGCGCCGAGGTCCAGCGGCCGCTGGCCGAGCGGGGTGGCGAACGTGTTGTCCACGGCGACCAGGCCGTTCGCGGCGGCGGCGATCGTCTCGATGTCGATGACGTCGAGCGTCGGGTTGGTCGGCGATTCGAGCCAGAGCAGGTCGGCGTCCGCGGCCGCGACCCAGGCGGCCGTGTCGTCCGGCGCGATCTCGGTCACCACCAGGCGGCCGGTGCGCTGCGCGTGGGCGAGCAGGCCACGCGATCCCGCGTAGGAGAACGTCGGGACGCAGACCTTCGCGCCGACCGGCAGGGTGTCGACGACGGCGCTGAGCGTCGCGATCCCCGAGGCGAACGCGGTGGCGTGCCCGCCTTCCAGCGCGCCGATCGCGGCTTCGAGTGCCTCCCAGGTCGGAGTGCCGTCCTCCCGCGAATACGCGCGGTCGGCGCCGGCGTCGAAGGTGCTCGCCGCGACGATCGGCACGTTCAGCGGTTCGCCGGGACCCTCCGGTCGTCCGGCGGCGACGGCGAGGGTGCGGGGTGACCAGTCGTTCGTGTCCACCCCGCCACCGTAAACCTTCGCCTCGCTAGTGCGCGTACACCTCGAACTCGTAGAGGGAGTAGCCGTACTTCGTGCCGCGCTGGACACCGGCCATCCGGACATTCCGGGCGTCCACGGCTTCGAAGGCGACGTTGTCCTGCCCGCCGTTTCCGTCCACTATGGACGCCACGTCGCGCCAGTTCGTCCCGTCGGCCGAAACCTGCACCTGGTACGCCTTGCCGTACGCGGATTCCCAGTGCAGGACGACCCGGGAGACGCGCCGCACCGAACCGAGGTCGACGGTGATCGACTGGTTGTCGCTCCAGTCGCTCGCCCAGCGCGTCGAGAGGTCGACGTCGACGGCGTTGGACGGCGGCGAGTTGTACCAGCCCGTTTCGTGGCTGGTCGCGCTCACCGAGCGGCCGGTGGCGAGGTTGGCGATGTCGTCGCCGCGTTTCGCCGGGAACTCCACGACCTGCTGGAACGTCGGCCGGTTCTGGGTGCTCATCTTGTCCTGCGTGATGCCGCCGAGCGCGCGGTGGATGATCGTGTCGGCGCACCACTGGTCGCCCGCGGCGCAGTCGCCGTCACCGGGATAGACGGTGCCGGCCGGCTGCGCGGCCGCCTGCGTCAGCGAGTCGAGCAGCACCTGGCGGCAGGTGTTCACGTCGCCGCCACCGCAGTACTTCACGGCGAGCGGGCCTGCCACGTTCTGCCCGAGGACCGAACGGATGTCCTTGTGCACATAGCCCCACCAGCCCGCCTGGTACGACGAACCCGCGTGTCCCTGGCCGACGTGCTTGCCGGGGACCTCGTTCTGCCAGCCGGAAGGCGACTCGTTGATCTTCAGCACACCGACCATCGCGGCGTAGGCGGCGTCACCCATGCCGGGTTTGAACTGGGCGTTGACCAGCAGCGGCCACCAGGCGTCCATGATGCGGATCGCGTCGGCGTTCGCGTACGCCTTGCTGCCGGGCGCGGTCTCCGAACGCAGGCCGCCCGCCGCGAGCCAGGTCTTCAGCTTCGCCACCGCGTCCGCGGCCGGACCGGTCACCGGCGCCTTGTCGATCACCTTGAACAGTTCCGGCAGCACCTTCTCCGCGCGGAGGTCGGCCATCGCCGCCTCCTCCATGGCCTGCGTGAGGTTCACGCGGGTCACCCTGGTGCCGCTGGAGATCATCTTTTTGACCCGCGCGTCGATCAGGTCACCGCGGTGCACGGAACTCTTGTCCGCGCCACTGGCCGCGTAACCGTTGGTCTGCGCGTTGTTCCAGCTGATGTAGTAGTCCTGGTTGATCGACTGCGGATGTTGCGAGGACGGCGTGTAGTTCGCGAGGTTTCCGTCGGGATTCCAGCCCTGCCAATCGAATCCGGCGTCGCCCTTCACCGGCATGGCCGGGTCGACGTTCGGATCGCGGACCGGGTTCGAGCCGGAGTTGAAGTACGCGACGTCGCGTGAGTCGGCGTAGAACCAGTTGTAGGTCTGGTTCACGTCGGCCGCCGCGGCCTGGAAGTCCTGCGCGGACTTGATCGCGTCCGGATCGTTGAACTTCTGGAAGCCGATGATCGTGTCGATCTCGTGCTGGAAGGTCGACCGCAGCGACGCGTACGCGACCGGCTTGCCGCCGGCCAGCGCCCGGCTCGTCACCGGCCCGTACTTGGTGCGGAAGCTGCGCAGCGTGTACGAACCCGCCGCCGTCCCGTCGGCGACGGTGGGCTTCCAGGCGTTCTTGCGCTCGACGATCTCGAACGGCAGGCACTGGCCGCGGAACCGGTAGAAGTTGGAGTTCTTCGTCGGCGCGGACCCGTTCTGCTCGCACAGTTCGACGGCGTAGGTGTCGGTGATGTCCTGCGACGCCGAGGTCGCGCTCCACGAGTAGTCCTTGCCGCGACCGAGCAGCACGTACATGCTGATGCCCGCGAACGAGGCACCGCGGGCGCTGATGCCCGGGCCCTGGAGTTCTTGCAGCATCAGCAGTTGCGGCGCGAAGTAACCGGCCTGCGGGCCGAAGACCGCGACCGGGTGACCGCTCGCGGTCTTGGCACCGGAGACGACCAGCGCGTTGGACATGCCGTGCTTCTCCGACAGCAGGTTGCCGGGCAGGACGCCGTCGTCGAAGATGCCGCGAACGGCCTTCTGGTCCTCGGGTGCGGGAACGGCCACCTTGGCGGGCGTCGCCGTCCCGGCGGAACCGGTCGGGTCGAAGACCAGCTGCTGCCCGGTGACCGAACCCTTGTCCGGCATCGCGGCGCCCTGCGGATTCGACGGCGCCTTGCCGTAGTCGAAAGTCTGTCCATTGTGGAGGGTCTTGACGGTCTCGGGGTCGTCCTCGGACCGGAGGCTCTTCCAGACCTTGTCGCCCTGCTCGAGACCGTACTTCTCCTGCATCGCCATCTTCGCGATGGCGTTCTGCACCTCGCCGCCACCACCCGCGCCGAACTGCGCCCCGACGACGGCGGCCAGCACGACGAGGTCGGTCAGCTTGAACGGCTCGATCGTCCCGGCGTTCGTGATCGCGTCGACGTGCCCGGTGAGCACGTACTCGCCGGGGAAGTAGCGGCCGCCGTGCGCGTCGGCGATGTACTTGTTGACACCCTGGACGTAGGCCTCGGCGTCGGCCTTGCCCTGCGCGCCACGCGGGCCACTCGCCGCGGCGTTGTCGATCTGCTTCTGCAGTTCCTGTTCGGTGTACGGCGCCGACGAGAAGAAACTCTGCTCGAGTTCGCGGTTGCCCTGGGCGCCACCGGCGAACGAGGTCAGCTGGCCGCGGCCGACGCGGCGCATGATGTCCATCAGCCACAACCGGTCCTGCGCGGCGGCGTACCCGGCGCCGTACATCGTGCCCGGCCGCGTGGTGCCGACGACGCGGGGAACGCCGGTCGCCTTGTCGCGGGTGATCGTCACGTCCGAACGCGGTTTGATCGTGCTCTCGACCTGACCGGACTGGACGCCGAAGGAGGCGTCGTTGAAGAACTGGTTGATCTTGTCCGTGGTCAGCGTCTTGTAACCGTCGGCGAGCGAGGCGTATCTGCCGAGCTGATCGGCCGAATGCGGGGGGCGGGTGCCGAGCGCCTTGTGCGCCAGGATCTCGGCGAGCGTCGCGTTCCCCTTGGTGCCGGGCGGCAGGATGTCGGCGCACTGGCCGCCGCAGTAGTCGTCGAGCGCCGTCGCGACCACGGAGTTCTGTGGTGCCTCCGCCGCGTTCGCCTGCAGTGCCGGAACGGTGCCCGCCACCAGCGTCAGCCCCGCCAGCGTCGTCAAGACCCGTATGCCTCGTCGCATGAAAGACCTCCGTCGTCGGAGAGTGACGAGGCGCACACTACCCACGGGTATCCGAATTTGTGAAGAGTTTTCGCGTTCTTGCCACCGTTCGGCGGAACACTCCGGCCTGCGGACCCCGGACCTGCACAGGTACCCCTCCTTCCTCCCCGCCGCCGCCCTCAGCGGAGAAGCTTCGCTTCACGTATCTTCCTGTGCATGCCTTTGGAGAAGCCCCAGATCGACCGCCCGGAGGGCCCCGCGCCGTCCGACCTGGAGAAGTCCGACATCACCGTCGGCGAGGGCCAGGAGGCGAAGGCCGGCGACACCGTTTCGGTGCACTACGTCGGTGTCTCGCACTCGACCGGCGAGCAGTTCGACGCTTCGTGGGATCGCGGCGAGCCGCTCCGCTTCGGCCTTGGCAAGGGACAGGTCATCCCCGGCTGGGACCAGGGTGTCGCCGGAATGAAGGTGGGCGGCCGTCGCAAGCTGACCATCCCGCCGCACCTCGCCTACGGTGAACGCGGCGCCGGCGGCGTCATCAAGCCGAACGAGACCCTGATCTTCGTCGTCGACCTGGTCGGCGTGAACTGACCCACATTTCCGAATGTGGGCCCCGGCGGACTCAGTCCCCCGGGGCCCACATCGCACTGAACGGACTCACACAGCCTGCAAACGTCGCGCTGGTCGCGCGAACGGGTTGTCCGCGGAGTCTTCCGAGAAACCGGCGAGTTCGGCGATCTCCTCATCAGAGAGGCCTTTGGCTCGCAACGTATCGCCGATCGCCGTGATCAGTTGCGGAAGCTCGGGCGCCAAGAGATCACCGTCTGGTTCCCTCGTCTTCCATCCGCGAGCGTTCATCGACTTGTAGAAGCTGGTTCGATCTGGTGCCGAAACCTGCTTGAGGGAGTGAGCGCGCTCGAACAGCGCTTGCATCGAAACCCCCCAGACGCGCTTCAGGTCACGCAAATGCCCAAGCGTCACGGGACGAAGATCAGGCTTGATCACGTGCGCGGGCATCAAGAACTCAGCCGCGAACTCGTTGGCTTCTCGTTCGGGATCTTCGGTCGCGATCCCGTTGTGGAGCACGAGATGGCCGAGTTCGTGAGCCAAGGTCAGTCGTTTGCGATCGACCGGAGCCGCCGAGTTGACCAGCAGCACGGGGTGATCGCCGATCCACTGCGAAAGCCCATCGATACGGGAAGTGCCGAAGTCCTCTTCCAGAATCACGCAGCCGGCGGCCTCGAGCCACCGGACCAGATGCCGGACCGGCCCGACGGGCAGCCTCCATTGGGCGCGCACCATCAGAGCCGCTTCCGCCGGAGTCGTGTCGATGGGATCGAACGTGGGTACGGACTGCTCCGCCCTCATCGACACATCCTCGAACAACACCGAGACATGCAGCCGGTATGCGTTCAAGCGCGCTTCGAGCTTCCGCCACGCGGATGCCTTGGTGGTTCGCTGACGCCTCATGTGCGCGTCCACGGCGAGTGCCCCCCGGACGGCATGGTCCCGGATCAGAAAGCGTTTCGACACACCCAATGACCGCGCGAGCCTGTCCAGCACGTCGTCATCGGGCATCCGTTGATCGTTCTCGTACCGGGACAACGCTGCCTGCGTGACCTCGGCCTCGGCACAGAGATCCGCTTGCGTCAGTCCTTGGGCGCGGCGAAGTGTTTCGAGCACATCGCCGATTCCACTCACGTCGCTTCGTCCTCCTCGTCTCGGGCCAGGGCCTCGTACAAGTCGATCTGCGGCAGCGACGGATCGACGGGAGTCCAGGTGATCGACGTACCGGCGGCTCCGGATGCCCCAGCATCCACCTCGACAGCCCAGATCGCATCTTTGTCCAACCCATCGCGCAGGGACACGATTGTGCTGCCGATCACGCGCTCTTCGGGATCCCAGCGGTAACCGAAGCCCAGGCGGACCTCTTCCAATCCTTCCAGAGCATCGGACTGTGCCCAGAAGGCCAGGGCCGATTTCGTGGCGTACGACCTGACACGGTCTCGGCCCGTGTGCCGCTTCACACGAGCGCGGTACCGGAGACCGACCGTGACTTCGCGAGTGACTCCTTGATCCAGCAGCTCGACCGAGTCGACGTCGGTGAGCTCTCGGCGCAGGTGTGCCCACAGACGATCATGGATCCAGTTCGAAAGCCCGCGTTCGCTGCTGTCCGCGACCCAGCCGGGGAAGGCATCGCGATAGTCGGCCAAGTCCGCCCTTGTGGCACTCGTAGCGTCGACCAGGGCACCGACGACCTTGTCGCCAAGGTCGTGCAGCACGTCGTCGACCATCGGATATGAAAACATACCAGAAAATATACCGGCTGCGCACACGCAACTACCAGCACAAACGCAGGAACACAGGACTCGCAAAAGCTCCCATCACCGGGCCGGAGGCCGCCCCCAAAGACCAGCCGCCGCCCTAACGCACCGTGGGGGGTCCGGGGGGGCTCGCCCCCCCCCGGGAGCTGACGAGCGACGACCAACGCGAAAGAGGCCCCGTCGCGTAGCGACGGGGCCTCTGAACAAGAGTGGGCGAGGAGGGAGTTGAACCCTCACGTCCTTTCGGACACACGGACCTGAACCGTGCGCGTCTGCCATTCCGCCACTCGCCCGAGCGCTTCGTTCTCTGACAGCTCGCAAAGCGTAGCAGGCTGATTTCACGGGTTTCACCGGGGGCCGTGTCCGACTGGCCGTACCCGGATAGGATCGACGGGGAAGCACACGTGTGAGGAGGTTGCCCGGTGGGCCGCGTTGAGCGCTTTGATAGGCGGCTCGAGAACCTCGTGGGCAATACCTTCGCGCGCATGTTCGGTGGCAATGTCGTCACGCAGGAAGTGGCGGTGGCGCTTGAGCGCGAGAGCGAGGAGAACGTTCGTGAGCTGGCCGGTGGTCGACAGCTCGCCCCCAATCACTACATCGTGTCGTTGGGGCAGGCTGATCACGAACGTATGGCCGGAGACGAGCGTCGGGTCACTTCGGTGTTGGCGGAGGCGGTCAAGGAACACCTCGCCGAGCACGGATGGGACACCTATGGTGACGTCGTAGTTTCGCTCGAGCGCAACGAGGCGCTGCATACTGGACAGTTCAAGACCCGTTCGTCCGTCGATCCCGACGTCAAGCCCCACGGCGCCGAAGGTTCGTCACGGTCGGCACGACCCAGCAACGCAGGAGACCCAGCAATGAGCCAGCCCCCCGGCTACGGCCAATACGACCAGGGTGACCCGTACGGCCAGCAGGGCCAGTACGGCTACGGACAGCAGGCTGGCCAGCAGCAGCCCGGGTACGACCAGGGTTATGGCGGCCAGCAGCAGGGCGGCTACGACCAGGGTTACGGCGGTGGCGCTCAGCAGCCCGGGTACGACCAATACGCCGGCCAGCAGCAGCCCGGTTACGACCAGGCCGGCTACGGCGGCGCTCAGCAGCCCGGCTACGACCAGTACGGCGGCCAGCAGCAGCCGGGTTACGACCAGGGCGGCTATGGCGGCGGTGCCGCGCAGCAGCCGGGTTATGACCAGTACGGCGGCCAGCAGCAGCCCGGCTACGACCAGGGCGGCTACGGCGGCGGTGCCGCGCAGCCCGGATACGACCAGTACGGCGGTCAGCAGCAGCCCGGGTACGACCAGTACGGCGGTGCTCAGCAGCAGTACGGCCAGCCCGCGGCGGATCCGTACGCGCAGGGTGGCGGCTACGGTGGCCAGCCCGCGGCCGGCCGTCAGCTCGCGGCGAGCCTCCAGCTGGACGACGGATCGAACCGTTCGTACTCGCTGAAGCAGGGCGGGAACGTCGTGGGCCGTGGACAGGACGCCGATTTCCGGCTCCCGGACACCGGTGTCTCGCGTCGTCACCTGGAGATCACCTGGGACGGCCAGAGCGCGACGCTCGCGGACATCGGTTCGACCAACGGCACGACCGTCAACGGCACCCCGGTGCAGACCTGGCAGCTGGCCGACGGCGACGTGATCCGCGTGGGCCACTCGTCTCTCGTGTTCCGTACGCAGGGCTGACCGGCGGCGTCCGGAGGGGGTATCGCAGAATTGCGGTGCGGGACCTGTGGTGGATCGGCACCTCGGGTCGTACGCGGAGAGCAGCGCTGTCCGGAGCCGACCATCCCGGACGGCACGGGCTCTCCGCGGCGTACAGGAGAAACGGGAGCGGACACAACAAGTGCCAGAGCTGGTCGTTCAACTCACCAGGGTGGGCTTTCTCGTGCTGCTCTGGCTCTTCGTGTTCGCCGCGTTGCGTGTCGTCCGTTCGGATCTGTACGCGGCCTCCGGGCTGCGAGTCGCCGTCCCGACGTTCGGTCGCAAGAAGAAGGAAAACAAGAAGCCGCGCGGCGGGAAGTCGCCGCAGCAGCTGCTCGTGACCCATGGCGCGCTGGCAGGTACCAGGATCGCCTTGGACGGCAGGCCGATCCTGATCGGCCGTGCCGACGACTCGACCCTGGTGCTGGACGACGACTACGCGTCGACCCGGCACGCCCGGATCGCACTGCGCGGGGAGGATTGGTACGTGGAAGATCTGGGCTCGACGAACGGGACGTACCTCGACCGGGCTAAGGTCACGGCACCCCTCCGGGTCCCGCTCGGAGTCCCCATCCGGATCGGCAAAACGGTGATCGAGCTTCGCCCATGACTCTCGTCCTCCGCTACGCGGCTCGCAGCGACCGGGGCCTGGTGCGTTCCAGCAACCAGGACTCCGTGTACGCCGGTCCCCGCCTGCTCGCCCTCGCCGACGGCATGGGCGGTCACGCCGCGGGTGAGGTGGCCAGCAAGGTCGTCATCGCCTCCCTCGCCCCCCTCGACGACGACGATCCCAGCGACGACCTTCTCGCTCAGCTGCGTGAGGCCGTCCAGAACGGCAACGCCGCCATCGCCGAACTCGTCCAGCAGGACCCGGACCTCGACGGGATGGGCACCACCCTGACCGCCGTGCTGTTCGCCGGTTCGCGGATGGGTGTCGTGCACGTCGGCGACTCGCGGGCGTATCTGATGCGCGGCGGGCAGTTCTCGCAGATCACGCGGGACGACAGCTTCGTCAACGAACTTCTCGAACAGGGCCGGATCACGCCGGAAGAGGCCGCGGTGCACCCGCAGCGGTCGCTGCTGCTGAAGGCGCTCACCGGCCATGAGGTCGAGCCGAGCCTGACCGTGCGCGAGGCCCGCGCCGGTGACCGTTACCTGATCTGTTCGGACGGCCTGTCCGGCATGGTCAGCGACGAGACGTTGTCCGAGGCGATCCAGATCCCGGATCCGCAGGCCTGCGCGGACCGGATGATCGAGCTGGCGCTCAAGGGCGGCGGCACGGACAACGTCACGGTGATCATCGCCGACGTCGTCGACGTCGACTTCGGTGAGGACGCGCCCATCGTGGGCGGCGCCGCTGGTGACGGCAGTGACGAATTCCATCAGGGCGACTCCCCCGCCGCCCGTGCCCGCGCGCTGACCCAGCCCGCGCCGCAGCCGCGGCCGGAGGTCCAGCCCCAGCAGGAGGACCCGAAGGTCAAGCGCCGGAGGCGATTTCGCTGGCTGGCGGGAGCAGTGGTCGTCCTGATCGTGCTGGCCGCGGCGGCGATCGCCACGCGGTACTTCGTGCTGAGCCAGTACTACGTCGGCGAGGGTGCGGGTGAGGAGGTCGTGATCTACCGCGGCGTCCCCGGCAGCATCCTCGGCATCGACCTGCACGCCTACGAGCAGGGCTCGTGCCCGCCGGGCGGGCTGTGCACCGACAAGCTGCTGGTGCCGGCACTGCAGGAAGACGCGCGGATCGCGGTGAAGAACGGCGTCAAGAAGGACAACCTCGACGACGCCCGCAAGTACATCGACGACTTCCTGCGTCCGCACAAGCAGCTGGCCGACTGCAAGCAGGCCACCAGCTCGACTTCCACGCCGCCCACCGCGTCGTCGCCTCCGGTGTCGTCGTCGGCGGCAGCCCCTTCTACCCCCGCCTCGCCGAGTTCGGCGAACCAGCCAGCGGGGAGGGACTGCTCGACGCCGACCACGGCAGCACCAGGGGGCGGTAACTGATGAGCACGCCGCTCGCCGATCCGGCTTCGGCCCAGTTCGCCACGAACCCTCCGCGCGAGCTGCCCAAGCGGCGCGGGACCGAACTCGTCCTCCTGGCGTTCGCGACGTTCATCGTCACCGTCGCGCTCGTGGTGGTGGAGGCGAACCAGGAGCAGGAGCTCACCAGCTCGATCATCTGGCTGGGCCTGTCGTACCTCGGGGTGCTGACGGCGGCGCATCTGGCGGTCCGCCGCTGGGCGCCGTACGCGGATCCGGTGATCCTGCCGTGTGTCGCGCTGCTGAACGGGCTCGGCCTGGTGATGATCCACCGGATCGACCTGGCGCTCGCGGAACGCGCGATCCAGCAGGGCAAGGAGTACACGCCGGACGTCACCAAGCAGGTGCTGTTCACGGCGATCTCGCTGGTGCTGTTCGTGGTGGTGCTGGTCGTGATCAGCGATCACCGCACGCTGACGCGCTACGGCTACACCTGTGGCCTGGTCGGCATCGTGGCGCTCGCGCTGCCCGCGGTGCTGCCGTCGAGCCTGTCCGAGGTCAACGGCGCGAAGGTCTGGATCAAGCTGCCGTTCTTCTCGATCCAGCCCGGCGAGTTCGCGAAGATCCTGCTGATGATCTTCTTCGCCTCGTTCCTGGTGACGAAACGCGACCTGTTCATGGTCGCGGGCAAGCGGATCGTCGGTGTCGAGCTGCCGCGTGCCCGTGACCTCGGCCCGATCCTCATCGCGGCCGCCGCCTGCCTCGGCGTGCTGGTGTTCGAGAAGGACCTCGGGACGTCGCTGCTGTTCTTCGGCGTCACGCTGGTGATGCTGTACGTCGCCACCGAACGGGTCATCTGGGTCGTGCTGGGGGTCGGTTTCTTCGCCGCCGGCGCGATCATCGCCTACAACCTGTTCACGCACGTCCAGCAGCGCGTCCGGAACTGGATCGACCCGCTGGCCACCTACGACGACCCCGGCGGCGGCTATCAGGTCGCGCAGGGGCTGTTCGGGCTCGGCACCGGCGGGGTCGGCGGAACCGGCCTCGGCGCCGGACGGCCGGACATGGTCCCCGAAGCCAAGACGGACTTCATCACCACCGCGATCGGCGAGGAACTCGGCCTGATCGGGCTCACCGCGATGCTGATGCTGTACCTGATCCTGGCGATGCGCGGGATGCGCAGCGCACTCGCCGTGCGCGACACCTTCGGCAAACTCCTCGGCGGCGGTCTTTCGTTCGCACTGGTCATGCAGATCTTCGTCGTCGTCGGCGGCGTCACGAACTTGATCCCGAACACCGGCATCACCGCCCCGTTCCTTTCCCGCGGTGGTTCTTCACTGCTCGCGAACTACATCCTGGTGGCCCTCCTGCTCCGAATCTCCGACGCCGCCCGCAAACCCGCCGTGCGGCCGAAACCGCAGCAGCCGCAAGCGCCGCTCGCCGAAGCGCACACGGTGATGGTCCAGCGGCCGCCCGCGACCGGTGAGGGGAGCCCCGCGTGAACACCCCGCTCCGCAAGGTGGGTGTCGCCATGCTCGTCATGGTGGTGCTCCTGATGGCCAACGCCACCTACATCCAGGTGGTCAAGGCCGACGACTACCGCACCGACTCGCGCAACGTGCGTGTGCTCTACGACGAGTACTCCCGCCAGCGCGGGCTGATCGTGACGCCCGACGGCGCCGCGCTCGCGAAGGTCGACCCGTCGAACGACAAGTACAAGTTCATCCGGACCTACGCCGACGGTCCGATGTACGCGCCGGTCACCGGCTACTACTCGATCAACTACGGTGCCGGCGGTCTGGAGCGGTCCGAGGACGACGTCCTCAACGGTTCCGACCCGCGGCTGTTCGTGCGGCGCCTTTCGGACATGGTCACCGGCCGCGACCCGCGCGGCGGGAACGTGCGGCTGACGATCAACCCGGCCGTGCAGAAGGCCGCGTACGACCTGATGACGCAGAAGGGCTACACCGGCGCGGTGGTCGCGCTGGAGCCCAAGACCGGGCGCATCCTCGCCATGGTCTCGACGCCGTCGTTCGACCCGAACAAACTGGCCTCGCACACCACCAAGGAGCAGGTCGCGGCCTGGTCGCAGTGGCGCGACGACCCGAAGAAGCCGATGCTGAACCGCGCGATCTCGGAGACGTACCCGCCGGGTTCGACGGCCAAGCTGCTGGTGACTGCGGCCGCGCTCGAAGACGGCAAGACCGCGGACATGCCGGTCAGCACCGCGCCCAACGTGAAGCTCCCCGGCACGCAGACCACGCTGGAGAACTACGGCGGCGCGGCCTGCAAGGGCAGCACGCTGAAGGAAGCACTGCGGTACTCCTGCAACGTGCCCTTCGCCGAACTCGCGGGCGAGCTCGGCAAGGACAAGCTGACCGCGATGGCGAAGAACTTCGGTGTCGGCGAGGACCTGGCCGTGCCGATGCGGGTCGCCGGCTCATCCCTCGGCCCGCTCGAATCGAAGGCGGCCCTGTTCCAGAGCGCCATCGGCCAGCGCGACGTGCGGCTGACGCCCCTGCAGGACGCCCTGCTCTCGGCGACCATCGCGAACAACGGGATGGCGATGAAACCGCAGCTCGTGCAGTCGCTGCTGGCGCCGAACCTGTCGACCATCGAGGACTACACCCCGGCCGAACTGACCGGTGACGCCGCGATGTCCAGCGCGAACGCCGCGATCCTGCGCGACATGATGCTGGCGTCGGAAGAGAACACGAAGGGCGCCGGCAAACGCGGCGACATCCAGATCGCCTCCAAGACCGGCACCGCCGAGCACGGCAACGACCCGAAGAACACCCCGCCGCACGCCTGGTACACCGGGTTCGCGCCGGCGATGGACCCGAAGATCGCCGTCTCGGTGATCGTCGAGTCCGGGGGTAACCGAGGGCTCGAAGCGACCGGTGGCACCGTGGCCGCGGAGATCGGCCGCGCCGCCGTCAACGCCATGCTCGGGGGTGGATAGCGGATGCTGTCCTCGGGTCAGCTGCTGGCCGACCGGTACAAGCTGACGAACCGGATCGCCGTCGGCGGGATGGGCGAGGTCTGGCAGGCCAGTGACACGCGGCTGGACCGGACGGTCGCGGTCAAGATCCTCAAGGCGGAGCTGTCCGGCGACGCGGAGTTCCTGCACCGGTTCCGGACCGAGGCGCGGATGACGGCGTCGCTGAACCACCCCGGCATCGCCGCCGTGCACGACTACGGCGAGACGGTCGCGGACGAGCTGTCGATCGCGTATCTGGTGATGGAGCTGGTCGAAGGCGATCCGCTGGCCGCGATCATCACCCGCGAAGGGCGCCTGAACGCCGAGCGGACTTTGGACATCCTCGAGCAGGCCGGTAACGCGCTGCAGGCCGCGCACGAAACGGGTCTTGTGCACCGCGACGTCAAACCGGGCAACATCATGGTCACCCCGGCGGGCCAGGTGAAGATCACCGACTTCGGGGTCGCCAAGGCCGCCGACGCCGCGCCGGTGACCAGATCCGGCATGGTGATGGGCACCGCGCACTACATCGCCCCCGAACAGGCGCTCGGGCACAACGCCGAACCGGCGAGCGACGTCTACTCGCTCGCCGTCTGCGGCTACGAATGCCTCACCGGGCACCGGCCGTTCCTTTCGGAGAACGCGGTGACCGTCGCGATGATGCACATCCGCGACCTCCCGCCGCCGCTGCCGCCGGACGTGCCCCCCGGCGCCCGCGCGGTCATCGAGGCGACCCTGATCAAGGATCCGAGACAGCGGTACAACAGCGGCGGCGAGTTCGCGGCCGCCGTGGCCGCGGTCCGCGCCGGGCTCCCGCTGCCGACGCCGTCCGGGCTGGTCAACGTGGCCTACGCGGCAGGTCAGCCGGTGATGCCGCAGCAGGTCCCGCCCGGCCCGCATTCTCCGCCGAACCCGATGGCGGCGGTCGGACCGGCGTCGCATCCCGCGATGCACCCGGTCACCGGCCCGCCGCCGATGGCGGTCCGCCGCCTGCCCGGCAGACGGACGCAGTGGGGTTGGTGGGTGCTGCTCGCGGTGATCCTGGTCGCAGTACTGGTGGCAGGAGCCTTCCTCATCGTGAGACTGGTCGGTTCGGGCAACGGACCGCAGTCGGGCGGCGTGGAAACGAGTGAACAAGCACCGGCTCCGGGTAAGGAGTCTGAAGGTCCTTCGCCGACATCCGCGTACCCCGCGGTGCCGACGCAGGGCGGCACCGAGGAGCCGGCCGGACAGGCGAATCCAGGAATGATGAGCAGCAAACCTTGGACGGAATGGAACGGCACGCAGAGATGAGCACACCAAGACTGCTCAGCAACCGCTACGAGCTGGGCGAGACACTCGGCTACGGAGGCATGTCCGAGGTCCACCACGGCCACGACGTGCGCCTGGGCCGGGAGGTGGCGATCAAGATCCTGCGTGCCGACCTGGCGCGGGATCCCCAGTTCCAAGAACGTTTCCGTCGCGAGGCACAGAACGCGGCGGCACTGAACCACCCGGCGATCGTCGCCGTCTACGACACCGGCGAGACGAACACCGAGTTCGGCCCGCTGCCCTACATCGTCATGGAGTTCGTCGAAGGACGGACTCTGCGGGACATCGTGAAGACCGAAGGCCCGATGTCGCAGAAGCGGGCGATGGAGGTCATGGCCGACGTCTGCGCGGCGCTGGACTTCTCGCACCGGCACGGCATCGTGCACCGCGACGTCAAACCGGCGAACGTGATGATCACGAAGAACGGCGCCGTCAAGGTGATGGACTTCGGCATCGCGCGCGCCATGCACGACGGGCAGTCCGCGATGACGCAGACCGCCGCGGTGATCGGCACGGCGCAGTACCTCTCGCCGGAGCAGGCGCGCGGCGAGTCCGTCGACGCGCGTTCCGACGTCTACGCCGCCGGCTGTGTGCTGTACGAACTCATCACCGGCGAGCCGCCCTTCACCGGCGACTCCCCCGTGGCGGTGGCGTACCAGCACGTCCGGGAAGACCCGAACCCGCCTTCGTCGGTGAACCCGGCCGTGGCGCCCGAGCTCGACGCCGTCGTGCTCAAGGCGCTCGCGAAGGGCCCGGCGAACCGCTACCAGTCGTCGGCGGAGATGCGTTCGGACCTGGTCCGCACGCTGTCCGGCCAGCGGCCGTCCGCGCCCATGGTGATGTCGGAGGACGAGCGCACCCAGGTCATGGACTCCGACCGCCGGGTGCCGCAGCGCTACGACCAGTACGAGGACGAGGACGAAGACCCGGCCGCGAAGAAGAAGCGCCGTGCCTGGCTCATCGCCGGTCTCGTGGTCTCGCTGGCGGCGGTGGTGCTGCTGATCATGTGGCTGTCCAACGCGTTCAACGGCTCCGGCGCGGAGAGCAAGGCGATCCCGAAGGTGATGGGCCAGTCCGAGGCTTCGGCGAAGGACACGCTCCGCGGCGTCGGGTTCAACTCGTTCGAGCAAACCAAGAAGATCACGTGCACCGGCGAGTCCGTGAACGGCCAGCCCGCCTGCGACGAGAACCAGATCGACAAGGTCATCGCGATCAGCCCGGCCGAAGGCCAGGTGACGCCCACCACGGACAAGATCACGCTGACCGTCGGCGCGAAGCCGGGCAAGGTCAAGACGCCGGACCTCAAGGGCAAGAGCGTTGCCGAGGCCACCACGGCGCTGACCGAAGCCGGTCTGAAGCTCGGTGCGACCAGCGAGGAAGAAACCGAAGACACCAACGAGGCCGGCAAGGTCATCTCGCAGAACCCGGCTTCGCAGGCTGAGGTCGACCAAGGCTCGAAGGTCGACATCACGGTCGGCAAGTCCAAGGAACTGAAGACGGTCCCGAACTACAAGGGCAAGACGCAGGCCGAGGCCGAAGCCGGGTTGAAGGCGGCCGGGTTCACCCCGCAGGTCAACACCGTGAGCTCCGAACAGCCCAAGGGCACGGTCATCGACCAGACCCCGAACGGCGGCAAGCTGGCCGTCGGCGGTGTGGTCAAGCTTTCCGTGTCGGACGGCAGCCAGGAGACCTTCGAGATGCCGAACCTGCAGGGCATGACAGACGACCAGGCAATCCGGCAGTTGCAACAGCTCGGCTGGACGGGCAAACTGGACTCGCAAGCCGACAAGAACGGTGACCGGGACCTCGCGGGCAAGGTCAGCAAGACCAACCCGCAGGCCGGTGCGAAGATCGCGAAGAACGCGCCGATCACGCTGTTCATCGTCGAAGGCGACGAAACACCGACGACGTCGAGCTCACGAAACCTGCCGGGTTTCCCGGGCGGCTGACAGAGCTGAAAAAGGGCCCCGCACGGTTTCGTGCGGGGCCCTTTTCCGTTCAAGGGACTTCTTTTCGAGTGGCGGGGTCTCGTTCGATGCCCCCGATGTGGCATTGGAGACGCTGGACGTCCCCAATGCCACATTGGGAGCATGGCCGGCTCATGGTGAGGTCGCGGGTGGGTATCAGGCGTTGCGACGGAGCAGGTATCCGACGGTCGTCGCGCTCAGCAGCAAGGCGGCGACCGCCGCCACCACGGCCACCGCGAACGGGCCCGCCAGCGGTAGTTGCGAGGTGAGGGCACGCAACAGCGGATTGGCCAGCGGCAGCCATTTCACCAGGAGCACGGCCGCGAGCGCGAAGACCGCCGCCAGGACGGACCAGCCGACGCGCGGCACCAGCAGCCGCGAACAGGGCAGGCCGATCGCGATCCCGAACAGCGCGCACAACGCGTGCGCCGCGGCGCCGAGGGCGAGGCTGCCGATCGGGAAGCCGCCGGACCGGAAGCCCGACCACGCCAGCGTCACGACGATCAGCACGGTCGCGCAACCGAAGACCGCCAGTGTGGCGCCGGCGAGGACGGATCGCCAGCGTCGTGCGTGGCTGAAGGTGACGAGCCGCTGGACCGGGTCTTCGACGTCGAGCATCGCGATGGTCAGCCAGCACGAGACCACCAGGAGCGAACCCGCGCTGATCCCGTACTGCGGCAGCAGCGGCGACTTCGGATCCGTGTAGAGCACGGTGTTGACCGCGAGGTAGGCGAGGATCGCGGGGAGATAGCGCTGGGAATGGCCGAGCAGCGCGAGGTGATAGCGGGTCATCGCGAGCACGGCGCCACCTCCCTGACCGAGAAGCCGCGGTTGAGCGCGCACAGCAGGACGGCGTCCGTCTGCCCCGCTTCGACCATCAGGACGACCTTCTCGCCCTCGGTCTCGGCCTGGCGGACGCCGGGTTCCGAAGACCAGTCGCCACCGGGTCCGTGAAGGACGATCCTCGTCGCGCTTTCGAGCCTGGTTTCGACACGGGTCAGGAAGCCGTCGTCCATCCGGTAGACGTCGTCGGCGTGGGCGTGCACGACGGCCGCGCGGTGGTCGGTGAAGACCACACTCGCGCCCCGTTCCTTGGTCTCGGCGACGATTTCGCCGAGCACCGCGTGTGCTTCGACGTCGAGCCCGGACCAGGGCTCGTCGAGGATCAGCAGTTCCGGCTCGGCCAAGACGGCCTGGGCGAGACCGACCTTCTGGGCGTTGCCCTTCGACAGGGTCCGCAGCGGCGCGTCCGGCCCGCCGACCAGCGCCAGCCTGTCCAGCAAGGGATCGATTGCCGACAAGTCGGCCAGACCGTCGATGCGGGCCATATGCCGCAGGTACGCCCTGGCACTCATCCGCTGTCCCGCCGGGAAACGGTCGGGCAGGTAGCCGACGCGCGGACTGCCCACGACGGCTCCCGAGGTCTGACGGGAGAGGGCGCCAAGGATCCTGAGCAGCGTCGACTTTCCCGAGCCGTTCGAGCCGAGGACGCCGACGACGCGGCCCGCCTGGACGTCGAGGTCGACGTCGACGAGCACGGGTTCACCGCGGCCGTAGCGCTTCCCGACTCGTTCGAGCCGGATCAGCGACGTCACGCAGCAGCGGCCTTCTGCAGCGCGCGGGTCGCCTGTTCGAGTTCGTTGACCGTGGCTTCGGGGACCGGGTGCCCGGCGGAAGCCATCCAGTTCGCCAGCATCCGGTGCCCGCCCTGGGTGAGCACGGACTCGGGGTGGAACTGGACGCCTTCGAGCGGCAGTTCACGGTGCCGCATGCCCATCACGACCCCGGACTCGGTGCGGCCTGTGATCTCGAACACGGCGTCGTCGATGGTTTCGGGCAAAACGGTCAGCGAGTGGTACCGCGTGGCGGTGAATTCCGCGGGGAGTCCGGCGAGGATCCCTTCGCCCGAATGGTGGACTTGACTGGTCTTGCCGTGCAGCAGTTCCGGGGCGCGGTCGACGGTGGCGCCGAAGACGACACCGAGGGCCTGATGGCCGAGGCAGACGCCGAGCATCGGGATCCGCTTCTCGGCGCATTCGCGGACGACGTCCATGCTCTGACCAGCGCGTTCCGGGGTGCCGGGGCCGGGAGAGACGAGCACCGCGTCGAACTCGGCGAGCTTGTCGATCTCCACCACGTCGTTACGCCAGACGGTGCAGTCGGCGCCGAGCTGGGCCAGGTACTGGACCAGGTTGTAGACAAAACTGTCGTAGTTGTCGACGACGAGCACGCGCATGAAGCCAGCTTAGCGGCTCCCACCAGGTGGACCGTACGCCAGATCACAATGATTGTTAGGGCTGCCTAACTTACCGTGGTAGGAGTGAGCCGTTCTCTTCGTGTAGCCATCGTGGGTGCCGGTCCGGCCGGTATCTACGCCGCCGACATCCTCGACAAGTCCGACGCTGACGTGACGATCGACCTGTTCGAGCGCATGCCGGCGCCGTTCGGGCTGATCCGGTACGGCGTCGCGCCCGACCACCCCCGGATCAAGGGCATCGTCACCGCCCTGCACAAGGTCCTCGACAAGCCGAACATCCGGCTGCTGGGCAACGTCGACTACGGGACCGACCTCAAACTCGACGACCTGCGCCAGTTCTACGACGCGGTGATCTTCTCGACCGGCGCCATGGCCGACCGCGCACTGGACATCCCCGGGATCGACCTCGACGGCAGCTACGGCGCCGCGGACTTCGTGTCCTGGTACGACGGGCACCCGGACGTGCCGCGCACCTGGCCGCTGAACGCGACGTCGGTCGCCGTCCTCGGCGTCGGGAACGTGGCGCTCGACGTGGCGCGGATCCTCGCGAAGACCGCGGACGAGCTGCTCAGCACCGACATCCCGGACAACGTCTACCAGGGCCTGAAGGCCAGCCCGGTCACCGACGTGCACGTGTTCGGCCGCCGTGGCCCGGCGCAGGCGAAGTTCACGCCGCTGGAGCTGCGCGAGCTGGACCACTCGCCGAACGTCGAGGTCATCGTCTACCCCGAGGACATCGAGTTCGACGAGGGCAGCATCGCCGCGCTGCGGGCGTCGAAGCAGATCGACATGGTCGTGAAGACGCTGCAGGAGTGGGCGATCCGCGACCAGGGCGACCGGCCGAAGCGGCTGCACCTGCACTTCCTGCACTCGCCCTGCGAGATCGTCGGCGAGGACGGCAAGGTCACCGGCCTCCGTACCGAACGCACCGAACTGACCGGTGACGGCAACGTGCGCGGCACCGGCGAGTTCCACGACTGGGACGTCCAGGCCGTCTACCGCGCGGTGGGTTACCTGTCGTCGCATCTGCCGGAGATCCCGTTCGACCACACCACCGGGACCGTGCCGAACCAGGCGGGCCGGGTGCTGGACATCGACGAGGACCAGGTGCCGGGCGTCTACGTGACCGGCTGGATCAAACGCGGTCCGGTCGGCCTCATCGGCCACACCAAGGGCGACGCGGCCGAAACGATCGCGAGCCTGCTGGCCGACGCCGACGCCCTGGCGGCCCCGGCCGTCGACGACCCCGACGCGATCCTCGGTTTCCTGACCGAACGCGGCGTTCCCTTCACCACCTGGGAAGGCTGGGGCAAGCTCGACGCCCACGAGAAGGCCCTCGGTGTCCCGCACGGCCGGGAACGCGTGAAGGTCGTGGAGCGCGACGAGATGACTCGGATCTCCAGGGACTGAACCCGTTCCGTGAGGGCCTCCTTCCCTACGCTCAAGGTAGGGAAGGAGGCCCTCACGGCGAGCCCAGGTAGGCCAAAACCGCCAGGACCCGGCGGTTGGTGTCGTCCGAAGCGACGATGCCGAGTTTCGCGAAGATGTTCGCGGTGTGTTTCCCCACCGCCCCCTCACTGAAGTGCAGCCGTCCGGCGATGGCGGCGTTGGAACAGCCTTCGGCCATCAAGCCGAGCACCTCGCGTTCGCGTGGGGTCAGCGCCGCGAGGGGGTCGGAGGCGTTGCCCGCCACCAGTTTCGCGATCACCTCGGGGTCCATCGCGGTCCCGCCGCCCGCCACGCGCCGCACCGCGTCGATGAACTGGTCCGCGTTGAAGACCCGGTCCTTCAACAGGTAGCCGATCGCGCCGGCGCCGTCGGCCAGCAATTCCCGCGCGTAGAGCTGCTCGACGTGTTGTGACAGCACGAGAATCGGCAGTCCGGGGATGTCGCGCCGCACCGCCAGCGAAACCTGGAGGCCCTCGTCGGTGAGCGTCGGCGGCATCCGGACGTCGACGACCGAAACGTCCGGCCGGTGCGTGCGCAGCGCGTGCTCCAGTTCCGGCCCGGTCCCGACCGCCTCGACGACGTCGAAACCGTGCGCGGTCAGCAGATGCGTCAGGCCGTCTCGGAGGAGGTACTGGTCCTCGGCGACGACGCATCGGGGTCGAGCTGGCACGGGATCTCCATGGTCGCCTTCGTCGGCCCGCCGGGCGGGCTGGTCAGAGCAAAAGTACCGTCGAACGCGCCCAGCCTGCGTTCGATCCCGCGGATCCCGCTCCCCCGGGCCGCGTTCGCGCCGCCCTTGCCGTCGTCGGTCACCTCGATCCGCAGCAGACCGTCTTCGTAGCCCAGTTCGATCGACACTCGTCGCGCCTCGCCGTGTTTCGCGGCGTTGCCCAGCAACTCGCTGACCGCGAAGTACGCGCACGCCTCAGCTGATTGCTCCAGCCGGGGCAGGACGCCGTTCACCGAAGCCCGCATCGGGCTGTCCAGAGCCATCGCCCGTACCGCGTCACCGAGTCCCCGCTCGGACAACACCGGCGGGTGAATCCCGCGCACCAGCAGCCGCAACTCGGTCAGCGTCTCGGACGACGTCCGCCGGAGCTCGGCGGCCAGCCGTTTCGCCGCGGCCGGATCGCTGTCGATCAGCGCTTCGACCGCGCCCAGCTTCATTCCCAGCGCGACCAGCCGCGACTGGACCCCGTCGTGCAGGTCCCGCTCGATGCGCCGGAGCTCGGCGGCCTGCGCGACCGACGCGTCGGTCCGTGTCTGCTTCAGTCGTTCGACGCGCTGTTCCAGCCGCGAAGCCTCTGTCGGACCCAGCAGCAGCTTCGCGAAGCGCGCTCCTTGACGGGCGAGCCACGGCGTCGCGGTCAGCCCGGCGACGAAGGCCGCCACCGCGACGGGAGTCAGGGCGAGCGCTTGCCCGTGCGTGGTCGCCTCGGGCAATCCGGCCATCGAGAACCAGTTCGTGGTCGACCACGAGATGCCCGTCCACTGGCCGATCGGCCGCCAGACCCACAGTGCCAGCAGGCCCCAGAAGCCGAAGAACACCAGCGCCGCCGTCGGCAGCACCATCAGCAGCAGCACCACGGAGTTGACCACCGCGGCCGCCAGGTCGCGCCAGGTCGCGCGGTCGGAGATCGCCCAGCGGAAGCGCGCCAGCCGCGCCGGCCACCACGGCGTGTCGTACAGCTGCCGCCGGTGCTGGTACATCCCGTCCGCCCGCGGAACGGGGAACGGGGGCTCCGGCAGATACGGGCGGTCGATCCGCACGCCGGTCCAGTTCTTGGCCTCGCGGCGCAGGGTGTCGGTCACCGTGCGACCGGCGACGACCATCGTCGGGAACAGCGGCGACGGCCAGATCAGGGCGAACAGCGTCGGGAACACCATCCCGAGCTGCGCGGCCGAAAGCGCGAACAGGCCCAGCTGGAACCCCAGCGCCTTCAGCCTGCTCTTGACCCAGCCGTCCCGGTCGCGGGCCGGGCGGGGGCCGAGCCACCAGCGCGTCCACTTCCCGTACAGCCGGAGCGCGCGCGGCCCGGCCACCAGGACCGCGGGCACGAGCAGCAAGCCCGCGAGCGGATTCCACAGCTGCCAGCCGAGGTCGCGACCGGTCGCCGGATCGTCGGAAATCCACTCGAACCGTTTGGTCCACCGGATGAACCAGGACCGCTTGAACAGGCTGTTCCCTTCGCGGTACCAGCCGTCGCGCTCGCGTTCCGGCTCCGGCGGCGCCGGCCGATAGGGCGGCTCGACCTCGATCCCGCACCAGCGCCCGGACAGTCGCCGGGTGAGCGCGGCTCGCGGACGTGTCCCTTCGAGCGCCAGTGTGTAGGCGAAGACCAAGCCGACACAGAGCAGGCAGAAACCCACCAGTTCGAGCAGCAGGTCCAGCCAGCTCACCAGTGCCAAGGCCGCGAGCACGAAGCCCCGGCGCACTGAGGTGAGGTGGGTGCGGATCATGCGACGAAGTCTTCCCCACCATCCCGGCGGGCACAGTGACCGCAGGCCCCCGATCAGGGTGGGTCCAGCACCACCCCGGGTGTGGCTTCAGCACCATTCTGGCCAAGTCCCTTGCGCCATAACGTTTTTCGCATGCCACTCATCGAAGTCACCAACCTCCGCAAGACGTACGGGGAGCGCGTCGCGGTCGACGACGTTTCGTTCCACGTGGAACAGGGCGAGATCTTCGGGATCCTCGGGACCAACGGCGCGGGCAAGACCACCACCGTCGAATGCCTCCAGGGATTGCGCTCGCCGGACTCCGGCACCATGTCGGTCCTCGGCCTCGACCCCGGCAAGGACCACGGCGCCCTCCGGCAGCGCCTCGGCTCGCAGCTCCAAGAGAGCAGCCTTCCGGACAAGATCAAGGTCCATGAGGCGCTCGACCTCTACGCGTCCTTCTACGCGAACCCCGCCGACACCGGCGACCTGCTCGCGAAACTCGGTCTCACCGGGCAGCGGAACCAGTACTTCGGCAAGCTCTCCGGCGGGCAGAAGCAGCGTGTTTCGATCGCGCTCGCGCTGGTCGGCCGCCCCGAGGTCGCCGTCCTCGACGAGCTCACCACCGGCCTGGACCCGCACGCCCGCCGCGACACCTGGAAGCTCGTCGAGACCGTCCGCGACGCCGGCGTCACCGTCCTTCTCGTCACGCACTTCATGGACGAGGCCGAGCGCCTTTGCGACCGCCTCGCGATCTTCGACGCCGGGCGAGTGGTCGCCACCGGCACCCCCGGCGAACTCCGTGACCGCGCCGGTAAATCGACTTTGGACGAAGCCTTCGTGTCCCTGACCGGCCGCGACTGATCGAGGAGACGAAAAATGAACACCCTCGCCAAGATCACTCTCACCGAAACGAAACTCGCCCTCCGCACGCCGGGCTTCGTCATCGGCGGACTCGTGTTGCCGACGGCCATCACGGCCGTGCTCGGGGTGATCCCCGGCATCCGCGCGGAAAGCGGGACGACGACGGGCATGCGCTTCCTGGACGCCTGGGTCCCGTCGATGATCGTGCTCACCATGGCCATGATGGGCCTGCAATCGATTCCCGGGATCATCGCGTCCTACCGCGAACAGGGCATCCTCCGCCGCTACGCCACCACGCCGGTGCACCCGGTCCAGCTGCTGGTGGCACAGCTGATCATCAACGTCACCGTGACGATCGGCGGGGTCGGCATCCTCCTGGTGACGGCGGGCGTCGTCTTCGACGTTCCCAGCCCGCGTCACCCGCTCGGCTTCCTGCTGACGTTCGTCCTCGGCACGATCGCGATCTTCGGTCTCGGCCTGATCGCCGCGGCGGTCGCCAAGACCAGCCGCGCCGCGGGAGGGATCGCGATGATCGCCTACGTCCCGGTCATGTTCCTCGGCGGCGTCTGGCTGCCGCGTCCGTTGCTTCCGGAGGCCATCCGGGACCTCGGCGCGTACATCCCGCCGGGCGTCAAAGCCCTCGAAGACGCCTGGACCGGCACGGGCGCCCAGCCGCTGCAACTCGCCGTTCTGGCGGCTTTCGCGGTGGGCAGTTGTGTCGTGGCGGCGAAGCTCTTTCGCTGGGAGTGACGACGGCTTCCGCCAAAGTGGTGATGATGATCGTTTTCTCTTGTGGCTTGGCCCGCGGGTGAGTAGTCAGGAAGACGGCCCACGTTCACTGTGCTTCCCTCGGAGGTTCGATGTCTCTGGATGTATCGCCCGCGCTGCTGGAGAAGGCCGAGCGCGGGGAGGTCTCCGACGCCGAATTCGTCGCCTGTGTCCGGGAGTCCCTGCCCTACGCCTGGACCGTGATCACCGGTGTCATCGCGGAGGCCGATGGCGCGGCCGACGGGTTCGCCGACAACGAGACGCCGCCGCCGAGCGAGGCCGAACGCGGGCAGCTGCTGCGGGCGCTGGCCTCGGACTCCATCCGCGGCGGACTGGAACGGCATTTCGGCGTCAAACTGGCGTTCCAGAACTGCCACCGGGTCGCCGCCTTCAAACCGTCCCAAGTGGACAGTGACCGCTACCGCGCGTTCGTCTCGGTGCGCGGACAGCTGCTGAACCAGAGCCCGGAACTGCGTGACTGCTGACGCTTAACGCAGCGCGGGCAGCACTTCGGCGCCGATCCGCGCGATGTTCTCGAGCGTTCCCTCCGGCGTACCGGACGCTTCCACCATCATGATCACGTGGGAGACCCCGGTACGCCGGATGCTCGTTCCCAGCCGGTCGACGCAGTACTCCACGCCGCCGATCGGGTGCATTTCGCACAGCTTGTCGGTGTAGGACACCGGATCCTTGTCCAGCCCGCGTTTGCCGTCGAGGTACACGTGCCCGGCGAAGCCCTCCTTCAGGGAACCCGGCAACGCGGACCGCACGACGTCCAGCGCGTCGTCCCCGACCTGGCACATCACCGTCGAGATGTGCTCGGCGGTGGAATCCCCGTACGCGGCAAGCGTTTCGATCTTGACGTCGTCGCCGGCGTGCAGGCCGAGCAACATCGGCAGCCCGCGATCTGCGGCGAGCCGGACCGCGCGCGAACCGGCATCGCCGCAGGCCACGACCAGACGCGGAGCACGCTCGGGCCGCGGCACCATCGGCACCTCACGGAACTTGAAGTGGTCGCCGCCCGCCGAGACGGTCTCCGACGTCATCGCCGCGAGCAACAGGTCGAGGCTCTCTTCGAAGCCCGTTTCGTAGCGGAACGCGCCGGTGCCGAAGACCTCGAGGTCCTGCCACGGCCCGCCCCTGCCGACGCCGATCCGCAGCCGTCCGCCGGAAACCGCGTCGAGCAGCGACCACTGTTCGGCGAGCGCCACCGGATGCGCGACCGACAGCACACTCACCGCGGTGCCGACCGCGATCCGCTCGGTGCGGCCGAGGACGTGCGCGGCGAGGGTGATGGCGGACGGGCAAACGCCGTACGGCATGAAGTGGTGCTCGGCGAACCACACGTCGTCGAATCCGGCCCGCTCGGCGGCGACGGCGGCGTCGACCGACCGGCGCAGGACATCGGCGTCCTCCTGCCCGGGAAACCGCCCGGAGACAAGGAAGACGCCGAACCGCACGCCTACTGGACGCTCACTTCGTTGAACCACAGCCTCGGTTCCAGCCACGGGAAGACGACGAACATCAGCAGCGCCACGACCCCTAGAGCCAGTACGACCGCCGTCGCGAGCTTCACCGCGAAGGGGCCCGGCAGCTTGCGCCAGATCCAGCCGTACATCAGCGCGCCTCCGAGATCTTGGGCAGGAGTTCGGCGTAGGAGCCGACCTGGTTCTTCGGCACCTGCTGGGCCAGCACCGCGTGGATGATGAGCCGTTCCTTCGCCGAGAACTTCGGGTGACAGGTCGTCAGCGTGAGCAGCGAGACCTGCTCGGCCTTCGGCAGGATCTCCGGGTCCTTGTACGGCACCGGGTTCACCGTTTCGCCCTTGCTCGGGAACACGATGCGGCGGCCGTTGGTCTCGCCGTAGGCGCCGCCGTCGACGGCGTTCGGGTCACGCAGCGTCCCGACGTTCTTGCACTTCGGGTCGGCGCCCTTGCCCGCGGCCCAGCCCTCGACCTCGTCCTTGTAGGGCAGCACCTTGTAGATGTAGAAGTCGGTCTGGGTCTCGATGATGATCTGGTCGCACGAGCTGAGGTTGTCCAGGTCGTTGAACGGCGCGCCCTTGCCGACCCGGTGGCCGGCGATGGCGAAGTTGCCCGGCTCGCCCGGCAGCGCGGTGCCCTTGTAGTGGCCGGGGCCGACTTCGAGCGCGGCCTCGGTGGTGCCTTCCTGGATGGTGAAGTTGAAGTCGGCGCCGAACACCGGGATGTGGATCCTGGCGAACGCCTTCCCGTCGACGAGGTCGGGGTGCAGTTGCCGGTCCTTCGACCAGTCGCCGTCCAGTTCCGAACTCGCCTCGGACTGCTTGCCCGCGGAGAACAGGTCGGTCACGTAGACCTCGTAGACCATGAACAGCAGCACCACGAGACCGGCGGTGATGAGCAGTTCGCCCACGGACCGGATGGCGACGCCGCCCTTGCCGAGCTCACGCGGCGGCGGGCGTTCCTCGGTCGCGGTGCCTCCGCCGACCGGTTCGAACATGACGGTCTCTTCGGTCGATCCCGGCGGCGGCGCGGGACGACGGCGCGGTGGCGGCCCGTCCATCCGGCGGCGCGGCGGCGGACCTTCCGGCGGCCTCCGTCGCGGCGTGGGCGCCTCTCCAGGGGCGCGACCCTCGTCCGGCCTACGCCGGGGGGCCTGGCCGCCTCCACCGGGGGGTCGTGGGGAGTACCGCCGTCGGTCCCCGCCCGGCTCTTCCCGCTCAGCCACGCAAGCTCCTCAGTCTCGAACCAAGCCGCAGTGTCGAACCAGCACCTGTCGAACCAGCACAGTGTCGAACCGTGTGTGACACCATTGTCACAGTGCGGGAAATCGACCGGTCCCGGACGGTGCCCAGCGGCGCTCGTTTACGTTAACGTGTGCACGTGGCGCTGGTTGCGCACCCGAAAGCGGGTCATCGCCACCAGGGAAGCCGAACAGTACGCGAGGAACACGATGCCGAAGTCCAAGGTCCGTAAGAAGACGGCGTACACCCCGCCGACCGACCGCCGCACGCCGGTGAAGGTCAAGGCCGCGGGCCCGTCGAACCTGTTCTACAAGATCGTGATGTTCGGTCTCATGCTGGTCGGCCTGATGTGGCTGGTCGTCAACTACATCGCGGGCGACAAGATCCCCTTCATGGCGGATCTGGGCAACACGAACTTCGCCATCGGCTTCGTGCTGATGATCGCCGGGTTGCTCATGACGATGCGGTGGCGGTGAGCATTACCCCGGATGGCGGCTTGACGCCTAATTACACCGGTGTGACTCATCCCCAGTGTGGATAACCCCTGTGGATAACTACCCCACCTCGTGGGCGCCACAGCGGAACGTTGTGGTAGTGGCCTGGGTGATCACCCTGTCGTTGCTGGCAGGCGCGCTGTGGCTGGCCGTCGACGGCGACGTCGGCGGCACCGTGCTGACGGGGATGGCCATGCTCTCCACGGGCGCGCTCGCCCTCCACGGCACCTTGATCCGTCCCCGCCTGGCGGCCGGTCCCGGCGGAATCCTGGCCAGGACCGTCGGCGGCGCGCACCGCTATTCCTGGACCGAAGCGCGACTGCGGCTGCGCACGACGCGTCGGCTCGGCCGGGACAGCCTGACCCTCGAGGTCGAATCCGGCGAACACCTGCTGGTGTTCGGCCGGATCGACCTCGGCGAGGACCCCAGGGACGTCCTGGACGTCCTCACCGCCCTCAAGGGTCAGGCGTTGTCGTAGTAGTGGACGTCGCCGTTCGGGCCGTGCGACCAGCCCGGAACGGCCGGTCCCACCGCGGGCGGCGCGTACTCCCCGAAGATCTCGTACGGCGAGGCCGGCGAGCAGATCGGGTTGATCTTGACGACGCAGGTCCGCAGCGAACCGCTGAACTTCGCCTTGACGTGCCGTGGCCGCTGGTCTTCCACCACGGCCGGACCGGCGGTGATCTCCCAGCCGCTGGCCGCACCCGGCCCGGTGGTGCCGACGGTCTGCGTCGCCACCGCCGAAGTCACGCCGGGATCCCCGAAGCAGATTTTCAACGCCGCATCGACGTAGGCGACACGCAGCGTGATCGTGCTGCCCGAGCCGAGGAAATAGCGTTTGGTGTAGGTCTGACAGGTTTCAGCGGCCTGATCGGCCTGAGCGACCGACGGTGCGAGCGCCGAAGCCAGCACGGCGACGGCGGCGAGAGCCGCGGCTTTCCGGATCTTCATTTCAACCCCCAAGTTGATGTCGATGATCAACCTGAAGGTACCCAACCTTGTTGCTTCTCCACCGGGTAATCGCATAACCCACTCGGTGGAAACGCGCCTACTACCGGTAGCAGAGGTACGCGGTCCGGCCCTGGAACGAGGTGAGCTGGCAGTACGCGGCGGACACCGTCTGCGCGTCCTTCCAGACGATGAGCCCGGCCATCGCCACCACGACGATCGCCATGCCGCCGATCTGCCAGCCCAGCCGGTTCTTCTCCGGGGCGTACAGCAGGGCGAACGTCGCCAGCAGACCGGCGGCGAAACCACCCGCGTGGGCGAGGACCGAGATACCCGGCACCTGGAAGGTGATGAAGATGTTCAGCCCGAGGATGACCAGCAGCCAGGTCGGGTTGAGCCGGAGCTTGATGACGATGACCGTGTACGCGCCGATGAGCCCGAAGATGGCGCCGGAGGCACCGACCACCGGGACGGCGTCGAGGTCCGTGAAGACCAGGTTCGCGGCCGAGCCGCCGAGCATCGACACGAAGTAGAGCGCGGTGAACGGCACGCGCCCGAGCGCGGTCTCCAGCGGGCGGCCCACGAACCACAGCGAGAAGGCGTTGCTCGCGATGTGCAGCAGGCCGTACTGCAGGAAGCCCGAGGTGAAGACGCGCCACCACTCGTTGTTCGCGAGCGTCGGCGGATTCGCCAGCTCACCGAGCTGGAAGAGCGCGGAGAAGTTGTTGTCCGCGATGCTGCCGGACTGGGCGACGGTGATGAAGAAGATGATGACGTTGAGCGCCAGGAGCACCGGCGTCACGACAGCCGTGCGGACCGGCTGGGCGCCGGCGAGGGTGGTCGCGCCGAAGCCCGCGTCGCGGTACTGCTTCTGCTGGACGCGGTCCTGCTGGCGGCCCGCCTGGATGCAGTCGGTGCAGTGGAAGCCGACGGAGGCTTCGCGCAGGCAATCCGGGCAGGCCGGACGCTCGCAGCGTGCACAGCTCAGCCCGGTCGGCCGGTTCGGATGCCACCAGCAGCCGGGCATGGCGGCCTGCTGGTACTGGGGATTCGGTGGTTGGCTCACGATGCCACCAACCTACCGAAATCCCCCGTATCAGGCCGTGTGATCAGCGTTGTGTCAGCCTTCGCGGCTGATGCTGACCTTCTCGATGACGATGTCCTGCAGCGGACGGTCGGCGGGACCGGTCGCGGTGCGGCCGATCGCGTCGACGACGTCGCGGGAAGCCTGGTCCGCGACCTCGCCGAAGATGGTGTGCTTGAAGTTCAGGTGCGTCGTCGGCGCGACGGTGATGAAGAACTGCGAACCGTTGGTGCCGGGTCCGGCGTTGGCCATGGCCAGCAGGTACGGCTTGGAGAACTGGAGCTCCGGGTGGAACTCGTCGCCGAACTTGTAGCCGGGGCCGCCGCGGCCGGTGCCGGTCGGGTCGCCGCCCTGGAGCATGAAGCCGTCGATGACGCGGTGGAAGATCGACCCGTCGTAGAACGGGCCCGAGTTGGCGCCCTGCGCGTTGGGCTGGGTGTACTCCTTGCTGCCCTCGGCGAGCCCGACGAAGTTCGCGACCGTTTTCGGCGCGTGGTCGGGGAACAGGTTCAGGTTGATGTCACCCTGGTTGGTGTGCAGAGTGGCCTTCAGCGCGCCACCAATGAGGGATCCCTTGCTTTCAGTCACGAGCTTCATCGTGCCATCTGCGGCAAGATCTGGGGAAAAGGGGCACGATAGGTTACAAGCAACGAAGCAGAATCAAAACGATTGATGAGGTGAAGGCCATGACCCGGGCCGCAGATTCGGTGAGCGAGTCGGCGAAGGCCGGCGCGCTCGGCCTGCGCAAACGTGCCGTCGAGGCGGGTAAGGAAGCCACCGCCCACGCCGTAGAGGTAGCCGAGCAGAAGCTCTCCGAGAGCGCCGGTGAGATCGCTAAGACCAGCCGTCGCGCGCGCAAGAAGCTCGCGAAGAAGACGGAACTGACCCGCAAGGAGCTCAAGCGGAGCTCGAAGGCGGCTCGCAAGGAGGCGCTGGCCAGGATTTCCGAGATGCGGAAGCCGGGCCGCAAGGCACGCAAGGCCGCCATCCTGGCCGCGAAGTCCGCCGGTGAGTCCAAGCGCCGGGGGAAGAAGGACTTCAAGGCGGCGAAGAAGGACTTCAGGGCCGCGCTCGTCGAGGCGAAGTCCGCCGCCAAGGGGACGCGCAAGCGTCGCCGCTGGCCGTGGGTGATCGGTATCGCGGTCGTCGGTGCCGGTGCCGCCTACGCCCTGCGTTCCAAGCAGGAGCCGCCGGTCGCGCCCGCGCCGCCGAAGGCTCCGCCTGCTCCTCCCGCTCCGCCCGCGAAGCCGGCCGCTCCGGCCGCGGCTGCTCCGAAGCCTCCGGCCCCCGCGAAGCCCGCCGCTTCCGGTCCGGCTCCGGTGAAGCCCGCGGCTCCGAAGCCCGGCACCCCTAAGAACGGGCACCAGGCTCCGAGCACCGCCGACAAGAAGAACTGACGCCTCACACCCGTCTTCTGCTTGTCACGAAGGGCCGTCCAGCGACCGCCAAGGTCACTGGACGGCCCTCTCATGTCTTGGTGCCGAAGATCAACGCGCCCAACAACAGCACCGGCGGACTCGTCTCGCCGGAAGCGCGCCAGCGCGACGGCGAGACTTCACCAGTCGCGCGCCCTCTTTCGGGCCGAAGGCCCACGTAAACGCGATGAAGGGGCGCCTCCCCGCTCAACTTGACGTTGAAGCGGATCGACGCCCCTTCGGCGCTTTTACGTCAGCGCGCGATCAGATCGCGCTGCGCGCGATTAAACAGCAGCAGCGTGCTTGTCGATCAGCTGGCCGAGGCGGGGAAGGGCCTCCTCGACGTTCTTCTTGCCGTTCGGGCGCAGCTTCGAGTAGACCTTCTTGATGCTGTCGCGGCTGCTCTTGTCGGCGCGGGAGTCGGTGACCGACAGGAGCGCGTCGGAGGCCTCGTCGCTGCGGCTGACCAGGTAGGCGCCGAAGTCGTTGCCGCCCTTGGCCTTGTAGTCGCCGTAGAAGGGCTCGAGGGCACCGGTGAAGTCGTCGAGCAGGGTGTCGACGGCGGCGGGGATGATGCCCGGCTTGATCTTCTTGACGGCGGCGAAGCCGGTCTTCACGACGGCACCCGAAACGCCGCCCTTGTCCGAGACCTCGGCGTCGACGAGGCTTTCGAAGTCGCTTACGACAGCCGGGCGACGGCTGGAGTCGAGCAAGATTTCCTTGAGGGTGTCAGCCACGAAACCTGTCCTTTTGTCTTATGGGGAGAAATGATCTTTTGTGCCGCCGAGCCACACCGCAAGGCGGCCTCCGCCGGATCCGGCGTTGCGCTGGTCCCGCGAACCGTCGCGCGTGCGGCACAGGGTAGTACAAGATCAACTTCACTCTGACGTGTGGATACCACTACCTAGAGCTGCAGCTCACCGATAGCCTCCTTCGCCACCGTACGTGCCTTGATGCTCTGCTTCTGGTTGGTGGTCACGACTACCGCGTTCCCGGCCTTCGAAACGGCGTAAACGGCGCCTTCTCCGGTCGGTTGGTAGCCGCCCTTCCAGCCCGCCGGTTCGTCGGCGGGGTTGGAGGTGTCGATGGGTGCCGCCTGATCCACGAGTGCCTTGGCCACCGCGGGTTCTCCGACGTACACGCGCACCGTGAGCTGCAGTTTCCCGCTGAGCGCGTAGAAGAAACAGGTCGGATGCGGCTGATCCGCCGAGGTTTTGACCTTGGAGACCTTCTGCCCGTTGGCGTCCGAGACGAACTCGGTGCCCAGGTACGGGCAGGGGCCTTTGCCGGTGGGTTCCGGGGCGGGCGGGATGCTGGGCGCCGCGGTCATCGACGGCGCCGGCGAGCTCGCCGCGGACGGCGGCTGTTCCGTCGGCCCGCAGGCCGCCAGGAGCGGCACGGCGAGCGGCAAGATCAGAAGACGTCGCATAGTGGCGTCCAGTGAAGCAGATCGGATCGCCGCGCCGGTGCGACCATCCGCCCTGTTCGTGCGACGATGGCGCCGCGTGAGGAATCTTCGGGAGGCATCGGTGCTCACCAAGGAGCAGTACCTGGGTGCGGTGGCAGAGCGTATCCAGCGCAGCGGGGGCAGGCTGAACACCGTCCAGATCGGTCCGAGCACGGCCGTCGTGGGCCTGTTCACCGAATCCGTGATGATGTCGACGATGAACTACTGCGTGGTCGCCGCGGCGATCCCGGAGGTGACCGCGCCCGCGTTGTACGACTTCACCGGGCTGGCGACGCAGCACGCGCGCGCGAACGTGATGGGCACGGTCGGCTGGACGGCCGCTTCGGTGGTGATCGCCGGGCTGATCGGTGACCGCGTGTATCCGGACGCCGCGCAGGCCGCGTCGGCGAAGTCCGGCAACCAGTTCGGCGGCGAGACGCGCATGGTGGCCGTCGATGTTTCGGCGGCGCAGATGTACGCGTTCGTCGGCGGGAAGTTGTGGGGCGCGGCGGTCCAGGGTTCGGTGAACGCGAAGCTGACGTTCTGTTTCCCGCAGCCGGGCGAGGTCTATCAGCAGGTGCAGTGGGCGCAGTCGCAGGGCCAGCAGCCGCCGATGCCGCCGGGTCCGCCGATGCCGCCGCCCGGTCAGCAGCCGCCGCCCGGCTGGCAGCCCCAGCAGCCCCCGCCGCCGCAGTACCCGGTCGGGCCGCCGCCCGCACAGGGTCCGCCGCCGGGTCAGCATCCGCCGCACTATCCGCCGCCCGCGCCCGGTTATCCGCCGCAGCGTCCGCCGGGGTACTGATGAGCCGCACGTTGCGCGGCTGGCCGTCGTTCCCCGAAGAACTGCCGGAGTTCGACACCGAGGCGGCACCGGCGACCCCGCGCGAGCTTTTCCTGGAGTGGCTCACCGAAGCGGGAGAGCACGTCCTGGCGCCCCACGCCGTCACTCTGTCCACAGTGGACTCTGACGGCGTGCCGGACGCGCGGGTCGTGATCCTCAAGGACGTCGACGGGGACACCTGGGCGGTCGCGACGAGTTCCGAAAGCCCGAAAGGTGTTCAGCTGGCGAAGAATCCGTTCGCCGCGCTGACCTTCTTCTGGCCGGGGCGAGGCCGTCAGGTCCGCCTGCGCGGCCCGGTCTCGCTCGCCGATCCCGAGGTGTCCGCGGCCGATTTCACCGCCCGGCCGCCGGCGTCGCGGGTGGAGGCGTTCATCGGCAGGCAGTCACAGGTGCTCGAAGATCCGGCCGATCTCGACCGCGCGGCCGCGGAAGCGGAGCGGTGGGTCGAGGAGAATCCCGGCGTGGCACCGGAAAGCTGGACGCGGTATCTGGTGACGCCGTCCGAAGTGGAGTTCTGGCAGGCGAGCCACGACCGGCGGCACCGGCGGCTCCGCTACCGGCGTGAGAACGGGACCTGGCACAAAGACCGCCTCTGGCCGTAAACGGTAACTGGGAACGACGATCGTCGGGTTGTCGTGGATGATTCACTTCGGCGACGGTGAACGCCACCTTGTCCCCAGATCGTTCGGAGGCGAAATGTCCACACGCCGTCGCATCGGGGGCGCCTTGGCCGCCACAGGGCTCGCCCTGCTGGCCGTCACGACGCCCGTCGCGAGCGCCCAGACCGGCGACCCGGCGAGAGGGCTGTACTCGGTGGAAGGCGCGTCCACCCCCGACGAACGCACCGAGGTCGCCCGCACCGGTGTCGACGTCGCGGGCTCGCGCGGCGGCGCGCTGACCGTCGTCGCCACGCCCGGCCAGGCCGCGAGCCTGCGCGCGAACGGCTTCGGCCTGAAGCCGCTCGGTGACTTCGACAGCATGCTCAAGCAGCGGAGCGGCCGGGCGGGCACCGCGGCCGTCGCGGGTGACTTCCCGCCGGGCGACGAGGCGTACCACACCTACGCCGAAACGACCGCGGAGCTGCAGAAGGCCGCGAAGGACCATGGAGACATCGCGACGCTGTCCAGCGTCGGCAAGTCCTACGAGGGCCGCGAGCTGAACCTGCTGAAGATCAGCGACAACGCGGGCACGGACGAGAACGAGCCCGAAGTGCTGTTCACCTGCAACCAGCACGCGCGCGAACACCTCACCACCGAGATGTGCCTGCGGATCGTGCAGCGGTTCACCAGCGGCTACGCGTCCGACCCCGCCATCAAGAAGATGGTCGACGAGCACGAGATCCACGTGATCCCGAACGTCAACCCGGACGGCTCCGAATACGACATCACCGGCGGCGAGTACCAGGGCTGGCGCAAGACGCGCAAACCCGTGCCGGGCAGCAGCGCGGTCGGCACCGACCCGAACCGCAACTGGGACTACAAGTGGAACTGCTGCGGCGGGTCGAGCAACAGCCCGTCCGCCGAGGACTACCACGGTCCGTCGGCGTTCTCCGAGCCGGAGACCAAGGCCGTCGCGGAGTTCATGAACTCCCGCGTGGTCGGCGGCGCGCAGCAGATCAAAACGCACATCGACTTCCACACCTTCTCGGAACTGGTGCTCTGGCCGTACGGCTACACCAAGGCCGACACCGACACGGGCCTGAGCGAGGAAGAAGCGAAGCGCTTCGCCGACGTCGGCAAGAAGATGGCCGCCACCAACGGTTACACGCCGGAGCAGTCGAGCGATCTGTACGTCACCGACGGCGACGTCAACGACTGGGCGTGGGGCAAGCACAAGATCCTCAGCTACACCTTCGAGATGTACCCGAAGGACGGCGGAATCGACGGCTTCTACCCGCCCGCTTCGGTGATCCCGGAGCAGACGGCCCGCAACGACAAGGCCGTCGACATCCTCATCGCCGAGGCGGGAGCCTGACCCCGCTCAGTTCCTGAGATCGGCCACTCGCGACGCCCGGCTCTTCGGCGAATCCAAGCTGAAGCTCCGGGCGTCGCCCAGCCGGTCGCGGACGAACTCTTCGGTCTCCGCGATCGTCTGGCGCAGCGCGGCGTCCTCGTCGCCGAAGAACCGGTGGACGATCTTGTTCGTTTCGGTGTCGAACTCCCACAAACCGGCGATACGGCCTCGGTCGACGATGACGTGACTTGGCGGATCCGCCTGCCCGCCCAGCGTCTCCCCCGCGCGGCCACCGGGCACCGGACGTTCGACGTCGGCGTCGTCGAGCAGCCGCGACATCTCACGGTGCAGCAGGTGGATGCCGTCGATGCCGGCGAGCAGCGCGTACGACGGCTCCGGCGGCACGGTGAACGCGGCGAACTCGTCGGCGATTTCCTTGGGCAGCAAGAGATCGGTGCCGTCGAGCGGCACGAGGTCCAGCTGTTCCACGATCTTCCTGGCACTGGCCGCCGTGAAACCGGAGAACCAGCGGAAATGCTTGAGTGACGCCGGGGCCGCCCACGAGAAGTACCGCCTGGCCAGTTCGGTCCGTGCGGTGTCCATATCGGACAGTCCGCCACGCGGCGACGGTGTCCAGCGGACGTAGCCGTAACTCTGCTGGTCCAGCCGCCCGTTGACCGGGACGCGGCGGATGTCGCCGCGGGCCTGGAGCAGGCCGAGCGCGAGCGGCAACGTCGTGGTGGTGCCGCGTTTGCGGCCGGCTTCCCCGAGGTTGCGCACCGCCGATCCGGCGGCTTCCTTGATCGCGGCCGGGCCGAGCGGTTCGGTGGACGCGTCGAGCAGATCGGCGACGGTGACGCACAACTGCTCGATCTCGGCCTGCGTGACACCCAGGTACTTCTCCGCGGCCGCGAGTTCACCGGCGGGCGCACCGGCGCCGACGGTCAGCCCGAGTTCGAAATCCGCCGACGGCAGGACGTAGGCGCAGCCCCGCGCCGACGGCAGTTCGTGGATGGCGAGCCGCGCGACGTCCGCGTCGACCGTCTCGCGATCGAGACGGGCCCTGGCGAACAGCCCGAGATAGGGCGCCGAACCGCCGACCGAGCGCATCCAGCCGGTCCGCTCCAGCACCTCGGCCGGCGACGCCCCGCGCAGCGAGCCGTCGAGACCTTGCCGATGTGCCCACCACGCGCGCAGCTTGTCGGTCGCCATGACTCCACGGTAGGCGGCACCCCGCGGCCTGGCACGATGACGGGATGCTGGTCGAACTGGCCATCGGCGACGCGTACGGAGGCTCCTTCGAGCACGCGTACCCGAGCTTCGTCGCCGAGCACAACACGCTGGCCGGTTATGTGCCGCATCCCGGCCAGCTCGGAGTCCCCGCGGGCCGCTACACCGACGACACGCAGATGACGATCGCGATCGCCGAAGTGCTCGTGTCGGGACAGCGTTGGACGCCGCTGCTGCTCGCCGAACAGTTCGTGCGGGCATATCACCGCGATCCGCACGACGGCTACGCGCCGCGCTTCCATCAGCTGCTCAGCGAAGTCCGGGACGGCGAAGAGCTGCTGCGACGGCTCCACCCGCAAAGCGACAAGAGCGGGGCGGCCATGCGTGCCGGGCCGATCGGGCTCCTGCCGACCGTCGACGACGTCCTCTACCACGCGAAACTGCAGGCCAGGATCACCCACGACACCCCTGCCGGGATCGCCGCGGCGCAGGCCGCCGCACTGGCGGTGCACTACTGCCACCATCGGGTGGGTCCGCTTTCCGAGGTCGCGAGGTGGATCGACGGGATCCTTCCGGAAGACATCGGGCATGGCGGCTGGGCGCTGCCGTGGTCGGGCAAGGTCGGGCCGCAGGGCTGGATGAGCGTCCGTGCCGCGCTGACCGTGCTCGCGACGGGCCGGAGTCTGAGCGAAATGCTCCAGCGCTCGGTCGCGTTCACCGGCGACGTCGACACCGTCGCGACGATCGCGCTGGCCGCCGCGTCACGGTCGCCCGAGGTGGCGCGGGATCTGCCGCCGGTGCTGTGGCGCGATCTGGAGAACGGCGAGTTCGGCCGCGACTATCTGGCGAGGCTCGACGAACGGTTGCTGCACATCTGACGTAGGCGGGATCCACAGAACGCGGACGTGCCCCTGGTCCGATTTCGGCAGACTGGGCCGGTGAAGTGGCTGTTCAGAAGCGGAATCGTCGTCGCTTGGCTCGCGGTGAGCGCGTTGCTCGTCGTCGGCACCGCGAACCTCGAACCGGATCACGGAGAACGCCCGGTCGGCACGTTCGGGTTCGCCGTCGTCGCGCTCGCTTGTCTCGCACTCGCCGCCGCCTGGCGGCTGCCGGTGGCGGTGGCGGGCACGGAAGCGTTTGCGCTCCTGCTCTACCTGGGGTTCGGCTATCCCGACGGTCCGGTGTTGTTCGCGGGTCTCGTGCCGTTGTTCGCGCTCGGAACCCTTCGCCCGCGACGGCTCGCGTACGCCTTCGCGGGCGGTATGGCGGCGGTCGTCGTCGGCGCGAACGTGGCCACCGGTGGGGTGGGCGTCCTCGATCTGGTCTTCGTCGGCTGGGCAGGCGTAGCGGTCTTCGCGGCCGACGCGCTTCGAGGACGTCGTGAGCGGGCCGCCGCCGCCGAGCGGGCGGAACGCGATCGCGTCCTCGGCGAGCGGCTGGACATCGCGCGGGATCTGCACGACAGCGTCGGCCACGCGATGGCGGTCATCAACGTCCAGTCGGGCATGGCCGCGCACGTGCTCGACGATCACCCGGAAGTGGCGAAGGAAGCGCTCGAAGTCGTCCGCACGGTCAGCGGCACGATCCTGGACGAACTGAACGCGATGGTGCGGCTGCTGCGTGACGACTCCATCCCCCTCCGGCCGGCACCGGGGGTAGCGGACATTCCCGCGTTGGTCGCTTCGGCGAACCAGGCGGGCCTGGCGGTCACGCTGGACCTCGACGCTCCCGGCATCGGGCAGCCGGTCGGCGGCGCGGCGTATCGGATCGTCCAGGAATCCCTCACGAACGCCGCGAAACACGGCACGTCGGCAGCCGAAGTGACGGTGCGAGCCGACCGGAGCGGCCTGCGGCTCGACGTGGTCAACGAGGCCCGCACGCCTGGTCCGGATGTCCCCGGGGCCGGAATCAGGGGAATGGGTGAACGTGCCAGGGCGACCGGCGGCACACTGACCACGTGCCGTGAGGACGGGAGGTTCCGGGTGAGCGCGCGATGGCCGTGATCAGGGTGGTGCTCGCCGACGACCAGCTTTTGGTGCGGTCCGGGTTCGCGGCGTTGCTCCGGGCGGAAACCGGGATCACCGTGGTGGGGGAAGCGGACGACGGCGAGGCGGCGGTGGCCGTCGTCGCGGAAACCGTGCCCGACGTGGTGCTGATGGATATCCGGATGCCGGGGATGGACGGTCTGGAAGCCACCCGCCGGATCATGGCGGACGAACGGCTTTCCGGCGTTCGTGTCCTCATGCTGACGACGTTCGACCTCGACGAATACGTCTTCGACGCGCTACGCGCCGGAGCGAGCGGTTTCCTGCTCAAACACACCAGGCCCGTCGACCTGATCCAGGCGGTCCGCGTCGTGGCGGCGGGAGACGCGCTCCTTTCCCCGAGTGTGACCAGGCGGCTGATCGCGGAGTTCACCGCGCGTCCGTCGAGGCCGATGCCCCGTCTCGGCGGCTCCGCGTTCACCGAACGGGAGCACGAGGTGGTCCTCCGCGTCGCGCAAGGAATGTCGAACGAGGAGATCGCCGCCGAGTTCGTCATCAGCGCGGCGACCGTACGGACCCACGTCAGCCGGGCGATGACCAAGGTCCATGCCCGCGACCGGGCGCAGCTCGTGGTGTTCGCGTACCAGACCGGCCTCGTCCGCGCCGAACATCAGGCGTAGCCCGCGATCTCCACACTCGACGGACGACGCGACCCGGCCGCGGCTCCGACGCTGGAGCCATGACCTTCACCGCAAGAGCGGCCGTTCTCGCCGCGCTGCTCACCCTTTTCGGGACGACGACAGCGGTCGCCACCGAACGACCATCGACGGCCAGGTGCCAGGAACACCGCTTCCAAGTCCGGGTCGGCACCCAAGACCACACGATCGCGGGCGAGCTCTGCGTCCGCGGGAAACTCACCTCGCGCACCCCGGTCCAGGTCCTGCTGCACGGCGGGACCTACGACCGCTCCTACTGGGACTGGCCGTACCAGCCGCGTCGATACTCCTATGTGGACAGTGCGACGCGAGCGGGCTTCGCGACGCTCAACATCGACAGGCTCGGGTACGGCCGCAGCAGCCGCCCGAATCCGGAGACCCTCGACTTCGCCGCCGGCGGAGAGGCCGTCCACCAGGTCGTCCAGCGCTTACGCCGAGGCGCGGCAGGACCTCGCTTCCGGACCATCGTCCTCAACGGACACTCGATGGGAGGCCTCGTCGCCGAACGGGCTGCGGCGCGGGGCGGGATCGACGCCGTGATCGTCAGCGGGATCCCCCGTGATCGGCCCGGCGAGCGATCCGCATCCCCGGCTTCACCGTTCTACCCGGCAGAACAGGACCCGAAGTTCGCCGGAAAGCCTTGGGCTCCCGGTTATCTCACCACCCGGCCCGGCACACGCGCCGAAACCTTCCACTACGAAGGGGCCTACGACCCGGCGATCATCCCGGTGGAAGAGGCGCTGAAGGACACGCTCGCCTCCGCGGAACTCCGCGCTGTCGGCCCCGGCTCGATGCGCACCCGAGCCGCGAAGACGCCGACGACCTACGTGCTGGGCGAACACGACACCCTGATCTGCGGAACAAGTGCCTGCACGAACCAAGACGCCGACCACGTCGTGCGCGGCAGTGGTCATTCCCTCAACACCGGCCTGGCCGCACAGGGTTTCTATCGATGGACGTTCGCCTGGCTGGCACGTCAAGGGATCCACGGCCGGTAAAGCACCGGATCACCAGGAAGGCCGGTACCGCAGGCCTTGCTCGTAGTACTGGTCGTCGGATTCCGCCGGTTCGGACTGTGCGGGGCCGGCCGGTTCTTCCGAACGGTCCTTGAGCACCACGTTCTCCGTGACCGCCGGGGTCCGGCGCGAGATCGGGGATTCCGGCGTCACGGTTTCCCCGGCCTGCTGGAACGAAGGGGTGAACCCGACCCGCCAGCGGAGCCTGTCCGTGATGTATCCGGCGTTGCCGATCGGCGCCATCAGCTTCGCGCTGCGCTTCGCGGATTCTTGCTGCGCTTCTTGATAAGTCCGCATGACGGCGTCCGCGATCTCGGCGGGCGACATCCGCGACACGGCTTCGGTCACCCTGAGCCGGGTCATCACGCCGTCGGTGTTGACCGAAACGGAAACGGCACCGTCCGGTGAGGACGCGTCCACCGACAGGGCGGCCAAGGCCTCGAGCATCGCTTGCCGGTCGTTGGCCGGTTTCTTGGGCGCCGGTTTTTCGGCCACGTTCGCTCCTTGAGCGGTGGGGTCTCCCGAGCCGGAGACCCCACCCGTCCGCTATTCGAGTGGGGACAGTTCCCGCGGCGGTTCCTGGATCTCGCCGTCGTTCGAGATGTCGACGTTCTGGTCCCGGACCCGCTTTTCCGTTCCCTTGTCGGTGTTCTCCGTTTCGAAGTTGCCGGGGTCGAAGGTTTCGCCGGGGCTGACGTCCGGCGGCTCGGGAATGATCGGCAGGTTGTTGATCTCGGTGTGGATCTTCGAGACCAGCGACTCCGAAGCGCGGAACATGCTTTCCCTGATGTTGACCACACCATCGTGGAAGCTGTTGTAGATCATTTCGGGGCTGTCCCCGACGATGTCGGCCTGCACGGTGGCCGCCGTGGCGAGCCCGGCCCCTGCCGCGGCGCCGGCGACCTGCACTCCGTTCGCGGTGGTGAAGAACGCCGCCGCGGTGAGGCCACCGGCCGGTGGCACGGCCGCCACGAGCAGAGCGGTGACAGCGGCGGCGAAGGTCGCGGCCAGCGCCTTCTGCAAGGCCGATTCGTCCTGCCGTTCCTGGTCGTCCCGGTACTTTTCCGCGGCGGTCATGAAGGAAGCGGCGAGTGCGCTCAGGTCGGCCCGCGCGGTGGCGATGGCGTCCCGCGCGGCCACGATGTCGGCTTCCAGCACGGTGAGTTTGGTGCCCACGCGGGCATAGGTGTTCACCAGACCCTGGATGTAGCTCTTGGCGGTCTCGGCGCCTTCACCGCGCCACTTGAGCAGCAGGACCAAAGACCGGTCGAGCGGCGCTTTCGTGTCCTGGAAAGCGTTCCAGAGACCTTCATAGGCCTCGATCATGGTCTGCAGGCTGTTCTCGCCGACGAGCTCCGCCTCGGAGAACTCGAGGAAGAAGTCGCGGATCTGTTCCTTTCGGCCGCCGCTCATGTCCACGTCGCTGCCGAACGTCCAGTCAAAGAAAAGGAGGTCCACCGCCGCGAAGGCCTTTTCGGCGCCCGCTTTGAGGTCGTGGGTGATTCCCTCGAGAAGCTCGGCGTTCTTGTCGTCACCTTCGGCGGTGGTCTCCGCGTCCAGTGCGTTGAAGTACCCGTCCACGCCGCTACCCCTGTTCCCCGTACGCCGCGCGGTTCATTCGCTGCTTGTTGTCCTCATCGACGGATTCGTACAGTTCGGCGACCTTCGCCAGTGCCCGGGAGGCGTCCTGCGTGCTGCCGTGCAACCGCGCGAGCATCTTCTCGACGGCCTGACGGTGTTCCTCGTACGCCGCCGAAACCCCGCGCATGCCCAGGGACTTCCCGAACGCGGTGTCCGGCGCGAAAAAGCCGGGGAGAAGGCCACCCGTGACCGGGTCGGGAGCGGGCACGTCCTGCCCGGTCACCCCGGTATGGGCGGTACTGACTATGTCGGCGGCCTTCTGCAGTTCCTTGCTCGACAACCTGAGATCGTCGAGGTCGGTTTCGAAACTGACCATGTTCACCTCGCTGTCCGGATTCCACCCCATGTAAGCAGCGTTGACTTGGCTGAGCGCGAGACTTTGTCATCCGCGTACGGTGACGAACGTCACCGCTCAGAGACAGACCCAGCAGTAGAGGCGATCGTCCCTGGTCGTGGCGGTGCGGCGAGTTCCGCGAGGCCGGCCAGCAAGTCGGCCAGCTCGGCAGGGTCGGCCTGGCCACCGAACTCGTCGGTTCGGGACCAGGGCTCGGCGACCTCGCGCAGGCGCGCCTCGTCGGCGTCGGACAACGCGGCGGTCAGCTCGTCGGTCAGCGCGACGACGAGACGCGTGCCGCCGCCGGCCATGGCGATGGGACCGAGATCGCGTTCGAGGATGGTCTCGTAGCCGACACCGGTGAGGAGGGACTCCAGCGTGCCCAACTGCACGAGCGGATCCACACCTTTGAGCGGGACGGTCGGCAAGGAAGCCTCGGCCGGCCCGCCGACGAGGTCGATCGTGGTGGCCGCGGTCTCGTTGTCCGGCGCGGCGAAGTAGTCGAAGAGCACACCCATGCGCGCATTCTTACAGCGAGCTACGGCCCGGAAACTAAAAAGCCACCCGCGGCGCGGGTGGCTTCGTGAACCAGAGTGGAGCTGAGGGGAATCGAACCCCTGACCCCTGCCTTGCAAAGGTGGGAACCCGTGTCACATCTGACCTGCCGATCCTTAACCTGCTGGTCAGGGGGCCCTATTCCCCGTTGTTCCCCGTTAGTCTCCCCGCGCTCCCCCGGCAACGGGCACGCCAGGGGCACATGAGGGACACAAGCGGCTGGAACAGGTGGGGGTGGCCATGCCCGTCCCCCCACCTGTTTCAGCCGTAGTTACTGCTGTGACATAGAAGAAGAGTGGGAAGAGTGACAGCGCCACCCCTGTCACTCCCCTGTCACTCCTATTTGCACAGGTCACAAGGGGTGGAGTGACAGAGTGACAGGGGTGACAGGTCCCACATGCCCCCGCTGTCACTCTGCAGGTCGCCGCAGGTGTCGGTGGCTCGATTTACGCTCCGGATCGTGACTGAATCTGCTTCGCAGAAGTGCTTCCGCTGTGACGAGAACGAACCGGGCAGGGGCGGCGTGCTGTGTCCAAGTTGCCAGGACTCTCTCTGGGCAGCTCACCGCGGCTACTGGGAGAACCACGAACAGCAGGGCGCGAAGGTGGTCCCGAACCGGCGATGACCGGCGATGCCGTTTCTGCAGGTCGCGCCACCCTGGATCCCGCGATGACACTCATTGCATAATCGAACACATGTCCGATCCGGCCGGTGCAAGGTCCTCCCCTGCTCCCTACCTCCGCGAGGTAGAACCTGCCCGTCCCGTGTGGGTTGACCTGCGCCAAGCCTTCCCCGTCGGTACGCCGATCGCCTCGAAGCCGGACGGTCTCGACCTCACTGGCATGGTGCCCGGACTGCTCGGCGCGTGGTCTGCGACGACCACGGGCCATTGGGCTGGACTGGTGTCCTTCACACTCGGTACCCCTGGAAGTGGCGGCACACCTCAAAGACAGTGGATCTTGTCGGAGGCGCTACATCCGCGCTCTGAGATGGGCCGAGACCACTTCCGGCATCCAGGCACACCAGGACACGCCTAAATGTCCACGAGAGGCGATCTCAGGGCTTCGTTACTGCCCCACTACGGCCCGCCGGATGGCCATACAGCGGCTTTGCTGGAACTCCGCTATCCATGTACGACCGAGTTAGACGGCTGTTCACCCTTCATCCACTCAGCGATTTGTGCCGCAGCGACGTCGTAACACAGCTGATTCGTCCCGGGCACAGTTCGGGCAGAGTGCGGGCTAATCACTGCGCCCTCCTGTGTCCACAGCGGGTGATCGCTTGGTAGCGGCTCCGGATCCGTGACATCAAGTGCAGCGCGCAGCCTCCCCGACGATAACTCACTGACCAGCGCATCCGTGTCCACGATCTGACCTCGCCCCACGTTTACGAGAATCGCCCCGTCATCCATCGCACTGAGAAAATCCGAGTCGACCATATTACGCGTTTTATCCGTCAGGGGCGCCGTGATCACAACGATGGAATGCCCTGGAACGATGCCAGGAATTTCATTCGAGCCATAAACGCCATGTCTCGCATGATTGGCCACGAGCGTCGAACGCGCCCCGAAAACCGCCAATCGTCGCGCCACCTCGCTCCCGATTGCACCGGCTCCAACTATAAGGACACGCTTACCGGCAAGGGTGTCAGCCTCGAATTTTCGATGCGCCCATACGCCTTTATCTTGGAATCGAACGAGCGCGGGCCATTGACGCAACTGCGCGAGCACGGCAGACAGCACCCATTCCGATACGGGCCCAGCGTGCGCACCTCGCGCGGTCGCCAACACAACGCTACCCGGGACATCGCTGGCCCATTCGTCCGCTCCCGCTGACAACAACTGAACCATCTTTAGCTCAGGAAGCTGCGAAAGTAGACGTATTGGTCGATGACTACCACGATACGGCGGCAATAAGATCGACGCCCTTCGCTGGGAGAGCGTCAACTCATCCGAGTTTGGATCGTACAATTCGAGCTCGACGCCGCTCAATTCACCGAGTATGCCGTGACCGACCTTGTCATCAACTTCGTCACTAACGAGAATTCGGACCGCAGAGTTGCCCATCAATTCGCCTTCCCGTCTCCTGCAAGCTGCACAATAAGGCGGCGAGCTTGCTCGATCATAACTTCGCCCGCGACCGAATTATCAATTACCACATGGGGTACCGGCGGCCGGAAATCAACATCGACACCTTCCATGTATTTATTCCAGTCTTCAAGCTTAGTCGCATCTCGCGGCGCATTGCGATGCTGAACGTACGTGTGCATTGTCTCGGCGTCGCAAAAGACCCACACTATGGTCAACTCCGCGCCAAGGTTTCGGCACATTAACTCGCGCTGCCTGATCCAAGTTTCATCTGTGAACTCGCGAATGAAAGGAGCCGTTACGATCACACTGTTTCCGCATTGCACATTCTCTGTAACCGCCTCAAGAAGTGAACTGTACTCGGCAGGTCGAATTTTGTTGAGGTAGAGATCCGATTCACGATCATTGCGCGACAGTCCCTGCATTTCGAGTGCAGCTTCAACCACAAACCGAGTCAGCGTGTCTTTGTCGAGCATCGACCAGCTGGTCTCACGAGCGAGAATGCGCCCTAATTCCGTCTTGCCACTACCGGCATAGCCGCCGATCATGACGACCTGAGTGGTCGTCGGCCGAACTTCACTTCGTACCTCTTGGTCTGGCGCATTCACCGTACGCGCCGCGCGCGGTTTGCTCTCCACGAGTCCCTTCTTGCCAAGAATGTCCATCGCCTCGTTAATCGTGAAGACGCTCACGTCCCACTCCTGCGCAAGGTCACGCGAGGACCGCAAGCGCTGTCCGTGCCGTAGACGTCCCGCAGATATGTCGTTCTCGATGTTGCGTGCGATCTGCTGCGCAAGCGGTTCCGACCTGGCCACGGAGGACCTTGGACGTGACATGGCTGCTCCTCGCCGGGCGGATGCCCATCGACTCAACTGAACGGTCACCCTATCAGAACCTATCAGTTGACTGGCAAGTTCCCGCAGGTCAAACGCAACTTTGCCTGGATTCTTGACCTAACAGTTGACCTGTAGACCATTCAACTGTTAGCTTCTTGGTGGTCCGGGTCACTCCGGCCACGGGGCCGCAAGCCTCATCAGCTGACACAGGGAGGGCGTCATGAAGAAGAACTCGATCCCCAAATTCAAGCTCGGCGGGGGCAAGGCGAAGTGGCTGGTCGGGGCCCTGGTGATTCTGGCGCTGGTCGTGATCGTGAAGGCGCCGATCGAGGCGGCCGCGTTCGGCAAGTCCCTGTTCGAGGCGATCGACACCGCCGCGAACAGCGTCGTGACGTTCGTCAACAGCTTCTGACCTGCCCGCTTCGCGTATCCCAACCGCACTTACTGGAGGAAGACGACATGAACACCCTGCACAACTCCCTGGTCCCGGACGTTGCGGACGTCGATGACGAGGGCTTTTACCCGGATGGCCTGACCGAATCCGCGATTGACGCGCTGCTTGAGCAGGTCGATCGGGAGCTGGCGGCAGATGAGCACGCCGCTTCTGCGGCGTTCCTTTACGACTTCACCGACCAGCGCAGGGCCTCGCGTACCCGTCGCCGGGCTGGTCGTGAGGCGCTGCGATCGCTCCCGACTCGGCTGCCGATCACCCGCCAGGCCGGAACGGAGGCCGCGTGATGGGCAACGACGCTGCAGGGCCACAGGTTCTGCGAGTGCTCGACACGGTGCGGGACGAAATGCGACGAGCCGACACTAAGGCGCAGATGCTGCTGTCGCTGGTCGGTGCGGCGCTGGCCGGGATGATCGCGCTCACGAGCCGGAACATGTCTGCGGTTGCGCAGGTGACGACCTGGCTGGCGGCGGCCCCGATGTTCACTTCGGTCCTGCTGCTGTTGTCGGCGATCCGCCCTCGCCTGCCGAAACCGACGCCCGGGTCATGGCTGCACACGGTCCACAACGGACCGGAGAAGTTGCTGGCCCTGGATGAGGACGTCGCGGCGCGGCATCTCGCCGACGACATCGTCGTGATCGGGAGCATCGCGCGCACAAAGTACCGCTGCATCTCCCGCGCCATCGTCCTGCTGATCATCGGGCTGTCCGCACTCGGGCTGTCCCTGGTGCTGCAGGCCCTGACGTGATCGGAGCACCGCCGATGACTCGCCTTTTGATCACGTGCCCCGACGCGGCGGCCCACTCCGCCAAGAACGCGCCGACCGCGCCGGGTCCCAACCAGCCAGCTAAGGACTCGAAGGGGAACCCGATGGTAGAGGAAGAGACCCGCGCCTACGCCGCCCGAACGCGTGAGCGCGCGGTACGGCAGCTCAACGACGCACTTGACGTCGTGAACGAGTGGGTGGCCCTGATCCGCCAGTGCACGGAGATGCGGGCGGACAGCTTCAAGGCTGAGGACCTGGCCACGGACGCCTCCTACGGCGAGGCGCTGGGACGGTTCGCTCAGTTGTCGGCCGCGGTGGCGTGGTTCAACGAGCGCGGCCCGGTGATCGAAGCGGGTGAGGTCTTGTGACCGCGGCACGGATCATCGTTCAGATCCCTTACGGGGACACGCTTCTGGTCGCGGAAGCCCGCGGCTTCCGGGAGGGCCTGCCCTACTTCGGATGGGACGAGGCACCGGCGGGGCTCTACACCACCACGCAGCTGCACGAGGCCGGTTGGTCGGTGGCCGGGCTGGACCCGGTGGCGCTGCTGGTGTTCCGGCACCGCAAGCCCTACGCCCGGGAGACCGTGGCGGAGCTGTTCGCGCTGGCCGACGCCGCCCTGCGTCCGGAGCCGTCTACGGCTCAGCGGGTCTCGCGGCTGCAGAACCTGCAGTACGCGATGCGGGCCCGCCGCACCTGCGTGACCTGCACCGAAGAACAGGACTACTGCGTGCCGACCAGCACCCGGCAGTGCTGGTCCTGCCTGGAAATCGAGATGGCCAACGACGTGGAGGTGGCGGCATGACCGGCCCGGAGCACTACCGCGAAGCGGAACGTCTCATGGCCAAGGCCGAAGACGGCAACCGGTCGTTCGAGTACCACCAGCAGCTGATGAACCTGGCTCAGGTGCACGCGACGCTGGCGCTGGCCGCCGCCACGGCGATGGCCGGACGGCTCAACACCAACTACAGGAACGACAGTCGCACCGCGGGGATGCATGTCAGCGACTCACAGGCGTGGGACGTCGTAGCGGGTGAGCCTTCGTGACCACATTCGATGTGCTGGAGACGCGCGGGACCGGGGCGTTGCTGCGGTTCGTCGGGGCGGTGGCGCTGTTCGCGGTGCTGCAGCTGATGCGGATTCCGCTGGGGCTGCTGCTGCAGGTCATCACCGGAGTGATGAGCCGTGTCGATGGCTATGCGGTGACGCAAGTGTCACGGTCACCGCGCGGCCCGATCAACCACTTCGCTTACACACCAACAGGACGGGAGGCCCGGCCATGACGACACAGCAGCAGGAGAGCGAGCGGACCCGCACCGAAGCGGCGGTGGCCTGGACGGTCGGGCACGCCGGGGAGCTGGCCGGGATCACCCTGCCCGCCATCGGCGCGGCGTTGGTGTGGCCGTGGCTGGCCACGGTCTCCGGGGTGGTCGCGGTCTGGTGGGCGCTGAACGAGGTCCGCGACCACAAGACGCGGGTGGAGCTGCAGAACAAGGTGCTGCCCCGGCAGATCGAGACCGGGTCGCAGGGGAATGCCGGCATTGCGGGTGAGCGGGAGGTTCGGGCATGAGCACGTGGCGGGAACAGCAGCGCGCGGACCGGATCACGGACCGGGAACAGGCCCGGCTCGACGCCGCGGCTCAGACGGAACGGCGGATGGCCGAACGGGCGGCGCTGGCGGAGCAGCAGCGCAAGGATGCCGCCGCGCAGGCGGAGCTTGACGCCGCGGCGAAGGCGGCGCGGCAGGAGAAGCGGGCGGCCCGGTGGGCGGCGCTGGCGACATGGCTGGCCGTGCACCGGGTGGACGGCCCGATCTACCTGCTGGGCGTGGCCGCGGCGGTGCTGGCGGTGCCCGCGATGGCACGCCACGGGGTCGACGTCTACGGCAGTGCGCTCGGGGTGGTGCTCCCGGTGATCAGCGAGCTGGGGATGTGGGCGTTCGCGGTCGCGGTGCAGGTGGCGCGGCGGACGCCGGGACGTCCGGTGTGGTCGCTGCAGGTCGGTATCTGGGTGTTCGCCGGATACGGGTTCGCCCTGAACCTGATGGACGGTCTCCGCCACGGCTGGTCCGCCGGTCTGCTGATGGGGCTGGTCTCGATCGCCGGTGTCATCGCCCACCAACTGGCCGTCGCGTCCCCGCGCCGATCAGCGATCGAGAAGGCCGCGGCGAAGCTGGAAAAGCAGGCGCTCAAGAAGACGATGCGCATCCGGGCGGCGGCGATCCGGCACGCGGTCGGCGAGATCGACCACACCGGAACCGCGACCCTGGTCTTCGCTCCGGGCCGGTACGAGATCAGCCGACGTGGCCGCCTCACCGAGGTTCCTGTCAGCCTCGCCGACGAGGTAGCGGCGTGGCTCGCGCAGCAGGATCGGCCCTCGATCACCCCGACGTCCGACACGGCCGGTACGGGTGCGGTAGCGGTGCTCGATCCGGAGGTTGACCAGCAGGAATCGACCCCGCGTCGCCGCACGATCCGGGCGCCGAAGACCCGCACGGATGCGGAGCTGGAAACCGAGTTCCGCGCCCTGGTCGAGGCCGGGGACCTCAACCCGGCGTCGGCCGAGTCGATCCGTAAGGCGCTCAAGTGCGCGCCGAAGTCGGCCCGCGCACTGCGCGACAAGTTCAAGCGCGACACGTCCACCGGAGGTACCAAGTGAACCCGAACCAGAACACCACGGAATCGGTGGAGCTGGCCACCGTGCACCGCCTCCCGACTGTCGACGGCGACGTGATCGAGGGCGAGGTCATCACCGAGGAGGAGTACCAGCGACTCACCTCCCAGAAAGCCCGCGCACTGGCCCGGTACCAGGGCTACCGCCACGACGTGGTGACCGTGGCGCGGGTGACCCGGAACGTGGTCAAGCACGAGCGGACCAAGGCCGCGCTTCGCCACACGGTGTGGTTCCCGCTGGCCGGGGTGAAGGTCACCGCCACCCGGTGGCGCGACACGCACGGCGCGAACCGCTACGAGCGGCAGATGCGCGCGGCCGAAGCCGCCGGGGATCACGAGAAGCTGCAGTACTGGCAGGAGGCGGACGTGGCGGAGAAGCAGCGCCGCCACGATCGCACGATGGACTGGCTGCAGGCGCCCGGGAAGCTGCTCAAGGCTGGTGCGCAAGGTGTTCTCGCGCTGGCCGGGCTGCTGCTGGCGCTCGGGATCATCCTTGCGGTCAAGAACAAGGACATCGCCGAGGTCATCGGCCCGATCAAGGCCGTGCTGGACGCGATCGCGTTCACCGTGTGGTTCCTGACCGCCTACGGCGCGCTGCTGGCCGGTGCCATCGGTGTCGGCACCTACATGTGGCTCTACCGGGTCGGCCGGGAGCACGGCGACACCCCGACGTGGCTGTCCACTCCGGACACGGAGACGAACACGATGGACCAGCTCCCGGACGAGAACACCATCGTGAACGCGTTGAAGAACCTCAACATCCGCGGTTTCAACCAGGCACTCAAGGAAGGATGGCGGATCAAGTTCCGCACGCCGCCGGTGATCGACGGCAAGGGCTGGCGCGCGCAGCTCGATCTGCCCCCGGCCTGCACTGTCGAGGAAATCGTCAAGCGCAAGACCACGCTGGCGCACAACCTCGTGCGGTATCCGCGTGAGGTGTGGCCGACGGAGCCGATGCCGTCGGTGCTCGATCTGTGGGTGGCGAAGCCGGGCGCGCTGTCCGGGCCGGTCGACCCGTGGCCGCCGCTGTCCGATCTGGACACCGGATCGATCGACTACTTCACCGGGGTGCCGGTCGCGGTCACGCTCAAGGGCGACGTGGTGCGCGGACGGCTGTTCGAGGCGAACTACGTCTTCGGCGGCATGATGGGGTCTGGCAAGTCGACCATGGCCATCAACCTGGTGTTGGGCGCGATGCTTGATCCGCTGGTGGAGATCGACGTCGTGGTCATGGCGGAGAACGCCGACTATGACCCGATGAAGCCGCGGTTGCGGTCGCTGACTACTGGCGCCGGTGACGACACCGTCGACACCTGTCTCGGGCTGCTGTGCGAGCTGTACGACGACCTGTCGGTGCGGGGCAAGGCGCTCAAGGAACACGGCACCGAACGCGCGGTGACCCGGGAACTGGCCGAAAAGGACTCCCGGCTCCGTCCGCGTGTCGTGGTGATCGATGAGTGCCAGAACCTGTTCATGGGCAAGGAAAGTAAGACCGCGATCGAGGTCGCGTCGAAGCTGATGAGCACCGCGCGGAAGTACGCGATCACCCTGATTTTCCTGACGCCGGAACCGTCGAAGGACGCGCTCCCGCGCAAGATCATCACGGTTGCCAGCAACAAGGCGTGCTTCGCGATCGGTGACCAGCTCGGCAACGACGCGGTACTCGGCACCGGTTCTTACAAGGCCGGGATCTCCGCTGTGGGCCTGATCCCGAAGACCGACGAGGGCCCCGGTGACGTCGGGACCTGCATGGCGCGGGGCTTCACCGCACTGCCCGGGCTGCTGCGCAGCTTCTACGTGTCTCCGGCCGACGCGCACAAGGTCACCAAGCGCGCCCTGGAACTGCGCGACCGCGCGGCGCTCCCGGCCGCCGCCGCGCCGGAACCCGCGGCGGTCGTCGACCACCTGGCGAACATCGCCGCCGCGCTCGGCAACGAACCGCGACTGCGCACACAGCAGGTCCTACAGCGGCTCACGGAGATCGACCGCGGCACCTACGAGGACTGGACGTTCAGCGACCTGCAGGCAGAGCTTCCGGAGTCGGCGAAGCCGTACAAGAGCAGCGGCGTCATGCAGGTGTCCGCCGCCCGCGTCCGCGAAGCCATCACCGAACGTGACGAACACGGCGAAGACGAGGACAAGGGAACCGACTAAGGGAGCCGTCGAAAACCAGGGAGTTCTCCCTCACCGCCTCCCCGGCACCACCTCCCTCCGGTGACCAGCCCCGATCCACCTGAGGGAGCCCGGGGAGGCACCCCGCCCCTGCCACCGATCACCCACCGAAAACCCCGCTTCACGCACCGCGACACGGGTCCCTCCCTGGACGCCGTGACGGCACATCCATGCCAAAACACTCACTCACCGTTACTGACGAGAGGACTTCGAGATGGCACGCACCGACGACACCACCGACCTGGAGTTGCTGGCGGCCGCCTACCACGAGGCCGGGCATGCCGTGCTCCACAAGCAGTTCGGCGGCACCGTCGAACACGTCAAGCTCACCGCCAAGGGCGCCTACACCCGCACCACCGAAGATGCCCCGGACGAGGAGAACCCGTTCCCGTACCTGGTCATGGTCATGGCCGGGCACGCCGCCGAAGCCCGCTTCTACCAGCGCAACGGATTCGGGAGCTGGAAAGCCGACAGCATGGCCGCCGCTCAAGCAGGCGGAGACCGCGCGAACTTCCGCCGTCACTCCCGCGGCACCGGCATCTCCCGGGGCCAGGCCCTGACCGAGGCCAAACGGCTGGTCAAACGCCACTGGGGCCACATCGAACGGGTCGCGCACGCACTCGCCGCCAAAGGCCATCTGTCCGGCTCGCAGGTCTGACACCCGAAACCCCAGTTCACCGCAGGAACACGACAGAACGGAGACGCGATGACCACGTACAACCGGCCAGCGAACCTGACCTGGACCCGCGAGACCCCAACCTTATTCCTGACCGAGCACAACGGCTCGCAGTGGGCACTGATCGCGCACAGCACGCATCGCGGCAAGTCCGGCTGGTCAGGGACGAACGAGTGGCACCTCCACCGCGCCAATCCCGACCACGGCGACGTGGTCGGAGCCATCGGCAACATCCCTATCGGCCACGGTCGCTGGGTCGCCAAGCCTGGAGCGCACAAGATCGCGCAACGGATCGCCGCGTGGATCATCGCCAACCCCAACACCGCCGACCACATGGCACACCACGAGATCGCCACGGCCATCGAGACCACCGACAACGCCTAGCGACAGGAGGGCACCCACATGGAATCGCGCGAACATCTGCTCACGGCGGCACTCAACGCCGCCAGGCGCGGCTGGCACGTGTTCCCGCTCCGCCCGGGCAGCAAGCGCCCCGCCGGGCACAACCTCGACGCCTGCCCGCGTATCGGTCGCTGCAGCGACGGTCACCGGACGTGGGAGCAGCGCGCCACCACCGACCCGGACAAGATCCGGGCGGCATGGTCGCAGGACGCCTACAACATCGGGATCGCGACCGGGCCGTCCGGGCTGTGCGTGATCGACCTCGACGTGCTCAAGCCCGGGGAGGAGGTCCCCGCGGACTGGGCCGAGACGGGCGCGACCTGTGGTGAGGATGTGCTCGCGATCCTGGCGGAGCAGGCCGGGCAGCCCCTGCCTGAGGACACGCTCACCGTGCGGACTGCGTCGGGTGGGCGGCACCTGTACTTGCTGGCGCCGGACGGGCTGCAGCTGCGCAACACCAGCGGCGATCGCGGGAACGGACTCGGCTGGAAGGTCGACACCCGCGCATGGGGCGGCTACGTCGTCGGCCCGGGCAGCGTCACGGCGTCCGGCCGGTACGAGTACCTGTCCGACGGGACCGTGGCGGGAATGCCGGCATGGGTCGCGGACCGGCTGACCCCGGCCGCCCTGCCGCCCGCCCCGGTGGTGCCGATCCGCCCCGCGACCGGCCGCCGCGACCGGTACCTCACGGCGGCGATCCGGGCGGAGGCCGGGAAAGTCGCCGACGCCAAGACCAACCGCAACGCCACGCTCTACGCCGCCGCCATAGCGCTCGGGCAACTGGTGGCCGGTGGCGTGCTCGACGCGGCGGAAGTCCGCGCGGCGCTCATGACCGCGGCCGGACGGCACATCGGGACACGGCACTTCACCGCCCGCGAGGCCGAAACCACGATCACCTCCGGTCTCAAGGCCGGGGCCAACCGCCCCAGGAAGGTCGCGTGATGAACGTCCTGTCCCTGTTCGCCGGTATCGGCGGGATGGATCTCGGCCTGCAGCGCGCCGGGATGACCGTGGTCGGCCAAGTCGAGATCGACCCGTTCTGCCGCTCCGTTCTCGCCCGCCACTACCCGGAGGTGCCCAAGCATGACGACGTCCGATCCGCTGTCGCCTGGTGGGAATCCCAGTCCCGCCCGCGCGTCGACCTGGTCGCTGGCGGCTTCCCGTGTCAACCGGTCTCCCTCGCCGGGCTCGGACTCGCGCAAGAGGACGAGCGGTGGCTCTGGCCCGCGATGCTCGACGTCATCCGCGCGGTCGGACCGGAATGGGTGCTGTGGGAGAACGTGCCCGGCCTGCGGACCCGAGGACTCGACATCGTCCACGCCGACCTTGTTCGACTGGGATACCGCCACCGCGTCGGCCGTCTCCGCGCTTGTGAGGTGGGCGCCCCACACGCACGGGCCCGGCTGCTCGGAGTGGCCCACGCCCCGCGCCTCGGACGGGGAACGCGGCGGCCGGGGGGACCTGCTGGCGAAGCTGCGCACCGGCACGACCAGCCGTCGCAAGGACTGGCGCGACGGGCAACCCCGCCGCGGACAGGCGCGGGGCACTGGGCAAGCGAACCCGGAGTGGGTCGGCTGGTTGATGGGCTTCCCCGCGAACTGGTTGAGCACCACCTCCGCGCCTACGGCAACGCCATCGTCCCCGACGTCGCCGAACACGTCGGCCGCCTGATCGCCGACGCACACGCCCTCTCCGGCGCGTCCACACCGTCACTGGCCGCCTGATCACCCGCACTACGGAGGCTCGAAACCCATGACAGCCACGACTTCCCCCCGTGCCTTGGCGCCCGTGCCGAACCCGCCCGCCCGCCGTACCCGGTGGACGGATGCGGAGCTGATGCGAGAGGAGTTCCCTCCGCCGAAGTGGGCCGTTCCCGGCCTGCTGGCGGAAGGGCTGAACCTGCTGGCCGGTGCGCCGAAGCTGGGAAAGTCGTGGCTGTCGCTCGGTCTGGGTGCCGATATCGCCAACGGCGATCCGGTGCTCGGGTCGATCGGAGTGGAGCGCGGCCCGGTGCTGTACTGCGCGCTGGAGGACACCGGCCGTCGCCTGCAGCGTCGGCGTCGGCAGATGCTGGCCGCTGGTGGCCGGGCCGCGCCCCTGCTCACCCTGGAAACCGCCTGTCCCACCATGACCGCCGGTGGCGAAGGCGTGCTTGTCGAATGGCTGGAGGAGAACCCGCACGCGCGGCTGGTCATCATCGACACCTACGAGAAAATGCGCGGGAGCGATGCTCCCGGCCAGTCCGCCTACACCGGCGACTACGCCGCCGCCGGACGGTTCAAGCGCCTCGCCGACCACTACAGCGTCCCGTTCCTGCTCATCCACCACGTCCGCAAACAAGGCGCCGAAGACTGGCAAAACCTCGTCTCCGGAACAGCAGGACTCACCGGCGCCGTTGACGCCACGCTCGTGCTCGAACGAGGCCGGGGGCAGGCCGATGGGGTTCTTCACGTCACCGGCCGCGACGTCGAAGAAGCCGACTACGCCATGAGCTTCGACGCACAATGCGGCGCCTGGACCAAATTGGACGGGCCAGCGTCCGACCACACGGTTTCAGACACCCGCGCGGACATTCTCCGCCTGCTGCGCGAATCCGGGCCGCTCAAACCCGCCCGGATCGCCGAAGCACTCGACCTCAAAGCGCCCACCGCGCGGCAAACGTGCAAGCGCATGCAGGAGGCCGGACAGCTGCAGGTCTCCCGCGACGGCACCTACAGCGCACCGGGGACCGGTGACAGCCATGACGTGTCCACACAGTCACCCCTGTCACCCCTGTCACCCCGGGACGCTGACCAGCAAGAACAGGAGTGACAGCCGGGGTGACAACCCATCCGGCCTGTCACCCCGGACGAAGCGTGACAAGAGAGACCTGTCTCCACTGTCACCCCTGTCACCTTGTCACCCCAACGTTCTGACCAGCAGAAACACCGGTGACACCCCGAGTGACACCGGCAAATCGGAGGGCAGACCCATGACACGACCGGCCGCCAGCAATCACGTCGACGAAAGGTCACCCGCGCCATGGATGAGCGCTATCTCAGTGTCGAACAGGTCGCGAAAGTGCTTGGCACCACGGTCCGCTTTCCGCGACGACTGATCGAAGAACGACGAATCGAGTTCGTCAAGGCCGGGCGACATGTCCGCATCGCCCAAAGCGCTCTAGCCGCCTACATCGCTGAAAACACCGTGACACCTCGACTAACGCACCTGAAGGGAGCTGCCTGATGGCAAGCAAACGTCGTGACTGGGGCCGAATTCGCCAACTGAAGTCGGGCCGCTGGCAGGCCCGCTATCCGGGCCCGGATGGAGTGCTTCGGCCCGCTCCCGAGACGTTCGAGACCCGTAAAGCGGCGGCCGGGTGGCTCGCCGAGAAGCAGACCGAGATCGAGAAAGAGGACTGGGTCGATCCGGACGCGGGCAAGGTTCCGTTCATGGGCTACGCCGCGAAATGGGTCGCTGAGCGCAAGCTGAGCGAGACCACCCGTGAACGCTATGAAGTGATTGTGCGGAGGCAATTCGAGCCGACGTTCGCGGACAAGAAGGTCGCGGATATCAAGGCTGCGACGGTGCGGCGCTGGCGGAGCGATCTCACCAACGCCGGGGTCGGTGCACCCACGGTCGCGAAGTCGTATCGCCTGCTGCGCGCGATCTTCAATACCGCAGTGAATGAAGATCGGATGGTCAAGCGGAACCCCTGCAATATCAAGGGTGCCGGTGATGACAACTCTCCGGAGCGCTCAGTCCTGAACATTCGCCAGGTGTTCGCGATCGCGGATGCGGTGACGCCGCGGTACCGAGTCCTCGTGCTGATGGCGACCTTCACGTCCCTGCGCTTCGGCGAGCTTGCGGCGCTGCGGCGGCGTGACGTTGACCTGGCAACCGGGGAGGTGCGCGTGCGTCGATCACAGGCCGAACTGCGGGGGCGCACGGTTATCAAGGGGCCGAAGAGTGCGGCAGGAAAGCGGACCGTCGCCATTCCGTCAGCCATCATTGGAGATCTCCGCAAGCACTTGGAGCACTACTCCGAGCCTGGCGCAGACGGCGTTGTGTTCATCGGTCCACAGGGCGGCGTCCTGCGACGTCACAACTTCCGGCGGCTGTGGATGAAGGCGCTCAAGGTTGCCGATATTGACGAGGACGTGCACTTCCATGACTTGCGCCACACAGGGAACCAGCTGGCCGCCGAAGGTGGTGCGACCACCAAGGAACTCATGGCGCGGATGGGACAGTCGACGACGCGGGCCGCGCTGATCTACCAGCACGCGACCCGAGAACGTGATCGCGCGATCGCCAACGCGATCAGCAAGAACGTCAACGCTGCGCGAAAACCAGAAGGCAAACGAGCCCGCAAGCGGGCCAAATCTCATCGGAAGGGGCACGCGGGGGGCACGCAGGGCGGTAAGGCTGCCTGAAATGACGACGGCCTGGTCGGAGGAAAACCCTCTGACCAGGCCGTTTTCTATGTGGAGCTGAGGGGAATCGAACCCCTGACCCCTGCCTTGCAAAGGCAGTGCTCTACCAATTGAGCTACAGCCCCGGATCGCAGGCGATCATGATAACCGCCTGCGCCGAAATCAGTTGTTGCGGGACGCGTCCGCGGCCTTGGCCGGGGCGCTTCCGTTCGTGGAAGCGGTGCCCAGCGGACGCTCGGTGGGCGCGGTCGCCTCACGCCAGAGGTCGGCCTCGGCCTTGGCTGCCTTGTTGCGCTTGATCACGAACAGCACGCCGCCCGCGATGACCGCGAGTGCCAACAGCTTCTTCATCAGAAGCCCCCTCTTTCCGCCGAGTTGCTCCGCTTACCCACCGATGCTACTGCACGCGGTTCTCCGGACGCCTGGTGCCCGACGTTCCACGTGGAACCAACGAGCCTGTCGGAAACCCGCAGCAAAAAAGCCGACTCGCGATGATCGCGAACCGGCTTTCGGAGTGGGCCCACCAGGACTTGAACCTGGGACCTCTTCGTTATCAGCGAAGCGCTCTAACCGCCTGAGCTATGGGCCCGAACGAGGAGAAGATTACAGGACGCCTTTCGGCGTCCTGCAACCGGGTCACTCTCGTTCGGAAAGGGTCACTTCCAGGCCTCCGGCGAGGTCGGCGGAGACGTTGTAGATGAACGCGCTGACCGTGGCGAGCGCCGAGATCAGCACGATGTTGATGGCGCCGAGGATGGCCGCGATCCCGAAAACGCGGCCGGCGCTGATCAACGGGTCGGCCGGCGCGTCGGCCCCTTCGCCGCCGACGAGCGACGAGTAGGTCCCGTTGAGTTTGTCCCAGACACCCATGCCGTCGAGCACGGTGTACAGGACGCCGACGGCGACGAGCCACACGAAGAACAGCGCGACGCCGAGGACGAGGGACAGTTTCAGCACCGACCAGGGGTCGAAGCGTTTGATCTGCAGGCTGGCGCGACGCGGTCCGCGGCCGGGGCGGCGGAGCGCGGTGGGCGCGGCACGGGTGCGGGAGGCCGACGGGATGGCGGAGGGGGCGGGTTCGCCCTCTCCGCTGTCGCCGAAGAGCCTCTTCGCGGCTGTGCCGCTTACCCCGTGGTAGTCGGTCACGGTTGTCGCGTCCCGCTTCGGGTCCGAGTGGGCCACGTCTTCGGTGGCGACCGAAGACACCGAGACCGTCTGCTCACTGGCGCCTTCGGCCTCCCCGGCACCGCTGTCGCGCTGCCAAGGCGGGCTCGACGATCCCGCCTGCGCGCCGCCTGCTTCGGGCTTCTCGGATGGTGTCACGAGGTGTCAGTCCTTACCCAGTACGTGGGGCGTCGTCTACTCCTGCTCCGACGCCGGGGTTTCTTCTCCTTCAGTACTACCTTCAGTGGCGACGTCCGAGGGCTCGTCCGCGTTGCGTGCGACCGCGAGAAGAGTTGTTCCTTCGTCGAGATTCATCAGCCGCACTCCCTTCGTCTGCCTGCCCGCCTTGCGCACCTGTCCGGCCGAAGTCCGGATCACCCCGCCGCTGGAGGTGATCGCGTAGAGCTCGTCTTCGGCGTCGACGATGACCGCGCCCACCAGCCTGCCACGTTTCTGGTCGTACTGAATGGTGAGCACACCCTTGCCGCCGCGGCCCTGCACCGGGTAGTCCTCGGTCGGCGTCCGCTTGGCGTAGCCGCCCGCGGTGGCGACGAGGAGGAACCTGTCGGGCTGGACGACGTTGATGCCGAGCAGTTCGTCGCCGTCGTTGAACCGCATGCCCAGCACACCGGACGTCGCGCGGCCCATCGGGCGCAGGGCTTCGTCGGTGGCGTGGAAGCGGATCGACTGGCCTTCCGCGGACACGAGGAGCAGGTCGTCCTCGGCGGCCGCGAGGACCGCGCCGACCAGTTCGTCGCCTTCGCGCAGGTTGACGGCGATGAGGCCGCCGGCGCGGTTGGAGTCGAAGTCGGTGAGCTTGGTCTTCTTCACCAGGCCGCGACGGGTCGCGAGCACCAGGTACGGGGCGACCTCGTAGTTCGGGATCTCGATGACCTGGGCGATCTTCTCGTCCGGCTGGAACGCGAGCAGGTTCGCGACGTGCTGGCCGCGCGCGTTGCGGTTGGCCTCCGGCAGGTCGTAGGCCTTGGCGCGGTAGACGCGGCCCTTGTTCGTGAAGAACAGGATCCAGTCGTGCGTCGAGCAGACGAAGAAGTGCTGGACGATGTCGTCCTGTTTGAGGGTCGCGCCCTGGACGCCCTTGCCGCCGCGTTTCTGCGATCGGTACAGATCGGTTTTCGTTCGCTTGGCGTAACCCGTGCGGGTGATCGTGACGACGACGTCCTCGACCGCGATGAGGTCTTCGACCGAGACCTCGCCGTCGAACGGGATGATCTTGGTGCGCCGGTCGTCGCCGTACTTGTCGACGATCTCCTGCAGTTCCTCGGCGATGATCGCGCGCTGCCGCTCGGGCTTCTCGAGGATGTCCTTGAGGTCGGCGATCTCGAGTTCGATCTCGGCGAGGGTGTCGATGATCCGCTGCCGCTCCAGTGCGGCGAGGCGGCGGAGCTGCATGTCGAGGATGGCGGTCGCCTGGATCTCGTCGACGTCGAGCAGGCTCATCAGCGCGGGCCTGGCCTCTTCGGCCGAGGGCGACCGCCGGATGAGGGCGATGACCTCGTCGAGCATGTCCAGCGCCTTGACCAGACCGCGCAGGATGTGGGCGCGCTCTTCGGCCTTCCGCAGCCGGAAGCGGGTCCGGCGGACGATGACGTCGATCTGGTGCTTCACGTAGTGCCGGATCATCTGGTCGAGACGCAGCGTGCGGGGCACGCCGTCGACCAGTGCCAGCATGTTGACACCGAAGTTCTGCTGCAGCTGGGTGTGCTTGTACAGGTTGTTCAGCACGACCTTCGCGACCGCGTCGCGTTTGATCGTGACGACGATCCGCATCCCGCTGCGGCTGTTGGACTCGTCGGCGATGTCGGAGATGCCGGTGAGCTTGCCGTCGCGGACCAGGTTCGCGATGTTCTCCACCAGGTTGTCCGGGTTGACCTGGTACGGCAGCTCGGACACGACCAGGATCGTGCGGCCCTTGGCGTCCTCTTCGACCTCGACGACCGCGCGCATGCGCACGGAGCCGCGGCCGGTGCGGTACGCGTCTTCGATGCCGGAGTTGCCGAGGATCATCGCCTTGGTCGGGAAGTCCGGGCCCTTGATCCGGACCAGCAGCGCGGCGAGCAGCTCGTCGTCGCTCGCCTCGAAGTTCTCCAGCGCCCATTTGACGCCGTCGGCGACCTCGCGCAGGTTGTGCGGCGGGATGTTCGTCGCCATCCCGACCGCGATTCCGGAACCACCGTTGACCAGCAGGTTCGGGAACCGCGACGGCAGGACGTCGGGCTCCTGGGTGCGGCCGTCGTAGTTGTCGGAGAAGTCGACGGTGTCTTCTTCGATGTCCTGCAGCATGTGCATCGCGAGATGCGCCAGCCGGGACTCGGTGTACCGCATGGCGGCGGCGGGGTCGTTGCCCGGCGAACCGAAGTTGCCCTGGCCGTCGATCAGCGGGTACCGCAGCGCCCACGGCTGGGCGAGCCGCACCAGCGCGTCGTAGATCGCGGAGTCACCGTGCGGGTGGTAGTTGCCCATCACGTCGCCGACGACGCGGGAGCACTTGTTGTACCCGCGGTCGGGGCGGAAGCCGGAGTCGAACATCGAGTACAGCACGCGGCGGTGCACCGGCTTGAGGCCGTCCCGCACGTCCGGCAGCGCCCGCGACACGATGACGCTCATCGCGTAGTCGATGTAGGAGCGCTGCATCTCCTGCTGGATGTCGACCGGTTCGATCCGGTCGTGGTCCGGAGCGGGCGGCAAGGTTTCCGTCATGAGGTCCTTCTCGTGAGAGCTGTCCTAAGGGGACAAAGAACGGGGACGCCTAGACGTCGAGGAAGCGAACGTCCTTGGCGTTGCGCGTGATGAAGGAGCGGCGCGCTTCGACGTCCTCGCCCATCAGCACGGAGAACAGGTCGTCGGCCTGCGCGGCGTCGTCCAGGGTGACCTGGCCGAGCAGCCGGTGCGCCGGGTCCATCGTGGTCTCCCACAGCTCTTCGGCGTTCATCTCGCCGAGACCCTTGTAGCGCTGGATCGCGTCGTCCTTGGGGAGGCGCTTGCCCGCCTCGACACCGGCCTGGATGACGGCGTCGCGTTCCCGGTCGGAGTACGCGTACTCCGGATCGGCCCGCGGCCACTTGATCTTGTACAGCGGCGGCCGCGAGAGGAACACGTGCCCGTGCTCGATCAGGGGGGGCATGAACCGGAACAGGAAGGTGAGCAGCAGCGTGGTGATGTGCTGGCCGTCCACGTCGGCGTCGGCCATCAGCACGACCTTGTGGTAGCGCAGCTTCTCGAGGTCGAACTCTTCGTGGATACCGGTGCCGAGCGCGGTGATCAGCGACTGGACCTCGGTGTTCTTGAGGACGCGGTCGATACGGGCCTTCTCGACGTTGATGATCTTGCCCCGGATCGGCAGGATCGCCTGGTACATCGAGTCGCGGCCTTCCTTGGCCGAACCACCGGCCGAGTCACCCTCGACGATGTAGAGCTCGCATTCCGACGGGTTGGTCGACCGGCAGTCCTTGAGCTTGCCGGGCAGCCCGCCGATCTCCAGTGCGCCCTTGCGGCGGACCAGGTCGCGCGCCTTGCGGGCGGCCATCCGCGCCTGCGACGAGGAGATCGACTTGTTGATGATCGTCTTCGCCTCGGTGGGGTTGCGCTCGAACCAGTCGGCCAGCCACTCGTTCGACGTCTGCTGGACGAAGGTCTTCGCCTCGCTGTTGCCCAGCTTGGTCTTCGTCTGGCCCTCGAACTGCGGCTCGGCCAGCTTGATCGAGACGATCGCGGCGAGACCCTCGCGCACGTCGTCACCGGTCAGGTTGGCGTCCTTCTCCTTGAGCAGCTTCTTCTCGCGCGCGTACGCGTTGACGACGCGGGTGAGCGCGGCGCGGAAGCCTTCTTCGTGCGTGCCGCCCTCGTGCGTGTTGATCGTGTTGGCGAACGTGTACACCGACGGCGTGAAGCCGTTGTTCCACTGCATGGCGACCTCGACCTCGAGGCCGGTGCCCTTGGCCTCGAAGGAGATCACGCTGGTGTGGATCGGGTCCTTGCTGCCGTTGATGTGCTTGACGAAGTCCTCGAGACCGCCCGGGTAGCAGTAGGTCTTCTCCTTGACCCGCGCCGCCTGGCCGGAGGCGTCCTCTTCGGTCTCTTCGTCGGCGACGCGCTCGTCGCGCAGCGAAAGGGTCAGGCCCTTGTTGAGGAAGGCCATCTCCTGCAGACGACGGGAGATCGTCTCGAAGTTGTACGTCGTGGTCTCGAAGATGTCGTCGTCGGCCCAGAAGGTGATCGTCGTTCCGGTCTCGCCGGCCGGACCGAGATCCTGCAGCTCGCCGGGAAGCTGGTTCGTGTACTCCTGGCGCCAGCTGCGGCCGCCGTACTTGACCTCGGCGAGCAGCTTCTTCGACAGCGCGTTCACCACGGAGACGCCGACGCCGTGCAAGCCACCGGAGACCGCGTAGGAGTCGCTGTCGAACTTGCCGCCCGCGTGGAGCACGGTGAGCACGACCTCGAGGGTCGGCTTCATCTCCTTGGGGTGCATGTCGACCGGGATACCGCGGCCGTCGTCGACGACCCGCACCCCGCCGTCGGAAAGCAGGGTAACCTCGACCTTGGTCGCGTGACCTGCCATCGCCTCGTCGACGGAGTTGTCGACCACCTCTTGAACGAGGTGGTGGAGGCCGCGTTCGCCGGTGGAACCGATGTACATACCGGGACGCTTGCGGACGGCTTCGAGGCCTTCGAGCACCGTGATCGACGACGCGTTGTACTCGCTCTTGTTCTCGGTCACAGGTGTTGATTCTCCTCGTCTCGCCCGAGCGGACGCTCGCTCATCTCCAGTGTACTTGGCCGCGCCCGCTGGCATGCGGCAAGGACACCCCTGATTTGCTCACAGGCGCGCTAATTCGTTCGAAACAGAGTCTTGACGTTCGCGAAGCACTCTGAGCGCGTTCTCGGCGCTTTAATGGGCACTGCCGATGGCATAGACGCGGCGAAGCGCAACTCGGATCAGCCGTACGTGTCACGCGGACCACGTCCCGGCACGTGCCGCGGCCCTTTCCGCCAGCTCGGCGCCGTCGGCCCCTGGATCCGCATCCTCTTCACCACGCCGTGCCCGACGCCTTTCGCGATCTTCGCCAGCAGCTGCCCCTGCAGCAGGCGCAGCTGCGTCGCCCACGCCGTCGAGCTCGCGCGGACGGTCAGCTCGCCGTCCTTCAAGGCGACCGGCTGGGCGTGCTCGGCGACCTCTTCACCCACAAGCCTTGCCCAGCTGCCGAAGACCTGACCGTTGGCCAGTCGCGTGTTCCAGCCGCGGTCGACCGCGATCCGGGAGGCGAGCCTGCCGAGCGGTTGCGGGTCGCGCGCGTCGGCACCCGGCCCTGACCAGCGACGACGTCGTGAGCTCTGCCCGTTCGAACCGGCTCCCCCACCGGTGATACGGCCGCGGCGCACGCCTGGTTCAACTCCGCGGGCCTTGGCTTTGGCCTTCGCGGCGTCCAGAGCGGCGAGCGCGAGGTCACGACCAGTAGTCGGCTGCTTGCCTTCGGTATCGGTTGGGCCGTTCGATACCGCTGATCGTTCACTCTTCGTGTCGAACAAAGCTCCCTCACTCGGGTTACCGCCCGAGCGGGGGGTGTCAAGCCGCTTATCAGGCCCCTTGGTCACGTGGGGCGATAACGCGTTCACGGTGTTATCCACACTGTCCACAGGTTTGTCCCCAGATCGGTGGGCAACTGCTGTGGCGCCGATCACCCGGGGTGTCCGCTTCACCGGATCACCCTCGGTTGATCTCACCATCCGCCACGAGGAATCGATGTCCGGCCAGTTCGGCGGGCACGTCCTCGTCCACGGCGGCGGTCACCAGCACCTGCTCGGCGCCTGCCGCCACCTCCGCCAGCCGGGCCCGGCGACGCCGGTCCAGCTCGGCGAACACATCATCCAGGAGAAGCACCGGTTCCCCGGCCTCGCCACGCAGAAGCTCGTAGCTTCCCAGACGCAAGGCGAGGGCGAACGACCAGGACTCCCCATGGCTCGCGTAGCCCTTCGCCGGCGCTTCGCCGAGGATGAGGTCGAGTTCGTCCCGATGCGGGCCGACCATGCTCACCCCACGCTCCAGCTCCAGGCTCCGGGATTGTTTCAACGCCTCGACCAGCACATCCTTGAGGACCGCCTCATCGGCGCGAGCACCGTCCGGAACGCCGTAACCCGCTGGCATCGCTTCGCCGAGGCTCGACTTGTACGCGATCTTCGCCGGTCTCGAGTCGGGCGCGACCCCCATGTACGCGGCGGCCGTGTACGGCGCGAGATCCGCGATCAGGTTGAGCCGGGCGGCCAGCAACGCGGCCCCCGCCACCGCCAGGTGGTCGTCCCAGACGTCGAGCGTCGACAACGCGTACGGGTCTTCACGCCCCGTCCGACGCTTGCCCGCCGTCTTGAGAAGGGCGTTCCGCTGCTTCAGCACCTTCTCGTAGTCGGCGCGGACCCCGGCGTACCGCGGCGCGCGCAGCACGAGGAGTTCGTCCATGAAGCGGCGGCGCTCCCCGGGATCCCCGCGCACGAGTGCCAGGTCCTCCGGGGAGAACAGCACCGTGCGCAGGATCCCGAGCACGTCACGGGGCTTGCCGACCGCCCCGCGGTTGACCCGCGCGCGGTTCGCCTTGCCTGGCGTGATCTCCAGCTCGACCGTCAGCTCACGGTCCTCGTTGACCACCGCGACCCTGATCAGCGCGCGTTCGCACCCGTGCCGCACCAACGGCGCGTCGGTCGCGACGCGATGCGAGCCCAGGGTCGCGATGTAGCCGATCGCCTCGAGGAGGTTCGTCTTGCCGCGGCCGTTCTGTCCGACGAGGACGGTCGGGCCGGGTTCGAGCGCGAGATCGGCTTGTGGCCAGGACCGGAAGTCGGTGACCTGGAGATGTCTGAGGTACACCCTGTTCGTTTACTGAGCGGCTGCCTAGTCGCCGGCCTTCTTGACCGAGTGCCCGCCGAACTGGTTGCGCAGCGCGGCGACGGCCCGCATGGCGGCGGAGTCCTCCTGGCGCGAAGCGAACCGGGCGAACAGCGCGGCCGAGATGACCGGCGCCGGGACAGCGTTGTTGATCGCCTCTTCGAGGGTCCATCGGCCTTCGCCGGAGTCCTCGACGTAGCCCTCGAGGTCGTCCAGCTCCGGGTCCTCGTCGAGCGCGCGGACGAGCAGGTCGAGCAGCCACGAACGGACGACGGTCCCCCGCTGCCAGCCCTTGATCACCGCAGGCACGTTCTCGACGACCTTCGCGGCTTCGAGCAGCTCGAAGCCTTCCGCGAAGGCCTGCATCATGCCGTACTCGATGCCGTTGTGGATCATCTTCGCGTAGTGACCGGAGCCGACGGCGCCGGCGTGCGAGAAGCCCTCGTCACGCGGGCCTTCGGGGCGAAGCGCGTCGAAGATCGGCATGGCCTTCTCGACGTCCGAAGCCGCGCCACCGACCATCAGGCCGTAGCCGTTGTCCTTGCCCCACACGCCACCGGAAACCCCGCAGTCGAGGTAGCCGATCTTCTTCGTGGCGAGCAGGTCCGCGTTGATCCTGTCGTCGGTGTACTTCGAGTTGCCGCCGTCGATCACGAGGTCGCCCTCGGACAGCAGGTTGCCGAGCTCCGCGACGGTCTGCCGGGTGGGTTCACCGGCGGGCACCATGATCCAGACGATCCGCGGACCGTCCAATTTGGACACCATGTCCTCGAGTGAGGTGGAGTCGGTGACGTCGGGGTTGCGGTCGTAGCCGACCACCTCGTGACCGGCCGCGCGCAGCCGCTCACGCATGTTGAACCCCATCTTGCCGAGGCCGATGAGTCCCAGCTGAGCCATGAAGATCCCCTTTGGTGCGAACAGAAGTGGCGGCCGGTCAGCCCGGGAGGCGAACCGGCATCAGGAGGTACAGGTAGCCGGGGACGACGTTGCCCTCCTCGTCGGCGGGCTTGATCAGCGCCGGCCGGTTCGGAGTGGTGAACGTCAGTTCCGCCCGGTTCGCGTTCAGCGCGCCGAGCCCGTCGACGAGGTAACCCGGGTTGAACGCGATGGTCACCGGCTCACCCTCGTAGTCGACCTGAAGCTCTTCTTCGGCCGAACCCTCGTCGTCGCCGCCGGCCGAGAGCCGCAGCGAGCCGTCCTTGAACTCCAGCCGCACCTGGGTGCCACGTTCGGCGACCAGCGAAACACGCTTGATCGACTCGGCGAGCGCCGAGACCTCGAGGACCGCGCGCGACGTGTGCTGCGCCGGCAGCAGCTGCCGGTACGGCGGGAACTCCGCGTCGAGGAGGCGGGTCGTGGTGTAGCGGCCGGAGCCGGAGAGGCCGAGGAGGCCCTCGCCGCTGGCGAGCGCGAGCCGGATCTTGGCGCCGCTGGCGCCGAGCGTCTTCGCGGCCTCGGCGAGCGTGCGCGCCGGGACGAGCACGGCGGCGTCGGACAGGCCCTCGGCGGGCTCCCAGGTGAACTCGCGCATCGCGAGCCGGAAGCGGTCGGTGGCGACCAGGGTCAGCGAGGAGCCCGAGATCTCCAGCCGCATACCGGTCAGCATCGGGAGGGTGTCGTCCTTGCCCGCCGCGACGACGACCTGGGTGACGGCCTGGCCGAAGGCGTCGCCGGTGAGTTCGCCGGCGAAGGCGGGCTGGGACGGGAGCTGCGGGTAGTCCTCGACCGGCATGGTCGGCAGGGAGAAGCGCGCGGAGCCGCAGGTGATGGTCGCGCGGGCGCCGTCGACGGAGATCTCGACCGGCTGCGCGGGCAGCGACTTGGTGATGTCGGCCAGCAGACGGCCGGAGACCAGCAGACGGCCGCCGTCGGCGATGGTGGCCGGGACGCCGACCGTGGCGGAGACCTCGTAGTCGAATCCGGAGACGGTGAGTGCGTCACTCGTCCCGTCGGATCCCGCATCGAGCAGGACACCGCCCAGAACCGGGACCGGAGGCCGCGACGGGAGGCTTCTCGCCACCCACGCGACGGCGTCGGCCAGCCCGTCACGCTCGACGCGGATCTTCATGCGCGCTTCCTTTCGACAGCCGAGCCCCTGACGGCTCGAAAGCTCAACGGGTCACCGCGGCCGGAGAGCGCGATGGCCAGGTGCCTCGCAGGTTCGTTCGGTCCGAGCGAGGACGCGAACGCACGTCGACACGCAGACCAGGTGCAGGGACCCACGTTAGGCCGTCCCCGGGGTCCGCGTCACCTCGGCCTCCCCTTGCTTTTGTCGACAAGACGACACGGCTGACCGGCTGTCCCCAGATTCGTCCTTCGCCTGTTTTTGTTTTGTTCTCTTCTAGAGAAGAAGAAAAGACAGCAGTAGTAATAGGCGTTGTGGATTGTGTGGACAAGCCTCGTTCGCGCAGGTCCGGACGCGTGCGGGGCTGTGGACTCCGGGTGTGTACGAACGGTGGACAGCTCGGGCCGTCGGTGGATGGTTTCGAGCGGTGCTCGATCTGTCCACAGTCATCCACAGTTTTCCCCACAGTTATCCCCAGTTGTGAGCCGGTTTGTACCCAGGCTTGTGGACCTGGTTCGTGACCGGAATCGCTCGGGAGAGTGACTCGAGCGGCACCGTTCACCCTTGTGCACAAGATGTGGGCAACCTGGGGACAGCGTGTGGATCATGGTGTGGAAATGCTGTGGATTTCCTGTGAGTGCGATGTGGACGGAAACCCGATCGCCGCAGCTCCCGAACGCGCCGGAGTTGTGCACAAGCTACCCACACCCTGTGGATTCCCTTTGTGCACAAGGAAAACGCGAAGCTCACTCAAGCCCTCTTCGCCTCCTTCGCGCCCTTCACCCAAGTACCCGCCCTCCGCGCCCCTACGCTCCCTTCGGGCCACTTTGGACACGAAAACGGGCCCCCACCTGCCCGGCGGAGGCCCCAAAACCCTTGTGCACTAAGGACTTACGATCAGATAAGCGTCGGTGGCGCCTGCTTGGCGACTCCAGAGTCTCCCCAAGGGCGCCCCGCGCCCGACGGAGACTTCACCCGTCGAGCGCCCTCCCTTGGGCCGAAGGCCCACGTGAACGTGATGAAGGGGCGCCTCTCCGCCCAACCTGAGTTGGAAGCGGAACGACGCCCCTTCGGCACGTTCACGTCAGCGCGAGATTAAAAATTACTGCCTGGCGCGTTGCTTGATCCTCGAAGTCAGTTCCTGGACCTGGTCGTAGATGCGCCGTCGTTCGGCCATTTCCTTGCGGATCTTCTTGTCCGCGTGCATGACGGTCGTGTGGTCGCGGCCGCCGAAGGTCTGTCCGATCTTCGGCAGGGACATGTCGGTGAGTTCACGGCAGAGGTACATGGCGATCTGGCGTGCGGTCGCGAGTGCCTTCGTCTTGCCGGGGCCGCAGAGGTCGTCGAGGGTCACGTCGAAGAACTCGGACGTGACGCCCATGATGGTGGGCGCGGTGATCTCGGGCGCGTGCGAATCCGGGATGAGGTCGCGGAGCACGATCTCGGCGAGCGCCACGTCGACCGGCTGCTGGTTCAGTGACGCGAAGGCGGTGACGCGGATGAGCGCGCCTTCGAGTTCCCGGATGTTCGCCTCGACGCGTGAGGCGATGAACTCCAGGACTTCGCCGGGGACGGCGAGCCGGTCCTGTGCCGCCTTCTTGCGGAGGATCGCGATCCGCGTTTCGAGTTCCGGCGGCTGGATGTCGGTGATGAGGCCCCACTCGAACCGCGTGCGCAGCCGGTCTTCCAGCGTTTCGAGGCGCTTCGGCGGGCGGTCGGAGGAGACGACGATCTGCTTGTTCGCGTTGTGGAGGGTGTTGAAGGTGTGGAAGAACTCTTCCTGCGTACCTTCTTTTCCTTCCAGGAACTGGATGTCGTCGACGAGCAGGATGTCGATGTCGCGGTAGCGGCGCTGGAAGGCGACCTTGCGGTCGTCGCGCAGCGAGTTGATGAAGTCGTTGGTGAACTCTTCGGTCGACACGTATCGCACGCGCATGCCGGGGAACAGCCGCTGCGCGTAGTGCCCGACGGCGTGCAGCAGGTGGGTCTTCCCGAGTCCGGATTCTCCCCAGATGAACAGCGGGTTGTACGCGCGGGCCGGTGCTTCGGCGACGGCGACCGCGGCCGCGTGCGCGAAGCGGTTCGACGCGCCGATGACGAACGTGTCGAACGTGTACTTCTCGTTGAGTTTCGTCTTCGACGTCTGCGGCTGCGCCGGCGCGGTGTAGGGCTGGCCCGCGATCGGCTGTCCGGAGAACGTCGGCCAGATCTCGGTCACGGCGGCGAGGGCCTCGCCCTCTTCGTCGACTTCTTCATCGCTGTCGTCGCCATCGTTGAGGCTGTTGTCCACGGGCTGCTGCCTCGGGGGCCTCGGTTTCGGCGGCTCGGGCCGTGGCCGGTTCGGGGACAGCATGCCGTCACCGTCGGGCAGCGGAGGAGTGCCCGGCATCGGTCCGGAACCGTTTTCCACCCGGCTGGGTGAAGTCGGTTCATAGCGGGGGCCCGGCGAGGGCGGCGGAGGAGGCATCGAGGGCTCGGTGCTGTCGACCTTCACCGCGAGGGAGACTGCGCGGCCGAGCCGGCGCGAAAGGGCTTCGGTGATCGCGCCGCGAAGGGCGCGTTCGATCGCTTCTTTGGCGAAGTCGCTGGGGGCGGCGAGGAGCGCGGTGCCGTCGAGCAGGCCGATCGGCCGGGTCACCCGCATCCAGGCGCGCTGCTGCGGGGAGAGGGTGCCGTCCGACAGCTCGCGTACGACCTGTTCCCAGATGACGCCAAGATTGTGCTGGTGATCGGACACCTGCCTGACTCCCCTCCCCTCGTCGGTGCGCTGCGGCGAGATCGCTCAGCGGCCCGAAACGCCGGGTCGAGCGTCATCCTGGCCCGATCGGCTCATGCGCACAGCAAATATCCACATGGTTGTCCACAGCTGTGCACTAATGTACGGCGGCCCGCGGTGGCGTCACCTGCGGGCTCGACGTATGCCGACGGGATGCCTCCACATCCCCAAGGACACCCGGGCGCCTGCACCGTTCCACCTCGGCGTAAACCCGGGAGGGGCACGCTAACAAGCCCCGCTCGTTGCCACAAGGCATCCTCGCGCGCAAGCATTTCACGGTGTACGGCGTGTTGCCATTCGATGCCCTCGCGTCGTCGGTGCTCACTCTCCACGTACTGTCGCGGTCCGTGGTCGAGGGGGTGCCTGCCGGGCCCGGGCGGTGGGTGCGTACCCTCGTAAGGTCTCCCGTATACAGCGGGGGCGTTTCGCGTGCCCACGTTGTCGTCGCTCGACGTGACGAGGCCACACGTTGGTAGGAGACACCAGAGACTGCCGTGCGTCAGCACGACACGCCAGGAACGGGTCGAACCGTTCCCGGCGGCCGAGAAACAGGAGAAGTTAGTCGTGAGCAAGGGTAAGCGCACCTTCCAGCCGAACAACCGCCGACGCGCCCGGGTCCACGGATTCCGGCTGCGGATGCGGACCCGCGCCGGCCGGGCCATCCTGGCGGCACGCCGTCGCAAGGGCCGCGGCGCGCTGTCCGCCTGATCCGGCCGCCGTCGAGGGACGTCGTGCTGCCGGCCGCCGCGAGGTTGCGGCGCAGTGAGGATTTCCGTGCCGTGATGCGGCGTGGGGCCAAGGCAGGCAGGCGCCGCCTCGTCGTCCATGCGTTGACCACGGACCCGCCCGATGCCGCCGAAGCGGCGCGGGCGGGTTTTGTGGTGAGCAAGGCCGTGGGGAACTCGGTGGTCCGTCACCGGGTCGCCCGCCGATTGAGGCATCTCGTTTCCGCCAGGCTCGGAACACTGCCGCCGGGCAGCTCGTTGGTGATACGGGCACTACCTCCGGCCGCGGACGCGTCCAGCGCGGAACTCGGCTCGGACCTCGACGCGTCTTTGAGGCGCCTCGGGCTCTCCGGGAAGTCGCAAGCGCGGCCCCCCGACAACGGATCAGCGGTGTAACGGCATGCGAGCCACCGAGAACGAGACCACCGAAGACGCCCGGCCCGGCCCGGTGGCATGGGTGCTGCTCCTGCCCATCAAGCTGTACCGCAAGGCGATCTCCCCCTTCTTTCCTCCGGCGTGCCGGTTCTACCCGAGCTGTAGCGCGTACGCCGTCGAGGCACTGACCCGGCACGGCGCCGGCCGCGGCAGCTATCTCGCGGTCCGGCGTCTGCTGCGCTGTGGCCCGTGGACCATGCCCGGCCGCGACCCGGTACCCGAGACGTTCTCGTGGCGCCACCGCCGACCTGAAACACCGATCGAGGAGTAGCTCAGTGCTCGACTTCATCTACTACCCCGTGTCCTTCATCTTGTGGTGTTGGCACAAGGTCTTCGGGCTCGTGTTCGGTGAGGCGAACGCGATTTCCTGGGTCCTCGCGATCATCTTCCTGACGGTCACCGTCCGCGGCATCATGTTCAAGCCGTTCGTGAACCAGGTCCGGTCGATGAAGAAGATGCAGGACTTCGCGCCGGAAATGAAGAAGATCCAGAAGAAGTACTCCAACGACCGGCAGCGCCAGGCGATGGAGATGCAGAAGCTCCAGAAGGAGCACGGCGTCAACCCGCTGGGCAGCTGCCTGCCGATGCTGCTTCAGATCCCGGTCTTCATCGGTCTGAACCACGTCCTGCGGATGTTCACCATCAACCCGTACGGCGGGCCGAAGACCGAGAACTACTACTTCGACCAGGCCGGCGTCGAGTCCTACGTCCACGCGAAGCTGTTCGGCGTCAACCTCGGCGACGCCATCTACACCGGCGTCGACATGGTCAGCGGGGGCAACACGGCCGCCGGGTTCCACTGGGGTGTCGCGCCGGTCGCGATCCCGCTGATGATCATCGCGAGTATCGCGACGCACCTCACCGCGCGTCACTCGGTCCAGCGCCAGAACCCCGAGTCGGCCACCCCGCAGACCGCGATGATGAACAAGCTGACGATGTACGTCTTCCCGATCGGTGTCCTCGTCTTCGGTGCGCTGTTCCCGATCGGCCTGCTCATCTACTGGCTCGCCAACAACGGCTGGACCCTGATGCAGCAGCGCCTCGTCTACACGAAGATCGACAAGGAAGAAGAGGCCCGCAAGGAAGCCGAGAAGGAGAAGCGCGCGAACCTCGGCCCGAAGCCCGGCCAGAAGCCGACCGCGCCGCGCCCCGGCCAGAAGCCGGTCCAGCAGAAGAGGAACAAGCAGTCCTCCGGTGGACAGGTCAAGAAGGCGGGCTCGCCCCACGGCTTCGCCCAGACCGATCCCGCCACCGCGGAGAAGAAGGACACCCAGAACGCAGCAGCCGAGCCGTCCACCAACGGCTCGAAGGAGACCGGCGCGGAAGCGACCGAGCTCATCTCTGACTCGACTAAGAAATCGGGCCGGAAGCGTCGCTGACGCCGATCCGGGCCGGAGAGGAGACCAGTAATGGCGGAGACGATCGACACGATCGACGCCGAGGAGAACAGCGCGGCCGAGGTCGAGGACGCCGCTGAAGAGACTGCTCGCAAGGGAGGTGTCGACGACGACGTCCTCGTGAAGGAGGGCGACATCGCCGGCGACTACCTCGAGCGGCTGCTCGATCTTCTGGACTACGACGGCGACATCGACCTCGATGTCGAAGCGGGCCGCGCGATCGTCAGTATCGACGGCGGCGAGGATCTGGAGAAGCTCGTCGGGCCGCGCGGCACCGTGCTGGAGTCGCTGCAGGAGCTGACGCGGCTGGCGGTGCAGCAGGAGACCGGTTCGCGGAGCCGCCTGATGCTGGACATCGCGGGCTGGCGCGCGGACCGTCGCGAGGAGCTCCGCGAGCTCGGTCGCTCGACCGCCGAGACCGTGGTCTCCTCCGGCGAGCGTGTCCGGTTGCAGCCGATGAGCCCGTTCGAGCGGAAGGTCGTGCACGACGCGGTCGCCGCGGTCGACGGGGTCAAGAGCGAGAGCGAAGGAGAGGACCCGAAGCGCCGGGTCGTCATCTTCCCCGCCTGACGGTTACTCGAACGAAGCGGCCCGCCGGTCATCCGGCGGGCCGCTTCTTTGTGTCCGGGGTGAATTACAGCCGTGGCGTTTCACGTGAAACGCGCGAGTCGAGTGGAGTTGTCCACAACTTCGGACTGTCTCCCCGCTTTGCGGTCGGCGTCATGGACAATCAGTGGAGCGCGTTTCACGTGAAACGGCGTCGAGGGTTGAGGAGCAAGAGTGGGCTTGGACGGGGTCGCCGCAGCGGTTCGGAGTGCGGCGTCGGAAGTATTCGGAGACCGCCTCGAGCAAGCCGTCGGCTACGTCGAACTCCTGGAGCGGCATGGCGTGGAGCGCGGACTGATCGGGCCTCGCGAGGTCGACCGGCTGTGGGAGCGTCACGTCCTCAACTCCGCCGTCATCGGTGAACGCATCCCCGACGGCGCCCGCGTGGTCGACGTCGGATCCGGTGCGGGGCTTCCGGGTGTACCGCTCGCGATCAGCCGACCGGACCTCGATATCGTTCTGCTCGAACCGATGGCCCGCCGGGTCGACTGGCTGGCCGAGGTTGCCGAGAAGCTGGAACTCCCCATCACCGTTGTCCGCGGGCGCGCGGAGGAGCGGCAGGTACGTGAGGAGCTCGGTGGCGCCGATGTCGTCACCGCCCGGGCGGTCGCTCCGTTGGCCCGGCTCGCGAACTGGTGCCTCCCGCTCGTGCGTTCCGAAGGTGCTCTGGTCGCCCTCAAAGGAGCGAGCGCTGGAGAAGAAATCGAACGTGATCGCGTCGCCGTCCGGAAGGCCGGCGGAGGCGAGCCGGAAGTCTTCGAGTGCGGTACCAAGGTGCTCGAGGTTCCGAGCACGGTCGTCGTGATTCACCGTCTGCCTCCGAAGCAGTCCCGATCGCGCGGCAGGCGCAGCTGACCCGGTTCCACGTGAAACAACGCGGAACGACTCCCACGTCTAATACAGAGGAGGCTCGAGACCGGTGACTCCCCCGCCGTCCGACCCTGCGAGCGTCGGCCAGGAACTCGGCTGGACGCCCATCGCCGAAGAAGCCGTCCGCGCCGCCAGCGTGCTGCACCCCAAGGAGGGTGCGCTCCCCCGGCCGACCCGTCGGCGAGTGCTGACGGTCGCCAACCAGAAGGGCGGCGTCGGCAAGACGACCAGCACGGTGAACCTCGCCGCCGCCCTCGCCGTCCACGGGCTCAAGACGCTCGTGATCGACCTCGACCCGCAGGGCAACGCGAGCACCGCGCTCGACATCGACCACCGGTCCGGCACCCCCTCGATCTATGAGGTGCTGATCGGCGAGGTGTCGCTCGCCGAGGCGGCGGCGCAGAGCGAGCAGTCGTCGAATCTCTACTGCGTGCCCGCGACCATTGACCTCGCCGGCGCCGAGATCGAACTCGTCTCCATGGCGTCCCGCGAGATGCGGCTCAAGGAGGCGCTCTCGTCCGAGATCCTCGACGAGATCGGCGTCGACTACGTCTTCATCGACTGCCCGCCGTCGCTCGGCCTGCTGACCGTCAACGCGATGGTCGCCGCGCAGGAAGTGCTGATCCCGATCCAGTGCGAGTACTACGCGCTCGAAGGTCTGGGGCAGCTGCTGAGCAACATCGAGCTCGTCCAGGCGCACCTGAACCGCGAACTCAGCGTCTCCACGATTCTGCTCACCATGTACGACGGCCGGACGAAGCTGGCCGATCAGGTGACGAACGAGGTCCGGAACCACTTCGGGGACACTGTTCTCAAGACGGTCATCCCCCGCAGCGTGAAGGTGTCCGAGGCGCCCGGCTACGGGCAGACCGTCCTCGCGTACGACCCGGGTTCCCGTGGCGCCATGAGCTACGTGGACGCGGCGAAGGAGATCGCACAACGGGGTGCGGAGATGAAGGAAAGGAGCGGTACGGCATGAGTGAGCGCAGAGGGGGGCTCGGGCGCGGGCTCGCCGCCCTGATCCCCACCGGTCCGCCACCGGGCTCTGCGGCCCCCGCCGAGAACGGCTCCGCCACGGTTCCCGTTCCCGCGGTCAAGCCCGCGGGGCCGGACGACAAGGGTTGGTTCGCGGCAAACGGTGAGGCCGGTTCGCACGGCGGCACCGTCGCCGGCGCGGTCTACCGCGAGGTCCCGGTCAGCCAGATCAAGCCGAACCCGAAGCAGCCGCGGCAGGTCTTCGACGAAGACGCGCTCAACGAGCTGGAGCACTCGATCCGCGCGTTCGGGCTCATGCAGCCCATCGTGGTCCGGGAGCTCGGCACCGACGAGTACGAACTCGTCATGGGCGAGCGGCGGCTCCGCGCGTCTCAGCTGGCGGAGCTGGAGGCGATCCCGGCGATCGTCCGCCAGACCGCCGACGAGGCGATGCTGCGTGACGCGCTGCTCGAGAACATCCACCGCGTTCAGCTCAACCCGCTCGAAGAGGCGGCCGCGTATCAGCAGCTGCTCGACGAGTTCGCGGTCACGCACGAGGAGCTGGCAAGCCGGATCGGGCGCAGCCGCCCGGTCATCACGAACACGATCCGCTTGCTCAAACTCCCCCTCGCCGTCCAGCGGCGGGTCGCCGCCGGGGTGCTTTCGGCGGGCCACGCGCGGGCGCTGCTCTCCCTCGAGGACGCGGAAAGTCAGGAAGAGCTGGCCGCGCGGATCGTCGCGGAGGGCATGTCGGTCCGTGCGACCGAGGAAGCCGTCACGCTCAAAAAGAGCGAGAAGCCGGCCAAACCGAAGCCCGCTCCCCGCAAGCCGATCCAGGCGCCCGGACTCCAGGAACTGGCGAACCGGCTTTCGGACCGGTTCGACACTCGCGTGAAGGTCGACCTGGGTCGCCGCAAGGGGCGGATCACACTCGAATTCGGCTCGGTTGACGATCTTGAACGCATCGTGGCGCTCATGGATGAAAATCAGGCAAATCAGACACGCGAAACCGATTAGGGATCACACCGGGTCGTTTTGTCACGGTGACGATAGCTGTGTGCTGACCAATCGGTGACGTTGAGTGCTTGAACTGGGGGGCAAGTATGAAGGCGCTCTTCGACGGTCGAAATCCCCGCGCGGTGATTTTCGACTGCGACGGATTGCTCATGGACACCGAGCCGTGTTGGTCGGTCGCCGAGACCGAACTGTTCGCGCGGCGAGGTCTGCCGTTCGGTCCGGACGAGAAGACGTTGGTGATCGGCAAGTCACTACCGGCCGCCGCCGACGCGATGGCGAAGGCGTTCGGCGAACCCGGCGGCGGCGCCGTGATCGCGGACGAGTTGCTGAGGTTGGTGACCGAGGTCGTCATCGCGAAGGCGGAGGCGATGCCCGGCGCGCGTGAGTTGGTCGAACTGACCGCGGCCGCCGTTCCAGTCGCTGTCGCGAGCAACTCGCCCCGAGCCCTGCTGGACGCCGCTCTCAGCCGCGGCGGACTTTCGGAGATGTTTCCCGTGAAACTGGCCGCCGACGAGGTGGCCGCGCCGAAGCCCGATCCGGAGATGTACTTGACCGCGTGCGATCTCTTGAACGTCGAGCCCGCCGACGCGCTGGCGTTCGAGGATTCGATGACCGGCCTGCGGTCGGCGCATGCGGCCGGGCTCCCCGTCATCGGGGTGCCCACGTTGCGGCAGCAGGACTTCCCCGCCGACGTCGTGATCGGCTCGCTACGCGACGAAGAACTGCTGGCGTGGGTGCGTGGATGGCCCCGGCGATGACCGGTCTGCCCTTCGTCCGGTTCCAGCCTTCACCGGACGAGCAATGATTGGTTCGACACGAACTTCACCAACCCGGCGCACGTCGACCCGAGCGTCTACGACGTGGAGGTGAACCCCGGGTCCGCGGCGTGGTTCAAAGCGACCGCTCGTGTCTTCATCGAGCGGGTCGACGGCTACCTGTCGATCCTGGAGACGCATGAGATCTCGTGCGAGGCCGTCTGGTCGGCGAACCCGGGGCGGGTCATCTACGAAGATGAGCACCAGGTTGTCGCCGTAGCTCGGAAATGAAAAAGGGGACTCGCCCGCACCGGGCAAGTCCCCTTTGTCGAACCAGACTCAGCTCTTGCGCGCGATCGCTCGGCCGACGAGACCGGCGAAGACCGATCCGAGGGTGGCACCGGCCGCCTCGATCGCGACCGGAACGATCGACGTCTCGGTCAGGCCCGGCGACAGGTTCACCGCGAGGAAATAGACCGTGCCGTCTTCGGCGACCACGGCGTCGGTGCGTGAGATGTCGCGAAGCCCGAGTTGCCGGTGCACGGCGACGGCCAGTTCGCCGACCGCCTTGGCGGCGTCGTCGGGGATCCGCGCGGGAGTGAAGAAGTCGGTCAGCCCGGCGGTATAACGCGCGGTGTAGTCGTACACGCCGCTCTCCGGGACGATCTCGACCGCGGGCAGTGCCTCAGGGCCCTCTTCGCCTTCGATGACCGTCACGGCCACCTCGACGCCGGATACGAACTTCTCGGCGAGGACCGTGTCGCCGTACGCGAAGCAGCCGACCATCGCCCCGGGCATTTCCGCGGCGTCCTTGACGACCTGGGCGCCCAGCGCCGAGCCGCCCTGGTCGGGCTTGAGGATCAGCGGCAGGCCCAAGGTTTCGACCATCGCGTCCAGTACGGCCTGCGCACCGAGTTCGCGGAAGGTGCTGTGCGGCAACACGACCCAGTCCGGCGTCGTGAAGCCCGCGTCGGCGACTAGCGCCTTGGCCGTCGGCTTGTCCCAAGCGCGGCGGCAGCCCTGCGAGCTGGTGCCGACATACGGCACGTCGAGCATCTCCAGCACCGTCTGCACCGCGCCGTTCTCCCCTTCACCGCCGTGAAGGGCGACGATGGCCGCGTCGGGGCGTTGAGTGCGAAGGCGTTCGAGCAAGCCCGCGTCGGTGTCCCACTCTTCGACGATGAGACCTTCCGCCCGCAACGCGACCGAAAGCCGGCGCCCGGAGCGGAGAGAGACGTCGCGTTCGTGGGAAAGTCCGCCTGCGAGTACGGCAACGGTGCGGTCGACCACCGAGGACTCCTTATATGTCTATGGGACGTCGGTCGATCAGACCGTGTCCGGAGAGGGGTTCTGCGGTCCCGAGATCGAACGGGGGCTCGCGTTACCGAAGGTACGCGCCAAGTCCATTTCGGACTCGAGCACCGCCGCGAGCCGCCGGACGCCTTCGCGGATCCGCTCGGGTGTCGGGTAGCAGTAGGAAAGGCGAAGTTGTCTGCTGCCGAATCCGTCGGCGTAGAAACCGGTTCCGGAGGCGTACGCGACCCGGGCCGTGACGGCTCGCGGCAGCATCGCCTTCGTGTCCACGCCTTCGGGGACGGTCATCCAGACGTAGAAACCGCCGTCGGGTTTGGTCCAGCTGCACCCGGCGGGCATGTGCTGATCGAGCGCGGACAGGATCGCGTCCCGGCGCTCCCGGTAGTTCTCGCGGAAGGTCTTGATCTGACCCATCCAGTCATGAGTCGAGAGGTATCGCGACACGATCAACTGGTTAAGCGTGGGCGGACAAAGGGTCGCGGACTCGGCCGCGAGCACGAGTTTCTCCCGGACGGCGTGCGGCGCGAGCACCCAGCCGACCCGCAGGCCGGAGGCGAAAGTCTTCGAGAACGAGCCCAGGTACACGACGTTGTCGGGGTCGATCGAGCGGAGCGCCGGATACGTCTGTCCGCTGAACCCGAGCAGACCGTACGGGTTGTCTTCGACGATGAGGATATCGTTTTCGCGGCAGATCTCCACGATTTCCGCACGTCGCTCGACGGCCAGCGTGACGCCGCCCGGATTGTGGAAGTTGGGGATCGTGTAGAGGAACTTGACCCGGCGGCCCGCTTTCCGCGTCTCCGCGAGCGCGGCACGGAGCCCCTCGGGGACCAGGCCGTGATCGTCCATCGCGACGTGGACGACGTCCGCCTGGTACGCGGCGAACGAGCCGAGCGCGCCGACGTACGACGGGCCCTCCGCGATGATGACGTCACCCGGATCGCAGAACAGCCGGGTCACCATGTCGAGCCCCATCTGGGAGCCGACCGTCACGACGACGTCGTCCGGGTGGGCCTTGATGCCTTCGAGGGCCATGATTTCGCAGATCTGCTCACGCAGCGACGGGATACCGTGCGCGGAGCCGTACTGGAGCGCGACCAGGCCTTCCTGGGCGATGAGCTCGCCGACCTGCGCGGAAAGCGTGTCCAACGGCAGCGCGGCGAGGTTCGGCATCCCGCCGGCGAGCGACACCACCTCGGGGCGACTGGCGACCGCGAACAAGGCCCTGATCTCGGAGGCAGTCATCCCGGCCGTACGCGCGGCGTAGCGGTCGAGATGAGGGTCGAGGTTGTGTCGGCCGGGCTCCGGCCGGACAGGGCGATTCTCGGTCATCAGGCGCTTCACCCGTGCTTCGAAGTGGACATAGTCGCTACCGACTGGTAGTTCCATCGAGTGTAACCACCCTCCCTTGTGGGGCCCTGGCCTTCCGGTGTTCATCACATCGGCCTATCCTCGGTCAGGTCCCCTTCAGTGAGTCCTGCTCGGGACAGGGCTGCGTCGGGTGTCGTCGTTCAGGGAGGTTTGCCGGTGTCGCGTCGCGTCGTGGGCGTAACCCTGGACAACCTCGAGCATCTGCCCAAGAGCTGCCGCCGCTGCGTGTACTGGGAGCTGGCGCCGCATTTGAAGGCGCAGGCCGAGGAGTACGGCGCGACAGAGGTCGAAAAAGAAGCCTGGGTCTCCAGCGTGCTGCTGGAGTGGGGTTCCTGCGGCCGGATCGTCTACAGCGACACCCTGCCCGTCGGTTTCGTGCTGTACGCGCCGCCGAACGCCGTGCCGCGTTCGCTGGCCTTCCCGACTTCACCGCCCGGTCCGGACGCCGTTCTGTTGACCGCCTTCCAGATCCTCCCCGAATTCCAAGGTGGCGGACTCGGCCGGATGCTGGTGCAGGCCGTCGCGAAGGACCTCACCAAACGCGGGGTCCGCGCGATCGAGGCCTTCGGTGACGCCAAGCCCGACGAGACCGATCCGGACGGTGGGCACAGCTGCGTGCTGCCCGCCGCGTTCCTGCAGAGTGTCGGCTTCAAGACCGTGCGGCCGCATCCGCGGTGGCCGCGGCTGCGACTGGAACTGCGGTCGGCGATCTCGTGGAAGGAAGACGTGGAGGCAGCCCTCGAACGGCTGCTCGGCCAGGTCTCCATCACGACGGCCGAGCCGAGCATGGGCCGCGCCTGACCTTCTTCGCCTTTCTGGACGGCTACCCTCCGCTTGCCATGAACGGTCCTTTCCTTGCAAATTTCGCAAGGAAAGGACCGTTCCTAGCGCTCGCGTGAGCCGCTCTTAGCAGACTTTCCGGACACGCGCAGCAGCCATCCCCTGCCTTGGGGACAGCTGTGGGTAACCCGCCGAGTTATCCACAGATCGCTGATAGGAGCGGTGGAAAATCTGTGGATGGGTAGGCTGGACCTGGGGACGCCCCCCGGGAAGGGCGGGGCTGCGCGCCGGATGGGGCTAGGGGTGGCGTGGTCCGGCGAGGGGTGACACAACCGGTTGTGCCGAGGGGGTCGGCAGGGGGATGTGCGCTCGCGTGCGGGTGTGGAGGACTGGCTACTCCGCTTTGGCGAGTTCGTGGGCCAGGACGTCCGCGAAGGTGAACGTGCCTGTCGGCTGGTCCCCTTCGCCGAGGAGGTACAGGCGCTTCACGGCGACCAGGATGCCTTCGGCGACGACGTCGCGGAAAGCCGGGTCCGACAGTTTGCGGCTGTCTTCCGGGTTGGTCAGGTAGCCGATCTCGATCCGCACCGCCGGGCAGCGGGTGCGGGTGAAGATCTCCCAGGTCTTGTAGTGCGTGCGGCAGTCGAGCATGCCGGTGCGGGCGGCCAGCTCGCGCTGGATGAAGCCCGCCAGCAGCTCACCGACGGTCGACGTGGCGCCGTTGCCGGTGCCGAAGTGGAAGCTCGCGACCCCTTGCGCCTTGGGCGAGGGGTTCTTGTCGTTGTGCAGCGAAAGAAACAGGTCGGCGCCCGCCTCGTTCGCGAACTTCGCCCGCTCACTCTCGGTCGGGCTCTGGTTCGGGCCGCGCGAGATCAGCGCCTCCATACCCGTGGCCTGCATCCGGCCTTCGAGCCGCCGTGCGAGATCCCAGGCGATGTCCGCTTCACGCAGACCGCTGGCGACGACACCGAGGTCGTCACCACCGTGGCCGGGATCGATCACGATGCGCTTGCCGCGCAGCCGCGGGCCCGCCTGCCGCACCTGCTCCTGCTCGCGCAGGAAGACGGGACGGCCGCCGCGCGCACGCGGCGAGGAGAGCCGGTGCAGTTCGCGGATCGTGGCCGGGCCGCACATGCCGTCGGAAACCAGGCGCATGTCGCGCTGGAAGGTCTTGAGCGCGCGTTCGGTCTGCGGGCCGAAGTGCCCGTCCGGGCGGCCGGCGTCGAAACCGAGTTCGGTCAGCCGCTCCTGAAGCGCGAAGACGTCGTCGCCCTGCATGGGGGCGGAGAACATGTAGGTCAGCGGGCGGCTGCCCAGGTGAAAACCTGCGCCACGAAGCGCCTGGTAGGTCGCGGGACCCACCAGACCGTCGGTGATGAGCCCACGGCGCTGCTGGAACGCCCGCACGGCATGTTCCATCGCCGTGTCGAAGACCTCGTACTCCCCGGATTCGGTCACCGGCGGGAGCAGCTCCATCGCCGCCAGCGTGGACCTGATCTCGGCGACGTCCGGTCCGGCGTCACCGCGGCGGAGTACCCGCATGCACTCCTCGCTCTTCCCTTTGGGGCACCGATCGAGCTCGATGCACGACTCTGAAAACCCTGCGGGGCGAACCCCGGTGCTCTATTGTGCCCTGTGAACTCTCGGTGAGCGCGGAGGCCCGGTCGGTGCGTCAAGCGCCCGTTCGTGGAACTCGTCCAGGCGATCCCGCAACAGTGAGATTTACCCAGTCCGCTGAACGACGAAACCCGGAGCCTGGGCAGGCCCCGGGTTTCGGCAGGTGAAACGCGAGATCAGAGGACGTCGGCGAGGTCCGACAGCAGCGCGGCCTTCGGCTTGGCGCCGACGATCTGCTTCACCGGCTTGCCGCCCTGGAACAGGATCAGCGTCGGGATCGACATCACCTGGTAGTCACGCGCAGTGTTCGGGTTGGCGTCGATGTCGAGCTTCGCGATGGTCAGCTTCTCGCCGTTCTCCGCCGCGATCTCCTCGAGTACCGGGGCGACCATCTTGCACGGACCGCACCAGGTGGCCCAGAAGTCGACCAAGACGGGCTTCTCGCTCGTCAGCACGTCGTCGACGAAGCTCTTGTCGGTCACCGTCACGGTGTTGGCCATGGTGTCTCCTTCTGGGGTGGTGAAACTCCGGTGTGGGAAAAGTCAGTTGGTGGTGGCGCCGTAGCCGCCACCGACCAGCTCAGGGGTTTCCTGGGCGGCCTCGACACCGGCGTGCTCCGCCAGCCATCGTTCCGCGTCGATCGCCGCGGCGCAGCCCGAGCCAGCGGCGGTGATCGCCTGCCGATACGTGCGGTCGACCAGGTCGCCCGCCGCGAAAACACCCGGAAGGTTCGTGTACGAAGTCCGGCCCTGGGTGAGCACGTAACCGTCCTCGTCGAGGTCCACCTGACCACGCACCAGTTCGCTGCGCGGATCGTGACCGATCGCGACGAAGAACCCGGTCACGTCCAGTTTCGACTCTTCGCCGGTCACCGTGTCCTTGAGCTTGAGGCCCTCGACCTTGCCTTCGCCCTCGACCTCGGTGATCTGCTTGTTGAGCGCCCACTTGATCTTCTCGTTCTCGCGGGCACGTTCCAGCATGATCTTCGAGGCGCGGAACTCCTCGCGACGGTGGACGATCGTGACGGACTTGGCGAACTTCGTCAGGAAGGTCGCCTCCTCCATCGCGGAGTCGCCGCCGCCGGCGACCACGATGTCGTGGTCGCGGAAGAAGAAGCCGTCGCAGGTGGCGCAGGCCGAAACACCGCGGCCGAGCAGCTCCTGCTCGCCGGGCACGTTCAGGTAGCGGGCAGCGGCGCCCATCGAGAGCACGACCGCGCGGGCCGCGTAGCGCTTGCCGTTCGCGACGACGTACTTGACGTCACCGGTCAGCTCGACGGATTCGACGTCCTCCTGGCGCAGGTCGGCGCCGAAACGCTTGGCCTGCTCGCGCATCTCTTCCATGAGGTCGGGACCCTGGATGCCTTCGCGGAAGCCGGGGAAGTTCTCGACCTCCGTCGTCGTCATCAGCGCACCGCCGAACTGAGTGCCCTCGAACACCAGCGGTTCGAGCTGCGCTCGTGCCGCGTAGACAGCGGCGGTGTAACCCGCAGGACCAGATCCAATGACGATCAGGTTCCTGATCTCCTCGGCAGCCACCCGTGACCTCCGCTCGTAGTGACCTGTTCACCAGGCTCAACACGATCGTAGGGGCCGGTGTTCCCGTGGTGACCGGCGCTACTTTCTCCCGCCTTGCGCCACGGCGTAGATCCGACCTCTAGCGCCGCTAGGAAAACTAGCGCGATAGCAAAGGTCCCTCGCTCCCCCCGAAATGGGGCTGGTGGGGAGCGAGGGACCAGTGAGGTTTCGGCCGGCTACTTCTGTCCGATGATTTTGTCGAAGAGGATCGCCGGGTTGCCAGGGCCACAGTCGGCACCGAAGGCGACGATGCGGAACTGGGCGAGTTTGCCTGTGGTGTAGATCACCATCACGCCGTCCTTGCCCGCGACGTTCACCGGCCGGATGCCCTCCGGCCGCACGTCGGCGTCCATTCCGGCCGCGGCGACACAGGCGTCGAGCCGCTCTTCGGTCTTCAGTGAGCCGAAGTCGCGGACGCCGATCGCCTTGCCGACGAGGGCTTCGGCTCCTCCGCCGTCTCCGCCGACCGAAGGGCCCGAAGGAGTCGATGGCGCGGGCTGGGCGATACCGCCCGAATCCGGCTCCCGAGTGGTGGGCACGACGATCGCGACGGCGGCGATGGCCGCCGCGGCCACGGTCGCTATTCCGGCGCCCCAGCCGATCCGCTTGTTCCGCCGCCGCCGTGCGGCCGCGAGGTCCACCACCGGGGCGACCTGTTCCCGCTGCCCTTCAGATGCGCCTTGAAACGCAGGCGTCACCCGCATCTCGGCGGCCAGCGCGGCGTCGATTCGCGCCGCGAACTCCGCGGGCATCGGAGCGACCGGCTCGTTCGCGAGTTCCGCGAGGTCGGCCGTGGTCGCTTCGAGTGCTTCGATGATCGCCAGTGCTTCGGGGTCGGCGTTCACCAGCGGCCACAGTTCGGCCGCCTCTCGCTCGTCCAGCACACCTGCGTGCAGGTCGGCGAGCACATCGACAGACCACGGCGGACCGACGGTCCCACCGATCCCCCTGCTCTCGTCTGTCATCGTCCCTCCCCGTCACCCGGCGTGCCCTGAGGACGCCTGGCACCCCGTTGCGGGGTAGCGCGCTCTCGTTTGCTTTCGTGAGTTGGGACGTTCGCAATCGCATCGGGGTTCCGTAGATGTCCGAGAACCTTCGCGAGCTTTCCGCGACCTCGGGCACATCTGCTCTTGACCGTGCCTTCCGCGATGCCGAGCATCTTCGCCGTCTCGGCGACGGAGTATCCCTCGACGTCCACCAACACGATCGGGGCACGTTGCTCTTCGGGGAGCTGGTCGAGGGCTTCCTTGACGACGAGACTCGTCTCGCGTTCGGACATCGAGTCACGCGGGGAGGCCGGCTCGTTGAACTGCCCGGTCTCGGGCAGCGGAACGGTCGGTCTGGCCTTGCCCCGCCGGATGCGGTCGAGGCAGGCGTTGACGACGATGCGGTGCAACCACGTCGTCACCTGCGATTCCGCTCTGAAATTGCCCGCTGCTCGGAACGCGGAGATGAACGCGTCCTGCAGGGCGTCCGCGGCTTCTTCCGGGTCCCGCAGGGTGCGCAGGGCTACCGCCCACATGCGGTCTCGATGTCGCTGGACCAGTTCACTGAACGCGCGCGGGTCGCCGGCGGCATGCGCCGCGATGAGATCCGCGTCCGTTGGAGCTGCAGCTGTCACCCGGGAGAGCCTACTGACTCGGGCGTATTACTCGAACGCGACGTACGCAGCCAGGTGACGACACGCGCGCGCGTCTTCGCCGGAGGCTCGGATCGGGGGCGGCGGGTCGCCGCAGGGTTTCGTGTGGAGCATCGAAAACCACGGCCCGGCGACGCCGATCCGAAAGCGCGCCCAAGAGGGCACTGACCCCGTGCCTTCGGTCACCCCGCAGGCAGGAACGTCAGCTCTTTGAGTTCGGTGACGAACTTGCCACCGTCGTCTTCACCCAGCTGAGTGATCCAGATGATGAAGTACTGACCCTGCTGAGGCTGCTGCAAAGCGATGGTCGACTCGCCCGCCGCGAGGTCCCCCGTCCCGACGACCTTGGTCTCGTCGAGCTTCGGGTTCTTCTTGTCGGCGGAGCGGATCTCGACCTTCGAACCGGGGCTCGCCGAGTCGATCTTGATCTGGCTGAGGGTGATGGGGTCCTTGAAGGTCACGACCACTCCGACGCCGTCCTTGAGCACCGGGAACTGCTTGTCGTACTGGTCGGTCTTCCACGAAGTGCCCGCGTCGCCGTCGGTGGTGTTCTTGGCGCGGCCGGGGCTGTCGCCCTTGCTGCCCGGGTTGAACACGGCGACGGCAGACGGCTTCACCGCGGCACCCACGGCCGGGGACGGCTTCTGCTGGGCGGGCGGCGGCTGCTCGCCCGAGGGCGGCGTGACCTGCGAAGACGAAGGCGCGGCGACGTTGATCTGTGGGCCGCTGGACTTCGATTCGCCCTGGAACAGGTTGATCAGCATCATCCCGCCCCAGGCGAGGATGACCACGGTCGCGACGACCAGCACGGTCACGCCGAACGCCAGCTTCTTGCGCCGCGCGACGTCCTTGACCGGTTTCTTCGTCGTCCAGACCGTGCCGTCCGGTTCGGCCACGGCCTCTTCCTCGCCGACGGCCTTGATCAGCTGCGTGCGCTCTTCGGCTTCGGCGACCTGGTCCAGCACGCGCAGGATGGCCGCGCTGGTGCGGATGCCGCCGTGGCCGCCGTCCTCGATGGTGCGGACGGCGAGCGAGGACAGCTCGACCGGCACCGTCGGGACCAGTGACCGCGGCGGGATGACGCGGCCGGTCGGCGCGTGCGGCGCCGCCGGGATCGCGGCGGGACCGCCGGGAAGGGCCCAGCGGCCGGTCAGCAGCAGGTACAGGACCGCGCCGAGTGCTTTGACGTCGTCGCGAAGGGTCGCTTCGGGCAACGGGCCCGGGAAGGCGAGCTTCAGCGCGCCGTCCGGGGTGAGCCGCAGGCGCTGCGGATGGTCGAGGCCGAGGACGAGACCGTTCTGATGGGCGTGGTCGACGGCTTCCGCCAGCGCCTGCACCATCCGGGCCGCCGCGGCGGGCGCCACCGGGCGCTGCGCCACGAGGTCGACCAGGTCGCTGCCCTTGGTCCATTCCGCCACGACGACACCGAGCAGACCTTCGCTCGAGGTGACGCCGCTGCCGAGGCTCAGCACGTCGAGGACGCGCGCGACCCCGCCGTGGCCGAACTTCGAAGCGTGCGCGGCACGCTCCAGCGTCCGGCGCGCGAGCCTCGCGGCCTCCGCGTCCGCCGGATCGCCGACCAGCAGCGTCAGCGCCACATCACGCTTCAGCTGCCCGTCGCGCGCTCGCCAAAGATGCGCGGCGGCTCTTTCGTCCACCCCGAACTGTGCGAGCAGGCGATACCGGCCGTCTCCGACGACCCGGCCAGGGGCCAGCGACCCGCCTTGGGCCCGGATGCCCACCTGGCTCGCCTCCCCTGCCTGTTCGCTCCGTCTCGTATCCACCGCACTCTCCCGCGTAGCTCCCGCCCCGAGGGTACCCAGAATACGACCCGTGAACGCGCGCCATCCGTGCGTGAATCGTTATCCGCGCTTGATCAGCCGGGTGATCCTCGCCGTGGCGGGCTTCAATTCCTCGACCTTCAGGGCCATGAGCACGCCGAACGACACCGCGATCCCGACCACCGTCTGCAGGAGAAGTTTCACCCAGGCATGGAAAGTAGGCCCGAACGAGTCAGGGACGACCTGCCCGGCGAGCCATGCCGCGCCGACCCCGAGCACACTCGCGGCGACCGTGAAGAGGATCACCCCGAGAACCCGCTTGCTCCGGAGATTTCCGAGGGTCACCCACAGCCAGACCTGACCGAGGATCGCGCCGACGACGAACGTGAGGCCGTTGACCATCATCACGCCGAGCACGATGTTGTCCTTCGACAGCAGTACGGGGCACAGGTAGAGCAGCGGCACCTTGACCACGGTCATCACGATCATGATCAGCACCGGCGTCCGTGCGTCCTTCATCGAGTAGAACACCCGCATCTGGAGCATCACCAGCGCGTACGGCAGCAGCGCGAACGCGGAGATGGCCAGCGCCTCGCCCATCCGCGACGCGTTCTCGACCGTGCCCTTGCCCAGCGTGAACAGCGCGATGCCGACCGAACCGCCGACGACGGTCATCACCGCGGAGATCGGCAAGAGCGTCACCGTCGAGATCCGTGACGCGTAGGAGAGGTCGCCGATCAGCTTCTTGTGGTCGCCGTCGGCCGCCGCGCGGCTCATCCTCGGCATGATCGCGGTCAGCAGCGACACCCCGATGACGCCGTACGGCAGCTGGAAGAGCAGCCACGCGTTGCTGTACGCGGTCACGCCGCCTTCGGAACCGCTGGTCAGCACGCGGGTCGTGATCGTGTAGCCGACCTGGCTGACCGCGACGTAGCCGACGGTCCACAGCGCGAGCCCGCCGAACTCCTTCATGCGCTTGTCGATGCCCCAGCGCCATTTGAACTTGAACCCGGACCGCAACAGCGGCGGGATCAGCAGCACCGACTGCGCCACGATGCCCGCGGTCACGCCGAGGCCGAGCGTCAGCAGCTTCGGGTCGGTGATCGACACCGGGTCGGTCGCGATGTTCCCCGGCATCACCCACACCACGAGGATGGTGAAGATGACGACCAGGTTGTTGATCACCGGCGCCCACGCCGTCGGGCCGAAGATGTGCTTCGCGTTCAGCACCGCCGAGAGCAGTGCGAACACGCCGTAGAAGAAGATCTGCGGCAGCAGCAGATACGCGAACGCGGTGACCAGCGCCGGATTGGCGTCACCGTTGTCGTCGACGTAGAGCTTGGTGATCAGTGGCGCCGCGACGACCGCGATGGCCGTCCCGACGATCAGCAGCGTGCCCGCCACCGTGACCAGCCGCTGCGTGTACGCCTCGCCGCCGTCCTTGTCGTCCTGCGACCGCACGAGCAGCGGGACCACGAGGCTGGACAGCACCCCGCCCATCAGCAGCTCGAAGATGATGTTCGGCATCGTGTTGGCGACGTTGAACGAGTCGTTCTCGACCTGGGCGCCGATGGCCGCGACCAGCAGCAGCTTCCACGCGAAGCCGGTGATCCGGCTGATCAGCGAGGCGATCGCCATCCGGCCGCTGGATTTCGCGAGTGACGGCGTCTTCGCGGGGGCGGCGACATCCTGCTCGCCGGTCTGCCCCGGCCGCGGTTTGACCAGCGGCGCGTCCTTGATCGCCGGCATGACCTGCGTGGCGAGCTGGTCGTACGGGCGGAGGACGTCGGGGTCGGCGACCGGCCAGCGCGATCCCATCGGGACGCCGGGGGTGCGCGGGATGAACCGCGTCGCGTCGGGCTCGTCGCGCCGGTCGACCTGCCACGGGCGGACCGGTGGCGGCTGGCGGCGCCCGCGATGCGGCGGAGGCGGTGTCTGGTTGAGCGCCTGAGGCGCCGTCGCCGGACGGCGCGGCGGCGGCTTCGGCGTCGACGGGGCAGGCTGCGGCAGCGGCGGCCCCTGCGGCGGCGGAACCGGCTGACGCCGGGTCGGCGGAGGCGGTGTCCCCTGCACGGGGGGCACCTTCCGCGGCGGTGCCTGCGCCGGCGGTGGGTTCTGGGGTGGCCTCAGCCGCCGTGTCTCGTCGTCGGGGCGGCCCGCGACCCGCTGACGCCTGCCGTCGGGCGGTGGCTGCTGAGGCGGGGGCGGCGGCTGCTGAGGAGGTGGCGGCGGCACCGCCCGCCGCGGGCGCTCACCGCGTTCGGGCGGGAGCTGCTGCGGGGGCGGTGGACGACGTTCGGGACGTCGTGCCGGACCATCGGTGCGGCGGGGCGGGGGCGGAGTACCTTCGCGCCGGGGACGGCCTGCACGCTCGGGCGGTACACCCGGCTCTCTTTCCAACGCGTGCCCAATCCTCGGTGCTCGACTACCTGATGCCCGGTGGCATCGTTCGACCCAGGGTAATCGGCAACGCCCTGAAACACTTAAACCTGTGCGTCCTCGGTCACACGAGGGGTGGGTTCGCCGGCCGGATCGGCTCGCGAGTCCTTGATCCTCCGGTAGATCCGGCGGGACGAAAGCAGCAGCAACGCGCCTGCCGCGGTGATCGTGATGATGATGGTGATCGCGCCGTACTCCGTGGAGGTCAGCTCGAATCGCGCGTCGGTGCCGAGCCTGGTCCCGTCGGGCGTGGTCAGGGACACGTCGACGCTGAACCGGCCCGCCCGGAGCGCCTCGACCGGGAGCAGCTGGTTGACGGCGCCGTTGGCCGGGACGGTCCGCTCCGGGACCGCTTCGGTGGGGCGCAGGCCGACGTTGTTCTTCAGCACGGTGCGGACGTTGATGCCGACCGGCAGGCCGTTGGTGATGTACGCGGGCAGCGGCGACGCGCCGGAAGCCAGCGCGATCGTCTGCTTCGGCCGCTCCACGGTGACCTGGCCGCGGATCGCGTCGAGATCACCGCGGGCGTTGCCGGTGACGGTCGCGGCGTCCGCGCCACGCCACGACGTCGAGGCGGCCCGGATGAGCGCGAGCCGGACCGGGGCGATCACGTCGGCCGGATTCACCCGTTTGGTGGCATCCATCGTCATCGCCGACGACAGGCCCAGCGTCTCGTTGTCGATCTGGGACATCTTCGCGGTGACGTCGCCGCTGGTGGCGGCCGTCAGATCCTGCGGGTCGTAGTTGACCGACGCCGTCCCGGAAGGGCTCTCGCCGAGCAGGCCGGTCAGCGGCGACGACTTGATGAGGCCCGCGGCGTAGAAGTCGCCCATCCGCTCCAGGAACGTGGTGAGTTCGGTGCCGGTCGCGGCCCAGTGCCGCGGCGGTGCGATCAGCAGCTGCGCACGCTCCTGCCCGGTCTGCCCGCCGAGCCCGGCACGGAAGGCGATGGCGCCGAGCCCGTTCTGGGTGGATTCCGAGCCGTTCAGCGCGGACGTGATCAGCGCGTCGATCGGCTGCGCGCGCAGGTCCGTGCCTTCGAGGGCGACCATGCCCGAAAGGGGTGAATCGGACTGGAGCTTGCCCGAATCGGTCAGCACGGTTTTGACGCCGGCCTTGCCGATCGCTTCGACGGTCTGCGCGTCGAGGGCGCCGCCCGGCCAGAGCACGCCGTCCTGCGGCTGGATGCCGAGCAGGTTCTTGATCGTCGCCGCGCCGCCGACCGCACTGGCCAGGAGCGCGGTGTCGGTGGCGTCACCGGCACGGACCTTCGTCAGCGCGGTGAGGTCGGCGTCGGCGAACGGGAGGGTGACCACGCAGCGGCCCGCGACCAGCGCCTTCAGCTGGCCGAGCCAGTTCTTCGCGGTGTCGACGCCCTTGCCGGGGACGGGGCCGCCGCCGGTGGCGACCTGGTAGCCGCGGGTCATCCCGTCCACGGTCGCGACCAGGTCGGGGTCGATGGCCAGGCACAGCGACGACGAGACCTTCGTGTCCGCCTCGGCCGCGCGTGCCGCCGCGACCAGCGCGTCCAGCCGTCCGCCGGGGGCCAGTTCGTCCGCGAGCCGCTCGTCCGCCACGGTCAGCGGGCCGCCGAGCGGGGACGAGACGACGTGCACGGTGCTGTTCGCGATCGGCCACAGCAGGCTCGCCGACGGCGCCGATGGTGGCCGCGACGCTGGTGCCTTGCCGGGGATGCCGAGCACCGGCATCAGCAGGGTGACCGCCGCCAGCCGTTCCGGTCCGCCGAAATCGGGGGTGCCGTTGACGTTGACCAGCAGCGGGTACACGCCGGTCTTCGGGAACTGGAGCTTCGAGGACTGGCCGAGCGGGACGGCGAGGTTCAGTGCGGCGCTCTGACCCGGCTCCAGGGTGTCCGGCACGAGGTCGACGAACTCCGTCGCCGCGAGGTCCTTGAACTTGTCGCCCGCGAGGACGTCGCCGATCTGCTGCTCGGTCTGCAACCGGGTGCCGAGTTGCAGCCGGACGCCCAGCTTGCTGATCTTCCGGTCGCCGACGTTGGTGACGCGGCCGGTGACGGTGAGTGAAGTCGACGTCGTGGAGACCACGCGGGGGTTCAACTCGTCGAGGTCCACACGCAGCCGGGGCTGTTCCTGGGCCTGCGCGACCGCGACGGGCAACGCGGAGAAGGCCAGGAACAGGATCGACAGGACAGTGGCGGCAAGCCGCTTCACTCAGGTGCTCCCTCGGCGGTGTGCTGTTGCTGCGCGAAGAGTTCTTTGGCCTTCCGGACCAGCTTGCGCTCGTCGGAGTAGGCGAGTTTGGTCTCCAGCTCGGCGAGCGGCACCCAGGCGACTTCGGTCACCTCGACATCCTCGTCCGAAAGTTCGCCGCCGGTGGATTCCAGGATGAAATGGTGCACTGTCTTGTGCACCCGCCGTCGTTCGGCCACGAACCAGTAGTCGATGGTGCCGAGCGGCTGGAGGACCTGCGCGGAGATGCCGGTCTCTTCCTTCACCTCGCGCACCGCTGTCTGCTCCACCGTCTCACCGTCCTCGATGTGGCCCTTCGGCAGCGACCACAGCAGTCTGCCGTGCCGGTCGAGCCGCCCGATCAGGGCGGCGTTCAGCCGTTCGGCGTCGACGACGAGTCCGCCGGCCGAGGTTTCGTCGACCGTCGTCAGCCGCCTTCCCCGCCTGCGCCTCCGCCGGCGGCCCGGCTTCGAAGCGCCGGAGCGGCCGGCTGATCCAGACATGCTGCGATGCTAGAGCAAACGGCGGTACGGGTACGCTGGCTCACCGTGCCCGTGTTGGGCCCGGCCGTAGTAAGTACATCCAAATCGTGGTGGGATTGTCGTGAACAAGGTGGTCGCCGGGCAGGCGATTGCGGGGAAGAGCACTGCGATGCAGAACGCCGTGACCGAGCTGATGCGCATCTCCCCGTTGGCGGACGAGCTCGCGAAGCTCTTCGCGAAGGCGGGGCACAGCCTGTACCTCGTCGGTGGCAGCGTCCGCGACATGATGCTCCGCAGGCTGTCGAACGACCTCGACTTCACCACCGACGCCCGGCCGGACCAGGTGCTCAAGATCGTCAGCGCCTGGGGCGACGCGGTCTGGGACGTCGGTATCGCGTTCGGCACGGTCGGCGTGACCAAACAGGGCATGACGCTGGAGATCACCACGTTCCGCGCCGACAGCTACGACCGCGTCGGCCGCAATCCCGAGGTCACCTTCGGCGACAGCATCGAGGGAGATCTGCTTCGCCGCGACTTCACGGTCAACGCGATGGCGATCGACCTGGCGAACAAGACCTTCGTCGACCCGTACGACGGGCTCCAGGCGCTCCAGGACCAGGTGCTCGACACGCCGGCGACCCCGCAGGAGTCCTTCGCCGACGACCCGCTGCGCATGCTGCGGGCCGCGCGGTTCGCCGCGCAACTCGGGTTCACCGCGGCGCCGCGGGTGATCGACGCGATGACGTCGATGGCCGACGAGATCGACCGGATCACCGCCGAGCGTGTCCAGGCCGAGCTGTCGAAGCTGCTGCTCGCGGACGACCCCCGGCCCGGAATCGAGCTGCTGGTCGACACCCGCCTCGCCGACCGGGTGCTGCCCGAGGTGCCCGGCATGCGGCTGGCGATCGACGAGCACCACCAGCACAAGGACGTCTACCAGCACTCGCTGACCGTGCTCGCGCAGGCGATCGACCTGGAGAAGACCCACGAGCCGACGTCGGAGCCGGACCTGATCCTGCGGCTCGCAGCGCTCCTGCACGACGTCGGGAAGCCCGCGACGCGTGAGTTCCAGCCCGGCGGCGGGGTGAGCTTCCACCATCACGAGGTCGTCGGCGCGAAGATGGCCCGCAAGCGTTTGCGTGCCCTGAAGTTCTCGAAGGAGATCGTCGAGGACGTCAGCCAGCTCGTGTTCCTGCACCTGCGGTTCCACGGCTACGGCAAGGGTGAATGGACCGATTCGGCGGTGCGGCGCTACGTCACCGACGCCGGCGATCTCCTGCCCCGGCTGCACAAGCTGGTGCGCGCCGACTGCACCACGCGCAACCGCAAGAAGGCGGCCGCGCTGCAGGCGACCTACGACGACCTCGAGCGGCGGATCGAAACGATCCAGGCGCAGGAGGACCTCGACCGGGTCCGGCCCGACCTCAACGGCGAAGAGATCATGCGGATCCTCGACCTCAAGCCGGGGCCCGACGTCGGCAAGGCGTGGAAGCATCTGAAGGAACTGCGGCTCGACCGCGGCCCGCTGGAACACGACGAAGCGGTCGCCGAGTTGAAGAAATGGGCCGCCGAGAACGGTATCGGCTGAGATGACCCCCGTTGGCCTCTGGATCCATCCGGCGTAAACGGAGATACTCCTGCCGGTGCTCCGGGCAGGGGGAAGATCCATGGCGAAGCGGCCGCCCAGTTTTCTGGTGACGTTGCTGCGTCGCGGCGCGCCCGCGCTGGCCACGGCGACGAGCGAGCTGTCCGACGAGGTCGGCGACCCGACACCGATGCGCGCGCTCCGGCGGATCCAGCAGATGTCCGGTCCGATCGACACGGCGCATCGCGACAACCTGTTGCTCAGAGCCGCCCGGTATGTCGCCCTCGTCCCGTTGGTCTACCGGCTCTTCGCGGTGCCCGGCGCGTTCGGCGTCTACGTCTCCACGCACGGCATGATCGGGATCGGCCCGGTCGGGCTGGTGGCACTCGGGTCGGCCGCGCTCTCGCTGTACGGGATCCGGTGGATGCTGCGCTCGGCGCCGTTCCGCCCGCAGCACGCCGTCCGCCTGCTGGCGCTCGACCTCGTGTTCACGCTGCTCGCGCCGCTCGCGGTGGGGGCGCTGGTGCCGGCTTCGGTCTTCACCGAGGCGATGGCGGTGCCCGGCAAACACCTGCTCGGCGAGGTCGCGTTGCTGGCGCTGGCGCTGGGGATGCCCGCCGCCGCGGCGCTCGCCCTCGTCAGCTTCCCGGTGCGGATGCTCGCGTCCCTGTTCGGCACCGGCCGCGCCGCGCCCGGCGACGCGATGGCCACCTTCCCGTCGATCCTCGGCGTGCTCTTCACCGCGAGCGGCGCCCTCGTCCTGATCGGGCTCGGCACCCGGCTCGCCCTCGCGTACGGCATCCGCAACGGCCGGATCGCCGAACGCGCCCGCCAGCACCGGATGCTGCACGACTCGGTGCTGCAGACCCTCGAAGCGATCGCGCTGGCCGACAAGGGCGACGCGGCCGCGCGACTCGCGGAGGTGCAGCGGCTGGCGCGGGCTCAGTCGATGGAACTGCGGCGGACGATCGAGAACGAGGCTTCGCAACGTTCGGAGGCCGGGTCGCGGCCGCTGGGCGAGAAGCTCGCGTCGCTGGCGGCGGAGATGGCGCGCGACGGCCTCCGCGCCCAGCTCGTGATCGCCGAACTCGACGACGACACGCTTTCGGAGGTCCGGCAGATCGCCATCCGCGACGCCGTCCGCGAGTCCCTGCGCAACACCCTCAAACACGCCGGGACGGACCAGGTCGTCGTGCGCGTCGAGGAGCGGGAAGGCGGCGTCACGGTGATCACCCGCGATCACGGTGCCGGGTTCAGCATCGACTCCCGGCCCGCCGGATTCGGGATCAGCGAGTCCATCACCGCCCGGCTGAACGAGGTCGGCGGGACCGCGAGGGTGGAGTCGGCTCCGGGCAATGGCACCAGAGTCACCCTTTGGGTGCCGTTCTGACGGTAAACAGGAGAACATGAAGAAAACGGACGTCCTGGCCGAAGCGCTCACCGCGTACCGCGACGGTGACCGGGCCAAGGCAGCGGACCTCGCCGAGCGCGCCGGATCCACGCTCGGCCGCGAACTGCACCGGTACCTGACCGAGGGCGGCGGCGGAGGGGTGTACGACCAGCCCGCCGCGTTCACGGCGTTCATCCGCGGCGGCGGGAACGTCAAGCTCTACCGCGTGCTCAGCGCCATGCTCGCCCGGCGCTACGGCAGCGTCGGCTCCCTGCTCGACCTCGGCTGCGGCGACGGGCTCGCCGTCGTCCCCGCCCTCGAACAGGCGGACCGGCAGCCGGGCCGCATCGACCTGGTCGAACCGTCGAGCGCGCTGCTCGCGGAAACGCGCAAGCACCTCGGCGGCATCCACGGCCTGCACACCTGGGACGCCACCGCGCAGGAGTTCCTCGCCCGCGACCACGACCGGCAGTGGCAGCTGACGCAGTCGACGTTCGCGCTCCAGTCGATCCCGACCGCCGAGCGCACCGAGGTCCTCCGTGCGCTCCGGCCGCGCACCGCCTGCCTGGTGCTGGCCGAGTTCGACGTGCCCGAGTACGACGAAGACTCCGCCGAATACCTGCTCTCCCTGGTCATCCGCTACGAACGCGGGATCTCGGAGTACGGCAAGGACGCGTCGCTGGTGGCGCAAGGGTTCCTGCTGCCGATCCTGCTCGGCCTGGTCAGACCTGGGGCGGACCGAACGAACTGGGAGCAGCCCGCCACCGACTGGGCTTCGCAGCTGAAGGAAGCGGGCTTCACCGGCATCCGGATCGAGCCGCTGGCGGACTACTGGTGGTCGCCCGCGGTGCTCATCACCGCTTCCTGAGTTTGGCTACGTTGGGGGAATGGGGATCCTGCTTTCCGCGCTCGAACTCGCCATCGTCGAGGACGGCCGCGCGGCCACCGAAGTACTCGCGTCGACGGTCGACGTCACCGGAAAACTGGAGGAACTGGGGTATCACCGCGTCTGGATCGCGGAACATCACGGCTCGCCCGCCATCGCGACGTCCTCGCCGCCGGTGCTGGCCGCGCAGCTCGCCGCGGTGACGTCGTCGATCCGGATCGGTTCCGGCGGGGTGATGGCGCCGAACCACGCCCCGCTCGCGATCGCCGAGCAGTTCGCGACGCTTTCGGCGTTGAACCCCGGCCGGATCGACCTCGGCGTCGGGCGCGGCCCCGGCACGTTCGACGAGAAGATCATCCGCGCGCTGCGACGGGGCGCGGACCCGGCGACGGACGACGAGTACCGCGCCGACGTCGCCGAGTTGCTGGATCATCTGGCCGGGGAGAGCGGGATCCGCGTGCTGCCGGGAGAGGTGCCGACGCCGCAACCGTGGCTGCTGTGTTCCAGCGCGGCCGGTGCCTCGCTCGCGGCCGAACTCGGCTTGCCGATCGCGGTCGCGCATCACATCCGTCCGCAGCACACGGCCGAGGTGCTGCAGGCCTATCGCGCGAATTTCAAGCCGTCACGGTGGCGCGAAAAGCCGTACGTGATCCTCTGCGTCGAGACGATCTGCGCGGACACCGACGCGGAAGCGGCCCGTCTCGCCGGACCGTGCGCGGTGATCAAGTCGTACCTGCTCAAGGGCGAAGGCGGCGACCTCGCCTTCCCGACCCCGGAACAGGCGGCCGCGCACGAGATCGCGCCGGAATCGGCCGAGCTGGTCGCACAGTTCACCGCCGTGCAGGCACACGGCGGGCCGGAAAAGGTGGTGCGGTCGCTGAAGGACCTCGCCGCGGCCACCGGTGCCGACGAGCTGATGCTGACGACACCGGTGTACGACCCGGCGGCGCGGGCCCGGTCCTACGAGTTGGTCGCCAAGTCGATTTAGCCTCCGAGAACCCGCATTCAGAGGACTAAACGCGAGAGAGCGCGCCGGTTTCGAGGTGCTGGGCGAGCGGCCGCGGCAGAACATAGGCCACGGCCCCGCCCGGCGTCCCGTTCCACGGCGCGGTGATGCCGGTGACCACGCGCAGCGGCCGCAGGACGCGGTACAGGCGGCGCTCGCGTTCGCGGTCCGCGGCCAGCGACGTCTCGATGAACCGCGCCGCTTCGGCGTGCACGAGGTTGCCGGTCTCGTTCCCGAACCGCTGCACCGTGGTGCCCGCCGGCAGGACGACGATCCGCTTGCGGCGGAAGAAGTTCAGCGGCGGTTCGCCGCGCAGCGGCAGGATCGGCCAGTCGGCGGGGTTGTCTGCCTCCTCGTTCGCGCCGATCGTTGCCCGTGCCGGGTACAGCAGCAGGGTGCCGAGGAAGAACCGCGCCGCCTCTTCGAGTTTGGCGAACGCCACCGGCTCGTCCGTCGGCGGACGCGAGACCTCCCAGCCGCTCTCGGTGCGGCGCAACGTCCACAGTCCCGGCTCCGGGACCGCGTTCGCGCCGATCCGGTACGACGTCGGCGCGACGCCGTGTTCGGCCAGACGCTGGTACAGGACGTCCAGCACCTCGACGGCCCGGATGTCGCGGGCCGGTTCGCCGTCGCGTTCGACGCGGGTGCGGATGCTTTCGTCCGGCAGGTCCGCGGCGGTCTGCGGCGGCCGCGGCTTGCCGACGATCTCCGCCTCCGCGGTCGCCCGCACCAGCTCGCCGACCAGCGGCGGCCGGAAGGCGGCGGCCCGGATGTGCTCGACCAGCTCCGGCTCGGGCGGCACGCCGTATTTCCGCAGGTAGTGCGGCACGGCCGCGGGCCAGATCCAGACGCCGTCGGTGTGGAAGGCGTTCGGCACGTCCGGCGGGCCGTTCGGGGTGAAGATGTCCGGCTGCGGACCCGGCCGGGTCAGCGCCACCGGCGAGCGGAAGAGGTAGTCCAGAACGCCGCGCATCATCTCCGGCGGCACCGGCGGCCGGTTGACGACCGGCCGTTCGCCCTCGTTGTGCGCGTCGACGACCTTCGCGTGCCGGAACACCACGTCCAGCGGCAGGCCCGCTTTGGCGGAGAGCCAGGCCGGGACGTGCTTCTTGTCGCGCGGGAAGATCGCGAGTTCGGTCGCGTACGCGCGCGGCGACGGCTTCCCGCCCTCGTTCGGCGCCAGCCGCCACGTGGGTTCCTGCTCGGCGTCGAAGTCGAAGTCGAAATGCGACTCCGAGTCCAGCGTGAAGGTGCCCTGGAACCAGGTGCCGGTCTCGGGCTGGTTCATCGCCGCGCGCAACCGCGCGAACAGCGAACCGAGCTCCGGCGGGGCCGCGATCGACACCGACACCGGGCCGTTGCCCTCGTCGCCGACCGAGCGGACCTCGAGTTCGGAGTAGTCGCCGACCTGCCGGAACTGGGCGCCGACCCGCTGCCAGCCCGGCGGCAGCACCCGCAGCAGGGTCCGGCCGATGGCGCGCAACAGCGCGGCCTGGTCACCCGTTCCGGGCTCCGGCCGGGCTTCCGGCGTCTCGGCGAAGTCGTGCCTGGTCTGCCACAACGCCGTCAGCCGCGACGGCGCGGCCGTGGTCGAGAAGTCCGTCAGCCCCAGCTCCGCCGCGCGGGCCGCGTCCTCGCCCGCCCAGCGCAAGGTCAGGTCGCCGCCGCCGGTGCTGGGCGCGATCTGGAAGTGCTCGTCGTCGAACCGGCCGTACGACTGGAGACTGAAGGTCGCGCCTGCCTCGCCGTTCAGCACCACGCGGGCGGGCCGCCCGTTCCAGTCGCGATCGAACCCCTCAGGCGCCGCTTCCCCCGGCGGCGCGATGAGCAGCAGTGTGCCGTCTTCGGTCGACCGCTGGGCCGCGAAGACGGTGTCCCCCCAGACGGCGTACAGGCCATCCGGCCGCTCCGCCGCTTGTACCCGGTAACGCACGATGTGTCCCCTCCCCAAGTTCCCCAAACCGGAGGTAAATCTAGTGGGCCGGATAGCGGGCGTACCACCGGTCGTCACCCGGCGCGTTCCCGCCGAACTCCGCGAGCGCGTCGTCCGCCAGCTGTCCGATCACTTCGCTCAGCTCCAGCTCCACGAGCCAGCTCGTCTCCAGCTCTTCCTCGCCGTACATCGCGCCGACGAGGTTCCCGCAGACCGATCCCGTCGAGTCGCTGTCACCGCTGTGGTTCACCGACGCGAGCAGCGCGACGTTCGGGTCCGTGGTGGTCAGCGCGACGTAGACCGACATGGAGAGCGCGGTTTCGCCGACGTTCCCCTGCCCGAGCGTCTCGAGCTTCTCCGGCGTCGGAGCCCCTTCGTCGGACAGGGCGAGCGCCTGGTCCAGCGCGACGCTCTGCTCCTCGTGCCCCGGGTACTTCTCCAGTTCGGCACGGGCGGTCGCGAGGGCGCCGAGCAGCGGTTTCCCGCGCAGCAGTTCGTGCACGATCACCGCGAAAGCACCCGACGAGAGATACCCGCTCGGGTGACCGTGCGTCAGCGCCGCGCTCTCGGCGCCGAGCCGGAACACCTCGGCGAGGTCGTCCGACCACAGCGCGACCGGGGCCGCGCGCATGATGCCGCCGCAGCCCTTCGAGTTGTTCACCGGCTTGGCCATGCCGGCGCGCACTCCCGTCTTCCCGTACGCCTCCAGCTCGCTGAAGCAGGTGAGGCCGGGCGCGCGACGGCTGAACAGCTCGCGGTTCGTGATCAGCCAGCCGTCCGGTTCCGGGCTCGTGTTCTCCGGGCCGCGTGCCCGCTCCCACGAGACGCCCTGGGTGTGCAGCCAGCGTTGGTAGGCGAGTTGGAGCGACTGTTCGACAGGTTCAGTGCCGTGCGCGGTAGCAAAGGTCCCCTGCTGCCTCCGGCCGCTGAAATGAGCCCTGATCAGGCCTTCCACGGTGAACAGCGTCATCTGGGTGTCGTCGGTGATCCGCCCGAGGCCGCCGTACGCGGGGATGAGGCCGGTGATCCCGGCCGGACCGGCGATCTCCCGGATACGGTCGATCGAGTCGAACTCGGTCTTCGCGCCGAGCGCGTCGCCGAGCGCCCCCGCGTACAGGCTGCCGCGCAGCCGCGACCTGGTCGCCGGATCCTGAAGCCACTCGCGCATTTCTCTACTTGTCTCCTCGTGGGTACCGGTTCGCGTCCCAGCGTCGCCGCTCTTCGGGTTCGCGGGGCAGGCCGAAGCGGTTGAAGAAGTAATAGGCGTCGCCCGCCATGGCGTCGACGACACCGAGGCCGGGATACGCGGCGAGCCAGGCCTTCGGCAGACCGGGCACGGTGAGCCTGGCGCCCACCATCGCCCCGGTCAGCGCGCCGGTCACCGCGCCACCACGAGCGGCCAGGGCGAGCGCCGCCTCGGGGTCGTGGCCCCGTTTGGCGGCGGCGAACAACGCCCTGCCGAGCACCGAAAGCGGCGTCCTGCCGTCTCCGATGCTGTCGAACTGTTCGACGTCATCGCCGTCAGTGCCGTCAACGTCATTCCGGAGGTCGAGCACGGTCTTGACCAGGTCGCCGACCTCGCCGCTGTACTCGTCGAAGCCCTCGAGGAAGTTCGCGACCGCCGGTTGGCCGTCACGGGCCGCGAGCTGCGCGCGGAACAGGTTGACCAGCAGCTCGGCGCCGTGGACGACCTCGTGGCCCGCCGCGGAACCGACCAGCTCGCGGACCACCTTCATCGCGTAGAACGCGCTGTCGGCGGGACCCTGCACGCCGCCGGTCACCGTCGCGGCGAGCGCGGTCGCCAGCATCGCCGAGAACTCGGCGGGGGGCGGGCCCGCGCCTTCGGTGGCCTTGGCGACCCAGCCGTCCGGCCGTCCGCCCGCGGGCAGCGACGCCGGGATCTCGGGCTTGTCCGGAGTCGGGTCCAGGCCGCGGATCACCGATTCGGTGTGGAACAGCAGCTGCCGGGTCAGCCCGCCGAGTGGCAGGCCTTCGGCGGGGTCCGCGCCCGAGCCGAGCGCGTCTCCGAGCGCGAAGCCGACGTACGCGCCGAGAAGCCGGGGGTACGCGAAGCTGCCGACGGGAAGCGTCGGGTTGTAGAACTTCCCGAACGTCCAGGCGACCGGGCGAGGTTCGCCGTTGTCGTAAAAGTGCGTCACCAGGCCGTTGGCGAACAGGTCTTCGGGCAGCTCCGGCAGCGGACGGCCGTCGTGCTTCGCCCGGGAGCGCTCGAACGACAGCGTCGCGGCCCGCGTGTAGCGGGCGAGCTCTTCGCTGCTCAGGGTGTAGCCGTTGTCGCGAGCCTGGTCGACGAGACTCCGCAGGTTCGCGACGGCGGCGCCGTCGTACTCCCCGCTGAAGTAGGCGGGGCGCCCGACCGACTCGGGCCGCTCGGTTCCCGCCGGGAGTTCGAGGTCGGCGACCTGCCGCAGCGTCTCCGGGTAGATGTGGAAGGTCTCCGGCCGTCCCGGGTTGACCAGCAGGCCGACGCCGGGGTTGTCCTTGGCCCGCCGCAGCAGCACGCGGGGCTGGACTCGCTGCCACATCGTGTACTCCGACGGCACCCGCGCCTCGGAGGTGTAGACGACGAACCGCGCGCCCGCGTCGCCGAAATCGCGGACCTGGAGGTGGCCGTCCTTCGCCGGGGCCAGTACGTCGAGGTCGAGCATCCAGTGGACGAACTCCTCCGGCGTGATCCACTCGACGCGCAGATAGCCGAGCAGCGTCTCGACGGGGCTTTCCGGTGCCGGGCGGCCGGAGAACCGCGGCCCCGGCCGGTGATCCGGGTTCGCGCGGACCGCGCCGGTCGGCTCGCCGTAGAGCGTGTGCTGCTCCCAGCGCAGGATCGCCGCCTTCGGGACGGGCAGCCCGGGGACCGCGTCCGGATCGAACTCGGGATCGGCGACCTCCGCCCACCGGGTGAAGGCGTCACTGTCGTCGCCGCCGCCCGCCGCCGAAACCGCCATCAGCTCCAGGTCGAGCCGGATCTCACCGCCGTCGTCCGGCACGAACGCGACCGGGCTGGGAAAGAGGCCCATGCCGGGGTCGGTCCCGTCGAGCCAGCCGACGGTGTTGTAGGTGACGTTCCAGCCGCCGGTCGCGCGCACGACGTAGTCGCGGCGCACCCGCAACGCGCCGGTGCCCTCCCCGCCGCGGCCCGCCAGCCATTCCTCGACCCGGCTGACGGCTTCCTCTTCGTTCATCGTCCCCATTTCGTTCACCAGCGGGGATACCGCTGGGCCCAGCCGTCGACCTCGTGCAGCGCCGAATGGCGGTCGAAATGCCAGAACGCGTCGGTGGCGATGTTCTCCACCAGGTAGCGCAGTTCCAGCTGATCGATCCACTTCTGCGGCAGACCGGGGATGCCGGTGCGGGCGCCGAGCAGCGCACCGGCGATGGCGCCGGTCATCGCGCTGCGGCCAGAGTGGTTGACCGCCCGCAGCAGCGCCTGCTCCGGGTAGTTCTCGAAGCCGGACAGCGCCGCGAACGCGCGTCCCAGCACCGAAAGCGTGCCCTTGCCGTCGCCGATCAGCTCCGGGATCCGCAGATCGGGCAGACCGTGCTTGCCGAAGAACGGCACCGATTCCGCGACCATCGCCTTCAGATCCGTCCAGACCGGCCCCCGCTGGTGCGGGTTCTGGTCGCTGAAGATCTCGCGGGAGATGTTCCAGACCGGGTAGCTGAACGCCTCCGAGGTCAGCGCGGGTTCGAACAGCCACGTCAGGTAGGTCGCCGCTTCGACGTCGACCTCACCCGGATGAGTGACCGAAACGAGGTCGCGCACCGCCTGGCGGACGCCGCCGCTCATGGCGGTCCCCGGTCCCGCCGCGGTCATCGCCGCCGGCAGCGCCGCGACCAGCGCGTCCGGCCCGCTCATCGGCATCGCCGTCGGGGAAATGGTCGCCAGCGCGTGGTAGGCGTTCAGTTCGGCGTCGTCGGGGGTCCGGCGGACGCGCAGTTCCGGCACCTTCACCAGCCAGCCGTCGGCGTTTTCCAGCGGCGCGCCCTGGGTGTGCAGCCAGCGCATCAGCGAGTTGCGGGCGACCGTCCCGAGCGCATGTTCGGCGGAGCGGTTCTCCGGCTGCTCGCGATGCGGGCTGCGGATGACGGCCTCGGTGTAGAACAGCAGCCGCTGGGTGAGCGGCCCGATCCGGCCGGGCAGGTCGAACGCGACCGGCAGCTCGGTGACGCCGTCCGGGCCGTAGGTGTTGTGGATTTCGTCGAGCCGCATCCGGTCGACAGCCGCTCCGAGCGCCTCGCCGAGCGCGAAGCCCACGTACGCGCCCGTGACGCGTTGCCAGCCGTAGCGCGAGCTGGAGCGGTCTCGGTCGAAGTACTTCCCGAAGGTGTCCAGACGCGGCTGGATCTGCCCCTCGTTGTCGTAACCCGGCGCCAGCCCGTTCGCCCGCAGGTCGTTCGGGCGGGCGCGCGGCGGTTCCGGCTGCTTGAGCCGCGCCAGCCACGACTGGCCGAGGACGGTCTTCTGGCATTCCTCGGCGCTCAGTTCGAACCCGCGGCGTCTCGCCCGTTCGGCGGCGGCCAGCGGCGGCTTCACCGGTTCGGACAGCCCCATCTTCGTGGCGGTTTCGGCGGCGAAGGTCTCCAGTTCCGGATCCGCTTCCGGGCAGCGCTCGTAGACGTCGACGCCCGGGCCCCGGCGCGGGAACCGCTGGGCGGTTTCGGCGAGTTCGGCGCCGCTGACGTCCTCGAACGTCGCCGGGCCGCCGTTGATCACGAGGTTCGGCGGGCTTTCGTACCCGGCGAGGGTGGCGATGTCGACCTTCCAGTACCCGTGTTCGCGGGACGGGAGGTTCCTGGTCGAGCTGAACACCCGCAGTTCGGCGCGTTCCTCGTTGAAGTAGAACCGCTCCGTCTTGCCCGACGCCAGGTCCACCGGGACGTAGACCTCGCAGCGCAGCAGCCCGATGAGCAGCTGTTCCCTGGTCAGCCAGCCGACGCTGGCGAACGACAGCAGCGTTTCGAGCCTGTTCTCCGGCTTCGGGTAGCCGCGGCGGACCGGACCGGCCTTGTACTCGGGATTCTCCCGCTCCTGCCCGGTCTGGACGCCGTCCGCGTTGACCTGGACCCAGCCCGCGACGACCGCGGGCGGAACCCCGAGGTCACCCAGTCCGGCCTTGGCGTACTCGGGGTCGACGACCTCGCGCCACGCCTCCTGGCCGGGGAACACGACCGGGACGCTGAGCCCGCCGGGCTGCGGATGCGCCTGACGCAGTTCACCGTCCGGTTCACGGACGATCACCGACGGCGGCGGGAAGATCTCCTTCTCGGCGTGACCCTCGTCGAGGAAGGCGATCGTGTTGTAGGGGACCGACCAGCCCTCGGGGATGCGCAGGACCTTCTCGTGGTTCACGCGCAGGCCGGCGCCGCCCGGTTCGGACACGTCCGGACCGTGGACCGCGCGCAGCCACTCTTCGACCTTGGCTACCGCTTCCGCCGATTCCACCTACTCGATCCTCTCCAGGCTGCCGTCGGACACGTGCTCGGCGATGGTCCTCGGGAGCACGTAGGCCACCGCCCCGCCGGGCATGTTCGCCCAAGGGACGGTGACACCGATGATCACGTGGAGCGGGCGTCGCAGCCGGTAGGTCCCACCGACGCGCTCCCGTTCCAGCGGCAGGGACGTCGTGGCGAACCGTACCCCTCCGTGGTGAACCAGATTGCCGGTTTCCTCGCCGAACCGCAGTACGACCGTACCGGCGACCATCCGGCTGACGCGCTTGTTACGGAGCAAGGTGAGGGGAGGCTCACCCGGCGCCGCCTGCACCGGCCAATCGGCGAGTTCCTTCGCCGTCTCCAGAGGCGTCTCGTGTCCGGCGGTCATCCGCGCCGGATGCAGCAGGAGAGCGCCGAGAAGCTGGTGAGCCGCGTCGTCGAGCTTCTCGAAGTACTTCGGTGACACCGGGTCGCCGCCCGAGTAGGCCGCGACTTCCCAGCCCTTCTCGGTGAAGTTGAGGCACCAGGCGCCGTCCGCGCGGTCGCCGATGCGGTACGCCTCCGGCCAGACGCCGTGCTCGCCGAGCCTGCTGACCAGCACGACCAGGAGCTCTTCGTCGGTCAGGGCCGGATTCGGTGCCGTCTCCAGCTCCGCGGCGATGTCGCCTTCGGTCTTTTTGACGTCGGAGCGGCCCGGTTTCGGCCTCGGTTTGCCGAGCAGATCCGCCTCCGCGGTCCGCCGCACGAGGTGTTCGACGTACGGCGGCTGGAACCGCTGGCCGCGAATGTGCCCGACCAGCTCCGGCTCCGGCGGGATCCCGTATTTCCGCAGGTAGTGCGGCACGGACGCGTGCCAGATCCAGGTGCCGTCGGTGTGGTAGCTCTCCGGGACGTCGCCGTCGGCCTCCGGATCGAAGATGTCCTTGCCGAGACCGCTGCCGGAGAGGATCGCCGGTTCACGCTCGAGGTACTGCGCGACCAGCGGCGCTTCGGATTCGTCGAGCTCCGGTCTGTCCACCACCGGTGGCTCGCCCTCGGTGTACGCGTCGACGATCCGGGCGTGCCGGAACTCGACGCGCAACGGCAGCTGCGCGCGCAACCGCCACCAGTCCGGGACGTGTTCGTCCTCGCGTGGGAACGCGGCCAGCTCGTCCGGGTACGCCGAAGCGGGCGGAGTCCTGGTCCACGCCGGTTCGTCGTCGAGGGTGAAGTCGAAGTCGAAGGTGCCGTCGGGCTTGAGCGTGAACCGCGACTGGAGCCAGGTCCCTCGGCCGGTGACGTACATGCCGGTGCGAAGCCTGCCGAAGAGCTCGTTCAGCTCGGGGGCGGGCACGACATTGTGGCCCTCGAGTTCGGTGTGCTCGCCGGCCTGCCGGAAATCGGCGGCCGCCGGCCGCGCCGCGTCGGCGACACCCGAGCGGATGAGCTTGCCGATCTCGACCAGCAGCCCGCGTTGCTGGTCGGAAGTCAGTTGTTCCACGTGAATCATCGCGCCCGGTTCGGGAAACGTGGTTCCGCCCGGAACGACGGCGGCTCCCCGGCGGCGCGGCGGGCCAGCTCGTCCTCCCACATCTTGAAGGTGCGCTTGCGCAGAGACTGGATCAAGGCCGATTCCGGTGGTTCCACGCGGCGGTTTTCGCGCTTGGCCTGCGCGTACAGGCCGTCGATGGTCTCGTAAAGCGCGAAGATCGGTCCGCCGCCCTTGAGCTCGTAGGCGCGGGCGCGCTCGGTCTCCTGGACGAACTTCTCTTCGGACACCTTGCTGATGTCCGAACTCGCCATCGCCCACATGACCTCACGCACGTGCTCCGGCTTTTCGTCGAACTCGCCGGTGCTCAGGTTGAGGAGAAAGCCGGTCAGGCCTCCGTCGGGGGTCGACTCGACGCGGTAGGTCTTCCCGAAGTACGTGTAGAAGGACGGCGTCTGGATCACGTGTTCTCCTCAGGAGGCAGGCCCTTGCGGAGACCGGCCATGAACTTCTCCCGGACCCGGTCCATCAGCGCCGCTTCCAGCAGGGCCTGTTCCGGGGACAACCTCTTCTTGTTGTTCTCGTCCAGTGTCCGGTTGTACGTCGGGAAGTCACGGCGGACCTCGTACAAGGCGTGCTCGTAGGCCGACACGGTGTCGATGTGCTTCAGGTGCAGCCGCAGTTCGGCGACGTGCCCGTTCGGCAGCCGGACGTTCATCTGCAGATCGCGGTACCCGCTGTCCTGCGGATTCGCGAACCGGTCGTCGAAGCTGACGATCCGGAGATCCGGATCGTCCATCACCGCGTTCAGCGCGTTGTAGACGTCGGCCAGCGTGTCGAACTGGATCTTCACGCCCACCAGGTCGGTCAGTTTCGACGCGTCTCCGTCGTAACCCGCGATCTTCGCCTTCGCGCGGTCGTCGTCCTTCGGACCGGGCCTGCCCGACGCGTCGCCGTTGTTCTCCTCCGCGATCCGTTCGGCGATCCGGTTGAGGTCGCCCTGGTTCTGCGGCCACGCCTCCCGCTCGGCGTCCAGGAACTCCTGGATCTTCGCGGGATCGCCCTTGTCCGCGCGATCGAAGCCGGCGTGGTACTGATCGCCGGGCTCCACCTCGGCGGCGATATCCGCCGCCGCGTTCGCGAGGTCCCGCTGCTCCTGGGTCAGCGGAGTGTCGCCGGGACCGTCCTCACGGACGTCGTCGATCATCTGGAAACCGCGCTCCTCGACGTCACGCAGGGCGTCTTCGAGGATCGGGATGGCCTCCGGGTGCAACAGCAGGCTGCCGATGGTCATCGGGTTGTTGAGCAGCGAAGCCCGCAGGTACGCGTTGTCCGGATGCTCCATCAGCCGGACGAGTTCCGGATGCGCGGGCAGGTGCTCGCGGATGAAGTCCCGCATCGGCCCGACGTCGTGCTTGACGCCGTTCTCGTCCTCGTGAACGGCCCGCTTCTTGTCCGGGTCGAGCCCGTCCACCGCGGCCGCGACTTCGGGATCGTTCAGGAACCGCTCGCCCTCGGCCCGGTTGTGCTGGGCCGGCTCGTCGTGCGCCATGCCGTAGCCCGCGTCCACGATCGGACGGCCGTCCGGCCCGATCCGCGACGGCGGCACGTCGGGCGTGTCGTCCCTGGCGAACGCGATCCGCGGGTCGACTGGCCGCGTCGGCGAGGTCTCCGTCCGCGTGGTGTGCGCGTCGGTGTGCTGCGCGGCCGGGCCCTCCGGGACGCCGACGTGCATCAGCTTCATGCTCAGCGGCGGATGCGGCAGGTTCATCAGCGCACCGGACTGCGGGTCGATGAAGGCGACGCCGTCACGGGTGTTGGCCACCATGGCGACGTGGCCGCGCTCGACGCCGTTCTCGTCGAGGTACTTCACCGCGACGACCGCGTGGTGATCGGTCGGCATCCCCCGCATCTCGCGGATGACGGTGTCGTAGTCGGCGCGGTCGGAGAACTGCCCGCCGAACCGCTCCTCGACGTGTTCCAGCGTGCCGCGGCTGTCCATCTCGTGCACCAGCAGCGGATCGGCGGTCGAATCGATGCCGTTCAGCCGGTCCATGTACGCGCCCGGCGTGCGGGTGCAGTTGGACCGGTAACCGTTCGCCAGCGCGTCGGGGTCGTTGAAACGCGGGTTGACTTCGCCGAGCCGCGGGTGCCGGTCGGCGATGTACGCGGCCTGCTGCGCGGGACTCGCCGAACCGGCGTGGATCGCCGGTTCGCTCGGCGGGTTCGTCGCGACCGCCAGCGACGAGTAGTCCCGCTCGGGGACCGGCAGTTCCATGGTGTCGTCGGTGGCCGAGTGGTCCTGAGCGGGCTGGTCGCCGTACTCGGGGCCCTTGTCGGCGTCCGCGACACTGTGCTGCGCCGGGTTCTCCGTGGTGACGTGCGGAGTCTGCGGCTCGTCGAAGCCGCCGAGGCGCGCCATCGACTGCGCCTGGGCGAGACGCGCGAGTTCCGGCGCCTCCGCGGCGTGCCGGGCCCGCCGCTCGTCCATCTTCTGCTTGGCGGTCTCGGCGTCGAGGTACCGCGGGTCGGGGGGAACGACCTCTTCGGCGTGGATGACCCACTTCGGCCGGTCGACCAGCGGCGGAGTCTTGAACTCCTTGCTGTGCACGTAAAGCTGCGTGGCCGGCTTGTTGATGGCCTCGTTCTCGCGCGGGTTCTCGGCGAGCGACGAGACGTCCTTGCCCGTCTTCGAGACGATGTGGATCTCGACGTCTTCGCCGAACTTCGACTTCGTGTCCGGCGACGTCTTGATGGTGGAGCTGGTCATCGTCGGCTCGGGGACGGTCTGGCCGGGCTCGTAGTGCGCCGCCATGATCGCGGCGGCCTGCATGTCGCCCTTGGTGTCGATGCCGCGAATGGCCTCACCGTGGAAGTCCGGCAGCTCGTTCAGCGCGCCGACGATCGCCCGGGTGCTGCGCTGGGCGTTCTCGAAGTCGGGGTGCGATTCACCCCGGCGGTTCGCGTCGTTGATCGCGTACGCGTGTTCGCGCGAGTACGAGTAGATCGCTTCGGCGGCTTCGGGCGAGACGCGGTCTTTCAGCGGGCTGGCTTCCAGCCGCTTGAGCGCCTTTTCGCGGGCCTGCTCGGCGTGGTCGGCGTTGTCGTAACGGTCACGGAGGCTCTTGTGATCCTCCGGCGTGCCACGGAAGTTCTCGTCGCCGAGGTAGCTCTCGTCGATTCGCCTGGGTGCTTCTTCCGGGCCCTTGAGCCGGTCGGCGATGTCGCCCTCGGTCTTCGGCGCCTGCTCCTGAACCGGCGTTTCGGCCTCAGGGGACTTGTCGGTGTGCGGCGCTTCCGGCGTGTGCGGGGCATCGCCGCCGCCCATCGGCATCGCCTTGATCGACGTCGGATCGCCGGGCAGCTCCGCGAGCCGTCCGGTCATCGGGTCGGCGAAGACCACGCCGTGCGGCGTGTGCACCGCGGCGACGATCCGCGTCTCGATCCGGTCCTTGGACCGCGGCGAACCCTCCGGCGCGTTCGGCTCGGCGGCGGCATGATGCTCGAACGCCACCGCGGTCCGCGCGCCGACCGGACGTTCACCCAGCTCACGGGCGACGTCGGCGAAGTTGTTCCGATCCGACCACTGCCCGCCGAGCCGGTCGCTGACGTGCTGCAACGGCGAACCACCGGTCGACGGCCCGGCGACCGAGTCGCCACCGTTCATCCGGTCCTCGAACGCGACCAGCGACTCGGCCGAGTTCGTCTGGTAGCCGTCCTTCCACGATTCGGGCGCGTAGTAGTTGCGGGTGTTGGCCTCGCCGATCGCCGGGATCTCGTCCATGAGCAGCCGCACCTGCTGGTGCGGTGTCTCGGCCGAACCGGCGTGGATCACCGGCGTCCCGCCCTCGTCGAGCGGCTTCGCCAGCTCGGACCAGCCACCGTCGGGAACGTGCTCCCTCGGCTTGGGGATGTCCTGGACCGGGGCGTCGGTGGCGTCGACCCAGCCGCCCTTGCCGTCGGCCAGCTTCGTCTCCAGCCCCGCGAGGCCCTGGCCCTGGAACAGCTCCGGGTGGTCGCGGCGCAGCTGGGCTTCCTGCTCGGCCGCTTCCTGCGCCAGCCGCTCCTGCACGGCGTTGTTGTACTCACGCCGCTCGGCGACCTTCTGGTGGACCTCGTCCGGGCTCAGGTGGCCGTCTTCACCGGCTACGACCTCTTCGCATTCGACGATCCACTTCGGCAGGTCGTTGGGCGAGCCGTCGTCCAGCCGCTTCTTGTAGTCGGGGTGATCGGGATGCCCCGGGCCCATCTTGACGTCGGTGACACGCAGCTGCGTCGCCGACTTCATCAGCACTTCGCGTTCGTCCTTGATGGACGCGAGGTCCTCGATGTGGCGTCCGGTCTTCGACTGGATGCGCATCTCGACTTCGCCGGGGAAACTGCTCCGCGGATGGTCGGGGGTGACCCGCGACGTGCTCAGCATCTGCGGGTCGACGATGACCTGACCCCTGGCGTGCGCTTCGAGGAAACTCCGGATCGCGCTTTCGTTGCCGTTGAAGTTCACCCGCCGCGAGACGAGGCCCTCGTAGGCGGGCATCTCGTTGAGGCCGGAGGTGATCGCCTCGATATGCGGCCGGAGCGCGTCCAGCTCCGCGCCGCCGTGACGCTGGGCGTGCGTGATCCGCTCGGCCATGTCGGTCCGCGTGTAGCTGTGGACCGCGTAGGCGCCCTGATCCGACATCTCCTTGACGCGCGGATCTTCGTGGGCGTCGCGTTTGGCGAGACCCTCGCGGCGGACCTGTTCGCTCCGCGCTTCCCCGGTCTCGTTGTCGAAACCGCGTTTGTCGATCTGCGTCTCGGCGAGCGCGCGGTAGGCGGCGGGGTCGTCCGTGTGGAAGTCCGGATCCGTCAGATACGGCTCGTCGCCGGTGGTGCCGACGTCGTCGCCGGCCCTGTCGTCGGGCGTGACGTCCTGGGGCGTCTCGGTGTCCTTCGGAGCCTCGACGTCCTTCGGCGTCTCGGTGTCCTTGGGGACGTCGGTGTCCTTGGGCAGCTCGGTGTCCTGAGGTGCCTGCCGCGGCGCCTCCTCCACCGGCCGCGTCGGGGGCTGCTGCTGCTGCGGGGGACGCTGCGGCTGCTGGGTGCGGTCCTGGGGACCCGCGTTGCCGTCGTGGCCGGGGCGCGGTGCCGGGACCTGCGGCGGACGTTGCGGACCACCGAAGCGCGGCGGCTCGGCACCGGGCGGCATCGGCCGGCCGGGGTGCTGTCCGGGACGGCCCGGCTGACCGGGGTGATGGCCGGGCGGAGGCGGCATGGGGCCGCGGTTGCCGGGGAACGGACCGTTGCCCGGATGCGGGGGCCGCGGCGGATGACCGGCCGGACCACGATTGCCCGGCGGCGGACCGGGCGGAGGCGTCTGCGGGCGCGGCGGGACCCCGCCGTTCGGGCCGGGACCCGGTCCCGGCCTGCCCTGATACCCCTGAGGTGGTCGCGGCGGGCCCTGCGGTCCCGGCGGTTGTGGCGGTTGTGGCGGTTGCTGAGGACGCTGTCGCGGCCCGCGGTCCTGCGGATATCCGCCCTGACCGGGATGCTGCTGCGGCGGCTGCGGTCCGGTCGGACGCGGGCCCATCGGACCGGGCTGACCCTGCGGTCCGCGCGGCGGCATGGCGCCGGGAGGAGGCGGCGGCGGAGGCGCGAAACCACCCGGAGGCGGCGGCTGCATCGGCTGCTGGCCCTGGAAGGGCATCGGGGCGGGCGGCTGGTCGAAACGCGGCTGCTGCGGCCCGCCGTTGCCGGTGAAACCCGCGGCCTGGACGCCGTCGTTCGGCCGGACGGGCCGCGACGGATCGTGGCCGGGAGGCGGGAAACCGCCGGGAGCCGGACCGTTGCCGGGCGGGTTGCCGCCGGGCGCCATGCCGTATCCGCCCGACGGAGTGGGTGAGCTCGAACCTGGGTTCGACGCCATGCCGTACCCGCCCGAGCTCGACGGCGCACCCGTGGAAGAGGAAGCGGCGGGCGGCATCGCGCTGGACTGCGAGGGCCCCTGCGACGGGCTCGGTGCCGGACTGGAGCCCGGTCCCTGCGACGGGCCGGACGCCGGTCCCTGTGACGGGCTGTGCGAAGGACCTTGCGAAGGACTGGACGCCGGTCCCTGCGACGGACTCTGTGCCGGACTGGAGGCCGGTCCGGACGCAGGACTGGAGGACGGTCCCTGTGACGGGCTGTGCGAAGGACTTTGCGACGGGCTCGGTGCCGGACTGGAGGCCGGTCCCTGCGCCGTGCCGGACGCTGGGCTCGACGCCGGTGCCGGACTCCCTGCGGGTGTCTGGGCAGCGCCCGCCGCGGGTGCCTGTGTTTGGGCGGCGGGTGCCTGCTGCTGATTCGCCGCAGCGGCCTGCTGCTGACCGGAACCGTTGTCCGCGGCGGCCGCCGGGGCGTTCTGGTGGGTCTGCGGCGCACGCTGACCGTCACCGGTGTCCGCCGGGCGTTCCGGGGCCTGCGCCGACGACTGGCTGACCCGGTCGCCGTCCGCCGTCCGCTGCGGGCCGCTCTCGGAACGCGGCTGCGGATCAGCGGAACTCCGCGGCGAAGAGTCACCGTCCGAACCGCGGCTCGAAGCCGCCTCACTGTCCGAAGTGGACCGTGACGAGTCCGGCGAAGTGTCCGGCCGCGAAGAAGAACCGGAATCCCCCGTATCCACATCCGGCGTGGAAGGACCGTCGCCCGCCGTGGCATCGGGCGTGTTCGCGGCCTTGATGTCGCCGATCTGGCTCTTCGCCCCGTCGACACCGCCGCCCACGGCTCCGCCGGAAGCGCCCATCAGGACGTCCTTGGCCGAAAGCTTGTCGAGGTCACCGGTGACGGCGGCCTGCCCGACCGTGCTGGCGACGCCTTCGGCCGCGCCGCGTACGGCGCCGCGCGCCGCGCTGTCGACGATCTGGCCGCCGACGCTGTCGGAAAGTCCCTTGGTGGCGCCCTTGCCGATACTGCTGCTGCCCGCGCCGACCACGCCGTCGACGGCACCGCTGATCGCGGAATCCTTGGTCTTGCCGAGGTCCCAGCTGTCGCGGTCGCCCTTGGCCATCTGGAGGCCCTGGATACCCGCGTCCATGGCGAGGTTCATCGCCGTGTTCTGCAGGACCTCCTTGCCGATCTTCTTCAGGCCCTCCTTGAGGAGTTTCTCGAGGAGTTCCTTCGCGACCTTCTTGAAGCCTTCCTGCGCGAGCTTCTGCATCAGCTGCCGGAAGATCATCTGGACGGTCATGCGGGTGGCGATCTGCGCCGGCGCGATCCCGGCCGTCGAACCACCGAAGGTCACCGCCGCGGCCGCGATCATCGCGACGATCTGCGCGGCGAGGATCACCAGCGAGATGATGATCATGTACTTCGTGTACTCGACGTCCAGCGCGGTGGCGTTGCACGAGTCGCCGAGCGCCTTCGAAGAGTCGGCGAGCGATTTGAAGTACGCCTCGTCGCCCTCGACGAACTTCTTCCATGCCTCGGCGAACTTCTCCGCGCCTTCACCGGTCCAGCCGCCGAGGACCTCGGTGGCGCCCTTGGTCGCGGTGTCGGCGATCGGCTGGACGGCCTTCGAGGCGTTGTGCCAGGCGTCGCGCAGTTCGCGGAGTTTGTCCTCGTCGCCTTCGGGCCAGCTTTCCCCGACGACGATCGGCAGGAGCCATTTGACCGCGTCGGGCATCTCCATACCCACGGCGCTAGACCTTCTTGTCCAGCGTCGTCTTGATCTCTTCCTCGGCGTTCGTGAACGCGGTCATCGATCGTTCGACGTTGTGCTGCATGCCCCGCAGCGCCTCGACGATGTTCGCGAACCCTTCGGACGAACCCTGTGCACCCGGCTCGTAGTCCTTCGCGAACTCCTTGCCGGCGTCATCGCCGCCCCAGCATTGGCCGAGCGAATTCATCGCGGCCAGCAGTTCCTTGCCCGCGTCGTCCAGCTGATCCGCGGCGAGGCCCAGCTTGGCCGCGGCCGTCTTCACCGCGTCCGGATCCGCGGTGAACCCACCGTTCGGCATCAGACTCCCCTGGTCAACCAGCTCGAAGGCGGTTCTTCCTCATCGTCGTCCTGTTGGCGCACCCGTTTCGGCACCGGTTTCGGCGCCGGCGGCGCGGGCGGGGCCGGAGGAGCAGACGGCGGCGTGTCGTCCTTGATCATCAGCGGGGCGTCGAAATCTTCGTCGGACTTCGACGGCGCCTCTTCTTCTTCCACGAGGAAGTCCGGGATCGACGGCATCAGCCCTTGCAGCGAAGGCGCGCCTTCGATGAGGTCCGAGAGGTCCGGCAGCCCTTCGGTGATCGGGGCCATGAGGTCGGCGACCTGCTGCTTGACCTGCAGCGATCCCTGACGCACCAAGGTCAGCACGGTGTTGGCGAGCTGTGCGGGAGTGGTGCGCTCGAAGGCGTTCGGCTGGATCTCCAGTTTGGCGAGCGTGCCGGTCGCGTCGATGGTGGCGCGGACGAGGCCGTCCTGCGAGACCACCGTCGCCGACGTCTGCGAAGCGGCTTCCTGCGCGTCCCGGAGCTGGGCCGTCTGGCGCTCGAACTGCTCGAGCAGCGTGTCGACCTGGTCCTTCATGGCGGCATTGCGCGCTTCAAGGCGTGCGCTGTCGTCGCCGGCCGTCGTCACTTGAGCCCCCGCAAGTACTTGATCCCGGGCATACGCCACCCGGTGTCGGTAAGCGTCACCCTAATGCCATGGGCGGAGCCGTATCAGTGGTTCTCCCTTTTCGCACCGCGAGCAGGTGGGCGGCGGCGCCCGCCAGGTAGAGGACGGTGGCCGCGATCAGCAGTCCCGGCGAGCGTCCGTCGGCCGGGATCACCGTCGCGGCCAGGGAAACGGCGGCGACCTGGGTGAGGTTGAAAAGCGTGTCGTAGAGCGCGAAGACCCGCCCTCGCGCCTCGTCGGCGACGTCGAGCTGAACCGACGAATCGACGCAGAGTTTCAGCACCTGTCCGGCCCCGGTCACCAGGAACGCCGCGACCAACGCGGCGGGCACCAGCATCGGCAGGCCGAGCGCGGACTGCGCGACCGCCGCCAGCACCAGCGCGCCCACCACGACGCGGACCCTGCCCAGCAGCCGGATCAGCCGGGCGGTCAGCAGCCCGGCGACCAGGATCCCCGCCCCGGCGAACGCGGCCATCTGCCCCAGCCCCGCCATCCCGGCGCGGAAGATCCCGGCGTCGGTGAAGTGATTGCGCATCAGCAGCACGGTCACCAGCAGCGAGATGCCGTACGACGCGCGATGGGCGAACAGCGCGACGAAGCCGGCCGTGACACTGGGCGTGCGCCAAGCCGCCTTCGCGCCGTCGGCGAGGCCGCGGGCGACGGCGAGGGCCGGATTCGACGGCTCGTCGACCGTCGACGGCCCGAGCAGCCCGCGCGTGAACCCCGAGGCGAGGACGGCGGCGCCGATCCCGCCCAGCGCGGCGACAGCGGTGACCCACGCGGAACCGGCGTCGTCGGCGCCGGTCAACGCCCGGAGGCCGATCGCGCAGCCGCCGCCGACGACGGCGAGCACGGAACCCCACGTCGCCGCGAAGGCGTTCGCGGCGACCACGGATTTCTTTTCGACGACGTGCGGAATCGACGCGGACAGACCCGAGCCGATGAACCGGGAGATGCCTTCCGAAGCCAGTGCCAGGGAGAACAACCCGATCCCCGCCGCTCCCGTGCCCACCGCGACGGCCGTCGCGAGGATGGTGAGGGACCGCAGGAGGCTCGCGAAGATCAGGACCTTCCGGCGGTCCCAGCGGTCGAGCAGCGCGCCCGCGAACGGCCCGACGAGCGAATAAGGCAGCAGCAACGCCGCGAAACCGCCCGCCATGGCGAGCGCGTCGGCGGCGCGTTCGGGGTTGAAGAGGACGGCACCGGCCAGCCCGGCCTGGTACATGCCGTTGCCCCAGTGCGCGGAGAACCGCGTGAACAGCAGACGGCGGAAGTCATGGTCGCGAACGAAGGTCCGGGCAAGACGCGGAGGCGCCGGGGCGCTGATCGTCACGGACCCGCAGCTTAGAGAAGGCGGCCGGTGCGCTTTAGGGTCGCCTCTCGGCGGCTATGCGCAGTGTGGCTCCAGCCGGACGGTATTCCACAAAGGCGGTTCTTCAGTGAGCCCGGGGGACACGGAAAGCGCACCGACCGTTGTGTCCAACGGTGCTCGTGATGCTGTTGTTCCCAGTGCCGGACGATTTGTCCTCACTCGAAGTGGGATCATGGCGGACGTGCCAGCGGACGCCGAGGTCGAACCGGGAACGCTCCTGGTCGCCGCCCCCACGATGTTCGATCCCCATTTCCGGCGAACCGTCGTGTTCGTCATCGATCACCGGGACGAGGGAACGCTCGGCGTCGTGCTCAACCGGCCGAGTGACGTCCCGGTGTACGACGTGCTCCCCAACTGGGGCGGGCACGTCGCCGAACCGCAGTCGGTGTTCGTCGGCGGTCCGGTGGAGAAGAAGACGGCGTTGTGCCTGGCCGCGCTGCGGACCGGTGAGACGGCGTCCAGCGTGCCGGGGGTGATCGCCGTCCGCGGTCCGGTCGCGCTGGTCGATCTCGACACCGATCCCGAGATCCTGGTCCCGAAGGTCCGCGGCGTGCGGGTCTTCGCCGGGTACGCGGGCTGGGACTCCGGCCAGCTGGCGAACGAGATCGAACGCGACGACTGGGTGATCGTCCCGGCGTTGCCCAGCGACGTCCTCGCCTCGCCGAACCACGACCTCTGGGGCCAGGTGCTGCGGCGTCAGGGCATCCCGCTGGCGCTGCTGGCCACCCATCCCGGAGACCTCCAGCGCAATTAGGCGGTGGCGGTGTCGGCCTTCTTGAAGACGCCGCAGGTCCCGCAGGCGCAGCCACTGCATCCGGCGGGCCGCTCCGGTTCGGGCTCGGGGACCGTCGCGGCGGCGCGGTTGCCGAGCACTCCCCCGGCCGCGACCAGCGCGATCAGCCCGACCACGCCCACGATCGAGGCCAGTACGAGGCCGGACGTCGTCGGCATGATCAGCCCGGCGACTCCCGCGAGCACGGCGATCACGCCACCGGCCAGCGTCGGGAGCCCGGCGACCTTGTTGCCGAGGCGGAAGGCCTCTTCGCTGCGCATCGTGGCGGCGGTGCGCACGCCGGCGCCGCGGTCACGCGGCAGCTTCTCGCGCAGGCCGAGGAACCCACCCCAGCCGACGAGGACACCCAGCACGATCGGGACCAGCGCTATGACGAACACTCCACGAGGATAAGCGTGACGTTCCGGCAACCTGCCGGATACCCTGATCGACTGTGCTACAGGCCATGTCACGCCGAGTTCTAGCAGCCGCCCTGATCGGGGCCGTCCCCCTCACCCTGATGGCGGCACCAGCCGCCGAAGCGGGTCACCGTCCCCTTCGCCTGATCGGGGAACAGATCGTCCCGAACGCCCTGCCCTACGAGGGCACGGTCGTCGGCGGTCTCTCCAGCATCGACTTCGACCCTCGCACCGGCGAGTACGCGCTGATCTGCGACGACCGGTCCGCGATCAACCCGGCCCGGTTCTACACGGCGAAGTTCTCCCTCGACGCCAAGGGACTCGGCCCGGTCACCTTCACCGGCACCAAGCCGCTCCTGCGCCCCGACGGCACGCCGTACCCGCCGCTCGCGAAGAACGACCCCGCGCAGCCGCCGAACATGCGGACCATCGATCCCGAAGAGCTGCGCGTCGACCCCTGGACCGGCCGGTACGTCTGGTCGCAGGAAGGTGAGCGGTCGGCGGCGGCGCGGATCGATCCGTCGATCCGCGAGGCGAAGCGCGATGGTGCCTACGTCCGTGACCTGCCGATTCCCGCCAACGAGAAGATGGCCGAGACGGCGGGGCCACGGCAGAACCTCGCCCTCGAAGGCCTCACGTTCGCGGGCTTCGGATCGCTGATCGCCAGCTCGGTCGAAGGTCCGTTGCTGCAGGACGGACCGGAAGCGAACACCACGTCAGGCGCCCTTTCGCGGATCACCGTGCAGTCGCGGTCCGGGCCGATCCTGGCGCAGTACGCGTACCCGCAGGAGAAGGTGTTCGCGGCGCCGAATCCGCCCGGCGCCTTCGCGACCACCGGCATCTCGTCGCTGCTGGCCGTCGACCAGGCCGATCCGACGCGTTACCTGGTGATGGAGCGTTCGTTCGTCACCGGCGTCGGCAACAAGATCCGCATCTACGAGATCGACACCAAGGGCGCCACGAACATCCTGAAGACGCCCTCGCTGGCCGACGCGAAGAAGGTCAAACCGGTCAAGAAGCGCCTGCTGGCAGACCTCGCGGACTTCAAGTTGTCCACTGTGGACAACGTCGAGGGGATGACATGGGGACCGCGCCTGCCGGGCGGCGAGCGCAGTCTGGTGCTCGTCAGCGACAACAACTTCTCGCCGACGCAGGTGACCCAGTTCATCGCTCTGGCGGTCCCCTCGGAACGGCTTTGACCAGCGGGTTAAACTGGCCATATGGACACGGCTCGGCTGCTCCTTAGCCTGCCGCGCTGAACTCGGCCGATCGGCCGGGACCAGCGCGGCGACCCCTCATGCCCTCCGGGCTGAGGGGTCGAGTTGTTTCTGGAGTGGCTTGACGTGGATGAGCACGGAGGATTTCGGCGATGAACCAGGCGAGCGAAGGCGCCGACGCGGCCCCTCAGCACCGCTACACCGCGGAGCTGGCGGGCCAGATCGAGCAGCGTTGGCAGGACTACTGGTCCGACCACGGCACCTACCACGCGCCGAACCCGGTCGGCCCGCTCGCGGACGAGAGCGGAGAGGTCCCGTCGGACAAGCTGTTCGTCCAGGACATGTTCCCGTACCCGTCGGGCGCCGGCCTGCACGTCGGGCACCCGCTGGGCTTCATCGCGACCGACGTCTTCGCGCGTTACCACCGCATGATCGGCCGCAACGTGCTGCACACGATGGGCTTCGACGCGTTCGGCCTGCCCGCCGAGCAGTACGCGGTGCAGACCGGGCAGCACCCGCGCAAGACGACCGAAGAGAACATGGAGACCTACCTGCGCCAGATCCGGCGCCTGGGCCTGGGTCACGACGAGCGTCGCCGGATCTCGACGATCGATCCGGACTACTACAAGTGGACCCAGTGGATCTTCCTGCAGATCTACAACTCCTATTACGACGAGAAGGCGGGCAAGGCCCGGCCGATCGTCGAGCTGGAGACCGAGTACGCGCAGGACAAGCGCAGGACGCCGGACGGCCGCAACTGGTGCGAGCTGACCCGCGCCGAGCAGCTGAAGATCATCGACTCGCATCGTCTGGTCTACCTGTCCGAGGCGCCGGTGAACTGGTGCCCCGGCCTGGGCACGGTGCTGTCGAACGAAGAGGTCACCTCCGACGGCCGCAGTGAGCGCGGCAACTTCCCGGTGTTCCGCCGCAACCTGCGTCAGTGGATGATGCGGATCACCTCCTACGCCGACCGCCTGGTCGACGACCTGGACCTGCTGGACTGGCCCGAGAAGGTCAAGTCCATGCAGCGCAACTGGATCGGCCGCTCGCACGGCGCGCGCGTGTCGTTCGAGGCCGGCGAGCGGAAGATCGAGGTCTTCACCACCCGCCCCGACACCCTGTTCGGCGCCACGTACCTGGTGGTCGCGCCCGAGCACCCGCTGGTCGACGAACTGACCGCCGCCACCTGGCCGGAAGGCGTCGACGCCCGCTGGACCGGCGACGCGGCGACGCCCGCCGAAGCGATCGCCGCCTACCGTGCGGCGGCGGCGCGTAAGTCCGAATTGGACCGTCAGGAGAACAAGGAGAAGACCGGCGTCTTCACCGGCTCCTACGCGGTGAACCCGGCCGACGGCAAGGAGATCCCGGTCTTCGTCGCCGACTACGTCCTGATGGGTTACGGCACCGGCGCGATCATGGCCGTCCCCGGCCAGGACACCCGCGACTGGGAGTTCGCCGAGAAGTTCGGCCTGGAGATCATCCGCACCGTCCAGCCGTCGGACGGCTTCGACGGCAAGGCGTTCACCGGCGACGGACCGGCGATCAACTCAGGCTTCCTGGACGGCATGGGCGTCGACGAGGCCAAGAAGACGATGATCGGCTGGCTGGAGGAGCACGAGCACGGCCGCGGCACCGTCCAGTACAAGCTGCGCGACTGGCTGTTCTCGCGCCAGCGTTACTGGGGCGAGCCGTTCCCGGTCGTCTACGACGAGGACGGCCAGGCCCACCCGCTGCCGGACAGCATGCTGCCGGTCGAACTGCCCGAGGTCGCCGACTACTCGCCGGTGACCTTCGACCCGGAGGACAGGGACAGCACGCCGTCCTCGCCGCTGGCTCGCGCGACCGAGTGGGTCGAGGTCGAGCTGGACCTGGGCGACGGCAAGAAGACCTACCGCCGCGACATCAACACCATGCCGAACTGGGCGGGCTCCTGCTGGTATCAGCTGCGGTACCTGGACCCGACCAACCCGGACGTGTTCGTCGCGCCGGAGAACGAGTCCTACTGGGTCGGCCCGCGTCCGGCCGAACACGGCGTCGACGACCCCGGCGGCACGGACCTGTACGTCGGCGGTGTCGAGCACGCGGTGCTGCACCTGCTGTACTCGCGGTTCTGGCACAAGGTGCTGTTCGACCTGGGCCACGTGTCGTCCCAGGAGCCGTACCGGAAACTGTTCAACCAGGGCTACGTCCAGGCGTACGCCTACACGGACGCACGCGGCGTCTACGTCCAGGCCGACCAGGTCGAGGAGCGGGACGGCAAGTTCTTCTTCGGCGACGAAGAGGTCAAGCAGGAATACGGCAAGATGGGCAAGAGCCTGAAGAATGTCGTGACGCCTGACCAGATGTCCGCCGACTACGGCGCCGACACCTTCCGCTTCTACGAGATGTCGATGGGCCCGCTGGACGTCTCGCGGCCGTGGGCGACCAAGGATGTCGTTGGCGCGCAAAGGTTCCTGCAGCGGCTGTGGCGCCTGGTCGTCAACGAGGACACCGGCGAACTGCGTGTGTCCACTGTGGACGCGACCGATGAGGATCGCAAGCAGCTGCACAAGACGGTCGCCGGAGTCCGCGAGGACTACGCGGAGATGCGGTTCAACACGGCCGGCGCGAAGCTGATCGAGCTGAACAACCACGTCACCAAGACCTACGGTTCGGCCGAAGCCACGCCGCGGGAACTGGTGGAGCCGCTGGTGCTGATGCTGGCGCCGCTGGCCCCGCATCTGGCCGAGGAGCTGTGGAAGCGCCTGGGCCACGCGGATTCCCTGGTGCACGGGCCGTTCCCGGTCGTCGACGAGAAGTACCTGGTCGAGGACACCGTCGAGTACCCGATCCAGGTCAACGGCAAGGTGCGCTCGCGCGTCACCGTGCCCGCCGACGCGGGCAAGGACGTCGTGCAGGCGGCCGCGCTGGCCGACGAGAAGGTCGCCGCGCTGGTCGGCGACGGCACGCCGCGCAAGGTGATCGTCGTGCCCGGACGTTTGGTCAACATCGTGCTGTAGCGCTGTGGCCGATAGCCGCCAGCGTCGAGGGTCATGAGGCGATTCGATGGAGTTGTTCAAGGACAACGAAATCGAACGGAGAACACCCCATGACCCTCGACGGCAAGGTGGCTTTGGTGACCGGCGGCAGCCGCGGGATCGGTGCCGCCACGGCGATCCGGCTCGCCGAAGACGGCGCCGACGTCGCACTCACCTATCAGCACAACGCCGCGCTCGCGGCCGGTGTCGTGGACGAGATCAAGGCACTCGGCCGCCGTGCGCTGGCGATCCAGGCCGACAGCGCCGACGCCGCGGCCCTGGTTTCCGCGGTCGACACGGCGGTCGCCGAGTTCGGCAGGCTCGACGTGCTGGTCAACAACGCGGGCGTCGGCTTCGTCGGCCCGCTCGACCAGACGAGCCTGGAGGACATCGACCGCGTGCTCGCGGTCAACGTCCGCGGTGTCTACGTGGCCACACAGGCCGCGGCCCGGCACCTCGGCGACGGCGGCCGTGTGGTCACCATCGGCAGCTGCGTCTCGGACCGCGTTCCCGGCCCCGGGATGTCGCTGTACGCGGTGAGCAAGACCGCGCTGCTGGGCCTGACCAGGGGCCTCGCCAGGGAACTCGGGCCGCGCGGCATCACCGTGAACCTCGTACACCCCGGCCCGACCGACACCGACATGAACCCGGCCGACGGCCCGTACGCCGCCGACCAGCGGAGCCTGACGGTGTTCGACCGCTACGGTTCGCCGTCGGAGGTCGCCGCGACCGTGTCGTTCCTGGCCCGGCCGGAAAGCAAGTACGTGACCGCGGCGACCGTCTCGGTCGACGGCGGGCACGCGGCGTAGCTCACTCCGCGGTGAGGCCGATTTCGCGCGCGAGATCGGCCAGCATCGCTTCGAAGAGGACGTCCGGTTTCGAGAACGGGATCGGATAGTTGCCGAAGACCTCGAGCGTGACGTGCCCGTAGAGCCGGGCCCAGAACTGGATCATCAGGTACGTCACGCCGAGGTCGAGCTTCTCCAGCGGGAACGTCGCCCCGGACTCCTTCAGCACGGCGAGCAGTTCCTCTTGGAACGACGTGAGATCGTCGCGCAATTCGACGGGGACCACGTCGTTTGACGGCGTCACCAGATCGTGCATCGCGAGCACCCTGCCCGCCGCCGCGAGGAAGATCCGCCCGAACGGCTCGTCCAGCCTGCTCAACGTGTCATCGCCCGAAGGCGACGCGAAGACCAGCGTGAACTCCTTGGTGTGCGTGAGCGCCCAGCGCCGGAATCCCTTGCAAATGGCGAAAAGCTGCAACGCTCCCTCGTCCGGCAGCTGCGCGATGTCCTCGGCCAGCCCGGCAGCGAGATCCGCGACGACGTCCGCACGCAGGTGCTCGACCAGATCGTCCCGGGAGCCGTAGTAGCGATACAACGCCGGCGCCGTGATGCCGAGCTCGCGTGCGATCGCCCGCAGGGTCACGGCCTCCGGCCCCTGCTCGACCAGGAGCGCCCGCGCCGTCCGGCGGATGTCCTGATCGGTCGCGGCGCGCTCGCGACCCCTGCGGCCGGTGTTGGTCATCCGCGCATTCTAGGTGGTCAGTGCGGGAATGGAGCCGCATGGCCTCACGCTGTCGCGGGCTGGCTTCCGCATCCGCAACTCGTAGCGTTCCACGTTGATGAGACGCCTACTTCCGCTGATCGTGCCCGTCCTGCTCTGCGCCGCCTGCGTTCCCCGGCCCGGCCCCGTGGACGCCGCCGCGCCTCCACCACCACAACGCTTCATCCTGAAGGAGACCCCCAGCACCGAACCGGCGGCCACCTTCCAGGGGACGCCGGTGCACAACGCGTGCGCGATCCTCACGTCCGACGTGCTGGCGGCCGCGGGGCTGGCCTTGAAGGACGGCTTCCTCCAGGGCGGCGACCGCCTGAGCACCACCGACGGAGACCGCCCCGACCTCGCCGGAAAGGGCCTGTGGGCGAGTACCTGCGGCGGCAGCGTCACCGTGTCCGGCGCGCCGAACCTGACTGATGTCAGCGTTAACCTGCACGTCCTGCACTCACGCTTTTCGCAACGGATGGACTGGCGGGACGCCGTACTGGAGGTCGACGTCCGGCAAGTGTCCGAGAGCTCGCCAGAAGACATCAGCATGAGCATCCAGACCGACTACAACATCCTGGAGCTCCGCATCAGTGGCTTCACCAAGCTCCCCGATCCCGAAGCCACCTTGGCGACGTTGCTCGACGGCATCCGCCGGAACGTCGCCCAAGGGCCGCGGTCCATGCCCGTGCACAGCTACCCCGCGCCGTACGACCTCGTCGCCGACCCTTGCGCCGCCTTCCCAGCGGAGGTCTTCACCACGATCACCGCACGGCCGACCGATGGCCTGCAACGGGATCTGTTCAGCTTGAGCGAAACGCCGGGTGCGGAGCACAACAGTGTCCAGATGCGCTGCGATCGCGCCGGCCAGGTAGACCTCTCGGAGGGAATCGCGCCAAACGTCACCGTCAGCCAGACCGTGCTGTCCGTGCCGGGCTCTGCCGTCGCCGCCGTTCGCGAGCAGTGCGAATTCAGCCGGGGCGAGCCGCTGTCTCGGCCGATCGGAGAGGCCAGTTGCGCCCTTCCCGGCACCGAGGGTGGCCAGGTCCTGTTCCGCAGCGGTCGTTCGGAGGTGCGCGTCAGCGTCGTCGCCGCCAAAACCGATGCGGCGACGACTCGCGAAAACCTGCTCAAAGGCGCCGAGGCCGTCTATGCCCGGCTCACGCCCTCCCCTTGAGGTTCTTCAGGACTTCGACTGCCACGTCACGGCCGAGGTCACAGGCGTCCTTGCCTTCGCGGTACGCATTCTCCCCGAGAGAACCTGACACCGAAAAGGCGAGCTGATCGGAGATACCGACCACCACGACGCAATGACGTTCGTCGCCTGAGGCCTTTCCGGCGTACCCGATCGCAGGAAAGCCGTCGATGGGAGCGAGTTCCATCCAGCGCTCTGCTTTAGGTTTTACGTTTTTGTAGGCGAGGCTGATGCCTTGGTCGGACTTGGTTTGATAGCTGACTGTGAATCCCGCGCCGCTGCCGGACGAAGCGTTCCACCTGCAGGCAGCGCCGAGGGCGTCGGTGCTGGGTTTGGCGGGGTCCGGATCGCCGAGGAAGCCTTCAAGTTGCTGAGCAGTCAGGGCGCTGTCGCAAGGGCTGCCGTCGAGCGCCTTTGCTGGCAGCGGCTTTTGCACGGCGGGCGCTCCGCTGTGCGGGACACCCGCCGCGCTCGATGATGCGGCAGGTGCAGTTGTGCCTGGTGTCGGAGTGCCGGGAGTGTCGCGGTTGCCATCGCAGGCAGTCAGAAGCAAGGTGCCGGCGGCCACAAGGGTAAAAGTGGCCAACAGGTGCCGTGAAATCATTCGAATGACCCGCGTTTCTTGGTTTCTTCGGCTGCCAGCCGATCGGTTTCCTCAGTCATTCCCAGGGCCTTCTTCAGTCGGAGAATGAGTTCCTCGTAGTATTTCTGCTGAAATCGCAGATGCCCTACATAGAACTCCCCCGTCTCGTTGACGCCGTTCGGGCCGCCCACCGCACGTTCGCTTACCGGGTCTTTTCCTGGCGGGTCGACCTGGTGCAATTTCGCCGCAGAGTCGTACTGCTCGAGGATGAATGTTAGCTGGTCTTGGCACTTCTTGAGCAGGGCCCGCATCTCGTCACCGCTCATGGTGAAGCCCTGGCCGCTCGCCGGTGCCGCTCCACCGCCGACGACGTCGTCACTGTTCTGGAACCAGACATCTCCGAAGAACGAAGTCATCGAGATCTCCCCCTTTACTTCAGTCCGTGCAGGGTCGCGTAGAGGACGTCGACCAGGACGTCCCTGCTCCCCGGTTCGAAGCTGACCAGCGGTTCGCCGTCGTCGCCCGGCATCACGTAGGTGAGGACGCGGCCGGCGTGGGCGGTGTCGACCACGGTGAGCGGAGTGCTCCTTGTGCCGTTGTTGGCCGCGTAGAGCTGGTGCACCCCGGTGCGTTTCGCCGCCATCAGTTCCCGCGCCGAGGGCAGCGGGTCGTAGGCGGGCTCCTCGGTCGGGTCCTCGAGGTCGTAGGAATCCTCGTAGACCGGCTGGCCGGAGAAGCGCGATTTCGGGATCTTGACCGGATTGATCCGGGCCGGTGCGACCGGGGGCAACATGTCGACCAGGGATTCGGCGCCGTAGCCGGGATCGATGACGTCGATGCGGATCTTCTCGTCCTGGCGGATCACCCGGACCGCGTCCGGGCCGGACGCCGACACGAGGATGTTCCCGGTCTCGTCCGACTCGATGTCGCCGAGCCAGGCGGTGAACCGCAGCGGGCCGGTGGCCAGCACCCGGAGGAGATCACGGAACTCCCTGGTCAGAGTGCCTCCGGAGGCCAGCTTCAGCTCGGTGAGGGTGTCGAGCACCGCGTCGTCGAGCTTCTTCTTGGTGTCTTCGGCGAGCCACAGGTGGTCCGGGCCGAGCGCCGCGGGCGGAGTGCCGTGGCGCTCCCATTCCCACGCGGTGAGCAGGACGGTCTTCGGCAGGTACAGGGGTGCTTCGAACACGGTCAAAGCCCGATCACCGGCGGGACCGGCTTCGTGTCAGTGCCGCCGAAGACGCTCTCGGGGTCGGCTTCCTGCAGGTACGAGGCACGCTGGTGCTCCTCGTCCTCGCCGCCCTTGCCCTTGCCCGCAGCGGCGCCCATCGGACCCATCCCGGGTGCGCCGGGCCTGCCCGCGCCCCCGGCGGGACCACCGGGCATCCCGGGGCGTGCCACCTGGCCGGGCTGACCGGGAGCCATCGCCCCGCTGCCGCGACCGGCTCCGGGTGTGGCGCCACTGCCCGGGCCACCGGAAGAACCTGAGCCGGGTCCGAAACCGCCGCCGCCGGGACCGAATCCCGGTCCGAAACCTGCTCCGCCGCCACCACCTGGGCCGAAGTTGGTGCCACCACCGGTGCCGGGGCCGAAGGACGGCGGCTGGTAACCCGGATACGACGAAGGCTGCGGAGGCGTGTAGCCCGCCGCCCGCGTGCCGTCGTCGTACTGACCTGGGCGGAAGCCCGGATCGGAAGGCTGGTGAGGCCGGGGAGGTTCATACGGCCGCGGGCTCGGGGTTTCGTGGCCGGGTGGCGGTCCTGTCGGTAGTGGTGGCTGCACCCCGCCCGGAGGTGGCCGGTACCCGCCGTCGCCGGGATCCGAGCGCCCGCCGAATCCCCGCACCTTGCCGTCGTCACCAGGGCCCGGACCGGGGCCGGGACCGCTGTCGGCGACCTTGAAATCGCCGCCGTCGAACGCGCCGAGCTGCCCGTAGTCGATGGTCCGGCCCGCGGTGTTCGAGCTCGACTGGTCGTTATAGGCGTTGTAGCGGTCGAGGTTCGCTTGTGCCTTCTGGTTGTACTGGTTGACCTTGTCTTCGGTGTCGGTGTCCCACGGTGTCGCGTCGTCGTAGGTGCCCGTGGTCGGCGGGTCCGCGGCGACTTCGCGGTCCAGCGAGTTCTTCAGCGACACGAACTGGTCCAGCTGGGTCTGCGTCAACCCCGAATTGCGCTCGAGGCTCGATGAAGCAGAGGTGGAGGAGTCGGCGAGCGGCTGAAGCTTCGCCCGTGCCGCGTCCGCCGCGCCACCGGTCCAGGCGGATTCCAACGCCGTCATCACGCCGCGGGTCCCGTCATGCAGCTGGGTCTGGTTCCGCGCTTGCTCACCGCCGACCCTGCGCGCCTCTTCCAACGAGCCCGTGCCAGGGCCGTTCAGGACGGCTTCGAGCAGCTGCTTGGGCGTCATCCCGCCCTGATTGACCGCTCCGGAGCCGTCGCTCACGTTCGACCCGACGATTCCACCGACGATCGCGCCGACCGGCCCGCCCACGACGAAACCGGCCGCCGCACCGGCGCCGGTCTTGCCGAGCACCCCCGCGGCCGCCTCCCAAACATCCCCGAACAAACCCATCGAAGCCCTCCCCGGCCCAATCGGTCGATGTCTTGCGCTCACGCACAATACCGTGCCGATTACACCAGGTGGGCGGATTCAACCCAGAAGGCGAGCTTGCAGCCGGGTGATCGGCCGGAGTGCCAGGAAGATCGGGACGGCCATTCCGAGCGCGACGAAGAAATGCACGATCCAGGCCCCGGCCAGCGTCGGCCCGCCCCACGTGCCCTCCGGATCGCTCCCGGTCCAGAAGAGCCCGTACGTCGCGATGCGCCCGACAAGATAGAAAAGCAGCAAAGCGAGCAAAAATGCGATCACGCTCGGGCCGAAGGCCGCCGAGAATCGCGGCCGTGTCCCGCTTCCCTGCCCGAGCCAGCGCCGCGCGAGTCCACGCTGGACCTTCGCGCCGCCGAGGTAACCCGGAAGAACGAGAAGCGCGTAGATCGCGCGTTTCCAGTCCGAAATCGTCATATCCGGCACGTTATGGGCTCCTGACCTGCGCTCATACCGGGCTGACCGCAGACCCCGGGTAGGGAAAACCGGGGATCGCTGTGGTGATCCACACGACCGGGGCGTGGATGCGCGCGAAACGTTCCCCGCCGTCAGACGGGTATGCAACACTCGGTCGCCGAATGGCTACGACGTGAACAGGGGAGGTTCGCGTGTCGAACCCTGAGCAGCTCTTCGCCGATTTCGAGGCCAAGCTGGCCGACGCCCAGCGAAAAGCGAATCAGATGCGCACCGAGATCGAAGGCGTCTCGGTGTCCGAACGCAGCAAGGACGGCCAGATCTCGGTCAAGGTCAATCACGCGGGAAACCTCGTGGGCCTGGAGATCGGCCCCTCCGTGCGGGACAACCCGGCGCTCGCGCAGGAGATCCTCCGCGTCGTCCAGAGCGCACAGAGCAAACTCGCGAGCGCGATGCAGGCCGGCGTTCCGTCCATCGCGGGCACCGAGACGATGAACGAACTGGTCAACCAGCTGGAGAGCGAGTACCCGGAACCCGAGCCGACGGGCTACGTCGAAGGCGGTCACCAAACGGTGGACGAGGACGCCCGCTTCGTCGCCGAAGACGAACTCGACGCGCCTCCGCCCCCTCCGGCCCCGAAGCCGCCCGCTCCTCCGGCCACACCCGCGCCACCGCGCGCCGCGCGCCGGCCGCAGACGGACCACGAGGACGACTACTTCACCGGCGGCGACTTCCTGCGCTGAGCGGGTTCTTGAGGGAGGGAAACATGTCCGGAGGTTTTCATGTCGATCCAGGTGAGCTCGAGACTCATCGCAAGAAGATCGACGACATCAGCGTCCGATTGAACCGGGTCGGTTCGGCCGTCGAGACGACAGCCAACCCCGAGGCTTTCGGCTTGGTCGGCATTCCTTTGGCCGCCATTTGCGGAATCGGGCAGGTCGAGGCACTCGAGTCGATCGTTGCCGCGTCGAAGGCGTCCTTGGATCACGCGGAACGCGTGCACACCTGGCAGAAGGTCAAAGAGTGGGATGAAGAGGACTTCAAGGGCCTGTTCAAGCTGGAGGACTGACGATGCCTGAGACCGCTGAGATTCGCCCTGGCCCGGGCACGGCCAACCCGCTGGTCAAGACGGATGCCGCCGCGGACGAGAGCTCTCTTGAAGGCGCTGGAATCGTCCAGGATTTCTGGGACACCGCCGCCAAGATCAACAGTGGTGACTGGGCGGAGGGGCTCGCGAACCTGACCAACGGGGCCATGGGACTCGTCGGGTTGATGACCGATCCGATCGGCACGCTTCTGAGTGCCGGATTCGGTTGGGTCATCGAGCATGTGTCGTTCCTTCGGGATCCTCTCGACATGCTCGTCGGTGACCAGGTCGCGCTCGACAACATGATCGGCACCTGGGAGAACGTCGGCAAGGAACTCGAACAGGTCAGCGAGGACCTCTCCAAGACCGTCGATCACGACAGTGCGGGATGGAAGGGCACGGCCGCTGACGCCTACCGGGCCTTCGCCAAGGACCGTGCCGACCTCTACTCGGGTCTCGCTGTCGGCGCCAACGCGATGGGGATGTTGGTCAGCCTCTGCAAGACGATTCTGGCCGTCGTCCGGACCATGGTCCGGGACCTCATCTCCGAAGCGCTCGCCAAGCTCGTCAGTATCCTGATGCGCTACCCAGGTCCGGCGGCTCCCGCCGGGTTGGCCGCCGAAGGAGTACCCAAAGCCATCCAGTACGCGCAGAAGGCGATGGGGTGGGTCAAAAAGCTCGCCAAGGCATTCGGTGAAGCGAACAAGCTCTTCAAAAAACTCATGTCCGCATTCGTCAGGGTGAGAGAACTCCTTGCCCCGGTAGGAAAGGCGATGTCCAGGGCCGGTGATTCCGCCTCGAGCGTGATGCGAGCCAACTGGAACAATCTCGGCGCCGTCGGCAAGGGGATCGAGAACGCTTCGAAGACTCTCGGGGATGCCGGAAAGTACACGGAAACGCTGGTAAAAGAGACCTTGAAGGCTGTCGGCAAAGAATCCGACAAGCTTATGAAGGACGATGAGCCGAAGCAGGCTGGGATCGTTGGTCCGAACAGTGCTGCGCCGTCGGCCGCGCCCGCCAGGTCTGCCGAAGCACCCATTTTCGACCAGCAAGGTGGGCAGCGCATATCCGGTTCGCTGGAGTGAGCGCAGTTGCTTCGCGATGGTGTGACAGCCGAGGAGTGCGTTGAAAACGGCGTTGAGAGGTCTGATCGGCTGGTTCGCGGTGGCTGTCGTGCTGGTCGGCATGGACACCCTGGTCCAGATCCAACGGGATCCGGACGAACCGGGTTACACACAGGTGGACGGTTTCGTCAGGCTGGCGCTGTTCACAACGTTCGTCATCGGTTTGCTCGTTGTCACGAAGATCGGGTTCGTGAGCGTCGTCCAGGCTCTCACCTTCGGCGTGATCAAACCTGAAAAGACCGTCGCCGAGAAGGCCGCGATCACGTTCGACATTCCCGAGACCGACGGAGGCAACCGTACGGCGGCGAACATCGTCGCCGTGGAGCTCTTCCTGATCGGACTCGGCTTGCTGCTGGCCGGAGGCGCCGCGGGGTGGGCGATGCTCGATGGCGGCGGCTTCACCCCGTTGTCGGCAGGGACGTTCCTCGTCGCCGGGCTGGCGGTCTATCCGCTCATCCCGGTGGCGATCAGCCGGACGCGTGACAGCGGCCGCACCTGGCCGATCGAAATCACCTTCACACCCGTCGGCATGAGCCAGCCTGTCGGCGAAGGGCAGAAGACCGTCGCATGGTCGAGCATCGATGGTTTCATTTTCGATCGCCACCGAGGTGGTCGTCGGGTGGACGCTCACATCGTGATCTCGGACGAGCGAGGGCGGCACCAGCTGTTGCCTGTGTTCGCCAACGAGTCCAAACATGGATTCCTGATGACCACCGCGATGGATCCGGCTGAAGCGGAACGCGCCGAAGCGGCCATCGAGCGATTCCGGCCCGGTTCGGTGGAGTGGCGCGACCGGCGAGTTCGTCGTGGTGGATTCGGGCTCGGGAAGCGCGACGGAAGTGATGGCGTCGTGCGCTGGCGCGAGCGGGATCGCCCGGACGGCCTGGTGGCCGCTTCATCGAAGGAGACGGTGGTCGTCGCCCGTGAGTCTCGATCCGCGGCGATCGCCAAAGGTATCGCCGCGTGGTCGGTTTCCGCGGTTCTCATCTCGACCTTGTCGACGGCGATCCGGTACGCCGATGCGTTGGACCGCGGCTTTCGGTTTCTGGTCGTCGCGGGTATCGCGGTGGCTCTGACCGGGATCCTGACAGGAAGCGTCACCGGCTGGCGGGTGATCGTGAACCGGTTCGTGCTCCGGCGGCACGAGACTCGCGAACCCGGGCCACTTCCGGCGGATGTGATCGGGTTCGGGATTCCCGACAACACCAAGTTCCTCACCAGGGTCTTGGTGACCGGGCTGAGCGGCCTTGGCTTGATCATCTTCGGTGGCGGCCTGTTCGTTGTCGCCGATCAGGCCGAGATCAACGATCTTTCGCCGATGGTTCTCGGGTTGGTGACCTTCACGATCGGGCTCTTCCTCCTCGGTTCCATAGCGTTTCGCCATCGCGAGACGACGAAGTCTCTTCGTGTGTCCGTGACGGACGACGGCTTGGAGCAGCCGACCGACCGTGATACAAGCCTTGTCCTGCCATGGGATGAAATCGACGAAGTGGTGCTCGACGAAAACATCGCCGGCGGGTTCTTCTCCGCTCATGTCGCTTTGGTCGAGGCGGAGGCGGTGGTCCTCCTTCATGAGGAGTTCCGGAAGCGATCGAGGTTCGGCCATCGGCTGACGCCGACCATGAGGGCCTCCGATGCGGAGCGATTCGCGGCCTTGGTCGAATCTCGGCGACCAGGCTTGGTGCGCTGGCCCGCTCGGAAGAGCAAGCGGGGCGGATTCGGCGTCTTTCGACGCATCATCTTGCGCTGGAAGGACGGAACACCGTCGGGGCCGGTGCCACAAGAAGGCCTGTCGATCTCGAAGGTCGTCGATTCGGACAAGCAGCGACGCGCGGGTTTCATCGCTCTTGCCGCCACGGTGGCCCTCGGCTTCGGGGTCATTTCGGATACCGGCGTGGCAGTACGTATCGTCGCCGCCTCGTTGGGCGTGTTGATGTTCTGGGTGGCGGTCGTTTCGCTGCGACGTGATCAGAGTCAGATCGTCAGGGAATTGGTTCTCAAGTCGCGGTGGATCACGGTGGCGACTTTGTCGTCCCGCACATCGAGCTGGTCGGCGCGCTGGAGCGACATCGAGAAGATCCTCGTGCGCCGAACCGCTGGTACCGACGCGTTTCACCTGGTTCTCAGCCCATCGGAACGTGTCGACGCGTACTACCCGCGCGAGCGTTCGGCGCTACCGCTGGGATTGAAGCGCGAGGACAACGGCGACATCCTGGTCGCGGAGATCGAACTGACCTCGGAAGACGTCAAGGAGATCTGGCCTGCCCTCAAAAGGAACACGGAAGTCGCTTTCGACTCCCCGGCGATCGACGACCCTCAGTACCTCGAGGACCAAGGTTTAGGGCCGTCTTCGACTCGACAGGAACCGTGAAGTGACCGATGAGCAGTTGGTGATCTCGAGGACGCCAGGGGTTTTCGGGCACCTGGCGTTGGTCGTTCTGTTCGCCACCTGACCGCGGTGATGGCCTTCGCTGTGTTCGGGGACTACAAGCTGGCGGTGCGCATCGTCGCCGGGGTCCTCTGCGCCGTGTTCATCTACTGCGGGACCATCGAGTTCCGTAACTACCGGACTCGTCCTCCTGCTGACGAACTGATCTTCGATCCGACTGGGATCACTCGTGTCAGGAGCGGAGTAGCGGCATGGTCGGCTCATTGGGACGTTGTCGAGAAGGTCTTCTTGAGCCTCAAGTTTCGCGAGTACACACATCGCAAGCCAGGAACTGACCAGTTCACGCTCGTTCTTCGACCCGGGCCGGATTTCGATGCCCGTTCGGCAGGTCTCACCCGAGAGCCGGATGGGGACCTGCAGATTTCGGATGTCGACCTCAGCTCCCGTGAGGCTGAGCAGTTGCTGCCCGTCCTCGTCCGCCATGTCGAGGTCGAGATCGAGGACGACAATCGTGCCGTGGCACTGAAGCCCGACGAGCCGATCGTCGATGCCGCGCGTGAACGTGAAGAAGACCTGGTCGTCGAGGACGATGTGGTGAAGATTCACGTCAATGGCTGGGACAAGCGGAAGCTGAAGGCCTTCCACCTCTGCTCGCTGATGATCGAGGTGTGCTGTCTCGTCGTTGCCGCTGCTACTGATGTCACCGCCGTGCGTGTCGGCGCGTTCGTGGTCCTCTTCGGCCTCTTCGCGGTCACGATGGTGGTCGACGGGTTCGAGAGCGAGACACACAAGAAGGAGCGGATGGCCGTCCTCGAACTCGGGCCTCGCGGCTTCTTTCTGCGTACTTACGGTTCGGTGGCAGTTGTGTGGTGGCATGAGATCGATGCCGTGCGGTGGGGCGTCGACAACAAGACCAGGTATCTGGAGTTTCTTCCCGCCTCGAAGGACTTTTCGATCCGTCATCCACGCTTGGCAGCTCTGACCCGCCGTGACCGATACGACGAGACGTCCGAAGTTCTTGATGGTGGCTGGTACCGGTTGGCGGAGCCGTTCACGGCGAACGCGCGACGCGAGTTCGAGAGCACCATGAGTGCGGCGCGAAACGTGGAATTCCGGGAAACGGCCATAGTCGGTTGACCGCCCCGTCTGGCCGAACCGGGGCGCCGCCGGCGCCGATCACTCGGGGGGCTACGTGATCGACGCCGGCGACCCGATGCCCCACTCCCGGCAAGCCGGAATCGGGGCAACGTCACCGCGTGGACGCGGCAACGCATCTCAAGAGCGGGCGTGATCGCCGAAGTGACGTCCGGGGGAAGGTTATCCCCCGAAAGAGTGACGGCGTTCCGCTGCTCGCCTGATTGTCGCACTACGCGCCGAGAAAGTTACAAAGTTCTTCACATCTTCGCCGGGAGAAGGGTCATGACCGGACAACTCCTGGTCATGGCATCGTTTCCTCCATGACTTCTCAGGTGCTGGTCATCGGGTCCGCCAATGCCGATCTCGTCGTCCCGGTCGATCGGCGACCCGGGGGTGGCGAAACCGTACTCGGTGGCGACACGGTCTTGTCGCCGGGTGGCAAGGGCGCCAACACGGCGGTCGCCGCGGCGAGGCTCGGTGCCGACGTCGCGCTGCTCGGGGCGGTCGGTGACGATCCGTACGGCGAGTTGCTCAAGCGGTCGCTGGCCGAGTCCGGGGTGAACACGGGCTCGTTGCGCACGAGTGAGCGTCCGACGGGGATCGCGTACATCACGGTCACGCCCGACGGCGAGAACTCGATCCTCGTCTCGCCCGGCGCCAATTCCAGTCTGCGGCCCGAGGACATCGATCTCGACGGCGCCGAGATCGTGGTGTTGTCGCTCGAGATCCCGCTCGACACCGTCGAGCACGCCGTCGCGAAAGCCGTCGAAAAGGGCGTGAAGACGCTGTTGAACCTGTCCCCGGCGGCCGAGCTTTCCGCGAAGACGCTTCAGGGGCTCGACGTCTTGCTGGTCAACGAGCATGAGGCTGCCTTCCTTCTCGGTGGCGAGGCCGACTTCCCCCAGTTGCTCGATCTCGGTCCGAAGGCCGCTGTCGTGACGCTCGGCGCGAAGGGGGCGGCGGTGGTGACCACGGACGGCGTGACGGAGGTGCCGTCGCCGAAGGTCGAGGCCGTCGACACCACGGGCGCCGGTGACGCTTTCGCGGGCGCGCTCGCCACGTCGCTCGCGAAGGGCGAAGGGCTGGCCGACGCGGCGCGCAGGGCGGTGAGGGTGGCGGCGATCACCGTGACCCGTCAGGGCGCGCAGCCGTCGTATCCGGCGGCGTCCGAACTGGAATGATGTGTGCTTCTGTGTTGTGCTGTCGGCTATGAGTCAGGTCACGCCGCCTATGAGATATGGTCTAGACCATGCCGTCTGAGTCTTTGACCGGGGTCGCCGTCAGTCCCGGCCGCGCGAGCGGTCCTGTCGTCCGGGTCGCCGAACCGCTCGGCGAACCCGCGAGCACGCCGGCACCGGCCGATCCCGCCGCCGAGGCCGCCCGGATCGCCCCGGCCGCGCAGATCGTGGCCGGACGGCTCGAGAAGCTGGCCGAGACCGCGACCGGTGAGGCCGCGACGATTCTCATCACCACGGCGGCGATGGCGGCCGACCCGGCGCTCGTCTCGTCGGCCGAGCAGCTGGTCAAGGACCAGGGTCTGCCCGCGCCGCGTGCGGTGCACCAGGCGGCGGGCAAGTTCGCCGACGCGCTCGCGGCCGCCGGCGGCTACATGGCCGAGCGTGCCCGCGACGTCCTCGACGTGCGCGACAGGCTCGTCGCCGAGCTGCTCGGCATCGCGCCTCCTGGCGTTCCCGACCTCGAGTCGCCGAGTGTGCTCGTCGCCCGCGACCTCGCGCCCGCCGACACCGCGGGCCTCGACCCGGACAAGGTGCTCGCGCTCGTCACCGAAGAGGGCGGCCCCACCAGCCACACCGCGATCCTCGCCCGCGCGCTCGGCATTCCCGCCGTCGTCGCGGTCCGCGGCGTCCTCGCCCTCGACGCGCAAGCGCTTGCGGTGGACGGTGACAGCGGGGTCGTCGAGGTCGCGGACCCGGACGCCGACGTCGTCACGGCCGCCAAGACCGGCGCGATCGAGTGGAACGGCACCGGCGCGACCGCCGACGGCCACCGCGTGAAGGTGCTCGGCAACGTCGGTTCCGCCACCGACGCCCAGGCCACCGCCGAGGCGGGCGCCGAGGGCGTCGGTCTCTTCCGCACCGAGTTCTGCTACCTCGACGCGTCCTCCGAGCCGAGCGTCGAAGAGCAGCGCAAGGCTTACACCGCCGTGCTCACGCCGTTCCGCGGCAAGCCGGTCATCGTCCGCACGCTCGACGCGGGCGCCGACAAACCGCTCGCCTTCCTGGAGCCCGAGGCCGAGCCCAACCCGGCGCTCGGCGTACGCGGCCTTCGGGTCGCCTTCGACCGGCCCGAGATCCTCGACCGCCAGCTGGAGGCCATCGCCGGTGCCGCGCAGGACTCCGGCGCCGAGGTTTCGGTGATGGCTCCGATGGTCGCCACCGCCGCCGAGGCCGCCTGGTTCGCCGAGCGCGCCCGCGCCGCCGGAATCGCCCGCGCGGGCGTGATGATCGAGATCCCGGCCGCCGCGCTGACCGCCCGCGAGATCCTCGACGTGGTCGACTTCGTCTCCGTCGGCACCAACGACCTCGCGCAGTACACCTTCGCCGCGGATCGCCAGCTCGGCGCGGTCGCCAAGCTCAACGACCCGTGGCAGCCGGGGCTGCTGCGCCTGCTCAAGGTCATCGGCCAGGCCGCGAAGGACACCGGCAAACCCGCCGGTGTCTGCGGTGAGGCCGCCGCCGACCCGCGGCTCGCGCTGGTGCTGGCCGGGCTCGGCCTGACCAGCCTCTCGATGAACGCGCCCGCCGTGCGCGCGGTCGGCGCGAGCCTCGCCGCGACCACGCTGGCCGAATGCGAAGCGCTCGCCGAGGCCGTCCTGGCCACGGCGGATCCCGTCGAGGCCAGGGCAGCCGCCGCCCGGCGATAGCAAAGGTCCCTTGCTCCCCCGGCGGAAAAGATCCGGGGGCATGTCGAAATCCGGTCCACCGCTTCGACGCCTTGGTGAAAGACACCGAAGCGACGAAAGGACCGGACCATGACGACCACCATGACCCCGACGCGGGCGGGACGCCGGGAGTGGGTCGGGCTGGCCGTGCTGGCCCTGCCCACCTTCCTGGTCTCCCTCGACGTGTTCGTGCTGATCCTCGCGTTGCCGAAGCTCAGCCAGAGCCTCGGCGCCGACAGTGTCCAGCAGCTGTGGATCATGGACGTCTACGGTTTCATGATCGCCGGGTTCATGGTCACTATGGGCACCCTCGGCGACCGCATCGGCCGCCGGAAACTGCTGCTCATCGGCGCCACGGCGTTCGGGCTGGCCTCCGTGCTGGCCGCGTTCTCGACCAGCGCGCTGATGCTCATCGTCGCCCGCGCGCTCCTCGGGATCGCCGGTGCGACGCTGGCGCCGTCGACGCTCGCCCTGATCAGCAACCTGTTCCTCGACAGCCGCCAGCGCTCCCTCGCGATCGGCATCTGGGCAGGCTGCTTCACCGTCGGCGCGATCGTCGGGCCGATGGTCGGCGGTGTGCTGCTGGAGCATTTCTGGTGGGGTTCGGTGTTCCTGCTCGGCGTCCCGGCGATGGTGCTGCTGCTCGTGGTCGGCCCGAAGCTGCTGCCCGAGTACCGCAACGAGAACGCCGGCCGCGTCGACCTGCCGAGTGTCGTGCTCTCGCTGGTCACGATCCTGCCCGCGGTCTACGGCATCAAGGAACTCGCCCGTGACGGCGTCCACGTGGTCCCGGCGGCCTCGCTCCTGATCGGTCTCGGCTTCGGGGTGGTGTTCGTGCGGCGCCAGCGAATCCTCCAGGATCCGCTGATCGACCTGACGTTGTTCCGCGCCCGCGCGTTCACGACGGCGATCGGCGGGATGTGCGCGTTCACCATGCTGGGTGGCACGACCATGCTCTTCGTCGCGCAGTTCTTCCAGATCGTGCTGGAGCTTTCGCCGGTCGGTGCCGCGCTGGCGTTGCTGCCGGGCATGCTCGCCTCGACCGTCAGTTTCCTCGGCGCGCCGATCCTGGCCCGCCGTGTCCGTCCCGCCACGCTGATCGCGACGGGGCTGGCAGGTGCTGTCGGCGGGTTCCTGCTGCTGACGCAGGTCGAGGCGGGCGCGGGTCCGGTGATCCCGTCGATCGCCTTCGCCATCACCTGCCTGTGTGGCGGTCCGCTGGTCACCCTCGGCACGGATCTGGTCGTCGGCTCCGTGCCGCCGGAGAAGGCCGGTTCGGCGGCCTCGCTTTCGCAGACCGGCAACGAATTCGGCTACGCGCTGGGCATCGCGACCGTCGGCACGCTGGGCAACGCCGTCACGCGGTCCCGGCTCGCCGACGCGGTTCCCGCGCACGACGCGTTCGCCAGCGGGATGCACGCGGTGTCCGGGCTGGCCGCGCTGGTGCTGGCCGTGGTCGCGTACTTCGTGCTCCGGCACCTCCGCCACGTGCGGCCGGTCGGGGCTTAGGCGCTGTCCTGCAAGCCATGTTCGCGGTCTTCGCGCCCAGGCGGTCCCTGACGGCACGGGCGGATGCGGCCGAGTACGACCCGGTACGAGGCCGATCCGCCCGCACCGTCAGGAACCACCTGGATCACGAAGCCCATCGAACAGACTCACAGGACAGCGCCTAACCGAAGAAACCCCGCCGCGGGTACTTGATGATCAGCGACCCCCCGTGCACGCGCCCGGTGATGACGAACCGGGGCGTGCCGGGGCGGCCGTTCGAACGCGTCCGGTCGTCGAGGTTGCCGAACTTGATGTCGGTGATCGAGTTGGTGTCGACGGCGCCGTTCTCGGGGATGGTGATCTCCACCGGACCCCATTTGGCCTGCAGTTCGATATGCACGACCGGGTGCCGGATCTCGGCCTGGGAGAAGTCCAGTTTCGTGGCGCCGTACTTGTTCCGGATCACCATCGACTCGGGGACGAGCCAGTTCCCGTCGCGCTGCAACGCCGAGTACTTGCCGTTGAGCTCCATGACCTGCCCGGACGACTGCGCGTAGGCGTGCTGCCTCGGCGGCGACCACGGGTTCTGCTGCTGCCGCGGCACCATTCCCGCCTCGGGATGCACCAGCCCCGGCAGATCCGTGAGCACCGCGTTCAGCTCACCGCGGGTCTTCGAAGCGAGGGCGCGGTCGGTCCGTTCGGTGAATTCGTCGAGGTTCAGCATCCCGAGGCCGATCGCCTTCTGCAGGACTTCGATGACGTGCTCGCGTTCCGCGTCGGAGACCCGGATGTCCCGCCCGGTCAACGGCTTGGTTTCGGTCGCCGGCTGCTCTTCCTCGCCCATGCCTGGAATGGTAGAACCGGATCTCACGCGCGAGATCGGGGAAATACCCTGAACAGACCCGCATTTCTTCCCTGGGCCGCCCTGCTGGCGGCGTTCCTCCTGCTCGCTGGTTGCGATTTCGGCGGCAAGGCGAACCCGCCGGAGGCCATTCCGACGCCGACGGCCCCGCCAGCGTCGAAACTCGAAGGCGAACCGGTGGACTACAGCGGTTTCCGGCTCGTCATGTCGACTTCGCCGCCTTCGATACTCGATCCCGCCACCGGCGTCACCACCCCGCTTCCGGGTGCTCCGGCCGGGGACCGGGTCAACGACGTCCTCCGCGTCGGCAAGTTCCCGGTCGTGCTGTCGGCCGCGCGGTGCGGGCCGTCGTGCCTGGAGCCGTCCGAAGTCCTCGTCTACGGCGATCCCCAGAACCAGCCGTGGAAGCTGGGCAAGGCCCGCAGTGTCGCCCCGTCCGCGGATGAGAGCGGCGTCTGGCTGATCCGCGACGACGGCAACGACCTCTGCCGCCTCCAATACGTCTCTCTGCTCGGCGCGGAGCGGGATCGCGGCCGTCCGGCGAGCTGCACGACAGCCGTTCGCCAAGGGATACCGAAGGGCCTGCTGATCACGGTGAACAGCGGGACGGCCAGTGCCGAGGACGTGCTGATCGACCCCGCGACGGGCCGCGCACTGCACCAGTTCCCCCGGGTGCTGGCGGTCACCAAGGAGCGGCTGCTGCTGGCCGAGCTGACCAAGTTCTCCGTGCTCGACCTGCGCAACGATCAACGGATGCCGGTCGAGCGGCCGGTGGCCAACGGCATGCCCGGCATGGTGGTGCCGAGTCGCGACGGCTACCAGGTCGCCGTGCTCTTCGGTGACCCCGCCTGGGCCGGGACCGCGACGCAGACCGCGGACGTCTGGGTGCTCGCCCTCGACACCCTGACCTGGACGCACGCGCCCTCGATGCCGATCGCGACCCCGCTCAAGCAGGTCGCGATCGAATGGACCGAGGACGACAGCCTGGTGATCGCCACCGACGTCGTCGCGAACTGGCGCCTCGATCGGCCGCGGTGGACGGTCGTCAAAACGCCCCTGCCCGCCGAGCGGAACCAGCGGGTCGTGGCCATCGCGCAGGGCTGAGCTATTCAGTGCTATTCAGTGCTACTCAACGTCGAGTCCGTGTTCGATGGCGTAGCGGGCCAGTTCGACACGGTTGTGGAGCTGGAGTTTCCGCAGCGTGGACTGGACGTGGTTCTCCACCGTCCGATGCGACAGCACGAGCTTCTCGGCGATCTGCCGCGCTGTCATCCCCTTCGCGACCAGGCGCAGGACGTCGGTCTCGCGTTCGGTCAGCCGCGGCGGCGCGGGCCCGTCGTCCGGGGCGTCGGCCATGCGGCGGTACTCGCCGAGGACGAGCCCGGCGAGTCCGGCGGTGAACACCGGGTCGCCCACCGCGGTCCGTTTGACCGCGTCCACGAGCTCGCTGGCCGAAGCCGATTTGACCAGATACCCGGAGGCCCCGGCCTTCACCGCCTCGAGGACGTCGCTGTGCTCGCCGCTCGCGGACAGCACCAGCACCTTCGTCGACGGCAGCTCCGTGGTGATCTCGCGGGTGGCGTCGACCCCCGACGTCTCGCCGAGGTTGAGGTCCATCAGGACGACGTCCGGCCGGACCGTCCGCGCGATCCGCACCGCGGCCGGCGCGTCCGGCGCGGTGGCCCGCACGTCGAAACCGTGTTCGGCCAGGTCGCGCGCGACCCCGTCCCGCCACATCGGATGGTCGTCGACCACCATCACCGAGACCTGAGCCTCACCGGTCATCGCTTTCCCCTCGCCGCGACTGGAACCTTGACTTCCCATTCCGTGCCCTGGCCGGGCGCGGTGTCCAGGGCGGCGCTTCCGCCGAGATCCCGCACCCGTCCCTTGATGGACTCCGCGATACCTAGATGTCCCTCGGCCGCCGCTCGTTCCAAAACGCCGGGCGCGATTCCGGGACCGTCGTCGCGGACACTGACCACGACCTCGTTTCCGAGGTCCTCCAGCAGCACCCAGGCGTGCGCTTCTTCACCCGCGTGTTTTTCGACGTTCGACAGCGCCTCCCGTGCCACGGCCACCAGTTCCGCGGTCACGTGCTCGGGTAACTGGACCTCGCCCGCGGGGGTCGACACCTGCACGGACGGCGTCGCGAGCAGTTGCAGCGCGGCCCGGAGGTCGGTGGTCCCGTTCTCGCTCGAACGCGTCGGTTCGGTGGTGACCAGTGCCCGCAGCGCGATCTCCTGCTCGCCTGCCAGCTTCGCCAGCTCGGCGGCCTCCCCGCCGAATTCGGCGCCGCGTTTGCGCACCCGCGCGAGCACCTGCAGGACGCTGTCGTGGATCGAGCGGGCGAGCCGCTCCCGTTCGGCCGTCGCGGCCTCCATGCGCAACGCCCTGGTCAGCGCGTCGGCGGACCGGCGGGCCATGGTCGCGGCGAGACCGATCACGAACCCGCTCGCGGTCAGCAGGAAGCCGTCCCGCGCGACGTCGACGTCGAACCGCCAGCGCACCAGCCCGGTGACCACCGAGACCACCAGTCCGGCGAGCACGCCGCCGACGGCGCCGAACCGGGTGCCGGCGGCCGCGGGCGGGACGGCCGCCCACACCGTCGTGATGAGCGGGGTGTTGGCGTCGAACTGCGCGGTGGTCAGGATCCACGCCGACGTGAACATGAGGGCGGCGGTCACCACGAGGTCGACGCCGACCAGCCACGGCCATCGGCTCGACGGCCGCGCGTAGAACACGCTGCTCAGGACGGTCCACCCCGTCATCGCGCCGAACGCGGTCCACGCGAGCCACTTATTCGCGTAGCCGTCGTAGTGGACGATGAACGAGCCCAGCGCGAAGAGCAGCGTCGTCACCCGAAGCACGATCACCCCGCGCCACAACGGGGTGACCGGGTCCCGCGTGCCGAGTGCGGAGACGGCGCGCCAGAGCGGGGTCTCGGTCACGACTTGGCTTCGGACTCGGTCCCGGGATCGTTCGGTTGTGCCGCCTGATCCCGCAGGACGTCGATCTCGGCCGGATCGGGATCGTGTTCGTGCAGCAGCGACCGGATCCCCGCGTTGAGCACCGCGAGCAGCGGTACCGAAAGCAGCGCGCCGGCGATCCCGGCGGTGACCAGCCCGGCGGTGATCGCGAGCACCACGGCGAGCGGGTGCAGCTTCACCGCGCGGCCCAGCAGGATCGGCTGCAGCACGTGGCTTTCCAGCTGCATGACGCCGATGACGATGGCCAGCACGATCAGCGCGCCGACGACGCCCTTGGTCACCAGCGCGATCAGCACCGCGACCGCGCCCGCGATCACGGCACCGATGATCGGGATGAAGGCGCCGAGGAACACCAGCGTCGCCAGCGGGATCACCAGCGGAACGCCGACGATCGCCAGCCCGACGCCGATGCCGACCGCGTCGACCACGGCCACCGCCGCCGTCGCGCGCACGTAGCTGACCAGCGACGCGAACCCGCGGCGCCCGGCGACGTCGACCCGGTTGCGCACGCGCCCCGGCACGCCGCGGACGAGGAACTTCCAGATCTGGTCGCCGCCGGAGAGGAAGAAGATGAGGATGAACAGCGTCAGGATGAAGCCGGTGACGATCTCGCCGACCGTGCCCGCGGTGGTGAGCGCGGTGGTGGTGATCGACGCCTGGTTGTTCTGCAGGAAGCTGATCGCCTGGTTGATGAACTCCTGGATCTGCTCCTGCCGCAGGTGCAGCGGTCCGTCGATGAGCCAGACCTTGATCTGGTTGAGGCTCTCCGTCAGTTGCTTCTGCAGTTCCGGCAGGCCGGAGGAGAACTGCGCGACGACGAACGTCAGCAGCCCGCCGAGTACCGCGAGCCCGGCGATCAGCACTATCCCGGCCGCGAGGCCGCGAGGGAACTTCAGCGTCGTCAGCTTGGAGACCGCCGGCGCGAGCAGCGCGGCGAGCAGCAACGCGATCGACAGCGGGATCACGACGACCGACAGATAGCCGATCAGGAACACGATGACGTAGAGCGCGGCGATCACCACGATGAAGCGCCAGGACAACGCCGCGCCGATCCGCAGGCCGCGGGGCACGAGGTTGGTGACGTCTTCGGTCGACTCGGAGAGGAACGGGTTCGCCGGGTCGAATTCCGGCTGTTTGCGCTGGGGCTCGCTCACGGGCACACCGTATCGGTCCGAGGCGACGTTTTCCTGAACATTCCGGGCACGCGCATCGGGCGAATTCGCCCAATGCGACGCTTGACACATCACCAGGGGATCAACTCCGTAGTAACCCGTTGCCGCCAGCATTGATCACGCACCGTGATTTCGGGCTACACCCTGTGTTCTTCACACGATCGTGCCATCAAGGTGGTTCAAAGTCGCGCGGGACTTCCGCACTTTGCTTATGTCGGTCCCGCAACGACCGAACGAAAGCGACAGGAGACCGAGTGACGAACGCGGCGAAGAACGAGGGGCGGGGCGCGGCGCGCTTCGGCCGTCTCGCTTCGCGTGCGCTGTTCGTCCTCGGCGGTGCCGTCGCCGGTTCGGCCGCCGCATGGGCTGTTTCCGGCGCCTCCGCTTCCGCGGACATCACCCCGGTGGTCTCCGCTCCCGAAACCAGCGTCACCCCGGTCACCGACGCCACCGCGGCGGGCTTGACCGACGTTTCCCGCGGTACCTCGAAGTTCGCGGGCGACGTCGCCGGTGCGATGTGCGGTGACCACCAGCAGGACGCCACCACGTGGTCGATGCCGGGCGAGAACGGATCCGCTTCCGCGAAGCACCACTGCGGCGACATCCGCGCCGACGAGCACGAGGTCTCCACCCGCGTCAGCGACGCGGTCACCGACTTCGCGGACAACTCGGTCGTCACCCCGGTCAAGCGCACCCTCGGCGCCGTCGAGCACATCGTGCGCAAGCCGCAGGACACCCGCCAGGTGCTGGACGAGACGTTCGCCCCGTCACCCGACTTCGGCCGCAAGGTCTGGGACCTCCTCGACCCGAACGGACACGGCGACCTCGTCCCGCGGCTTCCGGTCGACGGCGGTCCGGTCGACCCGGACTCGCCGCTGGACACCATCGGCGCCGGTGACCAGGTCACCGACTTCGCGCTGCTGGCGACGACGCAGTTCCCCGCTTCCTCCGAGACCGTCCTCCCGATGCCGGCCTTCGTGCAGCAGCACGGTGCCTTCGATCAGGTCGAGGACGCTCCGGCGCGTGACGGTCACCGCGGTGACTTCCCGCTTCCGTTCACCCCGGCGCCGCTTCCCGCCGTGCCTTCCTTCCCGACTGTCCCCGGCGGCTCCGCCCCCGGTGGTCACCTCGACGGCCTGACCCACGGCGTTCCCGCCTGGGTCGCCGCCGCCGTCGAGCGTTCCCTGACCGGCTATTCGCTGGCAGGCACGCGGTACATGCCGCTCACCCCGGGTTCGCAGCCCGGCGTCACTCCCGACTGAACACCTCCCTCCGCGGGGTAGCCGACGCGCCTCACGCCTCCCGATTCCGGGCTTGGCTTCGCGTCCGCTCCTGATCCCCGCGACACGGCGGTGCGCTTTTGTGCGCCCGCATTCGTTCCACCCCCTCTGGTGCCGCTTCGAAGGCACCTCTCTGAACCCGAAAGGGAACCCGAAATGAAGGAGAAAAACCCCATGCAATCCTGGGCAAAGCGCGGACTCCAGACCGCGTTGGTCACGGGTGGGTTGTTGATGCTGGGCACCGGCATCGCCTCGGCTGACGAACACGTCAACCCCGACACCCCGGCCTCCCCGCTCGACGCGAACGTCACCGTTCCCATCGAGATCGACAACAACGCCGTTGGCACGCCCCTCGGCCAGGCCGACCTCCCCGGCTACCAGGGCGAGGTCAGCACCAAGGCCGTCACCAAGCCCGTCTCGGACGCGCTGGACTCGGCTTCCTCGCCGGGCAGCAGCACCGACGGCATCGGCGGAGGGCTTCCGTCCCTCCCGACCACCGGCGCCGTCCCCGCGCCGCTGGCCGCCAAGGACTCGTCCCGTCAGATCAGCGGTGGGCTGACCGAGGGTGGCTTCACCACCACGGACGACATCCTCAAGGGCAACAAGGTCGTCGGTGACGTCGTCGTCCCGATCCAGATCGTCGACAACGCCATCGGCGTGATCGGCGACGCCGAGGTCGAGGGTGGCTCGCACGACCAGACCTGGTCGCACAACCAGGACATCGAGACCACCGGTGAGGACTCCAGCCTCGCCGGGAACGTCGTGTCCCTCGACTGGGCGCTGCCCGTGCAGATCGCCGGCAACGGCGGCGGGCTCGCCGGCGGCACCGGCCGCGTGGTCGGCGGTTCCGCCAGCCAGAGCACCACCGAGACCGGCAACATCACCACCGACGGCGAGGGCTCCGCCCTGTCCGGCAACGTGCTGGCCGGTCAGTTCGCCACCCCGGTCCAGGTCACCGGCAACGCCGCGTCCTGGATCATCGGCAACGCCAACAGCTCCGGCTACGAGGCCGAGACCGACGCCACCTCCGGCGGCTGGATCGAGACCGACGGTGACGACTCCGCCCTCGGCGGCAACGTCGGCGCGGTGCCGATCGCCCTCCCGGTGAAGGTCAACGACAACGCGGCCGCCGCGTGGGGTTCGCTCGCGAACTCCAACAGCAGCTCCTCCGCGGACGCCACCGCCGGCGACACCACCCCCGGCTGGAGCAACGTCCCCAGCTACGTGCAGACCTCCGGCGAGGACTCGGCCGTCGCGGGTAACGCGATCGTGCCGCAGACCGCGGACGTCGCGAACGTCGGCGGCGTGGCCGCCAGCTGGATCGGGCTCGCGAACACCGGCACCGAAGGCGGGACCAGCCAGTCCAGCGTCGTCGACGCCGGTGGCTTCGTCAGCTCCGAGGGTGAAGGCTCCGCGGGCGGCGGCAACATCGTCGACCCGGCCGTTGCCGCTCCCGTCGAGGTGACCTGCATCGCGGGCACCTACATCGGCAGCGCCAACGTCGCCTCGTGCGAGAACACCGTCGACGCGAACGCCGGCAACGGCAGCCACACCACGGGTGACGACTCCACCCTGGCAGGCAACATCGTCAACACCCAGGCCGCGCTGGCCCCCGAGGTGTTCGGCGTCGCCGGCTCGCACATCGGACAGGCGACCGCCGAGGCGTCCGAGACGAAGACCGTGACCGCCGGTGCCTACGACGGCACCACGGGCAACGACTCGTCCGGCTCGGGCAACATCGTCCAGGTCCCGGCCGCCGTTCCGGCCGAGATCTTCGGCGTCGGTGGCTCGTTCATCGGCCAGAGCACCGCCTCGGCCGAGGAGACCAAGGTCGTCTCCGGTGGCGGCGGCGGGAACACCGCCGACGACAACGGCTTCCTCAGCTCCAACCTGGCGACCACGCCGGTTTCGCTGCCGGTGCAGGCGTTCGGGATCGGTGGCGCGTTCATCGGCCAGGGCCACGGTGGCGCCGACGGCGACACCACGTCCAACGCGGGCGGCGACGTCCACGCGACCGGTGACGGTGGCGCGGGCTCGGGCAACCTGGTCTACGGCCCGGTCTCCCTGCCGGTCCAGGCGCACAACTTCGCCGCTGTGCTCGGCGGAATCGCCTCGGGCAAGGGCACCAACCTCACCGACTCGAACGCGGGCGGCGACGCCACCGCCAACGGTGAAGAAGGCGCGCTGGCGGGCAACATCGTCCAGACGCCGATCGGTGGCGCGGTCCCGGTGACCGGGCACGGCATCGCCGGTGCGGGCATCGCCGAGGGCGACAGCGTCAGCGACGTCCTTTCGGAGGCCGGCGGCGACGCCACCACCACGGGTGACGAGGGCGCTGTCTCGGGCAACATCATCGGCGCGCAGGCGCTGCCGATCGTGCCCGTCACACACGACGCGGTCGCGGCGGCCGGTCTCGCCGACGCCGAAGGCTCCAACACCGTCGACGCGCTTTCGGGCGGCGACGTGGAGACCTCGGGTCTCGACGGATCGCTCTCGGGCAACATCCTCGACATCCCGGCCGCGGTCGACCCCGAGGTGTTCGGCAACGCCATCGCGGCGGCCGGCGGCGTGTCCGAGACCGAAGCGGACAGCATCATCACCGGCCAGGCCGGTGGCGACAGCATCACCGACGGCAGCGGAGAGGCCCTCTCGGGCTTCAACTTCCACCACCCGCTGGTCTTCGTGATCCCGGTGAACGAGCTCGAAATCCCGATCCTCGCGATCGCGGACGAGAACTCGACGGACAACACCGAGATCAACGACGAGGACTACACCCGCGCCTTCACCGACACGGTCGGTTCGGAGATGCCGATCGACGCGCTGCCGACGCTGCCCTTCGGCGCTCCCGCGGTTCCGTCGCTGAACGGTGCCGGCACCCTGCCGACCACCCCGGCGATCGGTGGCGCCCGCGCCGACGGTCCCCAGGTGGGCACCCTGCCCGTGCAGATGGCGGGCATGACCGCGCTGAAGCAGCTGACCGCCGTCCCGACGGCGCTGCCGAAGTCGGAACTGCCCGAGCTGCCCGGCACCCCGGCGCTGCCCGGTGTCCCGGCCCTGCCGAAGGCCCCGGGTCTGCCCGGTGACGCCGCTCGCGCGGACGCCCCGAAGGTCGCCCAGCTGCCGGCCCTGAACGGGCTGCCCACCGCCGGCAAGCTGCCGGTGCAGCTCCCGACCGCGGGCGCCCTGCCCACGGCGGGCAAGCTGCCGGTGCAGCTGCCCACCGCCGGTGCGCTTCCGGCCGCCGGCAAGCTGCCGGTCCAGCTGCCCACCGCCGGTAACCTGCCGGCCGCCGGCAACCTGCCGGTGCAGCTCCCCACCGCCGGTGCGCTTCCGGCCGCGGGCGAACTGCCGGTGCAGCTGCCCACCGCGGGCACCCTGCCCGTCGTGAGCAACACCCCGGCGATGCCGACCGCGCAGGTCCCGGCTCTGGCGGGCGTCGACTCGTCGCCGCTGAACATGTTCCAGCGTTTCATCGGCACCCTGACCGGCAAGAAGTTCCACACCATGTGAACCTGCCAGTCGGCTAGCGCCACTGAATGAACCGAAGCGGGCCCGGGAGACACTCCCGGGCCCGCTTCCTTTTTCGTGTTCCGCCCCCGATCACGCGTGATCGGGGCGGAACACGCGAAGTCGCCGCGCTAGTCGGAACCCGGGGTGAACAGCGCGTCCTGGGCGGCGCTCATCGCGGTGAGCACCGCGCCTTCCAGTACCCCGCTCCCGCCGACGGTCCCCGCCCGCACCTCGGTCCGCAGCGGCGAGATCTCCGCGAGCCGGCGGCTCACCCTGGCGGCGAACGCTTCGCCACCGGCACGGCCGATCTCCCCGCCCAGCACGAGACAACCCGGGTCCAGTACCGCGGTGACCGCGGCGGCGCCGATCGCGATCCGCTCCGCGACGATCCCCAGGAACTCCTCGGACCCGGCATCGATCGCGTATCCGATGGCAGCTGCGGCCGCTTCGGCGTTGTCCGCCGAGGAAGCCGGGATGCCGTGTTCGCGGGCGAGTTCGCAGATCGCGCCACTGCCCGCGAGGGTGTGGAAGCCGCCGTCGCAGTCGGTCGCCGTCGGGAGCCGTCCCGGGCCCAGCATCGGCAGGAAGCCGATCTCCCCCGCGCCGCCCGACGCGCCCCGCCTCAGCGAACCATCGAGGACGACGGCCGCGCCGACGCCGAAACCCAGCCACAGCAGGACGAACGTGTCCCGATCGCGGGCGGCGCCGAGCCGTTGCTCGGCGGCGGCCGCGAGGTTGACCTCGTTCTCCAGCAGCACCGGGACACCCAGCCGACGCCGGAGTTCGTCGACGAGTTTTCCGTGCCACGCCGGCAATCCCCCGGCGGGCCGCAGACCGCCGGTCGCCGGATCGACCAGGCCGGGAGCGCCGACGGCGATCGTGTGCAGCGCGGTCGCACCCGCTTCGGCGGTGGTGGCCGCCAGCAGGGCGATCGCCCGCTCGACGGCCACGTCGGTGTCGATGTCCAGCTCGAACGGCAGCGAGGCTTCCGCGCGGGTGCGGCCAAGGAGGTCCGCGACCGAAACGGCCATCCCGTGCGTGCGGACGTCGAGTCCGGCGAGGTACGCGCGTCCGGCGACGATGCCGTACAGCTTCGCGTTGGGGCCGCGGCGTTCCGCGCCCGCCTCGCCGACGATCTCGATCAGCCCCGCGTCCTGCAGGCGTTCCACGAGGTCGGCCACCGTCGGCCGGGAAAGCCCGGTCAACGTCTTGAGCTGGGCGGCCGTCAGCGAGCCCTCGCGTTGGAGCAGGTCGAGCGCGAGGCGGTCGTTGATGGCACGCGCGGTACTCGGGGAGGCGGACGGCATCCGGATGACACTCACCGGCAGATCCTCCCAGAATTAATTATCAGGTTCCCTTCCTGATAGTTTACGCTGACGCCCGTCGAGTCGTTTCATGGACCTTGGGGGCCCAGTGACCAACACAGTGGAAACCGTCGGCGGGCCGACGCGGCGGGTGCGGCAGGCGCGGATCGCCATCGCCGCCGTCTTCGCCGTGCACGGCGCGGTGACCGGCAGTTTCGCCACCCGGATCCCGTGGATCCAGGAACACGCGGGGATCAGCGCGGGCCAGCTCGGGCTCGCGCTCGCCTTCCCCGCCATCGGTGCCTCGCTCACCATGCCGCTCGCCGCGCGGATCGGGCACCGGCTCGGCGGCAGGCTGGGGCTCCGATTGCTGCTCGCCTACTGGACGCTGGCGCTGATCCTGCCGTCCCTGGCGGGAAACCTCTTCACCCTGTGCCTCGCACTGTTCGTCATGGGCACCGCGGCGGGCACCTCGGACGTGCTGATGAACGCCCTCGGCGTCGACGTCGAGGAGAAGATGGGCAAGTCGGTCATGTCGGGACTGCACGGCATGTGGACCACGGGCGCGCTCGTCGGTTCCGCCGCGGGCACGCTCGCCGCACACACGGCGCTGGACGCGCGGATCCACTTCGCGATCGTGTCCGCCGTGCTCACCGTCGCCGGCGCCCTCATCTGCCAGGGCGTGTTCGACGTCCGCAGCGCACCCGATGAGCACCCGCCGCCGAGGTTCGCGCTGCCGCCGAAGTCGGCCGTGATCATCGGTGCCGTCGCGTTCTGCGCCGTTTTCGCCGAGGGCGCGAGCCTCGACTGGTCCGCCGTCTACCTGCGTGACGTCCTCGGCACCTCGCCGGGCATCGCGGCCGCGTCGACCACCGCGTTCACCTGCACGATGGCGGTGGCCCGTCTCTCGGGCGACGCGCTGGTGCGGCGTTTCGGCTCGGTCAAGACCGTCCGCGCGGGCGGCGTCTTCGCGACGGCGGGCGGGCTGCTGGTCGTCTTCGCCGCCCATCCGGTGATGGCGATGGGCGGCTTCGCGTTGATCGGGCTCGGCGTCTCCGTCGTCGTGCCGCTCGCCTTCGCGGCGGCCGGCCGCAGCGGGCCGACGCCGAGCCAGTCGATCGCGGGCGTCGCGACCATCACCTACTCGTCGGGTCTCGTCGCGCCGTCACTGATCGGCGGGATCGCCGACCTGACCTCGCTGACCGTGTCGTTCGGGGTGGTCACGCTGCTGGCGCTCGGCCTGGTCGCGGGCGCTGGAGTGCTCCGGTCCCGTTAGCCGAACTGGAGGGAACGTTTGGCGAGGCCGTGCCAGTAACCGTCGATGACGGTCTCGCCCTTCCCTTCCGAAGAGCTCGCGCCGAGCGAGACGAACAGGGGCGCGAAATGTTCGATCCTGGGGTGCGCGATGGCCGCGGCGGGGGCCTTGCGCTGGAAGTCCAGCAACGCGTCGAGGTCGCCCTCGCGCAGCGTTTCCGCACCCCAGTGGTCGAATTCGCTCGACCACGACGGCGGCGCCCCGTCGGTGCCGTCGGTCTGGCTCATCGCGCTCAGGTTGTGGGTGAAGAAGCCGCTGCCGATGATCAGCACGCCCTCGTCGCGCAGCGGCGCGAGCTTCCGGCCGAGGTCGAACAGTTCGCGCGGGTCCAGCGACGGCATGGACACCTGGAGTACGGGGATGTCGGCGTCCGGATACATCTCCACGAGCGGGACGTACGCGCCGTGGTCGAGGCCGCGGTCGGGGGCGTCGTGGACCGGCGTCTGGGACGAGCGCAGGAGTTTGCGCACCTTGTCCGCCAGCTCGGGAGCGCCGGGTGCGGCGTATTTCACCTGGTAGTAGCGATCCGGGAAGCCCCAGAAGTCGTAGACCAGCGGCACCGTGGTGGTGGCGCCGAGGGTCAGCGGTGCCTCTTCCCAGTGCGCGGAGACGACGAGGATCGCCTTCGGCTTTTCGAGGTCCGCGGACCAGCCGGCGAGCTGGCTTGTCCAGGTGGCGTCGTCGGCGAGCGGCGGCGCGCCGTGGCTGAGGTAGAGCACCGGCGTCATGTCAGCTCCAGGTGTTTGAACTTTCAACTACCAGGATAGACGACGTCGCCCGGCTCCGCCTTATTCCCGGGCGAGGTTCGCGGCCATGCGTTCGAGCACGCCGACCGCCGTCCGGTAGTCGTCGTCGCCGATGCCTTCGGTCGCGCGTGAGCGGAACTCGCCGACCTTGGCCTTCAGTCGGAGATGCGTCTCCCTGCCGGCCTCGGTCAAGGCGTCTTCGGTGTCGACCCAGCCGCGAGCGTGCAGGTCGGCGATGGTTTCCCGCAGTTCTCCGAACGGCGACAGCGCTTCGTCGACAGAGGCTCCGCTGTCGATCGTGTTCAGGACCTGCCAGTGGCGACGGGTCAGCGCTTCGGTGGCGAGGGCCTTCTCCAGGGAAGATTCGAGTGCCTGGTGAAGGTGGGCGAACCAGAATCCGATGGGCTTCATGGATACTCCTCATGTAGACGGCAACTACATGTAAAAGTACATGCATTTGGTGAGGACGGGTAATGACGGACGCCGTGGCCGAAGTGGAACGCGCGATGATCGCCATCCGGCGCAGCCAGGCGAGGCGATCGCTGTCGAAACTCGCGCGCGACCGTGCCGAAACGATGCCGGACCAGGCGATACAAGGGCTCCTCGACGCCGTCGAGGCGGCGGAGGAGAGCGGCGAACCGGGCACCGTCACCAGCCTCGCCGCGGCGCTGACCATCGACCAGCCGCGCGCGAGCCGTCTGGTCGCGCGCGCGGTCGAGGACGGCTTTCTCCGGCGTGAAGCCGATCAGCGCGACGGCCGCCGTGCCGTCCTCGTGCTCACCGGGGCAGGCCGCGCCGAAGTGACGCGCATGCACGAATTCCGCCGCTCGGTGTTCGCCGAGGCGATGGCGGACTGGCCGGACGAAGACCGCCGCGAGTTCGCCCGGCTGCTGACCGCGTTCGTCCGGAACTACGGCGCGCTCGGCGCGAAGTAGTTGACCAGGTTGCCGTCGGGATCGCGGAACAGCAGCGACCGGTTCCCCCACGGCATCGTGGTCGGCTTCTGCACGATTTCGGCCAGCTCCGCCAGCCGGTCGTACTCCCGGTCGACGTCCTCGACCCGGAATTCGAGGATCGCTGTCCGATTCGACTCCGGCACCGCGGCGCCCGCGCCGAACAGGGTCATCGTCTCGGCACTGCCGATCGCCAAGGTGCAGGACGGGCCGACGAGTTCGGCGAACTGCTCGGAGCGCCACCGCGCTTCGAGGCCGGTCACCTTCTCGTAAAAGCCGGCGAGGCGGGCGACGTCGTGGGTGATCACGCGGACGGAAACGAACTGCACGGTGGGTCCTTTCGGTGCCGGAAAGCGGAACACCGGCCACGCTAGGAGCAATACCGGACAGGATCCGCCCGGTATCATCCGGGCTGTGACCAGGCCCATCGCCCGCGTGCTCGCGTTGCTCGAGATCCTCCAGAGCGGCGGGACGCATACGGTCGCCGAGCTCGCCGGACGGCTCGACGTGGACGAACGCACCGTCCGCCGCTACGCCGAACACCTCCTCGACCTGGACATCCCGGTCCGCTCGGTGCGCGGACGCTACGGCGGCTACCGCCTCGCCCCCGGCTACCGGATGCCACCGCTGATGCTGACCGGCGAAGAGGCGCTGGCGGTCCTGCTCGGCCTGGTCGCGGGACGGCGAGCCGGACTGATCACCACGTCGGTCGCGGCCGTCGAGAGCGCGGCCGCGAAGGTCCGCCGTGTCCTTCCCGAAGCACTGGGCCGGCGGCTGGACGCGCTGCTGGAGACCGCCGACTTCACCTCGCCTGCCCGGAAAGCCCTCTCGGCCGAGGCGGAAGTGCTGCTCACCGTCGCGGAGGCGGCACGGGATCGGCACCCGGTCGGGCTCGCGTACCTCGCCGGGCACGGCGGAGCCAGCGAACGCGTTGTCCATCCGTACGGCGTCGTGGCGCATTCCGGCCGCTGGTACCTGACAGGTTTCGACTCGGCGAGCGGTGAGGTGCGCACCTTCCGCGTCGACCGGATCAAGTCGGCGGAGCCGCAGCCCGGGACCTTCGAGGTCCCCGACGACTTCGACCCGGCCGAACGGGTGCTGACGGCGTTGGCCGAGACGCCGTACCGGCACGACGTCTCCGTGCGGATCCAGGCGCCGCCCGAGGAGATCCGCGCCGTCTTCCCGCCGTCCGTGGCCACCCTGGAGTCCGCGGGCGACTGGATGCGCGCCCGTATCCGGGCACAGCGGCTCGACTGGATCCCGGCGCGGATCGCCGCGCTCGACCGGCCGTTCGTCATCGAACGGCCGGCCGAACTCCGCGACCTGGTCGGCGCGCTGGCGGCCCGGCTGGCCGAGCGGGCGCGCTGACCGGTCTCCCTCACTTGCCGCAGAACACCGTCCGGACGAGCTTGTCCAGCGCCGCCGGGAACGACGGCAGCGGGTCCTTCTCGGAATCGCCCGCGGTGATCGACGCGGTCAGCGTTTTGCTGCCGTCGGGCGTGCTGTACATCAAGGCCGCGTAGCCGTTGAGGCCGCCGTTGTGGTTGAGGACCGTGCCGCAGCCCGGGCCCAAGTCCTGCGAGAACTGCCCGAGACCGTAGAAGCCGTAGAGGCTCTGGCTGCCGGGGTGCGTCTTGCGCATCTCCTCCATCAGCCACGCCGGGAGGAGCTTTCCGCTCTGCAGCGCGTAAAAGTAAGTCTGGAGATCCTTGGTCGTCGAGATCATGTCGCCGGCGCTGGAGATCCAGGACGGGTTCTGGTGGGTGACGTCGATCGTCTTCCACTGCCCGGCGTCTTCGTAGCGGTAGTAGGCGTGGGCGTACGGCTTGGGCATCCCGGCCCACGCTCCCGGCGACAAGGTGTCACGCAACTTGAGCGGCCGCAGGATCCGCCGGTCCAGCTCCTCGGCGAAGGGACGGCCGGAGAGCTTTTCGACGAGCAGCCTGGCCACCACGGTGTTGGAGTTGGAGTAACTCCAGCCCGCGCCCGGCTCGAAGACCGGTGGCTTGGACGCCGCCAGGCGGACCAGTTCCTCCGGCTGATAGGTGTGGAACCGCTTGTCCACCCATTCCTTGCCCGCCCACGGGATCCCCGGCGTGACCGTCCCGTCCGGGTTGACCTGGCCGGTGTGGTTGAACAGACCGCTGGTGTGCTGCAACAGCATCCGCACGGTGATCCGCGAGTCCAGCCCGAGCCCGGGAAGGAGACCGGCGACCGGGGTGTCGAGACCGATCCTGCCCTCGGCCACCAGCTGCAGTACCAGGGCCGCGGTGAAGTTCTTCGATGTGCTGCCGACGCGGAAGTGACCGTTGGTCGGCGGTTTCGCGGTCCCGCCCAGCTCGCGCACCCCGGCGCTGCCGGTCCATTCGCCTCGCTCGTCGCGGACGCGAAGCTGCATCCCGCCGAACCCGGCGTCGACGAATTCCTGGACGGCCTTTCGCAATTCCGGACGGTCCTGCCCGGCGGACGCCGTCGGCACGGCGACCCCCGTCAGCAGTGCGGCGGCCAGCGCGGTGAGGCCGATGCGGCGGAAGGTCTTCAGTGTCTTGGTCATGCCGGCTACGTTCGCGGATCGCGCTGACACGGGACGGTCACGGCGCTGACACGGGAGTCGATCAGCTTGAGAGGCGGGCTTCGATGCCGTCCAGCAGGAAATCGAGGCCGATCCGAAAGGTCTCGTCGGGGTCCAGGTGGACGGCGTCGCGCACGACCGTGGCCAGCGCTGGGAGCTCGCCGGTCGCGAGAGTCCGCCGCAGATAGGGCCCGAGCTCGGCCTGCCAGCGCTTCTCGTCCATCCCGGTGGCGCGTTCCGCGCGCCACTCGGCGATCTCCCGGCGCACCGCGCCGATCGTGTACGCGTTGACCGCGGAGACCACCGGCATGACGGCGTCCACCCCGAGGTCGCCCAGCTCGGCCATCACGGCTTCCCCGCCGGCCAGCGCGTTCGGCCCGAGCTGGGGGCGGCCACCCAGGAGGTCGGCGAGCCATTCGTGCTCGTGAACGGTGCGCCGCATGGCTTCGGCGAACGACCGCAGCGCTTCCCGCCAGCCGGTTCCGGCGGGCCGGATCCCGGCGTGGGCGGCGTCGACCATCAGGTCGAGCAGCTCCTCCTTGCTCGCGATGTAGCCGTACAGCCGCATCGGGCCGACGTCGAGCGCCGTGGCGATCTTGCGCAGCGACACCGCGTCCAGGCCGTCCGCGTCGGCGAGTTCGATCGCCGCCCGCACGATCCGCTCGCGGCTCAGCGGGGCCAGGGCGGGCCGATCCGGCGGCTCCGGCCGCTCCCACACCACCATGCCGCTGACAATACAACGCATCGCTCGATACAGTGTATCGAGGAATACACTGTATCGAAGGGACGACCATGACCATCGCCATCGTCGGAGCAGGCCTCGGCGGCCTGGCGCTCGCTCGCGTTCTGCACGTCAACGGCATCGAGGCCGTCGTCTACGAACGCGAACCGTCGCGCGACGCACGCGGCCAGGGCGGCATGCTCGACATCCACGCCGACACCGGTCAGCGGGCGCTGTGCGAAGCCGGGCTGATCGACGGGTTCCACGCGATCGCCCGCGGCGAGGGCCAGGACATGAAGCTTCTGGAGCCCGACGGCACCTTGTTGCTGCAGGAGGACACGCCCGACGACGCGCCGTTCGCGCGGCCCGAGGTCGACCGAGCCGATCTACGCGACCTGCTGCTGGACTCCCTTCCCGAAGGCACCGTGCGCTGGGGGCTCGCGTTCGCGTCCGCCGACGGCGGCGTCGTGACCTTTGTCGACGGGAGCACCGCGGCGTGCGACCTGCTGGTCGGCGCCGACGGCGCGAACTCCCGCGTCCGCGCGCTGCTCACCGACGCCCGCCCGGTGCATCTCGGCCACAACCTCGTCGAGCTCTGCATCTCCGACATCGATCGCACCCATCCCGATCTCGCGGAATTGGTCGGACGCGGCACCTATTGGGCGCTCGGCGACGGGAAATCCCTGGCCGCGCAGCGCAACGGCGACGGCCGCGTCCGCGTCGGCCTGAGCTTCTACAACACCGCCGAGGACTGGCTCGCCACGAGCGGGATCCCGTTCGACGACCCGGCCGCCGCCCGGACACGGCTGATCGAGGAACTCGACGGCTGGGACGCCCGCTTCACCGCGCTCATCGAGGCCTGCGACGACACGGTCGTGCCCCGCCCCATCGCCGCGCTCCCGGCGGGCCTGACCTGGCAGGCGAATCCCGGGGTCACGCTGGTCGGCGACGCCGCGCACCTGATGCCCGCGGTGGGGGAAGGCGCCAACATGGCCCTGCTGGACGGCGCCCTGCTCGGCCTGGCGCTGGCCGCGCGCCCCGGCGACTTCCCGACCGCCGTCAAGGACTACGAACGCGAGATGTTCGAGCGCACGAGCGCCGCCGCCCGGATGTCCGCACGGGTCCACGAACTCCTGACGGCGCCGGACGCCGCGCGGAAGATGCTCGCATTCTTCCAGCCGGACTGAACCTCACGCGGTGGCCCGTCGCGCGTACACCTCGATCTCGATCTTCATGCGGGGGTCGGCGAGGCCGCACATGAGCATCGTGGCGGCGGGCCGGACCTCACCGAACGCTCGGCGCAGAACCGGCCAGCAGGGCTCGAAATCCTCCCGGTCGGGCAACAGGTAGCGCACTCGCACCACATCGGCGAAGGTGCAGTCCGCCTCGCCCAGCGCGGCCTCATGTTGCTCAGGCATTGCCCTGCCTGCGCCACGACGTCGTCGGAGATCGTCATGGTGCGGTAGTCGAACCCCGTCGTCCCGGACACGTGCACCCAGTCGCCGTCGACCACGGCCCGCGCGTACCCGATCTGTTCCTCGAAGGTCGAGCCGCTGAGGATCGCGCGTCTTGCTGTCATACGCCGAACCTAAGCGGCCGACAGTGATACGTCTAATACAGCTTTGCGCATCTTCTGATATCTCTATGAATATGGATCGCCCCGAGCTGCCCCTCGCCCAGTTGCACGCCTTCGTCGTGCTCGCCGAGGAGCTCCACTTCGGTCACGCGGCCACTCGCCTCGGCATCGCGCAACCGCCGCTGAGCCAGCAGATCCGCCGTCTGGAGGAGAAAGTCGGCCACGCGCTCTTCGACCGCAACCCCGGACGCGTCGCCCTCACCCCGGCAGGCCGGGAACTGCTGCCCGCCGCCCGGAACGCCCTCGCCGGCCTCGCGGACGGCCTGGCCGCGGCACGGGCCGTGGGCAGCGGCCTCGCCGGCAGCCTGCGGATCGGCTTCGCGGCCTCTCTCGCCCTGACCGTCCTTCCCGGTCTGCTGCGGACTTTCCGTGACCGGTTTCCCGACGTGCACCTGGACATCCACGAGATGACCACGGCACCGCAGATCGCCGCGCTGCACGAAAGGACCATCGACATCGGCCTGCTGCGCGAACCGCCCGCCGACGAGCCGGAGCTCGGGTTCAAGACCGTGCTGACCGAGCCCTTCGTGGCCGTTCTGCCGTCGGCCCATCCGCTCGCGGCACATCGGACGATCCGGGTCGAGCAGCTGGCGGGCTCGTCCTTCGTGCTCCTGCCCCGCGCTGTCGGTCCGCGGCTGCACGACCGGATCGTCGACCTGTGCGCCGAGGCGGGCTTCACGCCCCAGGTGGCTCAACGAGCGGTGGAATGGCAGACCGTCTGCGCACTGGTCGGTGCCGGACTCGGCGTTTCACTGGCCCCGGAGAGCATCCGGCGCATCCGCCTCGAAGAGGTCGCCTTCCGCACGATCACGCCCGCCACCGCGCGCACGCGAGTCGCCGCAGCCTGGCGTGCCGACGACCAGAACCCCCTGGTCGCGCGCTTCCTCACGACGCTCGCGTAGCGGCCGCTCGCTAGTCGTGCGAAAGGTCCACGAAGCGGCTGTAGTGCAGCTGGTGTGCGACGGTGATCGTCGCCGTCGGCCCGGCACGATGCTTCGCGATGATCAAGTCCGCCTCGCCGGCACGCGGGTCGTCCCGCTCCCAGGCGTCGGGACGGTTCACCAGGATGACGAGGTCGGCGTCCTGCTCCAGTGAGCCGGACTCACGGAGGTCGGACAGCATCGGGCGTTTGTCGGTCCGCTGCTCGGGACCACGGTTCAGCTGGCTGATCGCGATCACCGGGACCTCGATCTCCTTGGCCAGCAGCTTCATCTGCCGCGAGAACTCCGAGACCTCCTGCTGCCGGGACTCGACGCGTTTACCCGAGGTCATCAGCTGGAGGTAGTCGAGGACGACGAGTTTGAGATCGTTGCGCTGCTTGAGCCGCCGGGCCTTCGCGCGGATCTCCATCATCGTCATGTTCGGCGAGTCGTCGACGAACAGCGGCGCCTCGGAGACCTCGCTCATCCGGCGCGCGAGCCGCGTCCAGTCGTCGTCGGACATCTTGCCACCGCGCATATCCGCCAGCCGGATCCGAGCCTCGGCCGAGAGCATGCGCATGACGATCTCGGTCCTGCTCATTTCCAGCGAGAAGATCACGCTGGTCAGGCCGTGTTTGATGGACGCCGAACGCGCGAAATCCAGGCCCAGGGTCGAGTTGTGGGTCGGGATCATCGAACGTCCGGCCAGATACAGATGGTCCGGCGCGTCGACTTCCACGCACCGCACCGGAACGGACGGCACGGGGCGGACGTCCACGATGTAGCGGAGGGGGGGACGGACGCGGACGTTGGTGAGCCGTTCCTTCTGCAGCAGGTGCTTACGCTGCAGCCAGAACACTCGATCCTGGGTGGTGAAGCCGAGGATGTACGCCGTCGAGGACGCCTCGCTGCGCCCCTTGACCTTCTTGGTCGTCAGCGAGCAGCGGTAGCCGAGACTGACGATCAGCTCCCGCGTCTGTTCGGCGAGCACCTTGTTCGTCACCGCGAACTGGACAGCGCCGGAATGGTTGACGGTGCCGTCGGTGTCGAGCAGGCCTGCCAGCAGAGCGCGACGTTGTTCGACGGACGCCCGCAGGTAGTCCACGGGGATGTGCTTGTCGCCGAGTACGCCCATCGTGCGGAGGATCGCCTGCACGCTGCCGTGTTCGTTGCGACAGGCATGGCAAAGCCGCATGCCGGACGACGGGCGCCCGCAGTCGGGGCAGGTCGGCGCGGGCACCGGAGGACTCTGGAAACGCGCTTTGCCGCCGCACGAACGGCCACACGTCCGTACTTGCGAGGTCTGGGGATGGAACGGTTCTCCGCATACCTCACAAGGCCGGTATTCCACCGAGTCCGGGGGGACCAGCCGGAGGGTGTACGACAGTTCCCCGCGGCGTTCCACCAGAAGTCCGGCTTCCGCCTCCAGATAGCAGATGATCTCGGGATCCGCCGTGGTGAAGCGCGCACTGGCCGAGTGGCCGTCACCCAGCCAGGCTCCGAGTGCGTAGGGATGAAGCGGGAGATCACGTTCGGGCAGTTGCAACGGGGCCGTGGTCGCGATCGAGTGGTCGGCACGCCGATCCGCGGTCTCGCATCGCAGGGAGGCCGCCAGTTCTTCCGTCGTCCGCACCGCAGGCGCTGAGTGACTCGAACGGCGGGACGCCCTGGTGTCGGTCAGCCACTGGTGTTCGGCGTCCGCGAGGAGCACCGAGCCGTCCGAAAACTCGACTTCGTAACACGGTCGGCCGACCATGACCTCGGTCGCCGCGACCACGGTCGTGGGGCGTCCGTTCGCGCCGAGCAGCCGGTCGCCCGGCTGGACTTCGCCCATGGTCGTCCAGCCGCCGGGAGTGGGCAGCGGGGTGTCGAGCGCGAGTGCCTTCCCCACACCGGGACGCGCGGCGACGATGATCATCTGGCCGGGGTGCAGGCCGTTGGTCAGATCGTCGAAGTCGGCGAAGCCGGTCGGGATGCCCTGAGACTGCCCGCCGCGGGAAGCGATCGCGTCGATCTCGTCCATGGTCGGCTGGAGCAGTTCTTCCAGCGCGACGTAGTCCTCGCTGGTGCGCCGCTCGGTGACGTCGTAGATCGCGGCCTGCGCGCGGTCGACGACCTCGTCGATGTTCGCGCCGTCGGCCGCGGCCGCGCCGTAGCCGTACTGCACGATCCGCGTGCCCGCCTCGACCAGGCGCCGCAGCACCGCCTTTTCGGAGACGATCTCGGCGTAGTACCCGGCGTTCGCCGCCGTGGGCACCGTCGCGATCAGGGTGTGCAGGTACGGGGCGCCGCCGACGCGGCCCAGTTCGCCGCGGCGTTCCAGTTCGGCGGAGACGGTGATCGGGTCGGCGGGTTCGCCGCGTCCGTAGAGGTCGAGGATGACGTCGTAGATGGCCTGGTGCGCGGGCCGGTAGAAGTCGTCCGGCCCGAGGGCTTCGATGACGTCGGCGACGGCGTCCTTCGACAGCAGCATGCCGCCGAGCACGGACTGCTCGGCCGCGATGTCCTGCGGAGGCTGGCGGTCGTATTCGCCGCCACGCGGACCGGGGTCGCCGGGACCCGGGTCGGACTCCGCGTACATCGGATTGCGGTCGTCGGTCAGCGCCACCGCTGCTGCCACCTCCTCAAGACATCGAACACGCGTTCGATTATGCCAGAATTTCCCCGGTCGGTCCGCCCGTCTCCACCGGCCGCCCTCCCTCGGCTCCCGGTGCTCCCCGCGCTCTTCCCCTGCCGGACGGCCACCACGGTGTGTACCGGCCCGGCGGGCACGGTAGGCCCCCCGAAAGGACCAGCGCAATTTCGCCTGGGGACCGCCCTGTGGATAACCTGGGGATGACTGCGGGCATCCCTTCACAGGTGGCCGAAAGCCTGTGTACAACTTGTGGGCAACGCGGCAATGGTCTGACAAAAGCGCTGGTCAGAGCCTGTGGAGACACTGTGGAGAACTTTATTCAACTCCGTCCGGCGTGTCGGGCAAAACTCGTCGTTCGGCGTGTCGCACGCGGGCGCACAGGGGTGCCCTGTGGATGAATACCACGGAGAGTGGAGGGGTGCCCCGCCCGGCTGACCGGAGCGGAATTCAGGACGCGAACAACCTGCCCTGTGCGCTCCGTAGTCGTTCCGCGAGAACCTGCTGGTCGGCGGGTGTGAAGGCGATCCTCGGCTCGCCACTCCCCGGTACCTCTTCGGTCAGCCACCGGCCTTCGGTCGTATCGATGTAGTTCACCGGGCGTTCGATCCGCTGCCGCGCGCCGCTCCGGCCGCGGGCCGCGACGTAGAGGCTGCCGCTCCCCAAACGGCGTAACGCGAGGATGCGGCGAAGCTCGTCGGCCTCCTGGCTGCCCGCGCTCTGCCGTCCGCTGCGAAGCACCTCGAAGCCCTCGTCCTGCGCCGTCGACGACGACCGCGGGGCATCGACCTGACTCTTCGGGACGGCGATCGGGCGGCCGCGTCCCGGCGCGAGCTTCGGGATCTGGTCGAGGAACTCGGTGAGCAGTTCTTCGGGCCGCACCGACGCGAGCGCGATGCCGTCGTGCTCGCTGTGCCGGGCGAGGACGAAGCCCTCGCCGCCGGCGCTCCCCGCGAGCAGGCTGAAGCTCAGTGCCTTGCCCTCGAAGCCGCCGTCGACCCAGCCGTAGTACTCGAGTGACGGCCTGGCGATCGCTTCCAGCGTCGCCTTGAAGCCGGGGTGCAGCCCCCGCGCGCCGAAGAGGCCCTGGCGCGCCAGCTCCTCGTTGGTCCGCTCGTCCTCGGCCCGCTGCGCGTCCTCGTCGTACCAGGTCGGCGTTTCCGACAGGATCGTGTGCGGCTCGCCGCCCCGTCGGCGGATCAGCGTGATGAGGGTGCCGGTCGTGATCGTGACCTGCTTGTCCAGCACCGGAACTGCCCCCTAGTCGTTCTTGTTCGTCCAGCCCGGAACAAGACAAGCCGGGCGCCGCCCCAATCTTGGCACGCGCCCGGCCCGCTCGTGATGACTACTCGCCGATCACCGGCGGTGCGGTGAGTTCGTCGGTTCCGAAGATCTCGTTGGGATCGTCGCCAACGAGGAATTTGGCGCTGCGCTCCTCGTCCTCGCCGCCCTTCCCCTTGGCGCCACCGGCTCCCATACCGCCCATGCCGCCCATCATGCCGCCGGCGCCTCGGCCCGCTCCGGAACCGGAACCGGCCGCGCCACCGCCCATGCCGGCGCCGCCCATCGCACCCGCGTTGCCGGGCAGGGCCGCTCCGCTACTGCCACCGGGACCGAACCCGCCGCCGAAGCCACCGTCCGGACCGAAACCGCCCGCACCGGGGATGTCGGTGCCGCCGAAGCCGCCGCCACCGCCTCCCCCGCCGCCACCGGGTCCGAAGCCGCCGGCACCGGGGATCTTCGGCGGGGTGTAGCCGGACGCGCTCGTCCCGTCGTCCCAGGACGGCGGCTTGTAGTTGCTGCCGGGGATGTTCGGGTTGTACTGCCCGCCGGGCAGGTTGGACCCCGGCAGGTTCGAACCGGGAATGTTCGACCCTGGCAGGTTGCTGCCCGGCAGGTTCGACCCTGGCAGGTTCGAACCCGGCGTGCCGATGCCCGGCATGTTCGAACCGGGGACGCTCGGCATCCCGCCGGGCGGCATCGAACCGGGCGGCGTCGAGATGCCCGGCATGCCGTGGTGCCCGTTCCGGTCGCCCTGGCCGTTCCCGTTGCCGTCCTTGTCCTTGCCGTTGCCGCCGCCGCCGTTGACGTCGACGTTCGTGTTCTGCCCCTCCATCTTGTTGTAGGTGGGCAGCTTCTTGCCGTTCTCGGAACTGGCCTTGAAGTACTCGTTGAACGCGTCGACGTTCGCTTGACCCTTTTGGTTGTAGTCCCGGATCGCGCGGTCGGTGTCGGTGGTCCACGGGGTGACGGAGTTGAGCAGGTTGTTCTTCGGCGGGTCCTTGGGTACCGGCTGCACCTTCGCCTTCACCGTGGTGAACGCGGTGTTCTGCTCGCCGAGGTACTTGTCGGAGTCGACCAGCTTCTTGCCGGAGTCGTCCATCCACGCGCGCAGCGGATGTGCTCCGGACTGCTGCGCGGCTTCGGCGCTCTTACCGGTCCAGGCGGCGTCCATCTCCTTCGACAGGTTGTCGATGGTGGTCAGCCTGTCCTGGTAGCCGGCCTTGAGCCGGGTCGCCGCGGCCTGGCCCTCCTGGATCGAACCGGTACCGGGACCGGTGACGATCTTCTCCCAGATGTTGTAGCAGTCGATCTTGCGATCGCCGCCCGACGCTTCGAAGTCGCCGGATTTCGTGGTCGCCAGGTTGTAGGCCGAGTATCCGGCGATGATCGGCAGCAGGAACACGGGTCAGCCCTCCTTCAACGTCTCGATCATCGCTTCCCCCACTTTGAGCGCGACCGGGCACGGCGCGCTCGCGCCGGGCCCGTTGTCGTACTGCACCAGGATGTTGACGGCCAGCTGGTCGGTCACGCCGACGAAGAGGCCGCACTTGCCCTTGTCACGGGCGTCGAGCGACGCGGCGTACACCGCCGGGTACCCGGCGACCTCGGTCGGCTCGAAGTACTCGTTGTTGGCCTTCGTGTCGTAGACGTCGCTGAGGCCGTTCTTGTTCGCGAGCACCGGGCTGATCTCGATCTGGTTCAGCCGGTCGTCCGCGGCGAAGATCGAGCAGCCAGGTCCGGCGCTCGTCGTGCGCTGCTCACCTTCGCCGAGGCCGAGCTCGGTGCGCTTCGCGGCGGAAAGCGCGGAGCACGCGTTGCTTTCGATCGAAGCGGTGTTCAACGGGTGCGACACCTTGGGCGCGGAGCCGGACGAACCGCTCGACGCGCCGGGGGAACCGGTCGTAAAGGTCGGCTCCGAGGAGGCCGTGCCGCTCTTGGGGCTCGAACAGCCCGCGACCAGCGCGGCGGCGGCGAAAACGAGTACGAGGGAACGTCGCATCACACGGCCTTGTGCTTGTTGAGCGAAGCCTGCGTTTCGGCCTCGTTCGTGGCGATCTTCTGCTTCGCGGCGGTCAGCTGGTCGATGTAGTTCTTGACGTAGTCCTGCATCTTCTGGTTCTGCTCCAGGAACGCCTTGCCCGACGGGTTGGCCAGCTTCTCCCAGTCGCCGCTCGCGAACTCCTTGCCGGGCGCCTTGACGTTCGCCATCAGGTTCGCGTCGTTGTAGTCCCGCTTGAGCTCGGCCTGCAGGTCGGTCCACTTCTTGATGATGCCGTCGATCTTGTCCTTGTCGAAGCTGAACCCGCCACCGCCCCCGCCCGACGACGGCTTGTCAGGATTGGCTGGCGCGGACACCGTGACCTTCTCCTGCCGGTTCTGCTCGGCGTTGCTGTCGTAAGCCATTGGTTCCAGATCCCCTTTTTGAGTCCCCGTGCCTCGACGTCGAGTCAATCCTAAGACGTGACCCGGCGGGGTGGGGTTCCGCGCAAAGCAAAGGGCGGGACTTCTCCGCGATGGAGACGTCCCGCCCTCTGTCGAAGCGGTGTTACTTGGCCTTGACCTCGAGCCGCACGTCGACGCGGACGTCGGGGTGCAGACGGGCGCCGACCGAGTGCTTGCCCACGGTCTTGATGTGGTCCTTCAGCTCGATGACGCGCTTGTCGAGCAGCGGGCCACCCGCGGCCTTGATCGCGTCCACGATCTCGGCGGTGGTGATCGAACCGAAGAGCTTCTTCGAGCCCTCGGCCGCCTTGCCGCTCAGCTGGATGGCGCCGAGGCCCTCCAGCGTCGCCTTGATCTCCTTGGCGTGGTCGAGGTCGCGGATGCGACGGCTCTCCTGCGCCCGCTTGATCGTGCGCACGTTCTTCTCCGCGCCCTTGGTGGCCACGATGGCGTAGCCGCGGGGGAGCAGGTAGTTGCGCGCGTAGCCGTCCTTGACCTCGACGATGTCGCCGGGCCCACCGAGGTTGGCGACGTCGGTGGTGAGAATGATCTTCGCCATTGACGTGCCTCCTTAGCGTGCGGTCGAGGTGTAGGGCAGCAGCGCCATTTCGCGGGAGTTCTTGACCGCGATGGCGATGTCACGCTGGTGCTGGCTGCAGTTGCCGGTCACCCGGCGGGCACGGATCTTCCCGCGGTCGGAGATGTACTTCCGAAGCAGGTTGGTGTCCTTGTAGTCGATGTTCTCCGGGCGGCCCTTTTTCTCGGCCTTGCAGAACACGCAGACCTTCTTCTTGGGCTTGCGGATGGGTGGCTTGGCCACGGTATTTCTCCTGGATTTCTACGTAGTGGTTGTCTCGAGGCGTCTCGCGGAGCTCTCGCCCGCGGTGGAGCGCCTGATCAGAAGGGCGGCTCGTCCGAGAAGCCGCCGCCACCGCCGCCACCGGCGGGCGGGGCGGAACCCCACGGGTCGTCGGCGGGCGGGCCGGACTGGCCGCCACCGCCGCCGCCACCGAAGCCGCCGCCTCCACCGCCACCGGTGCCACGGCTGACCTTGTTCACCTTGGCGGTGGCGTAGCGCAGCGACGGGCCGATCTCATCGACCTCGAGCTCGACGACCGTGCGCTTCTCGCCTTCCTTGGTCTCGAAAGACCGCTGCTTGAGGCGCCCCTGCACGACGACACGCGCGCCACGCGTCAGCGACTCGGCGACGTTCTCGGCCGCCTGACGCCAGATGTTGCAGCGCAGGAACAGGGCCTCGCCGTCCTTCCACTCACCGGACTGCTTGTCCAGCGTGCGCGGGGTGGACGCGACCGTGAAGTTCGCGACCGCCGCACCGGAAGGGGTGAAGCGAAGCTCCGGGTCGGACGTGAGATTGCCGATCACCGTGATGACGGTGTCTCCAGCCATCGGAAAAGTCCTTCGGCTCAGGCCTTGGCGGCGACGGGCTTGGCCGGCTTGATCTCGCGGCGCATGACCTTGGTGCGGAGCACGGTCTCCTGCAGCGAGAGCTGACGGTCCAGCTCCTTGACCGCTTCCGAAGTCGAGTTCAGGTCGAGGAGCGCGTAGATGCCCTCGGCGTGCTTCTTGATCTCGTAGGACAGCCGGCGGCGTCCCCAGACGTCGACCTTCTCCACGCTTCCGCCCGAAGTACGGATCACGTTGAGGAAGTTGTCCAAGGTCGGGGCCACCGTACGCTCGTCGAGCGTGGGGTCCAGGATGACCATTACCTCGTAATGGCGTGACACAACCACTCACCTCCTATGGGCTCGCGGCCACGGACTGTCCGTGGCAGGAGGGTTTGTCCAGGTAAGCGTACCTGGCGGCTTCGCCCGGTCCCGACCGGGCGTCAGGAGACGCGGCGCAGGACCCAGGTGCGGACCAGCGCGGCGGTCACACCGGCGAGCACGAGCACCGCGAGCAGCATCGGCAGCTGGACGTCGCCGCCGGGCATGCCGTCGGTCGCGAGCGCCTCGGCGTTGCCCGCGTTGCGGACGTCGGGGCCACCCTGTCCGGCCTGGCCGTCGGTGCCGTACTGCGGGGCACCTTCGCCAGGAAGCGGGCTGTTGGCCGGGTAACGCACGCCCGGCGCCACCGCGACACCCGGCTGCGCGACCGGGAGGTTGCCGTAGTCGCGCGGCGGGGCGTAACCGGTGCCGTTGCTGCCGCCGGGCAGCAGGCTCGGCGAGGACGGCAGCCCGTTGGTGCCGCCGCCGTTGCCGCCCTGCTGCGGGCCGGTGGTGCCCGGCGTCGGCAGGGCGGGGGCGACGTAGTTCGTCGCGACCGTGGTCAGGCCGCAGCTACCGGCGACCTTGTGCTCGATGGAGTCGAGGGTTTTCTCGGGGTTGAACCCGAGGCCCCAGGACTTCGTGTTCTTGACCGCCTGGCGCACGGCCGTGCCGATCGCCTTGCCCTCGATCGAACCGCCCGCGGCGTTCGGGACCGTGCCGAGGTCGATCCTGTTGACCTTGGCGATGTCGTTCGCGGCGATGTCGTAGAGGGCTACCGTGCCCGCTTCCTTCGCGCCGGCACGCACCAGTTCCTTGACCGAGGTGCCGGTGATCGCGACGGTGTCGCCCATTCCGCCGTTGACGGTGCCGCTGCACGCGTTCGCCAGCGTGGTGGCCGCGGACGCGGTGCCCGCCGTCAGGAGCGCGCCACCGGTGACCATGGTCGCGAGTGCGGTGACGGTGAGCGCCTTGCGGGTGGTCTGCCAGATGGTGGTCTTCCGCACGAGCGCGATCCTCCGGGTCGGTGGGGGCGTGTGGCAGTGCATGAGGAAGCACCGCAACGGGGATAACGAGGGAGTGACCAGAAAGATACTAGGCGGTAGGACTAACTTGTAGCGGCCATTCGGCGTAGGACCCAAGTGCGCACAAGGCCCGCGCTGACTCCGGAGAGTGCCAAAACGGCGATCAGCAGCGGCAGTTTCCCGTCCTGAGTGAATCCGTCGCTCACGTTCGGTAATGCTTCGGCCTGTCCCGCGGTTTGGACGTCGGGATTTCCGTTCTGGTTTTCGGTCGCGACGCCGAACTGCGGCGCGTAACCCGGGATCTGCCCGCCGTACCGGAGGCCGGGCGACGGGCTGAAGAGACCGGCCGTCGCCATCGGGATGGAGCTGTAGTCACGCATCGGGGCGTAGCCGGTGTTGACGCCCCACGGCAGGCCGCCGAAGTTCGGCGTGAAGGTGCCGGGCAGCAGCGGGCTGTTCGCCGCCGGAATGCCACCGGCCGGCGCGCCGCCCTGCGCCGGAGCACCGGGTCCGCCCGTCTGCGGGCCACCGCTGCCGGGCGTTCCGGGGGCGGGTTTTCCGGGCTGGGGCTGGGTTCCGGGGGCGGGCTGGCCGCCGCCGGTGAGCGCTTGAGTGGTGCCGGAGACGGCGCCGTTCAGCGCTTCCGCGGCGGGTGCGCCGATGACCGGGACCGGCGCGACGACGGCGTTCACCACGGTCACCGTCACCTTGCAGACCGTGCCGAGCAGCGCGTTGATCGTGCCCGTGAGCACCCCGGAGACCGGACCGGCCTGGCCGAGGTTCAGGGGAATGCCGAGCAGCGGTGTCTTGCCGAGGATCGTGTCACCGGTCTTCGCGGTCACCGATCCGCCGCAGGTGGCGGTCTTGGTCTCGGCGGCGGCGGCCGTGCCGGGCATGGCGAGGGCGGCCGAGCCCGCGAGAATGAAGGCCGACGCACCCAGGGCGGTCGCCCTCCGTGTCCGTTCGCGCATGCCTTCGACTCCTCCGTCGTCGGGGTCACCTACCGGCATAACGACGCTAATGGAGACGAGTAACGCCCGCTCACTCGAAGAAGTCAGGCATTCGAGTGGAAGCGGGCGTCACTTTCGGTGAGTCAGGCGGGCTTACCCCGCAGCCAAGCACGGACCAGAGCCGCGGCGACGACGGCCAGCGCCAGCACCGCGAGCAGCAGCGGCAACTTGGCCGGGGCGACCGGCGCCTGCACGGCCTGCGCGTTGCCGGTGTCCTTCTCGTCGACGGTGGGCGGCGGCACCTCGCCGGGGACGATCTCGGTGATCACCGGCGCCTGGACGAAGTTGCCGGGGAGCAGCGCCGCGTTGCTGATCACGCCGGCGATCGAGTCGCCGCCGATGCCGGTGGAGGAACCCGGGCCGGTTTCGACCGGGAGTTCGCTGCCCGGGCCACCGGGCTGACCCGGCCCCGGCTTCGGGGGCTCGGGCTTCGGGGGTTCCGGGTTCGGCGGTTCGGGCTTGGGCGGCTCGGGGACTTCCGGAAGCGGGAGTTCGCCGGCGACGCCCTGCGTCAGGTTCCCGACCGCGTTCACCGCACCCTGCGCGGGCTTGCAGACACCCTGCGCGGCGAGGTCGCCGACCGCGTTGTCGGTCAGGCCGGTCGTCTTGACCAGATCGCCGACGGGCAGCGAAAGCAGCGGCTTCCGGCCTTCGGCTGTCTTGGCCTTCGAGTCCAAACCGACCGTCAGCGCCTCGGACGAACCGAGCGGGGCACCGGCGTCGAGAACGAGGCCGTTACCGGACTTTCCGTTCTGCAGCGTCGAATCGCATTCGCCGGAAAGGGTCGGGCTCGGTTCCTCGGCGGCCGTCGCGGTCATCGGGAACGCAAGTCCGGCCGTGACCGAAAGCGCGAATCCCCAAGCCGTGATCCGCCCGGCAGTCTTCCCCATCGAGTTCGTCCTCCGCCCCTCAAGACCCAACGCGGTTTAACGGAACGCGCTCACGCTACCCCACGAGCGTGACCGACTGGGGCGCGCCGGTGAGAATCGCCCGAGGGTACTCCGCCTTCCTCCCCGCCACCGCCCTCAACGGAGGAGCTTCGCTCCGCGTAGATTCCTCCAACATGAAAATCGGTGCCCATGTCCGCGACGACGATCCGCTGGCCGCGGTCGCCGAGCGCGAAGCCGAAGTACTCCAGTTCTTCCTTTCCGACCCGCAGGGCTGGAAGGCCCCCAAACCCCACCCTCACGGCGAAGCGATCAAAGAATCGCCGGTCGAGGTGTTCATCCACTCGCCGTATCTGATCAACGTGGCGTCGATGAACAACCGCATCCGCATCCCGTCGCGGAAGAACGTCACGCAGCACGCGAACGGCGCCGCCGAAATCGGCGCGAAAGGGCTCGTCGTGCACGGCGGCCACGTCGGTTCCGCGGCGGACGTCGAAGAAGGCCTCGTCAACTGGCGCAAGCTTTTCGAGCGTGAGCAGGAAAAGGGCGGTTTCGCCGTGCCGATCCTGATCGAGAACACCGCGGGCGGCGACAACGCGATGACCCGCGACCTCGACACGATCGCCCGGCTCTGGGACAAGGTCGGCGAATTCGGCGCGGGCTTCTGTTTCGACACCTGCCACGCGTACGCGGCGGGCTGGGACCTGACCGAGGCGGTCAAGAAGGTCAAGGCCATCACCGGCCGGATCGACCTGGTGCACCTCAACAACTCGCGCGACGAGTTCGGCTCCACGCGGGACCGGCACGCGAACGTCGTCGGCGGCGACGGCACGATCGATCCCGAGGTGCTGGCCGCCGTCGCGGCCGAGGCCGGCGCGCCCGTGATCGTCGAGACCCCGGCCGACGGCCAGGCCGCGGACATCGCCTACCTCCGGGAACGCGTCGCCTCCGCCTGACTCCCCCCTTCGCAATTCGTCACCTACTTGCCCGGAGGACGGGCGCAAGTAGGTGACGAATTGCGTTTTCGGACCTGGGCGGGAGGTCGTTCCCTCTCGGGAGGGAGGGCCGGGCCCGCCGAACGCGAAAGGCTCGACCTCGACCGGGAAGCACCCGGTTCTGGAGGGAAGCCATGAACATCAAGTCGAAGATCGCCGCGGTCGCCGTACTCGCCGTCGCCGCGGGAACGCTGGGGGCGACGCAGGCGACGGCGGCTCCGCCGTCCGGTTCGGTCGTCGTGGGGTCGGCGGGCGGACCGCTGACGTTCCCCGGTTTCGAGGGCGATCCCGTCCGGTTCGACTTCGCCGCGTTCGGCGATCCGGGGCAGTCCTCGGGCCGGTTCCACGTGAATCATCTGACCAAGGACGGAAAGCCGTTCGCCGACTTCGACGGCAAGGTCGACTGCGTCTCGCGGGATGGCGACCTCGCCGTCCTGACCGGGGTGATCGAACGCGCCGACATTCCAGGCTTCCCGGCGAACCTGGTCGGCCGCCGGGTCGGTTTCTCGGTACGGGACGTGCCGCGCGGGCACGACCGGATCGGCTGGAGCTGGGCCGTCGGCGGCTTCGACCAGGACGTCTTGCGGTGCACGGCCCCGATTCCGTTCTTCGAAACGAGCACGGGCGGCTACCTCGTGCGCTGAATTCGCTTGACCCTCACACCACGGGAGGGTCGAGCCTGGGCCGCATGAAGAAGCGGACCGGACACCGGGCGGAGCACGTCGTCCCCGCGTCGGAAACCCGTTGGCAGGCACTGACCGTTTTCGGCTACCCGCTCGGCGGGCCCGCCGCTTTCGACGGCTCCGCCGCCCTGGTGGAGACCGAGAGGCTCGCCGAGCGCCGGTCGGCCGGATCGGGGGCGCCGTCGAGGGAACCGCCGATCGGATCGTCGTCCCCGGCGGCACGGACCGGATCTCTGCGCGGCTGGTAGATCTCCCGGATCACCAGCGCGCAGAGGCCGACCACCGCGAGGTCGCGGACGACGACCGCGCCGAGGAACCAGTCTTCGGGCAGTCCTTTGTTGTCGACGCCGAGGTAATACATCATCCGCGGCGCCCAGACGAGCGCGTCGAGGATCATCCAGCCGAGCAGCAGCCGCCAGCGCGGGATCGCGAGCACCGCCAGCGGCACCAGCCACAGCGAGTACTGCGGGCTCCACACCTTGTTGGTCAGCAGGAACGCGGCCACCACGAGGAACGCGAGCTGCCCGAGCCGCGGACGGCGGGGCGCCTTCAACGCGACGTACCCGATGCCCGCGCAGGCGGCGAGGAACAGCACCGCGACGACGGCGTTGAGCACGACCGGTGTCTGGCCCGCGGTGAGCTTCCCGTCGAAACCGGCCCAGCCGGAAAGGTGGGAGATCACGTTGTAGAGCGAGTCCGGATCCATCGGGCGCACCGTGTTGAGCCGGAAGAACTCCCACCAGCCGGTCGGCGCCGCGAGCGCGAACGGGACGTTGACCACCACGAACGTCGCCGCGGCGAGTCCGGCGGTGAGCGCCCACTGTTTGACCTTGCCCGCGCGCAGGCACAGGAAGAACAGCGGGATGAGCAGGAGCAGCGGATACAGCTTCGCCGCCGCGCCGAGGCCGAGCAGGAATCCCGCGACCTCTGGCCGCCGCCGGGCCCAGGCGAGCAGCGCGGTCGCGGTGAACGCGGTCGCGATGGCGTCGAAGTTCGTGAAGACGTGCACCAGCACCAGCGGCGAGATCGCGACCAGCGCGGCGTCCCACGGACGGCGTTTCAGCGAGCGGCCGGTCGCCCACACCGTGACGAGCCACGCCAGCGCGAGCCAGAGCGCCGAGATGTTGAAGTAGACGGCCACCGGGAGCGCGCCGGGCAGCCAGCCCGCTTCCGCGACCGAAAGCCACGCTTCGGTGAGCTTCGCGTTGATCCACTGGAACAACCCGGTCGCGACCGGGTACTCCATATACCGCGTGGTCTCCTTCGCCGTCCCCGCGTCTTCGGTCCACGAAGTCACGTACGGGAAGGTGTCCGGATCGTTCAGCCGCTCGGAACTGTAGAGCGGGACGATGTCCGAGTAACACATCGCGACGAACGGGCGCCCCGCCCGCCAATCGAGCTGATGGGTCCCGGAATCGTCGGTGTACTGCTGGATGCAGGACGCCTTGCCGAACCACGAGAGCAGCAACGCGAGGCAGGCCAGCAGCAGCCCGACCCGTTGCGGCGACCAGAACCAGTGCCGTCCCACGGCGGCGTGCTCGCCGAGCGGGCCGCCGATCGGCCTCGTGGCCGCGGCCACGAGCGGTTCGTTCCAGCTCGGGATGACCCGCTCGCCGGGGGTGAGGGAGAGCGGAGCCTCGGGCTGGGTCGTCTGGTCGGACACGTGGCGGATGTTAGCGCCTATCCGGGTGACCCTCCGGTGATGTCGCCGCTCGGCCATTCGGGGCTTGCCTGCCCCGAGACAGGTGACACGCGTGATCGGCCGGACGACTCACGTGATCAGACGGACGACACGGGTGACTGGCCGGTTTCTGCCGCGTGTCGTCCACCTGATCACGTGAAAGCGACGTCGCCGCTGTCGTAGAAGCCGGCCAGCACCTCCGCGGCCGCGCCGAACGCGACGACGTCGTCGCCCGTCTCGTCGAGATCGACCTGGATTCGTTGCCAGTGGGGCAATGGCAGGAGTTCCCGCAGTCGCGCGGCGACGGTGTCGCGGTACACCTCGGGTTCGGCGCGGACCGAGCGGCCGGTCAGCACGACACGTTCGAGGTCGAGCACCTGGACGAGGTCGGCGAGCCCGATTCCCAGCAGGCCCGCCGCCTCTTCGGTGGTCGCCGCCGCGTTGTGCAGCACCTCGACGCAGCCCCGGCGGCCGCACGCGCACCGTGGTCCGTCGAAGGCGAGCGTGGTGTGGCCGAATTCGCCGGCGTTGGTCCGCGGCCCGCGGTACAGCCTGCCGTCGATCAGCAGGCCGACGCCGATCCCGGTGCCGACGAGGACGACGGCGGTCGCGGTCTGGTCGCCGCCGGTCCACTGCTGGGCGAATGCGGCGGCGTTGGTGTTCTTGTCGAGCCGCACGGGCAGCCCGGTGCGTTTCGCGAGCAGGTCGCGCAGGGGGACGTGGTGCCAGCCCGGCATGTTGGTGGCGTCCCGGACCACTCCTTCGCGGTGGTCGAGCGGGCCGACGGAGCCGACGCCGAGGCCGAGGACGCGTTCACGCTCGACGCCCTCCAGTAGTTCTTCGGTCGCTTCGCCGAGGACGGAAACCGCCTGGTCGGGAGTGAAGCCGGGTGACAGCGGTCCGCCGCGCGACGCGACGATCTTCCCGGTCAGGTCGGTCATGAGCACCCGGAACGAGTCCCGGTCGAGCTGGGCGCCGAGCGCGTGCCGGGCGTCCGCGCGGACGCGTAGGAGTGTGCGCGGTTTGCCGACGCCGGACGCGGGCTGGCGTTCTTCGTCCAGCAGGCCGGCTTCGAGCAGTTCGGGGACGATCTTCGAGACGGCCTGCTGCGTGAGCCGGGTGCGTTCGGCGAGTTCGACGCGGCTGAGGCCGCCCGCGCGCAGGATGTGCGTGAGCAGCAGCGCCCGGTTGTGCTGGCGCAGGCCGCGCAGATTGACCCCGGTCTCCGGCATAGCGCGCATCCTGCCACGACTGGCTGATTACGCAACACTGTTGTTTAATGGGGGCATGGCTGACTTGCGAGTGGGGATCTTCGGATACGGCACCGGCGGGCGCGTCTTCCACGCCCCGCTGGTCAACGCGACGCCGGGGCTGACCCCGGCCGCCATCGTCACCTCGAACCCGGACAGGGTGGCGCAGGCGGGCGCCGACCATCCGGGCGCCGAAGTGCTGCCGGACGCGGACGCGTTGTTCGCGAAGGCCGGCGAGCTGGACCTGGTCGTCGTCAGCACGCCGAACCGCACGCACGTCCCGCTCGCGCTTCGGGCGATCGAGGCAGGGCTGCCCGTCGTCGTCGACAAGCCCTTCGCGCCGACAGCGGCCGAGGCGGCGAAGGTCGTCGAAGCGGCGAACGCCAAGGGCGTCGGCCTGACGGTGTTCCAGAACCGGCGGTTCGACTCGGACTTCCTCACCGTCCGGAAGGTCCTCGACGCGGGCCGCCTCGGCGACGTCTTCCGCTTCGAATCGCGCTATGACCGCTGGGTGCCGAAGCCGCGGGAAAACTGGCGCGAGTTCGGCGATCCCGCCGAGGCGGGCGGGCTGCTTTACGACCTCGGCGCGCATATCGTCGACCAGGCGCTGCAGCTGTTCGGCCCGGTCACCGAGGTCTACGCGGAGGTCGACAAGCGCCGCGCCGGGGTGTCGGTCGACGACGACGTCTTCGTCGCCCTCCAGCACACGAACGGCGTGCGCTCGCACCTGTGGGCGTCCGCGCTCGCGGGGACCCGGAACCCGCGGTTCCGCGTGCTCGGCGACAAGGCGACCTTCACCAAGTACGGCCTCGACGTGCAGGAACCGCAGATCAAGGACGGCCTGCGGCCGGGCGACCCCGGCTGGGGCGTGGAACCATCGTCGGACGCCGGCGTGCTCGGGGTGAACGACGACGTCGAAACCGTGCCCACCGAGGTCGGCCGCTACGAGGACTTCTACGCGAAGGTGCGCGACGCGCTGCTCGGCAAGGGTGATTTCCCGGTCGATCCCGCCTCCGCCGTCGAGGCGCTCCGGGTCATCGAGGCCGCTCACCTTTCGGGTGCCGAACGGCGCGTCGTCACCCTCTAGCTCCGGAAGCGAAGGGGCCCTTCACCGCGTGCCATGCGGTGAAGGGCCCCTTCAGCTATTCGTTGTCGCCTCTGCCCCCGCGGCCGGGACCGTTGTTGCCGCCGCCTTCTTCGCCGCCGTTGTTGTTCTCACTGGACGGAGGCGGGTTCCGCGAGCTGGACGGCGGTTCTTCCTCGTTCCGCGAAGACGAAGGCGCGGTCGACGGTCCGGTCGACGGCGTGCCGGTCTCGGTCGACCCCTCGTCCTCGCCCGGCGGGGTCTGCGTCGACGGGACGGTGTTGTTGTCGTCCCCGCCGATGATCTTGACCTTGTCGAAGCGCTCCCCCGGTTTCCCGTTCAGGTACAGGGAAAGGAACTTCTGCCAGATCGGCCCGGCGATCGTCGAACCGAAGATCGCCTTGCCGTTCTTGCCCTTCAGCGCCTTGTCGCCATCGCCGCCGACCCAGACCGCGGCCGAGATCGACGGCGTGTAGCCGACCATCCAGGTCTGCGAGTTGGAGTCCTTCGCCGACGCGGGCTCGCCCGGCCGATAGGTGTGCTGCTGGGTTCCCGTCTTGCCCGCGCACTCATGGCCGTTGGGGCACTTGAGCTTCGAGAACGGGATGACACCCTTGAGCGACTCGGTGACGTTGCCGGCGATCTGCTTGCTCTTGTCGGAGTTGTCGGAGAACGCGGGCTTCGCCTCCTCCGGGGCCGAGTAAGCGGCCTCGTCCTGCGAGTTGGTCACCTTGGCGACGAAGTGCCTGGTCCGCCGCTGGCCATCGCCCGCGAAGGTCGCGTACGCGGCCGCCATGTCCTCCGGGCTGACGGCCGTCTTGCCACCGCCGAGCGCGATGTTGTTGTCGGCGAACAGTTCGGAGGCGCCCTCGGGGGCGGGTTTGATCCCGGCGTCCTTGGCTGCCTGTGCCACCGGCCCTGGTTTGGTCACGTTGACGACCATGTCGTAGAACACCGTGTTCGCGGAGCGCTGCATCGCTTCGGACACCGTGCACTGCGCCGAACACGAGCTGCCGGGGCCGGCGTTCCGGATCGTCTGCTTCCCGAACTGCCGGTTGTTGGAGCCGTCGAACGTCGAGTTGATGCCGCCCTTGCCCATCTGCAGGTACGCGGTGAGGTCGAACGGCTTCATCGACGACCCGGGGTTCTGCGGCGTATTCGCCCAGTCCCGGCCCTTCTGGTCTTTGCCGTCGGGCCCCTTCACGATGGACGGGCCACCGTAGTACGCCTTCACCCCGCCGGTCTTCGGGTCGATCGCGACGAGCGCGTTGAGCAGGTTCTCGTCGGTCTGGCCCTTCATCCCCTCGGCGACCGCCTGCTCCGCCGCGGCCTGCGCCTTCGGGTCGATGGTCGTGTAGACCTTGTAGCCGCCCCGGTAGTAGACGTCGTCGGTGATGCCGTTCGCGGCGAGCTCTTCCTTGACCTTGTCGCGGATGAACGGGTTGACCACGCCGGCCTGCTCCTTGTCGGCCTGCGCCACCGGCGTCGGGAACTGGAGGGCCGCGCGGTCCGCGGCGGAGAGGAAACCGTTCTGCACCATGCGGTTCAGCGCCACGGTCCAGCGTTCGTTCGCGACCTTCGGGTTCTCCGAACGGCCCGGCTGCTGGATGAGGCCCGCGAGCAGCGCCGCCTCGGACGCGTTGAGCTCACCGGCGGGCTTGGCGAAGAACGCCTGCGCGGCCGATTCGATCCCGTACGCGCCACGCCCGAAGTAGATGATGTTCAGGTACGCCGAGATGATGTCCTTCTTCTCGTACGTCTGGTTCATCTTGAAGGATTTGGCGAGCTCGGTCCATTTACGGGCGAGCGACGATTCGTCGTCCCCGCTCGCGACCTTGATGTACTGCTGGGAGATGGTGGAACCACCGCCCTTGCCCGCGGTCACCTGGTTGTAGACCGCGCGCAGGATGCCGCCGATGTCGAAGCCCGAGTTCGTCTCGAACGAGGCGTCTTCGGTGGCGATGACGGCCTTCTTGACGATGTCCGGGATCTGCTCCGGCGTCAGGATCTGCCGGTTGCCGCCCTTGGGGACGTCCTTGCCCATCTCGGTGTTGTCGGCGTAGTAGTACGTCACCGCCTGGCCCTGCGTGGCCGCGATGGCCTGCGGCGACGGGACGTCGACGACGAAGTAGGTGATCACGAACGCGATGGCCGGGATGACGACGAACAGGCCGAACAGTGCGAGCAGCACTCGCCGGACGCGTCTCCACCGGCGTTTCTTGCGCTGCGCCGGGGTGAGGATCGGTTTCCCGTTTTCGTCGGTCTCCGGGGCGTACTGCTCGTCCTCGTACGGCTCTTCGTATTCACGACCGCCGCGATCGACGGTGCCGTTGTGCTCGTGGTGCGTGATGAGGTCCGGCTCGTGCTGCGGCGCGACCGGCGGCCGCTGCGAACGACGCGGTGGCGGCGGGGGCGGCTGCTGAGGCCCGCCCTGCCGCTGCCACGGTGCCTGCCCTTGGCCCTGCTGGCCGGGACCCTGCTGCTGCCCGTATCCCGGAGGCGGTCCGGCGGGGCGGCGGGGCGGTCCGGCCGGGCGTTGCGGACGACGTGCGGGGTCAGGGTCCTGACCTGGCCATCCGCCGTGGGGATCGTCGTTCACTGGGACGTCCTCCGAACCTTCCGTGGGTGAGCGCGGTCCTGCGGTCGCAGGTCTCCTTCTAGTCAAGACGTATCGGATCGGTTCAGGTTCACCGGCGCGAAGAAAAAAGGTGTGCCGGACGACCGCCCGGCACACCTTCCTTCATGCGTTTCGCCCGGTCGTCACGGGTCCTCGGCGTTCGGGAACAGCGGATCCGAAGTCCCCGGTCCCGGCCTTGTCGGTTTGGTGGGCTTTGTCGGCTTCGTCGGCCAGCCGCCGGTCTCCGTCGTCTCGGTCGGCGAGGTCGGCGTCGACGGTGACGGGGTGGTCGACGGCGTCGAGGGCGGTGTCGACGTCTCCGGCGGTTTCTGTGCCGTCGTGGACGGCACGTACCGCGCGTCCTTGCCGATCGATTTGACGTTCGCGAACTTCTCCGAAGGCTTGCCGGTCATGTACCGGGACATGAAGTCTTCCCAGATCGGACCGGCGATCGTCCGGCCGTAGAGCGCCTTGCCGCTCTTGTCGTGCAGCGGCTTGTTGCCGTCGCCGCCGACCCACACCGACGTCGAGATGCTCGGCGTGTAACCCACCATCCAGGTCTGCGCGTTGCGGTCGCGGTAGCTCGCCGGGTCGCTGTCCTTGAAGTCGTACTGCTGCGTCCCGGTCTTGCCCGCGCACTCGTGGCCCTTCGGGCACTTGAGCTTCGAGTACGGGATCACCTCTTCGAGCGCGTCGGTGACGTTGCCCGCGATCTGCTTGCTCTTGTCGGCGTCGTCACTGAACGCGGGCGTGCCCTTGGGAGCCGTCTCGTCGAACTCGACCTCGTCCTGCGAGTTGGTCAGCTTGGCGACGAAGTGCTGCTTCTGCCGGACACCCTCACCGGCGAACGTGGCGAAACCGGCCGCCATGTCCTCCGCGGTGGTGACCGTGCCACCACCGCCGAGCGCGATGTTGATGTCGGGGCTCAGCTTCGCCTTGCCGCCTTCGGCCTCCACCATCACGCCGGCTTCCTTCGCGGCCTTCGCCACCGGATCGATCTTCGTCTCGTTGCGGACCATGTCGTAGAACACGGTGTTCGCGGAGACCTTCATCGCCTCGGCGACCGTGCACTGAGGACCACAGCTGGAGCTCTCGCCCGCGTTCCGGACCGTGCGGCCGTCGAACTTCCGGTTGTTGGTGCCGTCGAAGGTTTCGCCGAGGCCCTTGCCCATCTTGAGGAACGCGGCGAGGTCGAAGGCCTTGAACGCCGAACCCGGGTTGTGCGGCACGTTCGCCCAGTCGATGGCCTGGACGTCCTGGCCCTGCGCGTTCTTCGTCCAGTCCGGACCGCCCCAGTACGCGACCACGCCGCCGGTCTTGGGGTCTATCGCGACCAGCGCGTTCAGGATGTTCTCGTCCGTCTGGCCCTTCATTCCCTCGGCGACGGACTCCTCGGCCATCTTCTGCGCCTTGGGGTCGATCGTCGTGGTGATCTTGAAGCCGCCCTGGTGCAGGCGGTCCTGGTCGTAGCCGCGGGCTTCGAGTTCGTCGATCACCCGGTTGCGGATGTGCAGGCTCAGCGTCCCGGCGTTGTCGGCCTTCGCCTGCGCTTTCGGGATCGGCTTCGGGAACTGCGCGGCGGCGCGCTCACCCGGATCGAGCCACTTGTTCGCCACCATCTGGTCCATCACGAAGTTCCAGCGTCGCTGCGCGTACGCGTCGTTCTCGGACTTGCTCGGGCCCTGGATCAGCCCGGCGAGCAGAGCCGCCTCGGACGCGCCGAGCTCCTTCGCCGGCTTCTTGAAGTAGGCCTGAGCGGCCGCTTCGATGCCGTTCGCGCCGCGGCCGAAGTAGATGGTGTTGAGGTAGGCGGTGATGATCTCCTCTTTGGACATCTGGTTGTTCATCTTGAAGGATTTGGCCAGCTCGGTCCATTTACGGGTGAGCGTCGGCGCCTCGTTGGCCGTGGCCTTCTTGATGTACTGCTGGGAGATCGTCGAACCGCCGCCCTGGCCGCCGGTGACGTTGTTGTAGACCGCGCGCAGGATGCCGCCGACGTCGAATCCGGAGTTGGTCTCGAACGAGGAGTCCTCGGCCGCGTACACGGCCTTCTTGACGGTTTCCGGGATGTCGCCGGGCTGCAGCAGGTACCGGCTGCCGCCACTGGCGGGCGCGATCTTGCCCATCTGGCTGCCGTCGGCGTACATCAGCGTGATCGGCTGGCTCTGCAGGCTCGCGACGCTTTCCTGCGTCGGGACGTCCACGAAGAAATAGGTGACGACGAACGCGATCGCGGGCACCACGACGAACAGGCCGAACATCGCGTAGAGGACGCGGCGGATGATCCGCCAGCGTCGCTTCTTGCGCTGCTTCGGCGTGAGGACCTTCTTCTTGCCGTCCTCTTCGTCTTCGGCGGGCTCGTCCTCGTACGGGTCTTCGCCCTCGGCGCCGAGCGCGGCGCTTTCGTGACGATCGTCATAGCGATCGTCGTACGGGTCGTAGCCGTACGGGTCTTCGGTGCCGTTGTGCGCGTGATGCGTGATGAGATCCGGCTCGCGCTCGTACGGCTCCGGTTCGACCGGCCGGACCAGCGCGGTCGCCTGGTCGGCGGGAGCCGGGGGACGGCGGTTGACGGGTGGGGGCGGCGGCGGACGGTGGCCGGCGGTGCCCTGACGGACACGATGATCACCGCCGGGGCGGCCACCCGGCGGCGGTGGGGGCCCCGGCCTGCGCGGCGGCATGCCGTTGGGGCGCCGCGGGGCCGCGGGACGGCGTGGTTCGCCCGCGTCGTTGTCGGACGGCCACTCCGGGCCGCCGCTGTCACCGCCGGGCCACTGCGGATTCGGCGGAGTCGCGGAGCGTGGCGGAGTCGAGCGGGGAGTGCCGTTCGGAGGCGTCCGGCGCTGGGGGCGGCGCGGGGGTTCTTCGCTCGGCCAGCCGGGTTCGTCGGCTTCACCCGGCCACTGGGCACGGCGAGGTGCATCAGGCTCCTGGCCTGGCCAGGAGCGGTTGCGGTCGTCGTTCACGAATGGGCCTCCCAGACCGGCGCTTCGGGGGACGCCGCTCTGTGCTCAACTGCGTTTTCGATACCTGTCACTGACCCGCTGTCCTCTGCGAACGGGTCCGTGGCCGGGTGGTTCCCGGATCTCCTGTTCCGAGGACGTAGGAGCGCACCAGGTGGTTCCAGTGACAGCTCCCGCAGACCTCGACCTCGTAGACGGTGAACTCCGCGAAGAGCCCGTCCATCCGCACCAGTTCTTCCGGCGTCTTGGCCGATCCGGCGGCGTGCTTGAGCTCGTCGCCGTACACCCAGGACACCAGGGTCAGTTCCTCCCGATGACAGACCGGGCAGTCCTGCTCACCTGGTCGTCCGTGGAATTTCGCGGCCCGCAGGAGGTACGGGCCCGCGTCGCAGACGTCGTACGTGCCGACGCGTCCGGAGTGGACGCCCTTGAGCAGCGAGCGCCGCTGTAAGGCGTAGTCCACGACCTGCCGCTGGTTTCGCACGCCAACAGAGTACGGGCTATTGCTGTGTGGTCCACGCCCCGTTCGCGAGGGGACGGTCCGTGCGCGGTCGGACACGCCGAAGATTCGATAACTGTCCGATGAATTTCGGCCGGATTTCCGGGTACCCGTTCGGGGTTAGCTACACCACTCCGATGTATCGGCGCGATATAGTGGGCCGGTAGGTTGACCGAGCCGGTCTCGGTGGCCAACGCGACCGGTCGCGGTTTGTTCCCGGAAGGGGGTGCGGTGTGCTCGAGCTCGCGATCTTGGGGCTGCTGCACGAGACCCCCATGCACGGTTACGTGCTGCGCAAACGTTTGCATGAGACGCTCGGGATGTTCCGGACGTTCTCGTACGGCTCGCTGTACCCGACCTTGCGCCGGCTGCTTCGTGCCGGTTACCTCGTCGAGGAACTCGAAGAGGTGGAAGACCGGGCATGGGCACGCCGGGGCAAGCGCGTGTACAAGCTCACCGCCGAGGGCAAGGAACGGTTCGCCGAACTGCTCGGCGACGCCGGGCCGCAGACGTGGGACGACGAAGGCTTCGGCGTCCACCTGGCGTTCTTTTCGAGGACACCGGCCGACGTCAGGATGCGAATCCTGGAAGGCCGTCGTCGTCGGGTCGAGGAGCGCCGAGAAGGGCTTCGGACGGCAATGGCGCGGGCCGAGGAGAAGATCGACCGCTACACCCGTGAACTGCACCGGCTCGGGCTGGAGTCCAGTGAGCGGGAGGTGCGCTGGCTCAACGAGCTCATCGCGCACGAACAGGCCGAGCAGCGTGGACCGGAGACCTGAGGCGCTCCGGAGTGCTCGCTGCGCACCACCTACAACTGTTGAACTAATGAAGGAGAAACCGGCATGGGCGAGAACCGCCGCGTTCGGGTGGCCATCGTGGGCGTCGGCAACTGTGCGGCCTCGCTGGTCCAGGGCGTTCAGTACTACCGCGACGCAGATGCCGGCACTCGCGTGCCCGGTTTGATGCACGTCGTGTTCGGCGAGTACCACGTCCGCGACATCGAGTTCGTCGCCGCGTTCGACGTGGACGCCAAGAAGGTCAGCCGCGACCTGTCCGAGGCGATCTTCGCCAGCGAGAACAACACCATCAAGATCGCCGACGTGCCGCCGCTGGGCGTCACCGTGCAGCGCGGTCACACCTATGACGGACTCGGCCGCTTCTATCGCGAGACCATCGAGGAGTCCGACGAGACCCCGGTCGACATCGTCGCCGCACTGCGCGAGGCCGAGGTCGACGTGCTCGTCTCGTACTTGCCGGTGGGCTCCGAAGAGGCCGACAAGTTCTACGCGCAGGCGTGCATCGACGCCGGTGTGGCGTTCGTCAACGCGCTGCCGGTGTTCATCGCCTCCGACCCCGAGTGGGCGGAGAAGTTCCGCGCGGCCGGCGTCCCGATCGTCGGTGACGACATCAAGTCCCAGGTCGGCGCCACCATCACGCACCGTGTGCTGGCGAAGCTGTTCGAAGACCGCGGCGTCCAGCTCGACCGGACGATGCAGCTCAACGTGGGCGGGAACATGGACTTCCTGAACATGAAGGAGCTGGAGCGGCTCGAGTCGAAGAAGATCTCGAAGACCCAGTCGGTCACGTCGCAGGTCGACCGCGAGCTGGGCAAGGGCAACGTCCACATCGGGCCGTCCGACTACGTGCAGTGGCTCGACGACCGCAAGTGGGCCTACGTCCGGCTCGAGGGCCGCGCCTTCGGTGACGTGCCGCTGAACCTGGAGTACAAGCTCGAGGTGTGGGACTCGCCGAACTCGGCGGGCATCATCATCGACGCCGTGCGCGCCGCGAAGATCGCGAAGGACCGCGGCATCGGCGGTCCGATCCTCTCGGCTTCCTCGTACTTCATGAAGTCGCCGCCGGAGCAGTACGACGACGCCACCGCGCGTGACGAGGTGGAGAAGTTCATCTCTGATTCTGTCGAGCGCTGACGCAAACCCGCCGAAGGGGCGCCGTTCCGCTTCCACCTCGCGGTGGGTGCGGAGGGCGCCCCTTCATCGGGTTTCCGTGGGCCTTCGGCCCGAAGGAGGGCGCTCGACGGTGAAGTCTCCGTCGGGCGCGGGCGCCCTTGGGGAGACCTTTCCGGTCGCGGCCCTTTAGCTCTCTTGCTGCAGGGCCGCCGGCAGGTCTGTGATCTTCCCGACCACCGTCGTCTCCGCCAGTACCGCCGGATCCGGCGGGAAGTGCGGATTCGGCACCGCGTACACCTTCATCCCCGCGGCCAGCGCCGCGCGCAGCCCGTTCGTCGTGTCCTCCACGGCCGCGCAGTTCTTGGGCTCCGCGCCCAGTAGTTCGGCCGCCTTCAGGTACACGTCGGGCGCCGGTTTCCCCGCGCCGACCTGCTCCGAGGACACTGCTGTCGGCACCGGCAGCCGCGTGATGTCGAGGAACGCCTTGATCAGCAGCGGCGGTGACGAGCTCGCGATCGCCACCGGCCAGTGCTTCGCGACCTCGCGTACGACCCCCGGCGCGCCCGGGATGATCGGCGGTTTCTCCGCGTATCGCCGCGCCATCCGCTCGATCACCACCTGCGCGACGTCCGACGGCCGGAGCCGTACGCCGAGGTCGTGCGCCAGGTAGGCGGCCCATTCCGGGGTGCTCATCCCCTGCATCGCCCTGGTCGATTCCTCCCGCCAGGTGCCGTGGAACTCGTGGACGACCGCCCGGCGGACCTCGTCCCACATCGTTTCCGAATCCACCAGGACACCGTCGAGATCGAAGATCACCGCTTCCACACCCTCAACCCTAGGCGGTGGAAACCTGTGCGGCATATTACTTAGCCCTGCTCAGTAATTTTAGTTAGCATGGCTAAGTGACCGCGAAAGTCGCCGACCTCGCCCATCGGCTCCGCCCGCTGGTGTTCCGGCTGTACTACCTCGTCCGCCGGGAGACCCCGCAGGTGCAGCTCACCCTCACCCAGGGATCGGTGCTGTCGGAGCTGCTGAACGGCGGTCCGCGCCGGATGAGCACGCTCGCCGAACTGGAACGGGTCCGGATGCCGACGATGACCGACGTCGTCCGCCGTCTCGAACGGCTGGGGCTGGTCAGCCGCCGTCCCGATCCCGCCGACGGCCGGGCGGTGCTCGTCGAGGTCACCGAGGTGGGGCAGCGCTTCCATCGGCGGTTGATCGTCGCCAGGGAGGAATTCCTCCGCGAGCGGCTCTTCGAGCTGGACGAGACCGACCGCACCGCGATCGAAGCCGCACTCCCCGCTCTCACCAGGTTGCTGCACGAAGACAAGAAGGAGGAACTGATCCGCGATGAGCGCTGAGCACCACTCGAGCCTGTTGGACGCCGTCAAGGGACAGCCCAAACAGGTATGGATCACCGCGTTCGCCGCGGTCATCGCGTTCATGGGCATCGGGCTGGTCGACCCGATCCTGCTGTCGATCGCGGAGGGCCTGAAGGCGACGCCGTCCGAAGTGACGTTGCTGTTCTCCAGTTACCTCGGCGTCCAGGCGGTCGCCATGCTGGTGACCGGCGCGATGAGTGCCCGGTTCGGGGCCAAGCGGACCGTCGTCGTCGGGCTGACACTGGTCGTCGTCGCCACCGCGCTGTGCGCCGCGTCCGGGTCGATCGAGCAGCTCATCGGGTTGCGCGCGGTCTGGGGTCTCGGCAACGCCTTCTTCATCGCGACCGCGCTTTCGGTCATCGTCGGCGCCGCGACCGGCGGCCAGGCGGGCGCGATCCTGCTGTACGAAGCCGCGCTCGGTGTCGGCCTCGCGGTCGGTCCGCTGCTGGGCGCCCTGCTCGGCAGCATCTCGTGGCGTGGCCCGTTCTTCGGCACTTCGCTGCTGATGCTGTGCGGTCTCGTGCTGTGCTCGATCTTCCTGACCACCGACGCGAAGGAGAAGCGGCCCAAGATCCGCCTGCTCGACCCGTTCCGCGCGCTGAAGCACGGCGGCCTGCTGCGTACCTCGATCGGTTCCGCGCTCTACACCGCCGCGTTCTTCGTGGTGCTGGCCTGGTCGCCGTTCGTGCTGGAGTGGAGCGCCGTCGCCGTCGGCCTGATCTTCTGCGGCTGGGGCCTTTCGGTCGCCGTCGCGGGGGTGGTGCTGGCGCCGAAGCTCGCCGCGAAGCTCGGCGAGCGGCACGCGACCGTGGTCGCCGTGTTCGGCTACGCCGTGCTGCTGCTGATCATGGCGATCCCGAGCAAGCCGGTGCTGGTGGTCGGCATCATCCTGTCGGGGCTGGTGTCCGGTCTGCTCAACACGCTCTTCACCGGCACGGCCATGTCGATCAGCGGCGCGCCACGTCCGGTCGCGAGCGCGGGCTACAACTTCTGCCGCTGGCTCGGTGGCGCGGTCGCCGCGACCGTCGTCGGTCATTTGGCCGAGTGGTTCGGCGCGAAGCAGGCGCCGTTCGTCATCGCCGCGATCCTGTGCGTGCTCGCCGGTGCCCTGCTGACGATCCGTGAGAAGACCGCCGACCCGCACACGATCCCGGCCGAAGCGGTTCTCGTGGGCGAGGAGATGTGAACCGGAACAAAAGGTGAACGCCGGACCAACGAGGGGTTTCCTCTCGTTGGTCCGGTGCCTTAGCGTCGACCTCCCGAACTGCCTGACCGGAGGTCCGAGTGAAGTTCCTTCCGTTGCTGGCCGGCCACTCACCAAGCCGGGCGTCAGTGACCTGTACCTACCGCTGTGGCGACGCGTGCTTCCACGACGCGCCGAACACCTCGGACAACCCCACCTTCGCCGACGTGCTCGGCGCGGTGAGCCGCCGTGGCGCGTTGAAGGCGACAGCCGTCGTCGCGCTGGCCGCCGGCACCCCGCTCGCGCTCGCCGCACCCGCGTCGGCCACTCCCGAGGGGCGTCCGAAACCACCACCCGGCACCGGCTACAAGCGGGTCCAGCCGAACACGCTCGACGCCGTCGTCGTGCCGGAGGGCTACGAGCAGGGCATCGTGATCCGCTGGGGTGACGCGGTGCTGCCCGGCGCGCCTGAGTTCGACTTCGACCACCAGACGGCCGAAGCGCAGGCGAAGCAGTTCGGCTACAACTGCGACTTCGCCGCGCTGCTGCCCCTTGATCATTTCGGACTCTCCTCGCTCCTGGTCACGAACCACGAGTACACGTCGGAAGAGTTCATGTTCCGCGGTTACGACCGGGACAACCCGACCGAGGAACAGGTCAAGATCGCCTGGGCCGCCCACGGGCTGACCGTCGTCCAGGTGTCGCGCGGACGCGACACCGGGCACCTGCGGCCGAGGATGTCCCGCTACAACCGGCGGATCACGCTGCACACGCCGTTCAAGGTGACGGGTCCGGCGGCGGGCAGCGACCTGCTCAAGACCGCCGCGGACCCCACCGGAACGGTCGTGCTGGGCACGATGAACAACTGCGCGGGCGGGGTCACGCCGTGGGGCACGATCCTGTCCGGCGAGGAGAACATCAACCAGTACTTCGGCAACGCGGACACGGTGGCCGATCCCGCGAAGCGCAAGCGATACGCGCGCTACGGCATCAAGGGCACCGCGACCACCCGCAAGTGGGAGCGGTTCGACGCGCGCTGGGACATCGCCAGGGAGCCGAACGAGGCCCACCGCTTCGGCTGGGTGATCGAACTGGACCCGAACGATCCGGACAGTACCCCGGTCAAGCACACGCATCTGGGCCGGTTCAAGCACGAGACGGCGAACATCCGCGTCGCCAAGGACGGCCGCGTGGTCGCCTACTCCGGCGACGACGAGCGCTTCGAGTACATCTACAAGTTCATCTCGAAGGGCCGCATGAAGCCGGGCGACAGCGCACACGCCCGGCGGCACAACATGACCCTGCTCGACGACGGCACGCTCTACGTCGGCCGGTTCACCGGCGACAGCCCGGCCGCCGAGATCGACGGCACCGGGAAACTCCCCGGTGACGGCGAATTCGACGGCAGCGGCGAATGGATCCCGCTGGCGTCGGGCAACAAGTCCTTTGTGGACGGAATGACCGCCGAAGAGGTGTACGTTTTCACCCGCGAGGCGGCCGACAAGGTGGGCGCCACCAAGATGGACCGCCCGGAGGACATCCAGGCGCATCCGCGCACCGGCCGCATCTACTGCGCGCTCAGCAACAACGTCGAACGCGGCAACCCCGGCAAGGAAGGCGCCACCGAGCCCAACCCGCGGCTGAACAACAAGCACGGTCAGGTGCTGGAGTTCGAGGAACGGCGCGGCGACGCGCTCGCGCTGACGTTCAGCTGGCGGCTGTTCCTGGTGTGCGGTGATCCCGCGTCGCCGGACACCTACTTCGCCGGTTTCCCCAAGGACCAGGTCTCGCCGATCTCCAGCCCGGACAACGTGGCCTTCGACGAGCACGGCAACCTGTGGATCTCCACCGACTCGGCGGGCGCGCTCGGCATCAACGACGGCCTCTACTCGGTGCCGCTGGAGGGCCGCAACCGCGGGGAGCTGAAGCTGTTCCTCACCGTGCCTCGCGGCGCGGAGACCTGCGGGCCGATCGTCGAGCGGAAGATCGTCACGGTCTGTGTCCAGCATCCGGGTGAAGTCGACGGCGCGAACGCCGACAAACCGGCCTCCCATTGGCCGGACGGCGGCGAAACCCAGCCCCGTCCCTCGGTGGTGGCGGTCTGGAAACCCGGCAGGCACGGCCTGTCCGACATCGGTTCTTAGTCGGTAAGCAACGATCTAGCAGTACTTTTCGTCGATGGCGCGCGGCCGGTCCGGCAGCGCGCCATCGCTCGTTCGCGCGCTGTTCATCTGCCGGCCAGAGCTGGATCGTTTTGGTCGCTTACCGTCACGACGTTCCCCCGACTGGACTACGTGTACCCACCGCGACCATGGAGGCCCTGTGTCCTTCGAGCCTCAGCGGCTGCTGCCGTTGATCACCTCCCACCCCGGTGGCCGCTCCGCGGTCACCTGCGAGTACCGCTGCGGCAACGCGTGCGCCCACCCCGAGCCGAACACGTCGGACAACGAGTACTTCGGCGACGTCGTCAAGAACATGCTGTCCCGTCGTGGCGCGCTGAAGGCGAGCGCCGTGATGGCCGCGGCCGCCGGTGGTTTCGCCGCGCTGTCCGGCACGGCCGCCGCCGAGACCCCCGCCGACGTGTCCGCCGCGGGCCACGGCAAGCCGGGCCGCCCCGGGCGTCCGGTGCCCGGCACCGACTTCGAAGCGGTGCCGCCGAACACGCTCGACGCGATCACCATCCCCGAGGGTTACGAGCAGCGCGTCGTCATCCGCTGGGGCGACGCCGTCGAGTGGGGCGCGCCGAAGTTCGACTTCCACAAGCAGACCGCGGCCGCGCAGGCGAAGCAGTTCGGCTACAACTGCGACTTCGTCGGCCTGATCCCGCAGGACCCGCTGGGCATCCGCAACCTCATGGTGGTGAACCACGAGTACACCACCGAGGTCCACATGTTCCCGGCCGACCAGTACGACCCGAAGAACCCGACCGAGGAGCAGGTCAAGATCGCGTGGGCCGCGCACGGCCTTTCGGTCGTCCAGGCCTTCCGCGACCCGATCGGTGGCGCGCTGCGCGTGACGCCGAGTCCGTTCAACCGCCGCATCACGTTGAACACCGCCTTCGAGGTGCGTGGCCCGGCCGCCGGTTCGAAGTACCTCAAGACGTCCGCGGACCCGACCGGCCGCAAGGTCTTCGGCACGCAGAACAACTGCGCCGGCGGCGTGACCCCTTGGGGCACCGTGCTTTCCGGTGAGGAGAACGTCAACCAGTACTTCGCCAACGCGGCCAAGGTCACCGACCCGGTCGCGGCGGCCCGCCTGAAGCGGTACGGCTTCTCCGGCACCGAAAGCACCCGAAAGTGGGAGCGGTTCGACAAACGCTGGGACCTCGCGCAGGAGCCCAACGAGGCCAACCGGTTCGGCTGGGTCGTCGAGATCGACCCGAACGACCCGAACTCGACACCGATCAAGCACACCGCGCTCGGCCGGTTCAAGCACGAGGCCGCGAACATCAAGATCACCAAGGACGGCCGTGTCGCCGTCTACTCGGGTGACGACGAGCGCTTCGAGTACATCTACAAGTTCGTCTCCAAGGGCAAGTACAAGCCGGGCAAGAGCGCGCACGCGCGTCGCCACAACTCGGCGCTGCTCGACGACGGCACGCTCTACGTCGGCCGGTTCACCGGCGACAGCCCGGCCGCCGAGATCGACGGCACCGGGAAGCTCCCCGCGGACGGCGAATTCGACGGTGTCGGCGAGTGGATCCCGCTGGCCGCCGGTGACAAGTCCTTTGTGGACGGTTTCACCGCCGAAGAGGTCTACGTCTTCACCCGCGAGGCGGCGGACAAGGTCCAGCCGACCAAGATGGATCGGCCGGAGGACATCGAGCCGAACCCGGTCAACGGCCGGATCTACGCGGCGCTGACCAACAACAGCCAGCGTGGCCCCGCCGGCAAGGCCAACGTCGACGAGGCGAACCCGCGGCCGAACAACCGCAACGGGCACATCCTCGAATGGGAAGAGAACGGCGGCGACGCCGCGGCCACGAAGTTCTCCTGGCGGCTGCTGCTCGTCTGTGGTGACCCGAAGACGGCGGACACCTACTTCGGCGGCTTCCCGAAGGAGCAGGTCAGCCCGATCTCCTGCCCGGACAACGTCGCGTTCGACCGGCACGGCAACCTGTGGATCTCCACCGACGGCAACGCGCTCGGCGCCCACGACGGCCTGTTCTCGGTGCCGGTCGACGGTCCGGAACGCGGGCACGTCAAGCAGTTCCTGTCGGTCCCGGTCGGCGCGGAATGCTGTGGCCCGGTGGTGACCGACCACCTGGTGCTCGTCGCCGTGCAGCACCCCGGTGAGGACGCGGCCAGCTCCGCGAACCCGACGTCGCACTGGCCGGACGGCGGCACGACGCAGCCGCGGCCGTCGATCGTTTCGGTGTGGAAGAAGGGCCGCTGGGGCCAGGTCGGCCGCATCGGCGTCAAGTAGTGGCCTCCGGCGCCCCGATCACTCTCGGCGAGACTCTTCTGCCTGATCGGGGCGCCGGACGACACCGTTCGGTGATGACGGAACGGTGTCGCGCTCATTAGCTTCAGCCCTGTGAAAAGGGCACTGGTGTTCATGGCGGCAGGCGCACTCGTGGCGGGCATCGCTCCCGCGTCCGCGCAGGCCGAGACCGTCCCGTCCGGCTGCGCCGGCGGCGCCGCGCCGAATCCGAGCGTGGAACAGGGCAGCCCGCCCGCCGGGTACATGTTCAACCCGGCCGCGCCGGTGCCCATCGGAACGCCGAGGAGCAAACAGCCGCGGCTGTCGACGGCCGGCGGCTACCAGTCCGACGGCGGCAAATACGCCCTGATCTCGACGCCGGACAAGATGATCAGCACCGCTTACGCGGCGATGAAGTTCGTACCCGGCGCCGTCTACACGCTGACCGACTGGACCGGCACGAACGACGGCAACCTCCGGCGCGCGGACGCCGTCCAGGAGACGGGGCTGCGGTTCTACGACGGCTCCGGCAAGGTCGTGCTGGAGAACAAGCTCAAGGTCGTGCACGCCGTCGAGGCCGACGGCAAACTGGCCCGGCAGGACTTCCCGCCATCGACCGCCCCGTCGTCGGCGAATGCGGTGAAGTTCTTCGCCGCCACCGATCGCAACTGGGTCATGTGGGACTGCGTCCATCTGCGGGTCGCCTCGTTCTCGGCCAAGGCCGAGGTGCGGGATCCGGCGAGCGGGGCCTGGGGCGCCACGGCCACCCTGGAGGCGGGTACCACCGCGAACTACCGGTTCACCGTCACCAACGACGGCACCACGACGCTGACCGACATCAAGGTCGAAGACCCGTACTGCGACGTGAAACCCGCCCCGATCGCGACCCTCGAAGGCGGCAAGTCCGCGACCGTCACCTGCGACCACAAGAACGTCACCGAAGCGGACAACGGCCACGTCAGCACCGTGACCGTCTCCAGCGGAACGGTGCCGAAGAAGACCGCGACCACGACCATCAAGGTCACGCCGCCGCCCGCGATCGACGAGATCGGCGAGTTCGTCTGGAACGACCTCGACCGCAACGGTCTGCAGGACTCCGGGGAACCTGGCGTTCAAGGCGTGAAGGTGACTTTGAAGGACGCGTCGGGCACCGCGCTCGGCACGCTCACGACGGACGCCGGCGGCAAGTACCGCTTCACCAAGCTGAAAGACGGCATCTACCAGGCCTGTTTCGACATCAGCGGGCTTCCCTTCACGTACACGACGAAGGACGCGGGCGACGACGCGAAGGATTCGGACGCCGACCCGGCGACCGGCTGTACCGCGACCACCACGGTCGGCCCTCGTAAACGCCTGGACCTGACGCTCGCGGCGGGGTTGGCCGCGCCGACGAGCAAACTGGGCGACTTCGTTTGGCTGGACAAGGACAAAGACGGCCTCCAGAGCCGCGACGAGCTCGGCGTCCCGGACGTGAAGGTGACGCTGAAGGACGCTTCGGGCAAGGAAGCGGGCTCGACCGTGACCGGGCCCGACGGGCGATACGCCTTCGAAAGCCTGCGTCCGGGCTCGTACCAGGTGTGCTTCGACGTCGGCTCCCGTCAGCTGACCCGGCCCGGCGCGGCGCGGTACAACGGCACCGATTCGGCGGCGGATCCCGCGACCGGCTGCACGCCGGTGGCCTCGCCGGGAGCACCGGAAGACCTGACCAGGGACGCCGGCCTACTCGAGCCCTGAGCGCTGCCGATGGTGCCGCTGGCTCGTTCGGCGCGCCCAATGTGGCATTGGGGACGCTCACCGTCCCCAATGCCACATTGGGCGCACCCGCTGCCCGTTTCTGGTCGCCGCGCACGAGCGCGAATTGTCGGTGGGTGCCGCTAGCGTCGCCCATCGTGACCGAACCTTCGTTCCTGACCACCACCCGCGAGTCCTACGACACCGTCGCCGAGGCCTACGTGACGCGGATCGGGCCGCTCTTCGAGCAGGAGCCGATCAGCCGCGCGATGCTCGCCGCGTTCACCGAGCAGGTGCGCGGCCCGGTCGCCGACGTCGGTTGCGGCCCTGGCCATGTCACCGCCCATCTGGCGTCGCTCCGCCTCGAGGTCACCGGTGTCGACTTGTCGCCGAAGATGATCGAGATCGCTCGCCGTCAGCACCCTGAGCTGCGGTTCTTCGTCGGCTCGATGACCGCCCTCGATCTCCCGGACGGCGAACTGGGCGGTCTCGTCGCCTGGTGGTCGATCTTCCATCTGCCGCCGGAGGTGCTGCCGGCGGTGTTCGCGGAGTTCCGCCGCGTGCTCGCGCCGGGCGGGCGGCTGCTGCTCGGGTTCCACGTCGGCGACGAGCGCCTGAGCCCGGAGACGGCGTACGGCCACCCGGTCACCTACGACGCGTACTTGCTGGATCCCGGCAAGGTCGCCGACCTGCTGGGAAAGGCAGGCTTCGAGGTCACCGCGCGGCTGGCCATGGAAGGGAGGAAGCTGCCACAGTCCTGCCTCGCCGCCCGGGCGGTTTGACTCTGGGGCCGCGGACCTGATCTCCTGCGCACGCAACCGAGGCGGGCGGGGCCATGACGCAGACGAACACGACGACGGGTGAGAACACGCCCGACTGGCCTTCGCGCACCTGGTTCCGGCGGCCGTCGACCTGGACGTGGTTCGGGTTCGGCCTGGTGCTGATGGTCTACGCCGAGCTGGCCTGGCGCCGCCGCTGGATGAGCGACGACGGGTTGATCGTGCTGCGGACCGTCCGCCAGATCCTGGCAGGCAACGGTCCGGTGTTCAACATCGGCGAGCGGGTCGAAGCCAACACAAGTCCTTTGTGGACAGCGGTGTTGAGCGTCCTCGGGCTGATCCCGGGAGTGCCGCTGGAGTGGATCTCCGTGGTCACCGGGCTGCTCTTCTCGGTCGCCGGGCTGTTCTTCGGCCTGGACGGCGCCCGGCGGCTCTACCAGCCGCTGGCGTTCCACGGGCTCGCACCCGCCGGCGCGCTGGTGGTGTGCGCGTTGCCGCCGTTCCGCGACTTCGCGACGTCCGGGCTCGAGACCGGCCTGATCACGTTGTGGCTGGGCGGCACCTGGTGGCTGCTCGTCCGCCGTATGTCCACAATGGACGATCTGCGCACCTGGCCGGTCGCGCTGGTCGCCGGGCTGGGACCGTTGGTACGGCCCGATCTCGCGCTCTTCAGCGCCGTCGCCTTGGCCGCGCTGTTCGTGCTCGCGCGGCAGGGACGTCGTCGCACGCTGGGTCTGCTGGCGGTGGCCGCCGCGCTCCCGTTGGCCTATCAGGTGTTCCGGATGGGCTACTACGGTCTGCTGACGCCGAACACCGCGCTGGTCAAAGAGGCGTCGGAGGCGAACTGGGCTCGAGGCTGGTCGTACCTGACCGACCTCGTCCAGCCGTACTGGCTGTGGCTCCCGTTACTGGCCCTCGCCGCCGCCGTGGTCGCCGTCACGTCCACTGTGGACAAGACCTTCGCGGTGCTCACCGCGGTCCCGGTGGCCGGCGCGGTGCTGCTCGCGCTGTACGTGATCCGGGTCGGCGGGGATTTCATGCACGGGCGCATGCTGCTCCCGGCGCTGTTCTGCCTGCTCTTGCCCGTGCTGGCCTTGCCGGTGACGAGGGTGACCGTGGTGCTTCTGGCCGTCGTAGGGATCTGGGCGGTCGTGGCCGCCGGGTCGCTTCGCCCGTCGTACTCGGCTTCTCCGCGCGCTGTCGGCGTCACGGATGAGCGCTCGTTCTGGTCGCGCGCGACCGGGCACGAGCACCCGATCCTGGCGGAGGATTACGCCGGCCATCCGTTGATGCCCTCGACGCTGGAAGCGATCCGCGGCGTGAGCGGCCCCGCGGTGCTGATCCAGGACTACGCGACCAGACGCTGGTACGCGTACCCGACGGACCGGCCGTACGTGACCGTCGCCGCGGACAGCATGGGCGCACTCGGCCTGCTGATCCCGCTCGACATGCGGCTGCGCGACGGATACGGCCTCGCCAACCCGTTCGCCGCGCATTCGACGTCGCTCCCCAACGGCAGGCCCGGCCACCAGAAGTGGCTGCCCGCGGTGTGGGAGCTGGCGAATTCGGCGCGGCTCCCGATCGCCGAGGGCGGCCCGGCCCGCGGCGAGGACGTCGCCGCCGCACGAGCGGCGCTCGACTGCCCGGACATCAGGGCGATCGACGCGTCGGTGCGGGATCCGCTGACGGCCGGACGATTCGCGGACAACCTCATCGGGTCGTTCACCCGCGGTTCCGTCCGGTTCCCCCGGGTGGCGACGCCGCCCGTCGTGTGCGGCAACTGAACACGCGAGTTCCGCCCCCAATCACGCGAGTTCGCTTTTCAATCACGCGAGATCGCCGTCTGATCACGCGAGTTCGCTTTTCAATCACGCGAGATCGCTCCCTGGACACGCGTCAGTGGTCCGGACCCGAACCACTAGCGTGGCGGTATGGCTGATCTCCCCTTGGCTCTCGTCACCGGCGCCACCCGCGGTATCGGCGCCGCGGTCGCCCGCGCGCTCGCCCCGACCCACCGGCTGCTGCTCGGCGGTCGCGACGCCGACGCGCTCGGTGCGCTCGCCGGCACGCTGCCCGACGCCAGGCCGTGGCCGATCGACCTGACCGACACCGAGACGCTGGAAGCGGCGACCGCCGAATTCGGCGAGCTGGACGTGCTGGTGCACTCGGCGGGCGTCGCGCGGCTCGGCACGGTCGAGGCCGCGACCGACGCCGACTGGCGGGCGAACTTCGAGGTCAACGTCCTGGGAGTCGTCACGCTGACCAGGCAGCTGCTGCCCGCGCTGCGTGCCGCGAAGGGGCACGTCGTCGTGATCAACTCGGGTGCCGGGCAGAACGCGCGCCCCGGCTGGGGTCCGTACGCGGCCAGCAAGTTCGCGGTCCGCGCCTTCGCCGACGCGCTGCGGGAGGAGGAGTCCGCGCTGCGGGTGACGTCGGTCTATCCCGGCCGCACGGACACCGAAATGCAGCAGGCGATCGTTGCCGACGAAGGCCGCGCGTATGAGCCGGAACGCTTCCTGCGCCCCGAATCCGTCGCGGCCGCCGTCCTCGCCGCGGTCTCCGCCACCGGTGACGCGCACCCCACTGACGTGACCCTCCGGCCGCGCGGCCTGGTCTAGCCACTCCTGCTCGCTTTGCCCTGCTCGCGTTTGCTTCGCCGCTCGCTTGGCCCCCCGGACCGGTTTCCGCCGCCAGTCCCGTTTGCGCCCAATGTGGCATTGGGGTCGCTCAACGTCCCCAATGCCACATTGGGCGCCCAGGCCCAGCGGCGAGTTGTCCACAGCCTCGCACCGTTGTGGACAACCAGGCCCTGATCAGCACTTTTCCGCAGGCCCCAGCCCCAACCCCCGATAGACTGGCCTCGGGGCCGCCCCCTGGGACGGGTGGGGGGCTGGGTAGGTGAGTTAAGAGCGCAGCCGCGCCGAGGTCTCCGCGACTTCTGCCTGCACTTTCGCGCGGTCGACGCGCAGGGATTCGCCGTCGCCGACGACCTGCTCGCCAGCCACCCACACGTCGCGGACGCGCCGCGAGCCGGCGGCCCAGACGAGGTTCGAGAGCAGCTGCTCGTCCGGGACGTCGATGCCCGCCGCGAACGCCGGGTCGTCGAGGTCGACGTGCACCATGTCGGCCCATCGGCCGGTTTCCAGCGCGCCGATGTCGGTCCGGCCCAGCGCGTCCGCGCCGCCGCGGGTGCCGAGCAGGAACGCGTCGGCCGCGGTCAGCACGGTCGATTCGCCGGTCGCGAGCCGCGCGAACATCGCTGAGAGCTGCAGTTCCTCCCACAGGTCGATGTCGTCGTTCGACGCCGGGCCGTCCGTGCCGAGCCCGACGGCGACACCGGCCTTCCGCAGTTCCGTGACGCGCGCGATGCCGGAAGCGAGCTTCGCGTTCGAGCCGGGGCAGTGCGCCATCCCGACGCCGCGCGCGGCGAACAGCGCGATGTCCTCGTCGGACAGGTGGATGGCGTGCGCGGCGAGCGTCCGGCCCCGCAGCATCCCGACCTTCTCCAGCAGCGCGGGCACCGAGCCGTGCTCTTCACGCTGTTTGACGTCTTCGAGCGCCGCCTCGGCCACGTGGATCTGCACCAGCGCGCCGCGTTCGGCCGCCGATTCCGCGGTCGCGCGCAGTGCTTCGGCGTTCAGCATGTACGCCGAGTGCGGCCCGTAGCCGACCTCGATCCGCTCGCCGGGCCCGAACCGGAGGCCGTCGGTGTCGATCCAGCGTTCGATGCTCTTCAGCATCGCGCGCCAGTCCATCCCCGGCAGTTCCATGATCGGCGGACCCAGCACCGCCCGGCCGCCGGTGGTGAGCACCGCGTCGGCGAGCTGTTCGCCTTCGAAGTACATCTCCGCGCTGGTCGTGACGCCGTGCCGCAGCATTTCGACCGAGCCCAGCATCATGCCGGTGCGGATGTCGGCGGGCTTCAGCTTCGCCTCGGCCGGCCAGATGATCTCGGTCAGCCACCGCAGCAGCGGCAGGTCGCCGCCCATCCCGCGCAGCAGCGTCATCGGGCTGTGCGCGTGCGCGTTGACCAGGCCGGGCAGGAGAAGACCGCTCAACCGGGTCACGGGAGCGGACGTCCCGGGAGCCCCGGACGCGGGACCGACATGGGTGATACGCCCCGTTTCGTCCACGTCGACCACGGCGTCACGCAGCAACGAGCAACCGGGGTCGGCGGGGAGTACGACGGGAGCGTGGAAACGGCGTTGCATGTAAGGAGCTTAGGTCAGTCCACGACACCGCTCCGCCACGCCCAGGCCGCGATCTCCACCCGGTTCCGCGCACCGACCTTGCCCTGCACCGACGCCAGATGTGTCTTCACCGTGGACAGCGACAGGAACAGCTCGGCCCCGATTTCGGTGTTCGTCAGCCCCTTCGCGGCGGCCTTGACCACGTCGAGCTCGCGCGCGGTCAGCGGTTCCGAAGGCGGGCTGACGTCGCGTTTCACCGTCCCGCCGTCGAAATGCTTCAGCAGCCGGACGGTGATCTGCGGCGAGACCAGCGCGTCCCCGCGCGCGGCCGCGCGCACCGCCTCGATCAGCAGCGCGGGCCCGGCGTCCTTCAGCAGGAACCCGCTCGCGCCGTTCCGCAGCGCGGTGTGCACGTATTCGTCGAGATCGAACGTCGTGACCACGACCACCTTCAGCGGATCGGCGACGTCCGGCCCCGCCAGCTGCTTGGTGACCTCGAGCCCGTCGATCCCCGGCATGCGGATGTCCAGCAGGCAGACGTCCGGCCGCAGCTCGCGCGCCTTCGCGACCGCCGAGACGCCGTCCGCCACGTCGGCGACCACCTCGATGTCGTCCTGCGCGTCCAGGATCATCCGGAAGCCGATCCGCACCATGTCCTGGTCGTCGGCGATCAATACCCGGATCACTCTTCTCCTTCAAGGGGTAGCCACGCTTCGACGCGCCATCCGCCGCCCGGCGCCCGTCCGGCGGAGAGCCGGCCGTGGAGCAGGGCGACACGTTCGCGCATGCCGATCAGACCGTAGCCGCCCGACCCGCCGGCCGGACGGCGCTCCGGCTCGCGTCCGTCATCGGTCACCTGGAGGTGCAGCTCGTTCCCGGTCACCTCGGCGATGACCAGCGCCTCCGTGGCGCCGGACGCGTGCTTGCCGACGTTCGTCAGCGACTCCTGCACCAGCCGCAACGCCGACCGCCCGACCTCGTGCGGCACGTTCGACGGCAGTTCGAGCTTCATCGACGTCTTCACGCCGTGGTTCGACCGTTCGATCAGCGTCCGCAGATCGGCGGCTAGGTCGGTGGTGGCCTGTTCGCTGAACTCGCTGCTCCCGGCGGGGGCGTCGCCGCGCATGCTCCGCACGAGCCGCCGCATCGCCGCGAGCGCCTCCACTCCGGCGTCCTCGATCCGGCCCATCGCCTCGACCGCGACCTGCGGATTCTTCTCGCCCATCATCTTCGCCGCCTGCGCCTGCACGACGATCCCGGTGACGTGGTGGGCGACGACGTCGTGCAGTTCCCGCGCCAGCGCCATCCGCTCCGAGGTCTGCGCGTCGCTGATCGCCGACTGGATGACCTGCGTGCGTTCCGAATCCCGCGAACGCAGCGCCAGTCCGACCGCCACCGCGATGCCGAGCAGCAGCAGCGCGGCGACCCCGTACCCGGCGATGTCGTCGGGGTCGGTCAGCAGCCTGGAACTCGGCCGTTTGGTGTTGAGGATCGAGGAAACCGCGACGACTCCGGTCAGCACCGCGAGCCGTGGCACGGCCTTGGCCAGCCCGGCCGCGCGGACCAGCGTGACGACCACTCCCATCCCCGCGACGATCTGTGTCCCCGGCACGCCGCCGGGCAGCGGGTAGTCGTAGCCGAGCCGGAGGAACGGGGTGACCAGCGTGGAAAGCAGCATGACGGCGGCGAGCGCCACTATCGCGTCGGCCGGTCGCCGTGGTGCGGCGACCGCGATGATCGCGGCGACGATCGAGCAGACCAGGATGGGCAGGCCGTGCGCCCCGCTGGCGTACGTGAAGCTGAATTCCAGGATCAGCGCGACGCCCAGCATGCCGATGAGCGGCCATTGGCCCATCACCAGCTTGTTGAGTTTTTGCAGCGTCTCGTAGCTTTTCGGATTCGCCGTGCGGTCACGCCCGGGAATCGCGAAGACCAGCGTGCCGCCCAGCAAAATGCCGCCGAACAGCATCGCCTGCGCCATGGTGCTGCCCGAGCCGCTGTAGTAGTTGAAGGTGTACCGGCCGGACACCGCGGTCAGCGTGGCCAGGACCAGGCCGGAGATCACGGCGAACGCGACACCCGGCCGCGTGCGGCGGGCGGCGTAGAACAGGATCTCGACCCCGGCCACCACCTCGGTGATGGACAGATGGGCGAGCACGCTCGAGTAGGTCGGGATGTCGAAATACCGGACGACCAGCGTGTACGCCACGAGGACGACCGACGCCGCGACCGTCGCGACGGCTGCCCGTTTCCGCGCCCAGAGCGCGCAGAACACCATCGCGAAGATGCCGGGGAACAGCAGCAGATCGATGCCGCGGCGGCCTGTGTCGTCGAAAGCGGCGTCGGTCACGAAGACCAGGTCGAAGGCGAGCGCGGCCAGCAGGACGACGGCGGGCATGCCGATCCGGCGCGTGAGCGCACTCACCCGCGCGGAGAACCTGTTCTGGGAGGGACCTGCTGTCACACCGTGACGGTAGAGGATCCGCCGCCGTCCGCACCTTGGCCGACCGGCCCGAACCGGGTCGGCCGATCGGCCGATGCGCGTGTGATCAGCACTGGCCGTCTGCCCGAAGTGGACACAGGTGGTTCGCGGCGAAGCTCTTCCCCGACGCCGAACACAAGTGACTGACTAGGGAGACTCGCGGTGGTAGATCCACAGTGGACAGGGCAGCCGGTACTCGCCGGGCGTGGACTGGTGAAGCGGTACGGCACGCAGCACGCGCTGGCCGGGATCGACATCGACATCCAGGCGGGGGACGCGGTCGCCATCGTCGGGCCTTCCGGCTCCGGTAAGACCTCGCTGCTGCACGTGCTCGCGGGGATCCTTCGTGCCGACTCCGGGCAGATCTTCCTTGCCGGACAGCGGGTCGACCAGCTCAACGAACGCAAGCGCAGCGAACTGCGGCGCACCGAGTTCGGTTTCGTGTTCCAGTCCGGGATGCTCGTCGCCGAGCTGAGCGCCGAGGAGAACGTCGCGCTGCCGTCGCTGCTGAGCGGCAAGGGGCGTAAGGAATCCATCGAGGCCGGCCGCGAATGGCTGGCGAAGCTCGGCCTCGCGGGCAAGGAGAAGCGCCGCCCCGGCGAGCTCTCCGGCGGTGAGGCGCAGCGCGTCGCGATCGCGCGGGCGCTGACGCACCGGCCGAAGGTGATCTTCGCCGACGAGCCGACCGGCGCCCTCGACACCCGCACCGGCCGCGCCACCATGGACGCGCTGCTCGCCGCGGCCGCCGACAGCGGCGCCGCGGTGATCGTGGTGACCCACGACCGCGAGCTCGCCGAAGCCATGCCGCGCACCGTCTCCATCCGCGACGGCCTGATCGCGACGAGGCTGGCCGCGTAATGAACAGTTTCCAGCTGGCCATGCGGGTGCTCCGGGTCGACCGCCGGACCCGCACGTCGGCCATCCTCACCGCGGTCGGGGTCGCCGTCGCGACCAGTCTGGTGATCCTGCTCGCCTCCCTCCCCGGTGCCACGCAGGCCCGCGCCCAGCGCGCGATCTGGCAGGACATCCACAGCTACTACTCCGAGTCCGATCAGCCCCAGCGCGCCGCGCCGCTGCTGATGGCCGCGAACAAGGACTACTCGGGTGACCGCGAGATCACCCGCGTCGACATCGCCCAGACCGGCACTTCGCCGACGCTCAGCCTGCCGCCGGGCATCCCGCGGCTGCCCGCGCCCGGCGAGGCGATCGTCTCCCCGGAGCTCGGGAAACTGATCCAGTCGACACCACAGGCGCAGCTCGGCGACCGGTTCGGCAAACTCGTCGACTCGCTCGGACCCGATTCGCTGCTGTACCCGGAGCAGTTGGTCGCCGTCGTCGGCCACACCCCGGAGTCGATGCCGACATCGGCGATGGCCGCGGACGGCTTCCCCGTCAAGGAAGCGAAGCCCGACCCGCTGCTCGCGCTGCTCGCCTGGGTCGGTGTCATCGTCCTGCTCGTGCCGAGCCTGGTGCTCGTCGCGTCTTCGGCCCGGCTGACCGCAGCCCGGCGTGAGGTTCGGATGGCCGCGTTGCGGCTGGCGGGGGCGACCCCCGGCCAGGTGACGAAGATCGTCGCCGCCGAGACGGCGTTGTCCGCGAGCATCGGTGCCCTGCTCGGCATCCTCGTGGCACCGGCGCTGCGAGGTCTCTCGACGTTCGTCCCGTGGGGCGGCGGCACGTGGCTCGCGTCGGACTTCAGCCTTTCGATCGGCTCGACCATCGCGATCGCCGTGGCGATCCCGCTGCTGGTGGTCTTCGCCGGGGTCCTCGGCATCCGCCGGGTGCTGAAGACGCCGCTGTTCGCGGCGTCGGCGCACGCTCGCAAACCGCTGCACTGGTGGCGTCTGCTCGCGGTGCCGGTGGCCGGTGCCTTCTTCCTCTTCGCGGTCAGCCAGGACGAATCCAGCATGATGATGGTGATGCTCGGCCTGTTCCTGCTGGTCGGTTCGGCCGCCATCGTCGGACCGTGGGTCACCTCGGCGGTCGGCGGCACGTTCGTCCGGATCTGGCGCAAACCGGCGTCGCTGCTGGCCGGGCGCAGGCTCCGCGACGACCCGAAGAGCGCCTACCGCGCCACCGCCGGTGTCGTGCTCGCCGTCTTCACCGGCTCCATGGCGCTCACCCTGCTGCCCTCGTTCGAGTCGATGGCGGGTGGCGGCCGGACCTTCAAGGACAACGTCCTCTACGCCGAGTCCGACGCGGCCCACGCGGGGCAGACCGTCGAGCAGACCAACGCCTCCCTCGCCCGCAACGGGATCACCGACAAGGCCATCGCGGTCGGTGAGGTCTACCTGGCCACCGGCGAGACGGGGACCCGCTCGCAGACGTTGAACCGGGCGTTCGTGATGAACTGCGAGAACGCCACGAAACTGCTGCGGGTGAACATCGGCGGCTCCTGCGCGCAGGGCCCCGCGATCTACAGCAGGCAGAAGATCGACCCGGCGGTGTACCGCGTGACGTCCGAGTACGACAAGGCGGGCACCGCGCTGGATCCGAAGGCAACGGTGCAGTTCGTGCCGAGCGGCGACGAGGACACGTCGAGCACGATCGTGCTCGACCCGGCCCTCCTGCCCGCGGGTGTCGAGCCGAAATACGTCAACGTGGTCGTGCCGACCACCCCGGCGAACGCCGAGGTCGTCCGGACCGCGCTGGTCGGCGCGGCACCCGGCCAGGAGGTCGGCAGCCGCGGCCTGCACCTGATCGGCCAGCAGCAGGAACTCGGCGACCTGCGCCGGGTCACCGTGATCGGCCTGATCGCCGCCGGCGTGCTCGCCGGATGCAGCGCCGCCGTGGCGACCGCTGGTTCGGTGATGGATCGCCGCCGCACCTTCGGGGCACTCATCGCGGCCGGGACACCGGTCCGGGTGCTGGCGAGGGCGCTGCGGATGGAAGCGGCCCTGCCCGCGATGGTGGCCACCATCGGCGCGGGTGTGGTCGGGATCGGAGTCGGCATGGGGCTCTACAGCATGGTCGAGAAGGACGCGGTCGTGCTGAGCCCCTGGCTGCTGGCACCCGTGGTGCTGGGAATCGGGGTGGCGTTGCTCGGGGCATCCGTCTCGACCCCGGCGCTCAAGCGGGTGCAGTCGGAGCCCTTGGCCGACGAATGAGAAAAGTTCGCCCGAATGGCGTCATGGCGTTCGGGCGGGCAGGTCTCGTGGGTGGAGTCGGTGATGATCCACCCACGGGCCGGGTGCCCGGTCGTCCCTCTGTCGGGGGAGGGATGAACGGGCACCGGGGATACGCAGGGGGTATCCCGAGGTGCGGGGTGTGAGAAAGGGCCGGTCAGGGACGTGGGGACGTCCTGACCGGCCCTTTCCGTCGTGCTGAGTGAGCAGCGGAGGGTGGCGTGTTGCGAAAGCCACTTTCGCAACCCAAGACCTTTCGAAACTGGGGGTGGGCAAGACGGGTGGGGGACCCTCCACCAGCGCCCCGTAAACCCCCCAAAACCCCGCGAATATA